>NZ_ANIK01000001.1 GCF_000347175.1 Leptospira alstonii serovar Sichuan str. 79601
CGAAGCGAAAGCGTTGTTTCTCAGCGAAGCTGAGATGAGCGATCCCGTCGGAAGCAGATAACCTTACCCAACAAATACTTAGATTGCAACCTAAGCCGCACTAATCGAGCGACCCGTGGGGAGCCATAACCAACCCCACAAGTTAAGAAGGTTTTTGGAATAAGAAGGATCAAAAACGCACATTTTTCAAGTGTTCCGACAAGAATGGAGCTTTTTACTTGCAAAAAGTATGATTTTCTGATAGAGAAAAGCCTCCCGAGCCTTTCCACCAATTTCGCGACCCGTAGAGAGCGAAATAGAGTTTATTCGCCCCACCACCCAAAATTAGGGGAAACTCAATGCAACGCTCTCTAAGGATCGCGTTGCAGGCGTAAGTTTCACAGAAGATTTGTCGTAATTCCGACAGATTTATCTTGAGATCCAAGTACTTGTGGGGGTTGGTTATGGTAGTGAGCGTTCCCTTGAGTTCAGAGTCGTTGCACTCGAGTTTCTGATTCGCCCAAACTTTCACCGCGAATTCACGTTAGTACAACGTTCTCTATCCGTTGAAATTCAAGAATCGGTAATTAAGGATAATTGGAACTGAATTCTGCGGGGCTGATGGTTTTGAAGTAAGAGGTCAGACCGGCGACTTTGAAGACTTTTTCGATTGCGGGTTTCATGTTCGCGATGAAAAAGGATCCGCTCAGGTCTTGCACGTAGTTCAATTGTTTGATTAACATTCCGATTCCGGAAGAATCGATGTAGTTTAGTTTTTCAAGATTTACGACTACGTTTTTGTTATCTTTGTGGATGTTGTTTTCGAAGAATGTTTTGAGATCGATTGAAGTATAGATGTCGAGACTGCCTGAAAGGCTTACGATGTTTGTTTCTCCCGATTTTCTGTGATTGATTTCCATACCGACCCTTCCTTTCCTTTTCCCAGAATTTGACGAGAAGTTCAATCTATTTTTGATAAAATTATGGGGAAAATCCGAGAACCTCCGAAACTAATAGAGGACGCCGTCCGGAAAAATCGACAATGAAAGAAAAATTATTTTATTTCCTGATTTTGATTTCCGCCTTTGCCGGTATTTTGAGTCAAGAGTTCGAACCGGATGGGAAAGTAAAAATCCTACCTTATGAACGGGGCCAAATCAAGGATTTGGAAATATTAGGAAAGGATATTACGGAGTTTCATAAAAGAATAGAAAGTCGGCTTGCATTTTTAAGCAAAAAAAAACAAATACAAGATAATCTTTACAGTCAGTTCATTCCCGCGTACGAGGATCAAATTCCTCAAAGCAGAAATCGTTATATGCTCGATCTCAGATTCGTATTGAAAGTTTCGGGGGCAGGCGCGGAAAATTCTCCCTTGAAGTTGGAATCGATCGTGTTTTGGAGTAGGAAATCGTTAATTTCCAAAATGCGCCCTCAGTACGAAGAAATCAGCATTCTGAAAAACGATAAGATCGGTAACGAAGGAGCGGATTCGATCGAATTAGTCGTGAGAAAAAAAACGGACGCAGGTACGAAGGAAGCCGTGTATAACGTGGCTACCATTCGAGAGCCCGCTCAAAGGGTAAAACTCGTACGAATTTATAGAACCAACCTCTTGGAAATCATTCGTCGAATCGATAAGTATGTGGAAGGAAATATCAAAACGGCCTCGGAAGACGTGGAGACCACTCTTAGGGAAGTGGAAAACGGAGGACCTTATCAGGAGAATCTTCCGAAGGATTAGAATTTTTGTATGAATGATCCGGTATCCAAAACGGACTTCCAGGATCATTATAAAAATCTGGGTCTTTCACCGCTCGCATCCGTAGAAAGTGTGAAGTCGCGTTATAGGGAATTGGCTAAAATTTTTCATCCGGACAACCGTGAAACGGGATCTTCGGATCTTTTTCAAAAACTTGCATATTCCTATCAGACGCTTACACATCCCACTCTGAGAAAAGAATACGATCTACAATATCTTTCCAAACATCCCGAGATTCTTTTTAAGTTTAAGTCTTCCCTAAACGCGCGGAACGAACAAAACGTCGAGCTGCGAATCAAACGGATTCCCAGTTCCAGGATTTTATATGCCGGACAAGCCGTCGAACTGGCAAAAAAGGGACTTCTCCGCGCGGGAATGAGAAACCGAGAAAGAAAAAAGTATTCCGGAATACATTACGATATTAGAATTCTCTTAACTCCTGAAGAATTAAACTTTCCTATTTCCGCAAAAATTCCGCTGGTCGTGCGGGTTCTTTGTCCGGATTGCAGAGGTTCGAACATATTTTGCGATTCCTGCGGCGGAAAAGGGACGTATAAAAGTTTTAGAAATCTAAACTTGGAAGCGGAAGCGGGCAAACTACTTCCCGGAAAAATCTACGAACTGGATCTTTCCGGACTCAAACCGGAAGGGTTCGTTCATTTTAAGAAAAATCGTCTCAAAGTAAAAATTGAACTCCTGGAAGGGGGGAAAAAATAGGTCTTATGCAGAAAGTGATCCGTTTTCATCCCATCTATAAGGAGAGAATCTGGGGCGGTAGAAAACTCGGAGATTTTCCGGGAAGAAAAATTCCGGAAGGAAATATCGGAGAATCCTGGGAAGTATCGGATTACGGAAACGAAGTTTCGGTGATCGCCAACGGCCCGCTCGCCGGAAAAAGTTTTCGAACGGCGTATCTGGAAAACACGGATTCGATTTTGGGAAAACCTTTTCGAGGAAAACCGTTTCCGCTTTTGATCAAGATCATCGATGCAAAGGAAAAACTTTCGGTCCAGGTTCATCCGGACGATTTATACGCGGAAAAATACGATCCGCGGAGCGCGGGAAAAAAAGAGGCCTGGATCGTTTTGCGGGCGGAACCCGGCTCCCAACTTATATGCGGTTTTTCTAATGCAACGAACAGGGAAGAATTCAAAACTCTCGTGGAACAAAATCGCGCCGAGGCGGTTTTGAGACGGATTGCAGTTAGGGAAGGGGACGCTTTTCTTTTGAATCCTGGAAAAATCCACGCGATCGGCGAGGGAATCCTTTTGATGGAAGTACAACAATCCTCGGATTCCACGTATAGGGTTTACGACTACGGAAGGCCTAGGGAACTTCATCTCGAAAAGGCGCTCGACGTTTTGGATTACGGCGGGCCTAACGAGGACGACGTAATGAAACCCGCGCCTAAACCCTGGGACGAAGGCAAGAGATTTCGTCTAACGGCAAACGATAAATTTTTGATGGAAACCTTGGAAATTTCCGGAAAGGAAAAGATATTCCAAATTCCGAATGTTTACGAAGAATCCGTGTTTCGGATTTTGATCGTCCTAAGCGGAAGTGTCGAAGTAGAAGGAGAAGTTCTTTCTCAGGGCGATACCTTGTTTTTAACCGCATCCGGTTTGCGGGAAGGGATTTTTGCGACCAACAAAAGCGATCTTACGAAACTTTCCGTTTCCGGTCCGGGTTCCGATTGGGCGATTTATAAAGATTAGAATTTTTGAATGGAACCCGAAGAACCGATATTTTGGATCGGCGAGGAAGAACTCGCAAAACAAAGAAGGATCGCAAAGGATCTTCGCAAAACTCCCTGGTGGAAAAAGAAAAAAGCCGCCGGGATCTGCCACTACTGCGGTAAAAAATTTCCCCCGGAGGAATTGACGATGGATCATTTGATTCCTCTTGCAAAAGGTGGAAAGTCCATCAAGGCCAATCTCGTTCCCGCATGCAAAGAATGTAATTTCGCAAAAAAGAATAAACTTCCGTTTGAATTCGATTCCGGAACGGAAGGAGCCTGAAGATGGACGATCTTTTCCAAGACTCCGGAACACACGAGGAACAGGTAAGGGAATCCGTTCAACTTCTGGACGAGGACGGAAATCCTCATTCCTTTATCGTCGCTGAAGCTTTGGAGATCGACGAAAATCAATACCTTCTTTTGACTCCGGTTTTGGACGAGGACTTGGATCTGATCAATTTGGACGTGAGTTCCTTAAGAGGAAACGACGGCGCAGGTTACTTTGCGGTTCGGCTCGAAGCGGGCGAATACGGAGAAGATCGTCTGATCGAAGTTCGGAACAAAAGGGAGCTCGAAGATATTCTCTCCGAACTCGACGTGGATATCGTTTGAGAATATTCGGAAAATGGAATTCATTTGAGCCCGCCGTGATCCTCGAGTTCGGTATCACCGATGCGAAAGCGTTTTTTTTTAAATTCTCAACCGATGAACGGAGTCATTCTTTCCATAAGTATTCTGCGATTGTCTCCGCTTTGAAGGGCGATCACTCCTCGGATGATTGCTTGTCTGCGATCCGATTGTTCCTTGGACCAAGATTTGATTCTGTTTGCGAGCGGAAAGAACAGAAGGTTTGCGAAGGCGATCCCGTAAAAGGTCGCGATGAATGCGGTGGCGATCCCTTCTCCGAGCGCTCGGGTACCCGCGCCCAAATTTTCAAGAACTCCGACAAGGCCCATTACGGTTCCGATGATTCCGACCGTTGGGGAAAATCCGCCTGCGGTTTCTAAGATTTTTGCAGAGTTCGCTTCTTTGTCTTCCGTAGCGAGAGCGGACTCAAAAAGAATTTCTTCCACCGCACGAGGATCGGTTCCGTCCACGATGAGTTGGATTCCTCTTTGAAGAAACGGATCTTGGATGGACTTAAGATTGTCTTCCAGGGAAAGTAGACCGTTTTTACGGGCTCTTTCCGCAAAATCCAAAAAGATTTCACCGAGAGGAAGTTTACGTTTTGGAAAAACTGCGGTTTGAAGGTTGAAAACGAGGTCTTTGATTTGTTCTAAGGAAAAGCTGGCAAACGTCGCTCCCGCGGTACCTCCGACGATCAAAAGAAGCGCGGAAATTTTGAAGAAGGAAAGGAAATGTGCGCCTTCCAAAAGTATCGCTATCAGAACGGACAGAAAAGCGACGGACAGGCCGACGAATGTGGGATTCATTTACGCAAGAGTTCCCGCAATCACGGGTTTTTACAAGAAAATTCTGTCTCATAAACTTACGATTATATATCAAGGAGAATTTGTATGTTGTTTTACGAGAAGGAAGTTTTTCCCGGACTATATACGATCGACTGCGATTATATCTCGCCGGGAGTCGCGTGTGCTTATCTGGTCGTCGAAGGAGAAGAGGCCGCTTTTGTGGAAAACAACACGAACCTCGCGGTTCCCATTTTACTGGAAGAATTACGTAAGGTCGGACGTAAACCCGAAGACGTAAAATACATCATCGTCACTCACGTTCATCTGGATCACGCGGGAGGAACGGGTTTGTTGGCAAAACATTGTCCTAACGCGACGATCCTCGCACATCCGAAAGCGGCCACCCATCTCATCAACCCGGAAAGATTGATTCAAAGTTCGATCCAGGTTTACGGAGAAGAAAACTTTAAGAAGTTATACGGAGAGATCCTTCCCGTTCCCAAAGAAAGAGTAAAAAGTCCGGAAGACGGAGAAGAGATCCGATGGGGAAAAAGAATATTCAAATTTTATTATACAAGAGGGCACGCGAATCATCATTTCTGCATATTCGATTCCTTGAGTAACGGAATTTTTACCGGAGATTCTTTCGGACTCGGATACAAGGACTTCGCCGTCGGAAAAAATCCGATTCTTTATCCTTCTACGACTCCCACCGATTTCGATTCGGAAGAAGCTATGAATACGGTGGACAAAATTCTTTCCACGGGTGCGGACAAGGCTTACCTTACTCACTTCGGAGTTTGGAAAGACTTAGAATCCGGAGCGCGTCAGATGAAACAGGGATTACACGCGATGCAGAATATTCTTTCTTCCGGGGAAAGGTCCGGCTTGGAAGGAGGGGCTCTACTCGAATTTTGTACGGGAAGAATCAGAGCTTACTTGGAGAGGGAACTTTTGACCCAAGGAATCATTCTGGGAGAAAAGGAGGAAATGCTTCTCGGATTCGATTCCAAGATCAACGCCCAAGGTTTGGTCTTTCAAATTGAACGGAAAAAACGAAGGCAGGATCTGAAAAAGAATTGAAATTTAGTATAATTTTAAATAAAATCTCGTTTTAGAATCATTCTAAAATAAAAGAGAGGAACTGGTATGAAACATTCTACAGCGAGAATACTTTGTGTGGCGTTTCTGGGGACCTTTTTGGCGTTTTGTGGGCCGTCGGAAAAAACGAAAAAACTGATCGATGATTCCAAAAAAATCTTTGGAACCATTCCGGATAAAATGCCCGGCGGAGAAGCGGATCCCCCTGAATTGATTCGGTTGGGTGAAAAATTATATTTCGAAAAGAGGCTTTCCGCGAACGATACGCAGTCTTGTAATTCCTGTCATAACGTTGTCGGGAAAGCCGCGGGCGTGGACAATCTTCCTACATCCCCCGGAGCGTTTGGGAAAAACGGGGCCAGAAATTCTCCGACCGTTTTGAACGCGGGTTTTCATTTGGCTCAGTTTTGGGACGGGAGAGCCAAAGATCTGAAAGAACAGGCCAAGGGTCCGATTTTAAATCCTGTGGAAATGGCCATGCCTTCCGCTGCGGAAGTGGAAAAGAAAATTGCCGAAATACCGGAATACCAAGACCTTTTTATAAAGGCTTATCCCGTTTCGTCAACGGAAGAAAATTCGACCAGAGTTCAAATCATCACTTACGATAATATTGCGGGTGCGATCGCGGCCTTTGAAAGAACCTTGAAAACCCAAGATCGTTTTGACGATTTCCAAAGAGGAAATCATAAGGCTCTTTCTGCGGAAGAACAAGAAGGTCTGGAAAAGTTTTTGACTACGGGTTGCACCACTTGTCACGTCGGTCCTCTTTTGGGCGGGAACTCCTTCCGTAAACTGGGCCAGATAAATCCGTATGAAAATACGGCGGATAAAGGTCGTCAAGATCTGACCAAAAACTCCGCGGACGCTTTCGTCTTTAAGGTTCCCTCTCTTAGAAACGTGGCGATTACGGCGCCTTATTTTCACGACGGAAAAGCGGCAACCCTGGAAGAAGCGGTCAAAAAAATGGCTCATCTTCAATTGGGTAAGGAACTTTCCGAATCCGATATAAAGTCGATCGTAACTTTCTTGAAGGCATTGACCGATAAGAACCGGTCCAATTAACTGGACGTACAGAATTGAAACCTATTCAACCGGCGGTTGCTTACGCGATTAGCCGGTTTTTTTTGTACTCGAACCTTTTCGATGCCGTTATGGATAAATTAGTAAAAAATTATCGAATGACTTTCAAATCCTACCGTTTCAAAAGAAGCGGACTCACTTTACTTTTTTATCCTTTAGATTCAGCTCATACAGTTTTATATACTTTAGAAAATTATAATAGAATCCGAAAATCGCCAGAACAAAACCTTGTTTCCCGTCTAAAAATCCGAACCGTATAAAATACATCCAAAACGCTTTGTAAAATCCTTCCAGAAACGCATGAAAAAGACCGCTTGTTTTTCCCGCCCTGTGTTTTTCTTGAGCGCCTAACTCGGAATAGGCGTTGATGTAACGGATATGATCTCCGATATTTTTATACGAAAAATGATACACTGGAAAATTAAGTTTTTTGCATATACCGTGGAGGTGGATCGTTTCGTGCACTAAGCCGCCTCCGAACCTACCTTTGGAACGATGAAAAAGACGGATGCGCCGATTGGGATACCAACCTCCGTGGCGGATCCATTTTCCCAAATACCAAGTCAGTCTCGGAGTGGAATAGCCGTCCGCGGCGGGAAGTCCGTTTTGAAAAAGGGCCAAAATCTCGTCTTTTAATCCCGGAGAAACTTCCTCGTCCGCGTCTAAAGTCAAAACCCATTCGTTTTTCACTAGGGAAAGAGCGAAGTTCTTCTGACTAACGTAGTCGTCGAATTTTCTTTTATGAACCTTCGCCTTATACTTTTTTGCGATTTCGACGGTTTTGTCCTTGGAACCGGAATCCACGACGATGATTTCCGAAACGAAGTCCAGAGGTTTCAGACAACGTTCTAGATTGTCTTGTTCGTTGAGTGTTATGATACAAACGGTGAGTGGAAGTCGCATTTAATTTTTATGATCGGATTTTCGAAGACTCTGAAAGTCGGAAGTGAGAGGGATTTCCAATCTTGCGATCGTTATGTCTTTTCGAATGATGATTCTAAAATAGGAAGGATCGATTCCTTCTCCCTTGAGCATGATTAAAATGAGAGCTAAACCGATTCCGGCGCCTTCCGTGTTGTCCGCATTGTCCAAATAGAATTGCGCTATATCGTTGTAGCGCATTCCTTTTTCCAATTTTTCGCGGATGGATTTTTCTTCCTGCCCCGTAATGGCAGCGTTATTGATTACTTCGATCCGAATTCCATTCAACGCATAGTCAAAGTTGATCAGACAATAGTATCCTTCTTTTTTCGCCTTTTCTCCGTAACGTTCGGACATCGCTTCGCTAAAGATGCTCTTATATTCTCGAACTCCTTTTTCGTAATCGGAAGTATCGTGAAGATCCAAACCTTTTTCTTCGAAAAAAATCCTTTTTTGGTTTGCTTTGCAGGCGTTGATTGCCAACTCTTTTATTATAGTATAAATCGTAGGAACCAGAGTAGGATGAGTTATCTTATCCAGAATCAGTCCGACTGCCTCTTGGATATGTTCCTCGACAGAATGAGTCATTCTGTGGGTCTTCAAAGAAAGGATTTTTCCGTTCTCGATCGTTAACCGGATATTGTCGGATATATCTCGGATTTCCTGCCCCATCATCCATGAGCATTCCGGAGTCTGTTTTGTTTGTCAAGAGAGTCATTCTAAGAAAGGGAAAAAAGAGGCATCTTTCCGAATTCCGGCGAATCGTTCTTTGTAAGGTTTTGGTCTTTTCCATTTTATTCCTATCGATAACCGTGTCGGCGAAGTCGATCACCTTAAACGCGGTTCGATATCTTCTTCCCGAAAAAAAAGAATATTCCGAACCTTCCGAAATCCGAATTGAAAACGGTAAAGTCGTCTCGATCAAAAAAATAAATTCTTTCTCGGGAAAAGTTTCTTACGCGCTTCCGGGTTTTTGCGATGCGAATGTGGTCCTTTCCACGGACTCGCTCGGAGGACAAAAGGATAGGGCGGGAGTTTATCTTTCGTTGCAATCTTTTTTGGCTCACGGTTTTACCGGAATTCTTTCCGTGGGAGATCCCGCTTGGGTCGAAACGCTTTTGAAAGACGCACAACGTTTGGAAAAAAATTCTCCCTGGGTAAAAAAGTCGCAGGCCCCGTGGATCGCTGAAAGTTCCGAGACGAAGAATTTAGGAAATCTTCCGGGGTATGATCTAATTCGTTCTTCGCAAGAAGCGGTGTCTAAGATCAAAAAAAGACCTTCTTCTTTCGTACATTTGTTTTATCGTTATCAAGAGGGCGAGTCGTTCGCTTTCGACGGTCCGTTTTTATATCAGTTGAAAAAAGCCGCGGATGCCGAAGGAATCAAACTAGCGTTATCCGCCTTTGGGGATGAATTCAGTATTCTCGAAGGAATAGGCGCCGGTATTCCCGTTCTGTATCATCCGGTTCCGAACGAAATTTCGGCGAGAATTTCTCCGGGTGTGTTCCGCAATATAAGCTGGGGTCCTATGTTTTCGGTTTATTACTATCAGAAGATCGCGGGAACTCCCGAATGGGAAACCGACTTAACCGCGATGAAAGAATGGAGTTCTTACTTTGCAAAGAACATCGCCCCCGAACCCGAGTTTGCGGGAAAACTTTCCGGTCTTTCCGAGGAAGATCGCTTGAATGCGGAGAAGGAATACAAATCCTATCTTGCATTTTTAATCGGACAAAAAAATCTAAGTCCGCTCCTCGCATCCGGTACGGGTTATCTTCACGTTCATCCCGGAATCGGAGGTTGGAAAGAAATGGAAATTCTTGCGAGTGCGCTCGGAAACGAAGAGACGATTCGGATCGCCACCGAATCCACCTGCGGTTTTATAGAAGCGCCTCACGAAGGAAAAATTCGAGAAGGTAAACCCGCATTCATAAATATTTTTACGGAAGATCCGCTCGTCGATTTAAAGAATTTGAAATCTCTCCGCAAAACGATCGCGGGAGAGATTTCTTATCCGCCTGAAAAAAGGGAACCGGCTTCCAGTCAAAAAAAGAGAGGAAAAAATAAATGAAAGAATCCGAAAAAGAACTCTTCGAGAAAATGTTGGACGCGTCCTTTAAAAAGAAAAAGGCGATGGAAGCCGGAACAAGAGTCACCGCAATCGTTAACTCCGCAAAGAAGGATTTCGTTTTTGTCACCTCAAAAGAAGGAAAACTTCCGGGAATCATTTCTTCGGAAGAGTTTATGGAATCCGGACTTCCGAATCCGGGAGAAGAGATCGAGACCTACTTCTTAAAAGAGGATCACGGAGACATTCATTTTACGACTTGTTTGAGCGGAGATTCACTCAACAAAGATCTATTAGAAATCGCTAAAAGATCCGAGATCCCTGTGCTCGGACAATTCATTGCCGAAGGCGAAGGCGGAGCGGAAGTTAAGATCGGAGATTTCACCGCGTTTTGTCCGTTCTCGCAAATCGATCCGGAGTTAAAAAAATCGGGGCTCGTCGGAAAACGTCAGAAGTTTTTAATCCAAGACTTCGGAGCCAGAGGCAAACTCGTCGTTTCTCAAAAGAAAATTTCCGATCGAGCGAAAGAAGTTAAATTAGGAGTTTTGAAACAAGAACTGAAAGAGGGAATGTTCGTCACTTGTAAGGTGAAAACGATTCAGAATTTCGGTTTGATCGTGGAGATGGACGGCCTTACCGCGCTCATCCCGATCAGCGAAGCGACTTATAAAAAAAATCCGGAACTCGAAAAAGAATTTCAAGTCGGTCAAACTTTGAGAGCCAGAGTTCTTCGAATCGATTGGGAAAATCAGAAGTTCGCATTAACGGTTAAGGATTTCCTAAAGGATCCTTGGGCGCAAACCGTTCCGTTTAAGGAAGGGGACATCGTAAAGGGAACGATCGATTCTCTCAAACCCTTCGGTTTGTTCGTAAAGTTGGACGATCATTTTAACGGTCTCGTTCCCGGAAGAGAAACCGGAGTTTCGAATCGAGTTCCTTTAAGTCAAAGTTTTAAACCCGGGGAAGTAATTGACGTTTTTGTAATGGAAGTAAATCCGGAAAGAAAACAGATTTCTCTTTCGATTCAAAAGGCGAAAGAGATTCAGGAAAGAATGGACTACAGCAGTTATTTGAGCTCGGACGCGGGCGCTTCCACGAGTTCTTTCGGAGCGATCCTTCAAAACTCCTTGAACAAAAATAAAAAATGATCCTATGTCTTTGCATATAGGTCTCTACAGACCCGAAATCCCTCCCAACACCGGAAACATCGCGAGACTTTGTGTGGCCTTGGGAGCGGAACTTCACATCATCGGACAAGCGTCGTTTGATCTTTCGGAAAAAGCGGCGCGTAGAGCGGGATTGGACTACTGGGATAAGGTAAAAATTTCTTTTCATTCTTCTTTAGAAGATTATAAAGCGGCGCTTCCGTCCGGAACCGATCCGTATTTGATTTCGGTTTACGGCACGCGTTCTTATACCGCCGTAAGATATAAAGACGGAGACGCTTTTTTGTTCGGAAACGAAACTTCCGGAGTTCCCGCGGAGATGAAAAATTTCTGGAGTGAGGAACGGATCTTAAAAATTCCGATGGAAGATTCTTCCCGTTGTTTGAACTTAAGCAATTCAGTCGCAGTGATTTCGTACGAAGCGATGCGTCAAATTAAGTCCTGGTAAAAACGGATTTACACCTTCATAATTCTGCATCTCAATGGATAAAGTATGAGTTTCCATCTCTCTAGAGAAGAAATCGAAAAACAAATTTGGTCGATGCTTTCTCAGGGGTTGACCGGAACCGTGAACGATTTTTTCGCCTGGATTCGGATGGATACTCTCCGCAAGTTCAAAGACGAACCCGATGTTGAAAATTTCATCGTAGGAAAAATTTTGGAAGGTTTCCTAAAATCGGGTTATGCGAAACGCAACAAATTCAACGCGAAAGAATTTCACATTCATCCCGATTCGATCCAAGGAAAAAAAATCCCGCCTAAGGACGGTTATATTCTGCTCGGCAAAATCGCGTATCAGCCGATGCAATACGTTCGAAGTCGTTTCGAGTTTTTTCTCAAAAGCCAGGGAACTCCGGACGACGTCGTGATCGATCTTTGTATCGGAGTTTTGGAAGCCGTGGAAAACGCGGTGAAATACGGGGACGGCACGGAAGTCGAAGTGGAATATTCCATAGATCGCTCTCAGACTCTTTTTATCCAAATCATCAACAACGTTAAAGAACTGAATTTGGAACAGGATATCGCAAGAGGAAAATTTTCCTCCACCGCGACATTGATGCGCGGCATGATGGTCATGCAGAAACTTTTTGACGAACTCGATCTTGAAATCCTAGAGGATAAAAAACAAGCTCAGTTCAACGCAAAGAAAAAACTGCCTTAAGTTCTTATGGCGTCCGTTTTTAAAATTCATTCCTCATACGAGCCCGCCGGAGATCAGATCAAGGCGATCGAAAATATCGCCAATTCCTTTCAGAAAGGGGAAAAAAAAGTCACTCTGGTCGGTGTGACCGGTTCCGGTAAAACCTTCACGATGGCGCAAGTCATCCGGGATTTGGGGCTTCCCACTTTGGTCTTGTCGCATAACAAGACTTTGGCGGCGCAGCTTTTCCGGGAGTTTAAGGAATTTTTTCCCGAAAATGCGGTGGAATATTTCGTTTCTTATTACGATTATTATCAACCCGAAGCGTACGTTCCCACTTCCGATACGTTTATCGAAAAGGACAGTTCCATCAACGAAGAGATCGATAAACTTCGGCTCAGAGCGACATCGTCGCTTTTGGAAAGATCCGACGTGGTTATCGTCAGTTCCGTTTCCTGCATCTACGGATTGGGGTCTCCGGAGGAATACACAAACTCGGTCGTCGCTCTAAAAGTAGGGGACACGATCGAAAGGGACGCCGTGATCCGCAAACTTCTGCATATTCAATACAATCGAAACGACATAGACTTTTCCAGGGGAAATTTCAGGGTGCGGGGAGATTCGATCGAAATTTATCCGGCGTATCATACCGATGCGATTCGGATCGAATTTTTCGGAGACGAGATCGATTCGATCAGCAGAATCAATCCGATCAGCGCACAAACGATTGTTAAATTAGAAAAAGCTTATATTTATCCGGCAAAACACTTCATCACCTCCGGTCCCAAGGTAAAAGAAGCGGTCGAAAACATCAAAGCGGAACTTGACGCTCAGGCGGATTTTTTCCGGAAGAACGGTAAACTTTTGGAGGCGGAAAGAATCGTATCCCGTACGAATTACGATATGGAAATGCTCCAGGAAATGGGATATTGCAACGGGATCGAAAATTATTCCAGGCATCTTACGGGAAGAAAGGCCGGGGAACGTCCCGCTTGTCTTATCGATTATTTTCAGGGAGAATTTCTTTTGATCGTGGACGAGTCCCACGTTACGATTCCTCAAATCGGAGGAATGTTCGCGGGAGATAAGGCCCGCAAACAGACGTTAGTCGACTTCGGTTTCCGGCTTCCGAGCGCTCTCGATAACAGACCTCTCAATTTCGAAGAGTTCGAGGTTTTGACTCCGAGAACTCTCTACGTTTCCGCGACTCCCGCGGATTACGAAATGGAAAAAAGTCCCGTGATCGTGGAACAAATCATCCGACCGACCGGACTTTTGGATCCGATCGTGGAAGTCCGTTCCACTAAAAATCAGATCGAAGACCTTCTTGTGGAAATCCGCAAACGGATCGAGGCGGGAGAACGGGTGCTTGTCACGACTCTCACTAAAAAAATGTCGGAAGATCTTACCGACTATTACGAAGAGATCGGTTTGAAGGTGGCTTATCTTCATTCCGAAGTGGAAACCCTGGATCGGGTCGCGATCATCCGGGATCTGAGAAAGGGAATCTACGACGTTCTGATCGGAATCAATTTGTTGCGGGAAGGTTTGGATATTCCCGAGGTTTCTTTGGTCGCGATTTTGGACGCGGATAAGGAAGGTTTTTTAAGAAATTATAAATCTCTAATACAGACGATCGGTCGCGCCGCGAGGAACGTGAACGGAACAGCGATCCTTTACGCGGACAAGATCACCGACTCGATGGCAAAGGCGATCGACGAAACGAAACGCCGTAGAAAGATCCAGGAAGATCATAACCTTAAATTCGGAATCACTCCTCTTACGATCAAAAAGGAAGTCGGAGACATCATCGAAAGGGAGGAAAAGGAACGGTCTTCCGAAGATCTGATTCTGGAAGACGTGGAGAAAAAGTTCAATTCTAAGAAATTTCCGAACAAGGAAGAATTGAAGGAGAAATTCAGGGAAGAAATGATGAAAGCCGCAAAAGAACTCGATTTTGAAAGAGCCGCTATCTTAAGGGATAAGATGTTATCGATACAAACAAACGACCCGTCGGCTGAAAACTAACAAAAAGGAAATCCATTTTGATCACAATATTGATTTGTCTCGTCACCTTCGGCCTGAGTGCGTGGTGTTTCGCATCCGAGCAAAAACTCGGCAAGTTCATTCTTACTCCGTATCGTTTGCAAAGGGATAAAAATTATTACACTCTTCTCACTTCCGGTTTTATCCATGCGGATTGGATGCACTTGATCTTCAATATGGTTTCGTTTTATTCTTTCGGAAAGAATCTGGAAATCACGGTAGGCCCGGTCAAATTCGTCCTCTTTTATCTCGGTACGATCCTGATTACGAGCGTCATCTCTTGGAGAAAAAATCGGGAAAATCCCCTTTACGCGACGTTAGGCGCTTCGGGGGGAGTTTGCGGAGTGTTGTTCGCGACGATTCTTTTTTATCCGAATCTTTCGCTTTATATGATGTTCATACCGATCCCGATTCCGGGGGCGATTTACGCGGTTCTGTATTTGGTTTATACGTATTTTTCCTCAAAAAGCGGAGCGGCGGACGGAATCAATCACGACGCCCATCTATGGGGTGCGTTATGCGGAATTGCGTTCGCTCTTTTACTCGAACCCGAAATTTTAAGCAGGGTTCTTCGAAATATTTCCGGAAGTTGAACGAGTCATTCGGTCCGATCGATTTTCGATTGAATGAACTTACGATAATTTTCGGAGCCGAAACTTACGTCCATTTTAATCACTTCCGGGCAAGGTAGGGATGGTGTTTCATGATATATTCTTCATTAGAAAAATCTCATTGAGATTGCGGTCCGGGACTTGTAGGGGTCGTACTCGTTTCACCCGAAAGGATTCGACTCGGAAGTTTACAGAATTGATTGCATCGATCCATACATTGCCTCTGCCTCGCGCTTCTGTAACCTATGATCGGCAGGAAGATGGAAGTGAAAGGATACCATTCTTCCATACAATTCGACTGGCACTTGGCAAGAAGTTGAGTGCAGGCGTTTTCGTAGGAGAATTTGGATTCTTGACCGTGAACGAGTTCGAGACCTTCCGGAGAAAGTCCGGTCCGTTTTCCTTCTTTGACGAGTCGAGCTCGCTCCACTTGTGTTAGGTTGGCTTCTTCCGCTGTGGGAAAGGCGTCGGGGGACGGAGCCTTTTTCGTTTTTTTTGGATTGGGAGAATCCCAGTCGACTCGGACCAAACAATCCAAGGTCGCAATGGAAACGCAAAGAGAACATATCAGAAAAGAATGTAGAATGAATTTTGAATTCATCGATGACTCTTCGATAAATTCTCGCAAAAGTTTTGAAAAAAGCCACTCGAATCCCGAGTTGAAAAATCGATTTTGAAACCGTTCCGTGCGAAAAAACGGTAGGAAATAAATTTCAAAAATCGTGAATTTAAATGAAAAAGATTCGATTTGAATCTTTTATGAAAAAGAGTGAGTGTTACCATGAGAATTTTTCTTTTTCTGATTTGGGTCGGATTGATTTTTTCCTGCGCGTCCGCGGGACACGAGGGAGAAGTAGCGTTAAAAAGTGTCTCTCGTTCTTTTGCTCCGAAACAACTCAATAGAACTCCTTTCGAAGGTTTTTCGATCGCCTTGCCGGAAGACGCGGGGCTCGACTCGATTCCTTTACTTCGTTTATCAAAATCCATTCGCGAAGAGGGACTCGAGGTTCGTTCTCTTTTGATTCTAAAAGACGGAAAGTTGGTTATGGAACGTTATGCGGGCGGTGTTACCCGCAATCACAATCAAAGCGTTTATTCGGTCACAAAAACGGTTACGTCCACTCTGCTTGGGATTTTAAATTTCGAAGGAGTTCTAAAAACCGTGGACGAACCGGTGATGGATTCCCTGCGTTCTCTTGGAAACCTGCCTTTCCCTTTACTCGAAGGAAAGGAATCGCTTCGACTCAGGGACGTTCTTCATATGGCCTCCGGAATGCGCTGGTCCGAGTTTCCGGAACGGGAGGATATTAGGACGGCGGAAGATCCTCTCGTGATCGCGTTGTTACCCGAAGTCAAAGACAAACCCGGAACGAAGTTCGATTACAGCAACGGAGATTCCCAACTTGCCGCCGCGGTTTTGGAAAACAAAGCGGGTATGACGCTGCTTCAATTTGCCGAAAAGACTTTGTTCTCCTGGCTCGATTTTAAAGGTTATGAATGGTATACGTCTCCTTCGGGGAGACAGACCGCGGGTTTCGGTTTGAGGTTGAAGCCGATCGATATGATGAAGCTCGGAATTTTATATTTGGATAACGGAAACTATCGAGGTAGGAAAATTCTCAAACCCGATTGGATCAAACAAGCCGTCAAACCGGGAGCTTCGCAAAATTACGGATATCAACTTTGGACGCATCAATTCGAAGGTAAAAAGACGTTTATGGCGAACGGAAAGGGAAGTCAGTTCGTGTATGTGATTCCTCACAGAAGAATGGTGATCGTAGTCACTTCCGCGATTTGGGATAAACCGATTCATTTCCTTTTGGATAAAATTCTTGCAAGCGTAAAGGAATCTTTGGACTCGAAGGAAAAGAGAAAAATTCCCGAAAAAGAAGCGGAGTTTTTAAACGAAATTCACGAGGCGTCGGTCACGATCGGCAACTCGGCGCTTTGGAAGGACCTGGACGAGCCTCATTTTATTCATCAAGAAAACTGAATATTCTGAAATTATGATTTTCTAAAAATAAAACGGACCCGGGATCGATCATCTGCTTTTCGAAGCTAAAACCCGGATGGCGGCGGCCTTTCTCCGATTTTGAGTGATTTCCCGACTTAACTTCACTTTCTCCACCAAATGAGAGGTCGCGGTGGTAGGATGCCCCGAGGTAAACGGAGGAGAAGGATTGTATTCGATCATGAGTTGGATTTCTTCGGCGAGTTCGGCTCCGAAAAATTCAGCGGTTAAGAAAAGGGCAAAGTCGATTCCCGCGGTGACCCCGCCGCCGGTGATGCGGTTACGATCCCTGATAAAACGTTTCCCCGAAATCTGAACCGGAAATAATTTTAAAGCATCTAAAGAAAGCCAGTGAGTTGTCGCCTTATAACCGTCAAGAAGGCCGGCCGAAGCGAGGACCAAAGAACCGGTGCAAACCGAAGTGACGAATTTAGAATTCTCCGCTTTCCTTTTGAGAAAATCCAAGACCTCGAAGTCTTCCATAAGAGGGGTTGTTCCGGAACCTCCCGGCACGAGCAGAATATCGAGATCGGGACAATCCGAAAAATCATAATCGGGAATCAATTTCATTCCCGATTCGGCGGTAACCGGACTTTTCGTTTGAGCAAATAGAAATACTTTGACGTTCGGGATTCTTGAAAAAACTTCATAAGGTCCCGTAAAGTCGAGTTGAGTAACTCCCCGAAAGATAAAAATTCCGATGGAGAAATTGGAAACTGGCATAAACCCAGAAAGTAAATATTTTAATGCGACTTACAAGCCATTTTTGATATCAAAATTCATTCGGAGATGCAAAAAGGCCGGGGTGGAAAAAAGTAAGTCCGTGAGTTATGATAAATATCTATTTCTGGACGTGGGAGACACGATTCTTCATCTGAAAAAATCGGCGGGTGAAACTTATCTTGAAATCCTCGAAGATGCGGGATTGAAAAAGGAAGAAAACGCGGGAGAGTTTTACAGAAAAGCATTTTCGGAATCTTGGCATAAGATGCACGAAAATGCGCCGCCCGAACATAGGGATAAATATCGATTCCATTCGGGAGGAACCCCCGGCTGGTGGAAGGAATTACTGGAAGATTTTTTGGAAAGAATTCCGGATCGTGTCCCGATTGAAAAAGCGTTTCCGGTCATCTATCCTAGATTTGCGGACCCGGAACTTTGGAACGTGGATCCCGGATTTTGGGAACTCAAAGATTATTGTGAGAATAAAAATTGGGGACTCGGGGCGATTTCGAATTGGGATCACAGACTCAGGGATCTTTTGGAGGCGAAAGGAATATTAGAACATTTGAATCCCTTGATCGTAAGCGCGGAATTCGGATACGAAAAACCTTCTCCGAAAATATTCGAAGAGGCGATGCGTTTGGTCGGGCTTCCGGGGGAAAGTTTGGTTTATTGCGGAGATAAGTACGAATTGGATATCGTAGTTCCGAAATCCTTAGGTTGGAGATCCTACTTAAAAAAAGAAAAAGGCGATTTGCAATCCCTCTCGGAGTTGATTCAATTTTTATAATAAGGTTCAAGCTGGAGTTATCTCAAGATATAGAAAAGAGAAAAATATCGTTTCGGAGCGAGAATTCTACTTGAGAAAGAGGACGAAGAGTCGAAAGTCTTTCGATTTAGGGAAAATTATGAACACGATCCTATCCAATTTCAATCATCCGAGATTTAAAACGAACGATAAGACGGGACACTATGAAAGTTGGTTTGTACGAGCCAATAACCCTAACGCGTGTCAGGCGGTCTGGATTCGTTATACGATCTTTTCGCCTAAAAATCGCCCTGAAGATGCGATCGGCGAGCTCTGGGCGATATATTTCGACGGAGAAAAAAATACTCGTTTCGTTTCTAAGTCCGAGTTTCCGATCGAAAAATGTAAATTTCAATCCACGCCCTTATCGATAAAAATCGGAGATTCGGAACTTACCGATTCGTATCTCAAAGGAAAGGCAGGAAATAAAAAAGGCCCCGAGAATTTTTTCTGGAATCTAAAAATCACCGGCGGAAGTCCTCCGCTTTTTCTTTTTCCCGAGAATTTGTACGAAGGAAGTTTCCCGAAAGCGAAAGTGTTGGTCGGAAATCCCGGAGTGAAAATTTCGGGAAGCCTCAAACTCGGCTCGAAAGAGATTCGAGTTCGAAATTGGATCGGAAGCCACAATCATAACTGGGGGTCCAAACATACCGATCAATACGCTTGGGGGCAAGTCGTAGGTTTCGAAGAAGAAGCGGATTCTTTCTTGGAACTTGCCACCGCAAAGTTGAAGATCGGACCTATTTGGACCCCTGCGATCACTCCGATCGTATTTCGGTTTCGAGGAAAGGATTATAAACTCAATCATCCTCTTTCGAGTTTCGCGAGAGCGAAGTATCGTTACTTCGATTGGAATTTTTCGGCGAGTTCAAGTGAGATTCAATTGAAAGGAAGAATCTATGCGGAACCTCGGGACTTCGCCTGTCTTCAATATTGGAATCCGCCGGGCGGCTGGAAACATTGTCTGAATAGTAAGATCGCAAACACGGAACTTTTCGTGAAGAGGAAACAGGATCTCGCATTTTTGAAACTGACCTCGAACCGCAAAACTGCTTTTGAAATTCTTACCGACGATTTTTCTCACGGAATGAAACCGGAAGTTTAGAAATGAAACCCTGAGTTTTCTCGGTTAATTTCCGATTTCGGTTTTCTTGTATCTTTTCGAATCCGAACCGATCACAGGAAAACCGCCGTTCTTCAATCATGAACGCCAATTCCTATCCGCTGACATCTAAAACGCAGGAACTTCCGCAAATTTCCTTTTTATTTTTTTGTAGCGATGAACGATCGCTGAAGTGGAACGTTTTTTAACTCAATCAAGTTATAATCGGAAGCAAATCGGAGAGTATGAATTTGTTTAATAAGATATATGATGAAAAACTTTTTTCTCTCTGTTCTGATTGTTTCGGCTATGGTTGCGTGCTCGCCAAAAGACGACAAAGTGAACGAATTTCTTTTGTCCTTGCTTTTATTACAATCCGTACAACCGGATGATCCGAACCGCGTAGAAAATTACGATAGAGACGTGCAGATCATTACACATACGATGCCTCCCTCTTCTCCTTGGTATACGTTCGATCTGAGTTATTCGGAAGAGGACCTCGACGTTTACGTTACGCTCCTTCGCGCACAAATTGCAAAATATCCGAGAGGGTATTGGATCAAGGCGAAGGCGGAAAAAATTTATTTAGTCAAGTATATAAACGGTGTTAATGGCGGCGGCGGTGCAAGGGGTCTTTCTCTCGGTTCTGAAAACGGAATTTATCTTTCGGTCGGGCAAGGGATCGCTTCCTGCAATGGCTGCGAAGAGGATTACGCTTCAACGATCCATCATGAGTTGATGCATAATGTGGATTACTCGCAATTCGGTCCTTTCTATTCCCAAACTACGGACGACTGGAACGGTTTGAATCCGGTCGGATTTCAATACGGCGGCGTTTCCAATTCCGGCGCGGCGGCGAACGTTTGGACCCATATCATTCATCCGGTTTCCGGTTTTCTAAGCTACTACGGAACGACGAATAAGTTGGAAGATCGTGCTATCTTTGCGGCTGCAATTCTTGGCGGTTTACAACAATTCCAATCCGACACTTTAATCAATTTTTGCCAAGCCGATCCGATTCTGGCGGCAAAGACTATAAAACTTATATCTAATATGAATCGATTTTGGTCGTTTGCGGGAGCTGAAAACACGTTTTGGAAAACGAGAATCACCGAGACGGCAAACGCCTGTAATTGATTTCAATTTTAAACTTCCAATCCATGAAATCTTGAATGAATCTTAGAATTCAATTTCGGCTCCGCCGTATCGTATTTTTATGCGAGGGATGTGTTCTTTTAGGAGCGAGAAGACTCAAATCGGCTTTTCGTTTCGCGAACCAAGGCTTCCGCGAGTTTTGACAAACTCGGGCGAATCGATTTCTTGTGACAAAGATAAAATTTTCTTTCTACGAACAATTCGGGAATCGAAATCACTTTGAGCTTGGGCGTAAGGCTGTATTCCGATAAAAATCCGATTCCCAGATCCGCCTCGATACTTTTGATTACGGATTCTACGCTTCGAAGTTCCATCCCGATTTTCGGACGAAATGTTTTTCCGAACGAGCGGATCTTTTTTTCGACCGCCTTTCGGATCGCCGAGGCGGGATGAAAAAACACGAAGGATTCTTCTTGAATGTCTTTGAGCGTTTGTTTTTTCTTTTGAAAAATTTTATGCGTTTTCGGCGCGACCGGAACGATTCTGTCGGAGAGAAACTCTCTGGAAACGAGACCGTGCTCGTTTACGGGTCCCGTTAGGATTCCCAAGTCGACTTCGTTTAACAAAATCGCTTCCTTGGTTTCCAAGGAATCCCCCTCTCTTACGGAAAGGACAAGATCCGGATGATTCTTTCGAATCTTCTTTAAAATTTCGGGGAGAATCCAAGCCGATACGGTTCCCCCGGCGGAGATGGAAAATTCTCCCGAGAGTTCTTTGCCCGGTTCTTTCATTCCGGATTTTAATTCTTCCCAGAGTTCCCGCATTTTCAGCGCATAACCTAAAAAAACTTCTCCTTGGTAGGTGAGTCGTATCTGTCTGGGACCTCTTTCAAAAAGGGAGCAGCCCAATTCTTTTTCCAAAAGAAAAATCTGACGAGAAAGGGCGGGTTGTGTTAGGCCCAATGCACCGGCGGCTTTTTGAAACGTTCCCGCGTCCCTGATTTCGAGGAAGTATCGGATCTGTCTGAATTCCATCGATTCTTAATCTATAACTTTTAGTTATAATGTCAATCAATCCTATTTATTTGCATTATAGGATTCTTTCTGCTATCTTCTTTTTATCGGGAGGAGATATGGCCGGTAAGACATTGTACGATAAGATTTGGGAGTCCAGAGTCGTTGTTCGCGACGGAGAAGAGGATATTCTTTACGTGGATAGACATTTTCTTCACGAAGTAACTTCTCCTCAGGCGTTTGCGGCTTTGAAGGAAAAAGGAAGATCGGTTCGCAGAAAAGACAGAACTCTTGCGATCATGGATCATAACGTTTCCACGAGGAATAGGGATTGGAACGGAGCCGGGGAAGTTTCTAAAAAACAGATGGAACTTCTTTCAAAAAACTGCGCGGAATTCGCACTCGAGCTTTTGGATATCGATCATCCGGATCAGGGAGTCGTTCACGTAGTCGGTCCCGAGATGGGACTCACGTTACCCGGAACCGTGATTGTTTGCGGAGATTCGCACACTTCCACACACGGAGCGTTCGGCGCATTTGCATTAGGAATCGGAACGAGCGAGATCGAACACGTTTTAGCAACGCAGACAATTCGTCTTAAAAAATCAAAAAATTTTTCGGTAAAAATCATAGGAGAACTTTCTTCGGACGCAAGCGCGAAGGATTTGGCCTTATATTTGATCGGAAAGATCGGAACGGACGGAGGTCAAGGTTACGTCGTCGAATACTCCGGAGAAACAATCAGAAAGTTTTCCATGGAGGAAAGAATGACTCTTTGTAATCTTTGTGTCGAAGCGGGGGCAAGAGCCGGTTTGGTCGCGCCCGATCAAACTACGTTCGATTATATTGCCGGAAGGGATTACAGCCCCAAAGGCGAAGAGTTTAACAGAAAAGTAGAATATTGGAAAACTTTAAAGTCCGACGCGGACGCAGTTTTTGATAAGACGTTCGTTTTGAACGCCGGTGAGGTTTCTCCGATGGTTACCTGGGGAACCAACCCCGGACAGGTGGTTCCCGTTCTTTCCAAAGTTCCCAATCCGGATGCTTTTCCCGATCCGGAAACAAGGGCTGCGGCAAGAAGATCCCTAGAATACATGGGGTTAAATCCCGGCGACGATATGAGTTCCGTAAAGATCGATAAGGTATTCATCGGTTCCTGTACGAACGCTCGTGTCGAAGACATACGAAGGGCCGCTCGAGTAGCAAAAGGAAAGCGAGTGTCGTCTAACGTGAAGGCGATCGTGGTTCCCGGTTCCGGAAGAGTAAAACGACAGGCTGAACAAGAGGGGCTGGACAAAATTCTCATCGAAGCCGGATTTGAATGGAGACTTCCGGGATGTTCTATGTGTCTCGGGATGAACGACGACTATCTGCTTTCGGGGGAAAGATGCGCTTCCACTTCCAATCGCAACTTCGAGGGCAGACAAGGCAGGGGAGGTCGTACACATTTGGTAAGTCCGGAAAGCGCGGTCGTCGCCGCAGTTCTGGGAAGATTCGGAACGGTTCGAGAATTAGAGGAGGAAAGAATATGAGTCGGGCTTGGACAAAACACGAAGGGATTGCGGTTCCTCTGTATGGAAAGGATATAGATACGGATCAAATTCTCCCGAAACAATTTATGAAAAAGACGGAACGCACCGGATTTGGAGTTCACTTATTTCATAACTGGAGATATACGGACGAAGAGGGCAAGGTACCGGATTCAAATTTTGTTTTGAATCAATCGCGTTACAAGGGCGCTTCCGTTTTGATTGCGGGCGAGAATTTCGGATGCGGTTCGAGCAGAGAACACGCTCCTTGGAGTTTAGCCGATTACGGTTTTAGGGCCGTGATCGCCCCTTCTTTTGCGGATATCTTTTTCGGAAATTGTGCGAAGAACGGAATCGCTTTGGTTTGTCTTTCTTTCGTAGAAGTGGAAGAAATTCTACAATTCGTAACTGCGAACGACGGAGTGAAAATAACCGTGGACCTGGACCGGTTCCTTCTCTTTGTAGGCGATAAAAAGTATCGTTTTACTTTGTCCGAATCTTTTGCGAATCGTATTCGAAACGGTTGGGACGATATCGATCTAACGAGAAAACACATTCAAAAAATTGAATTCTTTGAGTCCACTCTTCGGTGAAGAATTGGAGCTTATCTTAAAAGTTGGCTTCTTTTCCGCATGAACTTGCCGGATTAAGAAAGTTTTAGGATAAGTTCCGAGAAATTCTTTTCAATCCGCATTTTCTTTGAATTGCTGGGATGGGCAGGCAATACGAATTTCGATTCCATTTGTGACTCTTTTTTACAAAAAAGATTCACATTTACAACATGACGAACAGTGTCCGTTTGCGTTTTATATTGAATTATAATATAAAAACGAGTTGAGTCCTTTTTTATATAATAAAAATGTGATCTTATGAAAGCCAAAGATTTAGCGAAAATACTCGGTCTGGAACTTAAGGGTAGCGGAGAAATGGATGTCAACGGAATCGGAGACATTGAAAATCATTCGAATGTTCTACCCGATCGAATTTATTATTTCGAGGCGAAAAAATATCTTAGCTCCAATCCGAAAGTGAAACAGGTTCAGTTGGCGCTTACCATTCCGTCCTTGGCCGATGAGTTTTCCTCCGCATTGATCGTTCCGGAACATCAGGCAAGAATCAAATTTATCGAATTACTTTCCCTCTTTGAAAAGAAACCGAAATCTTCGACTTCTTCTATTTCCAACAGGGCGAGTATTCATGAAAGCGCTAAATTAGGAAAGAATGTTACGATCATGGACTTTGCCGTGATCCAAGAGAATGTGGAGATCGGAGACAATTGTCAAATTTATCCGAACGTTGTCGTGGAAAGCGGAGCGAAGATCGGAGAAGATACCGTATTAAAATCGGGAGTCGTGATCGGATACGATTGTATTCTTGGAAAACAGAATCTCATCCATGCAAATACGGTGATCGGCGCGGACGGTTTCGGTTTTTACGATAAGGGCGGAGTGCGTCACAAAATTCCTCAAATCGGAAACGTAGTTATCGGAGATTACGTGGAAATGGGAGCGTGTTGTACGGTGGATCGTGCGACGATTGAAACCACAACCGTCGGAAATTATACGAAATTCGACGATCACGTTCACATCGCTCACAATTGTAGAGTCGGAAACTACGTTTTCATCGCAGGTGGAACGGTTCTTGCCGGTTCCGTTACTTTGGAGGACGGTGTTATCATGGGCGGTCAGGCGGCGGTCGCGGAAGGAATCACGATGAAAAAGGGATCGATCCTTTTGGGAATGTCGGGTCTTACCGAAAACAGCACGGAAAAAGTCGCTTACTTCGGCATTCCCGCAAAACCCGCGCTGGAAATGCATCGAATTCATTCTTCCCTGTCTAAACTTCCGGAGCTTGTGAGAGAACATAGAAATCGATCCAAGGATTGATTTAAAGAATAGGGTTCTCGATCTTTTTCGAAAGTAGGAAGGTGCGACTCGTTTAACATGAATTCGGCGAGGGGCCGCTCGCTTCCTGCTCCAATCAATAAATTGATAGATTGCTCTAAGAGCGAAATTTTTTCGTAATTCCAATTGGTTGATTCCCAGAACGCGATCCACAACCGAGCGACCGTAGGAGCGAGGTTTGAGTTTAGAGAGTGTTCGGCCGAGTTCAACTTCAATCGCTTTCGCATCGGTTATACCGAACTCAGATTGTTTTAGTAATCAAGTTACGATTTTTTTTAAAAGAAAGTATGTTTTGAGATAAGTCTTAAACGATCGGTTGGAAAGTAAGGATTGAATCTGCCTTTTGATTTTCGAAATTGGTAAAAGAGGTTCATTGCTTTTATGCCATCGAACGCAAGCGCGAAATTTTACGTCTTTCTAGTGATTGCCATGATTTCCTGGGGTTTTGCTTGGCCTTCGGCAAAACTAATCGTAGGAACTCAACATCCGAACGTGATCATCTTCTGGAGATTTTTGGCGACTGCGATTTCGCTTTTTCCGATCGTTCTCTGGAGAAAGGAATCCCTTCGTCTACCGAACTATAAAACCTGGTTTCAGGTCGCGATCGGCGGCGCTCTTTATACGATTTACAATCAATTCTTTCTCTTGGGTTTAAAGAACGGACTTGCGGGAGCGGGTGGTGTTCTTGTGACGACGATGAATCCGATTTTTACGTACGTGTTCGTACATTCTTTCCAAAAGAAATTGCCGTCCGCTCGCGAAGGGATCGGACTTTTACTCGGGTTGGTCGGAGGTTGTATTCTTCTCAGACTTTGGGAACTCGATCCGAATTCCCTATTCCTCTCCGGAAATATTTTCTTTCTTCTTTGTGCGTTTAGTTGGGCTTTTTTAAGCATGAATAGTCATAGTACGGGTCAGACGATTTCTCCGCTTGTGTACAGTTTTTACGTTTTTACGATCGGAACGATTCTCGATTTTTTTCTCGCCTTTCCGTACGGAGTGGAGAATGCCTTAAATTCCGGGCCGCAGTTTTGGTTTCACATCCTTTATCTTTCCGTGGTTTCTACGACTTTCGGGACTACGGTTTATTTTTTTGCTTCCAGTAAATTGGGTTCGAGGGTTGCGAGTTCGTTTATCTTTTTGGTTCCCGTCACGGCTCTTTCTGGAAGTTGGATTTTTTTGGATGAAACTCCGAGTTTTGCGACAACGATCGGCGGGACCTTTGCCGTGTTTGCGGTTTTTCTTTTGAATCGAAATCGGAACGGTGAAAATAAAAAAGATGAATTTTGAGTTTTCGTTCGTTCGGATTTATTACAAAAAAGATCAAGTTTGAAAAAAGAATTTTTCGGATCTTTCTCCTTGAAATCCGATTACCTCAATGAAGATGAAAGGGATCGTGTAAATAAACATGGATTACACCAAAACTTGAGATCTGATTCCTTGTATGTAAAGTCCTAAACCCTGAGATCTGATTCCTAACCACTGATTCCTAGTATGAACTCCTGCATTTTATTACAATTATACCGAATGATTGTAACTGATTTATTTTAAAGTTTCGGGACCAGACTCTTATTTTAAACTTGTTCCGACAAACGATCCGGCCAAAAAAACTTGAACTTATTCAGAGATTCAATCAAGGCCGGTTGTAATTTGATTCCGAGCTTATAGTATGATCCTTTACGCCGAACCCGCGTTATATTAGGATTGTATAATTTTGGTGCGGGAACGTTTTACTGATATCTATAAAATTGAGTACTGTTAATTTTCATCGCAAAATATTGGGTACTTTATTGTATACATAGTAGGGCAAATACTTATCGGCGATATTTTCGCCAGCTTTTAACCCCAGTGGCTTTTGTAGTAATGAGTTCCGGATGGGGCGATTTCAAAACCTTCCGGATGTTCGATCACGAACCTGGATTCTTTTAAATCCTCCAGATGGGGTCTGAGTTGATACGCGGATTGAGCCGTGTTGATCACCAAGTCCTCGATGGTCGTCATTTTTCCGGATTGAGAGGCGTGATAAATATCCTGAAAAATTTGAGTGGAAAGGGAATTCATATAAGATTCTCCTTATCTTTCAAATCGTACTCGTTTTGTGTCAAAGAGATTTTAGTTCTTCAAAGAAAGAACTTAAGAGTTTGTCCCACAACGCGCCCCTTAGGAAGCGTTGTGGCCAAAAGCCGCGAAGCGAAAGCGTTGGTTCTTAGCGAAGCTAAGATTAAGCGCCTCTTAGGAAGCGTTATGCAAAATATCTCCTTCGTCCCCAATTCATTCGTTTATCCACCGATTCCTAAAGCCAAATCTACGCATAACGGCAAAAAATAGAATCTATCCGATTTGGTTTTTGGTTTATTTCGTTTTCTTTCCAAGAAAAAGAATGGAAAATGATTCTGTCCTAGAGGATAATCGTTGCCCATGGGCCAAAAGAATCATATGCCTGAAACAAGAAGTCCGGTCGAATTGATGGAGTTCCTTTCGAAAGAAATGGACAATCCCTCTTTTGACGAATGGCTTTCCGAACTCGCGGATAAAGCGATCGCAAACGACAAATTCGTTTGGAGTTTTTTATACCAAGTGATGCGTGACGCGGATTCGGGTAGGCTTTCCTGGGGTTATCATAAAAGACTTCTTTCAGGAGTGGTTCAAATTTTTTCCAGGGTCGGCGACAGCCGCGCCTATCGTGCCATCATCAATTACGTTAAATCTTTGGATCGTCAGATTCCGATTGGAGCTTTGGAATTAATTACGGATTTATTACCTTCTTTTTCGGAAGTGGATTTGGACGAGATTTTAAAAATAGCGGCCAATCAGGATTCTCTCAAATCGGCCTTTGGAGTTTTGGCCCTTTTTCAATTGATTGCCCAAGGAAAGATTTCCCCCGAAAAAACGGAAGAGACAAAGGAGTTTCTTAAGAACTATAAAAACTACGTTTATTATTTGGATTCGGTGGTCGAACAGGCCTTGGATTATTTGGAAGCACAGGGAGAACCGAATCTGCTTACCTTCTTCAACGAAATCGCAGTATAAAACCGCGAAGTGTTACCTCAATTTTTCTCTCTAAGGATCACAACACAATAGAATCGTTGAAAAAATAATTTTAGATCGCATTTTATTTCATTAGAATAGGCGGTCCCGTGCGGTTTGATAATATGAATCGTAGAATTTTCAACAACTCTAATGATTTCCGACGCGTTTTATAAAGCCCTTACGGTAAAAAACGGAAAAATTTTAACCCCTGACAACGAATCACTGGCCACTTGAAACATAACCAAGTTTTTCTAACATAACGTGAATTCGACGGTTAAAAGTTTGGGCGAATCCAGCCCCGGTTTTTTCTTACGGAAAAAACCGGGGCTGGACCGCGCTTTCTGCTCCAATCAACAAATTGATAGATTGCTCTAAAAACGAAATTTTTTCGCGATTCCAATTTGTTGATTCCGCTTCAATCGCTTTCGCATTGGTTGCACCGAACTTACGTTAACATATAGTTCACGTTTGATTATTTAGCGCTCAATAGGGAATTAAAAACGAAGAATTTCCGTTTTTTGAAAAACGATTGAAACAAATACGAATTCGGATTTAAATTCATGAAAGAAGGTTACAATCCATGCAGTTAAAAATTTTCATTTTGTTTTTTATTTTGGGAATTCTTTTTCCGTTAGGCGGAGTTTTTGCAAAGGAAGGTTTTTACGATTTTAAAGTAAAGGACATCAAGGGTAACGACATAACTCTTTCCAAATATAAGGGAAAAGTGATAATGGTGGTTAACGTAGCTTCCAAATGCGGTTATACGTATCAGTACGAAAATCTTGAAAAAGTCTATAAGAAGTATAAGGATCGGGGATTTGTAGTAGTCGGTTTTCCGGCCAATAATTTCGGAAGCCAAGAGCCCGGAACCGATCGGGAAATCGAAACCTTTTGCAGAATTCAGAAAGGCGCGAGTTTTGATATGATGTCGAAAATTTCCGTCAAAGGAAAAGACAAACATCCTTTGTATTCTTATCTGACCGAAAATTCTCCGAATCCCGGAGAAGTGGAATGGAACTTTGAGAAGATTCTGATTTCAAAAGAAGGAAAGATCGAAGCGAGATATCGTTCCGCCGTGGAACCGGACAGTTCCGCAGTGACGCAGAAAATCGAATCTCTTTTGAAGTAGGCTCCTTTTGAATTTGAGGATTCTACTTTCGAAAACGTATTGCCCGCGATTTTTCCTTTTACTGATCTTTATAAAATCGAGTACCGTTAATTTTTATCGCAAAACCTGCTTCAATGCAAAATATTAGTACTTTATTATATAGCTATGAGTAAAATACGATTTCTTACGTTTCTGCTGATCTTTTTCTGGAACGGTCTTTCCATCTTTCCCGAAACTAAACTCGAAAACGAGGAAAGTCCTCGGCCGATCTCCATCCAAAAGGGGACGACCGAGACGGGGGTTGATCCCGAAGCGATCTTTAAAGCATTTGAAAATCATGATATCTTAATATTTGGGGAGGAACACGACGATATCGTCGGTCACAAAATTCGCCTGGATTGGTTCAAAAAAATCGCTTTGAAAACTCCGGTGATTCTTTCCCTGGAAATGTTGGAACGGGATCAACAAAAAACCTTGGATGAATATTTAAACGGTCAGATCGGAGAAAAGGCTTTCTTCAACGCTCTAAAGTTTTGGCCCAATTATTTACGGGACTATCATCCTTTTGTGCAATTCGCAAAAGAACACGGGATTCCGGTGCTTGCATCCAACGTTCCTAGAAAATACGCCAACCTGGTTTCTTCCTCCGGACTCGAAGCGTTATTTAAGATTCGTTCCGTTTTTTTACCGCCTAAATATCTGATTCGTAGATTCTCCCAGGAAGATTACGAAACTAAAATTAAGAATATTCTTAAATTACATCCGGGTATGAATTTCGACGCGAACACCGAACGGAGATTTGTGGACGCTCAGTATCTTTGGGACGCAGGGATGGCCGACTCGGTCGCCAATACGTTTTTGACAAAAAGACGAAAGGTGATTCATATCAACGGTCGTTTTCACAGTGACGAAGGTTTCGGCGTCGTTCATAGACTTCGCGAGGTCGGATTCAAAATCCTCTCGATTTCCATGTTTCCTCTGAAGAAGGATAACGTAGTTCCGACCGAAATACTCAAGGGTTGTGATTTTACCGTGATTACGGAAAGGAGGCAAAAAGAGAATTAAAGTGCTTGTCCGGAACTCGAAGATCTTCCGACAATTAAGAGGATGATGGAGACCGGGATTCAGACTCTTAAAAGCGCTCGATTTTTGTGTCCCGATTGCGGAACCGCTTCTCGGCTGCCGGAAGGAGTTCCCACAGGTTCCGTTTTTAGGCTTACTTGCTACCAGTGCGGTCACAAGGTTTTGGTAAGAATGGACGTTCCAAAACCTTCTTCTGTTCCGATTTCGTCTCATTCCGTTGTTCCTCCCTCCAACGAAATCAATCGTAGTCCGGAACCGCCGAAAAATGCGGGAACTCCCCACTTTCCTCCGCCGAGCCCTGCACCGTCGTCGACGGCCGGACCCGGAATCTTAGAAAGAATTTCGGATTCTTACTCGCAGGTTCAAACCCGATTGAGCGGGAAAGTGTGGGAACTCACACAAAAATTCCGGAATATACGGAAACATCCGGAGCCTAATTCCCTTTTACCGACCTCTTTGGACGACAGACCGCTTCTTAGAAGGGAAAAGATTTCATTCGAAAAAAAACCGTTCTTTGCCGTTCGTCGTGAGATCGAGGAAAACGGACAACCTGGAATCAAAACACTCGCCGAGAGATTGAGGGAACAAATCTCCGGTCGGCGCCTTCAACTTCCGAACGTAGTTTTATTAACCGCAGGTGCGGTCGTTTCTCTGTTGCTTGTCGGATTGATTCTTTTTTGGGTGGGGGTGATCACTCGAGAATCGGAACTTAAGGAGATGATTTCCCTTTTTTACAACCATCAACCTTCCGTAATTTACGATCGAGACGGAAAGAAAGTCTCCGAGATTTTCGCGAAAAAAACGAGCAACCTGGAATGGGACGCTTACCCGGAGAATCTGAAAAAGATCGTTCTTTTGGTGGAGGACAGAAGGTTTTTTTCTCATAGCGGAATCAACTATATGTCCGTGCTCCGCGCGATTTTCGTGAACATCACGAGTTTTCGTTTTAAACAGGGCGCTTCCACGATCACACAACAGCTCGCGAGAATATTGTTGGACGATCGTGAAAAAAGTATCGTTCGGAAAATCAAAGAGGCGCAACTCGCTTTTGCCCTGGAATATTCGTATGAGAAAAAGCAAATATTCTTATATTATCTAAATAACGTATACTTGGGTCACGGCGCTTTCGGTTTTGCGAGCGCGGCCGAATTCTATTTCAGAAAAACCCCCGCCGAACTCAATACGGAGGAGATGATCGTTCTCGCCTCCTTGGCTTCGGCGCCCAATCGATTTTCGCCTTTAAAAAATCCGGATCTTTCCAGACAAAGGGTCAATGCGATCGTTCATTCTTTTCGGGAAGACGAAATTCTAAAGGAAAATCCGAAATCGAAACTGGACGAAATCTATCTTTCGTTTCACATGAGATCTCCCGGTGAAACCGTATTCGGAAATCGAAGGGATCATTCTCCTTACGTAACGGAACACGTTCGTAAATTTTTGAACTCCTTATATCCGGATTCCAACATCTATGAAACGGGAGGTTTTTCGATTTACACTACGATCGCGGAACCTGTCCAAGCGGAACTTCCTAAAATCGTAAAAACTTACGTGGATAACGTACAAAAGAACGGACTCGTTCGTAAGACGAAACTTACGGACAATAAGAATTCCAGCGAAACGGCGGTTTTTAGAAGATACGTTCAGGATCTTTCACCGGCGCTTGAACTTTTTATCGATACGGATTCCTTCAGCGGTGCGAACGAATCGGGATTACAAGTTGCGTTAGTCGCCGTTGATCCCACCACAGGGGAAATTCTCTTGATGCACGGCGGCTCCGAGTTCAAGGCAGACAATCAGTTGGACAGAACGACCGCGATGAAACGTCAGACGGGTTCTTCCATCAAACCGATTTTATATTCCGCGGCGATCGAAACCGAACTCATCAACGCTTCTTCCAGAATTTTGGACGCTCCTTTGATCTACAGAAATCAAACCGGAAATTGGATGCCCGAAAATATCGGAAATCAATACGACGGAGATATCAGCGTTAGGCAAGCTTTGGCAAAGTCCAAGAACACGGCGGCGGTTCAAATTGCCGAGAAGTTGGGAATTTCAAGGATTCAAGATTTCTTTCAAAAGTATTTCTTTCCCGATTCGAAAGTGCTTTCCTCCAGATTCAGAGGGGATCTTTCTTTGGCTCTCGGTTCCTTGGAAATTTCTCCTTTGGAAATGGCGCTTGCGTATTCCGCGTTTGCAAACGACGGGACGATCAAACGTCCATATCTGATTCAGAAGATCACGGATCGGTCCGGTAAGATCGTCTACGAAAGAAAATCCACGGACGAGTTCGGATTAAAAGTTCCGGAGGAAAGAAAGGTCTTATCTTCCCAAGTTGCGGAAATCATGATCGACCTTCTTCACGGAAGCGCTAATTCGGCGGGAGTGAGAAACACGGGATATAAAGGGGAAGTGGCGGGTAAAACGGGAACCACCAACGATAACAGGGACAACTGGTTCGTGGGGGTAAGGCCGGGATTGTCGATGGCGATCTGGCTCGGATACGACGACCCGAGTTACGGACTCGGATCATCCGCGTTAGGCGGAACCGTTGCGGCCCCTCTCTGGGGATCGGTCGCCAAAATTTTCGAGACTGCGGAAGACGCGGACGAAAAAAGAAAATATCCGGTCGGCGAACATGCGGTAAACGCGACCGTTTGCGAAGAATCCGGTAAACTTCCGGGCCCTTCCTGCAAACACCCCCGAAAAGAACTTTTTAAGAGCGGCGCTGTGCCTTCCGAAGTTTGTCCCCTGAATCACGGAACGGACGCAAAACGGGAAGTACTTCGAAATGTATTTTAAAATTTTCTATTTTATTATAATATTCTTAACTTTTGTCTTAAACGTATATCCCGTTTCCTACGAGGAAGCGTATGCGATGGAAAAAGAGGATCCGTTGTTTTCGATCCCCTTATACGAGGAACTACTTCGGACCTCTCAAAAATCGGATATTCGTAAAACCGCGTCTTCGAGACTTTTTTTCCTATATGAGAAATATCGCAAATACATTCCGGCGATTCTGATGATGAGTCGTTCGGGGAAAATCACGGATAAAAAAGGGAGATATCCGTCGATCGTTAGCGAGTTGGCAAGCGGTTTAAACGTAAGTCCTTCCGCGCTCATTTCAGTCGTTTCGGGTTGTAACAAACCGATTCCGAAACCGGACGTATTCTTTCAAGAAACAAAGTCGCCCCAAACCAAGGAGGAAATCGCTTCCGTCCAGGAAACATCCTCCGAACAAACAACGGAACCGGGCGTAGTTCAAGAAATGCCTTCGTTGTTCAAAATTCTTTCCAAAAAAGAAAACGCTCCTCTCTATAAGGCTTGTTATGCGGTAAAAATCAAAGCGGGCGATTACGACGGCTGGGAAAAAATCCACGCTTTCGGAGAGATGAAAGGGATTCTCGCTCCCGAAACTTCTTTGGCATTGCGTATCAGTTTTACGCTTCATTCGGGAAGAGGAAGCGCTTATAAAAGAATTTATTCCGGCGGTAAATTGAAATCGTTAAGCGAAGAAGGAAAATCGGATCTTTTGTATCTCTACGGAAAGTTTTTGAGAAACTCGGGGAAATACGATTCATCCGCGAGATACTTTTGGATGAGCGGTTCTTATGCGAGCCAAGAACGAAGCGGAATCGAAACCGCAAAAACACTTTTGATTTCCGGAAGAAAACAGGAAGCCTGTTCCCATCTTACGAAAAATTTTTCTCCGGGAGACGAATCGGAGGAACTTTTATCCAGGGTTTGTTTTAAAAATTTCGAAAATTCCGCTCCGAGTTTTATAAAGGCTGTAAGAATCTTAAACAAGGATGCTCCCGATCCCGTGTTTGAACATTTTTTGGGAAAAGACACCTCCCATAAAACCGAAGAATCCGATTCTGTCGATTCAAACGAATTCGATTCCAATTACGGAAAACTTTTGGATGAAAAATTATTTTCCGGCGAAAAAAATCCGACTCCATTTTGGGATTATCGAAAAATGAGGACGACGTTGACGATTTCAAGTTCGCCTTCCTATATTTGTAAATATGGGAAAGGCCAACTATTTAATAAAAATCTAATACAGCCCCAGAATTGTGTTCCTTATTCGGAATTTTCCGCGGATACGATCTTAGCTACTCCCATCTTTGAGTCCGATCAGGAAGAATGGAGTTTGGTGTTTTCGAACGCCGCATACAATCCGATTTCTGCTCAAATTGTCTTTGCGGATTCGGAAGGCACGGAAATCGCCTTTCAAATGTCTAATTTAGTATATCGTAAATCTTTAAATCGTTTTTTTGTCGACGGATTTTCAAGCGACAAGAAATACAATTTTTACTCGATCGATCTGAAGAAGATTTCCGTGAACATACTGGATTCAAATTGATTTTGAATTGTTGCCACCTAATCTAGGACGCTTCCGATTCGTCAGAAAAGGAAATCGAAAATTTTTCCCTACCTTTTATCCCCGACTTGGATTATGGTTTTTATCCGCTTTATAAAAGAACATTGGGGCGTACGGTCGGGTAAGTTCTTTCCGATAAAAAGAAATCCTTTTGAAAACTGCCGACCACAGGTTCCTATCTCTGGTCAATAAATTTCAAATCTATTTATATATTTCGCGTTTCAGGTCGCGTTTTTCGTTTCTTATGGAAACTCAAAACGCTTTCACTCGCAAGCTTCGAAGTAACTCAGCAGATTCTTCCCTATGGGTCAGAATCTATCTTCCAGATTCGTTTTTATTTATTAAGATTTTATTGTAAAGGTAGGAAAATGAAATTGGGCAGGTTTTCTCAACTTCGTTGAGAGCCAACGCCTTTGCTTTGCGGCTTTTGGCAATCTTGCTCCTTATGAGTCGCTCGATTGGATTCGCCTCCCCTTCGCTCGGGCAATCCTGCCTCGCTCGCGTAGGCTCGTCGCAATGCTTGCTCGACTTCCTGTCTCGCATCGCTTCCTATGGGTCGCGATCGCATTGCTCTATTCGAATCATTCCAGATTCGTTTTTGTTTGTAAGATTTTGCTGGATGAAAGTGAGGAAAAATTTTTGGGCAGGGAAGGATTCGAACCTTCGAAGACATAGTCAGCAGATTTACAGTCTGCCCTCGTTGGCCACTTGAGTACCTACCCGAAGAAAAATAGCTGCCTATAGGAATCGAACCCACAACCGTCTGATTACAAATCAGATGCTCTACCAATTGAGCTAAGGCAGCAATTCGCTATCGGAGCCAGTATTACAGGCTGTTTTCCTCGGTCAAATAAAAAATCCGAATACGTTCCTCACTTGTTTTTCCGGATTATTTATTTCCCACTGAGGAAAAAAAGTTTCGATTGCAGCTTGTTTGCCGAAAATGGAAGAGATGATTCTAACTTTGATTCATACCGGAATGACTCTTTCAATCCTTTGTTTTTACACAGGTTATTATTTTCGTTTTAAAAAAAATCTTCTCCATCGCATTTTCAATCTCCTCGGCGCGGGCTTCAATTTAACGACGGCATTCTCTCTTCTTTACGTGAAATATTTAGGCGGCGGTTTGGAAAACGTCGGAATCGTTCCCGCGGTGGAACGCTGGATCATCGATACACATCGTGTGTTTGCCGTATTGACCTTGATTTTAATGTTACTGATGGTTTGGTCCGGATTAACTCGAAAAAAAGAATTCCACAGAAAGCTGCACTATATTTTCCTTCCTCTATACACTGTAATTTTCCTTTCCGGTTTGGTTTTGTTTCGTTCCGCGAACTGACCTTCTTCCGGCGCCTCGTTTCGAGGTTGGAAATCGGCATCTCATTCGCTTAGGAAGAATATGAACGAAATCAAAGAACTCAAGAGTTTTGCAAACGAACTTAGAAAGAGCGTGATCCGGATGGTAACAGCCGCAAATTCCGGACACCCGGGCGGCCCCTTAGGCCTTGCGGATATTTATGCGGTTCTATATAAGAAAATTCTAAATCATAAACCGTCCAATCCGGATTGGGAAGAAAGGGATCGTCTAATTCTTTCCAACGGTCACGTATGCGCGATTCGTTACGCGGCTATGGCTCATTCCGGTTATTTTCCGGTGGAAGATCTTTTAACTTTCCGCAAATTGGGAAGTAAACTACAGGGTCATCCTTCCACTCGGTATATGAGCGGAATTGAAAGTTCTTCCGGCTCCTTAGGCCAGGGACTTTCCGTTTCCGTGGGACTTGCGCTCGGTGCGAGATTCAAAAAACAAAATCATAGGATTTATACCTGTATCTCCGACGGAGAATGCGGGGAAGGAATGACTTGGGAAGCCGCTCAATCCGCCGCCCACTATAAATTGGACAACTTGATCGTTTTTATGGATAAGAACGGAATTCAGATCGACGGTTTTACGAAAGACGTTATGAATCTCGAACCTCTGAATAAGAAATTTCTTTCCTTCGGGTGGAACGTTTTGGAAGCGGACGGTCACGATATCGAAGCGATCATCTCTTCATTCGAAAAAGCGAAACTTCACAAAGGTTCTCCGACGATCATTTTATTTAATACGGTATTGGGTAAGGGAGTTTCTTTTATGGAGAATAATCCGGGATGGCACGGAACTCCTCCCAAGCCGGAAGAAGAAAAGAAGGCTCTCGAAGAGTTATCGGCGCTTTCCGTTTAATCGAACGTTTCCCCGCGGCCCTTTGCGGGGGAGCTTTTTCTTTTTTAAATTTTTTTCCACATTCTTATCTTTCGACGTTTTGTTTTCCTTCTTTCGCTCGTAAGACATAGTAAGTTATAGAACTCATTCCATTTTTTCGGATAGCCGGTTTTATTCCGAATTGACTCATTTCGTTTTTCGTAAAAATATATTGTTTATGCCTTTGTACGATTCATATTCCGAGTCTTTTCATTTTCCACCTGATAAACTTGAAGAAAAGTTTTACCAACTTGAGTTTTCCGGCGCGGAAGAAAAAATTCGGGTGATTCGCGAGATTGCCGACATGGTTCCTTGGCAATTTGAAATCAGCGAATTTGTGGAAGAGTTTAAGGATCCGACTTTGAGGGTTTTTGCGCGTTCCATTTCTTCCATCGTTCGTCTGGAACGTATCAATACGCGTTATTCGCTTCTTGCAGGTAAAGGTCACGTCAACGACTACGGCGATTTGGAAGAAGCGGTATTTTTACTTTCCAGCGTCGGCGATCCGGACGCGTCTTATCACGAATTCAAAGTCTATTTGGATCGACTTGCTTTGAGAGTGGAAGAGTTATGCGATCTCAATCCAGAATACGTTTCGGAAGAATTGAAGGTTCATTTCCTGACGAGAGTGCTTTCTTCGGAGGAGAATTTTCAAGGGAACAACGATCAATACGACAATCCTGAGAATTCTTTTGTGACCCGTATCGTTCATACGAGAAAAGGAATTCCGATTTCTCTTTCCGCGATTTATCTTCTCGTAGCAAGAAGGCTTTCTCTTCCTCTGTTCGGAGTGAATATGCCGCTTCACTTTCTCCTTCATTTCGATTCTCCGGATTACGAAACTTTCATCGATCCGTTTCACGGGGGAGTTCTTCTGGATAAATCCACCTGCATACGATTTTTGGAAGCGAACAGTTTTACTCCGAGCGAAAGATATTTTACCAGAGCCAGCACTCTTTCTATTATTAAAAGAATGTACCGTAATTTGATTCACATATATCGTAAGGAACAATTCCGAGATATGGAAGATATTCTCGCTCGACAACTCCTGATTTTGGAAAACAAACTCAAAGCCTAAACTTCTTTCGAGAGTTCTTGCTTGAGCCTGTACGGTTATTTTGAATACTGTCCCCACGGGAAGGGGTAGTGAAAGCGTCCGTACTGAAAGATTCTCTGATTCGGAAATTCGATAAGAAACTGGAAACGATCATTCGGGAAGATCTCAAGATTCTCGCAGAAATCAAAACCTATACGATTCGATCCGGTGGAAAACGGATTCGTCCGATTCTTCACTATTGTCTCTGTCAGCTTTTAGGTTATTCCGGTAAACACTGGTTGGACGTGGGAGCGATCGCCGAGTTGATTCATTCCGCCAGCTTGCTTCACGACGACGTGGTCGACGAGGCTGCAACCAGGAGAGGACTTCAAAGTGTGGGTTCCAAGTTCGGCAACAAGACGGCGATTCTTGCGGGAGATTACCTTCTTGCTTGCGGAATCGATCATCTGAACGGTCTGGGTTATCCCGAGCTGATGGACGTTTTTACGCGGGTTATCAAAGATCTTTCCGTCTCCGAACTCATTCAAATGCAATGGGAAAAAAATCCGAAAATTACTTTAGATATTTATAATAAAGTTGTCTATGGTAAAACCGCCTCCTTATTCGGCGCGGTGAGCTTTTCCGCGGGAGTTCTTTCGAATAAAAACGAAAAGGAAAAAAAGAAACTGAGACAATTCGGGATTGATCTCGGTTCTTTCTTTCAGAAAAAAGACGACGCGATCGATTATTTCACTCCGGCAAGCAAAAGCGGGAAAGTTCCTCTCAAAGATTTTTACAACGGTCTTTATACCTATCCGATTTTGTTGTTGCTCGATCGGGCGGATAAGAACGACAAAAAGTTGATTCATTCGCTTTTTGCCAAGCCGGAAAGGTCGCAGGGAGACGGGGTCGTGATTTTAAGTCTTCTTTCCCGTTATCAGATCCGGGAAAGGATGGATACGGAGTTTCAAACGATCGCGAACAATTTAATGAAATTCTTAAATAGTTTTTCCGAATCTTCGATCCGGAATCTTTTAAAAGAACAAATTCTGAAACTTTTGGAAGAATAGATTTGCATTTTGATCGATAAGAGTGTCCACTGATTTCCCGAACGATTCTGTATACGGAGAAAGAAAATGACATCTCAACCTTATCCACAACCGAACCCTAAACTCGATCTCGTTATTGAACGGATCGTGGACGTTCCGCGAGAATTGGTTTGGACCGCATGGACCACTCCGGAACATCTCAAACCTTGGTTTTGTCCAAAGCCGTGGAAAACGATCGATTGTGAGATCGATCTAAGACCGGGTGGAATTTTTCGGACCATCATGCAATCCCCCGAGGGACAGGACTTTCCGAATATCGGTTGTTATCTCGAGGTGATTCCGAATGAAAAACTTTCTTGGACGGACGCTCTTCAGCCCGGCTTTCGTCCTTCTCCCGATCCCACTCATCCGTTCGGTTTTTTTACCGCAGTGATTACTTTGGAAACTCACGGAACCGGCACTAAATATAGGGCGACTGCGATTCACGGAAACGAAACCAATCGAAAAAAACACGAGGATATGGGTTTTTACGACGGTTGGGGAACCGTTTTGGATCAGCTCGTCGTTTATATCAAAAACATTCAATTCTAATATAACGCGAGTTCTCCGTAATCGATGCGAAAGCGATTGAAGCGAGATCACCAAAGAAGGATCAAAAACGCACGTTTCAAGTTGCGAGAGGTTAGTTCTAGGGATTAGGATTTTACACAATAAAATGCAAGTGTTCCGACAAGAATGGAGCTTTTTACTTGCAAAAAGTATGATTTTCTGATAGAGAAAAATCTCCCGAGTCTTCCCACCGCCTCTCCCCTCCACCCAAAATTAGGGTGGGGCTTGCTTGTTTTACAGTAGATTGTCGTAATTCCGACAGATTTACAGCGCGTCCCAAAACTTAATTTTACATTATCAAAAAGATCAAGCTGCAAGGTTCTGTCCCTATCGAGCGACCCGTAGGGAGCGAGATTGAGTTAAACCTTTCGCGACCCGAAACGCGATCCGTAGTGAGCGTTTCACTGAGTTCAGATAGTGATCACTTGAAATAGGTGCCTCATTCTCTATGGGTCATTCGGCAGGGAGCGAGATTGAGTTAAACCTTTCGCGACCCGAAACGCGATCCGTAGTGAGC
>NZ_ANIK01000002.1 GCF_000347175.1 Leptospira alstonii serovar Sichuan str. 79601
AGGATAGAATCTCCGACTTCGAGTTCCTCCAACCACAGAAGATAATTGAAAAGATAACAACGAGACACGCCATGAACCTGTGCGAGGGTTCCAAAAAGAGTCCAAGTCCCTGTTCTAACTCGAATGTTCACTCGTTTCATCTTTAATTTACCCGGACTGGATTGATACAAGGTTCTGCCCGCTTTTTTCCCCAGACGTTTCGTAGCAGAAAGATACTTTCCATAGGTTCTCAAAAGTTCCGGGATTTTCCTAGGGAGCAGTTTGATATCTTTTTCGGAGAAACGAACCCAAGTATCTTCCGGAATCAAAAGAGTAACCGTTTCGGAGCGATTCTCTCCAAGAGTCGAACTGATTTTAGAATCGGAGCTAATTAACAAAGTTCCCATACTACATACGGTTCTGGGAACGGGTTCATGCGGATCGGATTCGTGTGGAAAACGAAAATTTTCTTAAAAAAATAACGTAACTCGGATACGGCGTAAGGGAATCGAAAAGATTTTGGTTTATCGAATCCTACCGCCGAACGGATCCCGTTTTGGAAAAACGATAACGCTCATTTTAGTTTCATCCCGGTGATCAATTACCGTTTTTGCCGAATATGACTTACAAGTTCTCGCCATAATTTTTTATATCCAATACCATCCTGCGGATCGCGTTTCATACTCAGAGAGCCATATTGAATCTTCGAACCCGATATTTGGAAGATGAAATAGGTATATCTTTTAACTGTAATACGAATTTCCTTGTTTTCTTCTTTGTTCTTAAGATGATCCCTCGTTAGAATCGTCCATTTTCCGAACTGAAATTCCTTATTATCCAAAGACAAAATATAGGAATAGAGTTTTGTAAAGTTGGAAGTAGTGATTCCGTAAATGTTTTCATCAATCCAAAGATCTAAGTCGGGAGTTTTTCTTGCGTAAAAATATTCGTCTTTCCATTTTTTTGAATCGATAGAGGGCCGAGTCGAAACTTTTAGAATCGCCTTTTCTTCTTCCATGCCGAGATACGTAACAACGTGTAGATCCGAACTCTTTCGAACCAAAGTCTGAAATTCTTCAGCGCTGATTTCTTTCGGCTTATCACAATTGAAAAATATCATTGTGGAAAAAGTTAGAACGAGATAAAAAAAAGATTTTTTGAATTTTGCTCGATCCATGTAGAATAAGTTTCTTGAAATGCTTTTGAATCAAACCCAAGCCGGTCTGGTCTTTCATCTCGGATTTTGCATCTACTTATCTTTCCGAAAGTGGAATGTATTTTCTGCCCATCTCACCCGCGTAGATTTGTTTCGGACGAGCCTTGCTGTAGTTTCCGGAAACTCTTTGTTCTCTCCAGTGCGCCAGCCAACCCGGAAGTTTGCCGATCACCTGCATCGCGGTGAACAATTCTTTCGGAATTCCGAGAGAATGAAAAATGACGGCGCTGTAGAACTCGAGGTTCGGATACAAATTTTGATTGATATAATATTCATCATTTTGCATGTACTCTTCGATTTTGAGAGCGACTTCCGCGATCGGACCCACCGGATTTTTTTTGTAAAAATCGTGGAACAGATTGCTTGCGATGATCGCTCTTTTGCTTTTAGAGTCGTAAGCCTTGTGGCCGAAACCGTTGGAAAATAATCTTTCCGAATCTCCTTTGAATTTTTCAAAGTATTCCGCGACCGTTTTCCTGGATTGGATGATGTCTTCTATAAGGCCCACCGCCGCAACCTGACGACCGCCTTCTCTCGAACCCCAAAGCGCGTTGATCGCGGAAGAGATGGAAGCGAACAAGTTGGCTTGAGTGGAACCGATCACCTGCACCGTTGTGTTGGAAACGTTTTGTTCGTGGTCCGCGTAAAGAATCCAGAGTTGATTTAGAATCCGATCGATATCTTCCGACGGAACGTAATCCTTGGAAGGGATCGAAAACAACATATAAAGAAAGTTCGTACAATAAGGATGTTTATCCAGAGGATATACGAAAGGTTGACCGACGATTTTTTTGTAGGAGAAGGCCGCGATCGTTCTGATCTTTGCGAGAAGTCGCGCGGAATGATCGATTCCTTTGTCCAAAGATTCTTCGTATTCTTCCGGATAATAACTGGAAAGAGAGGTTACCATCACAGAAAGGACCGCGAGAGGATGTCCTTTACCCGGAAAACCGTCGAATAGATTGATCATGTCTTCGTGAATCAAGGAATGTTTGGAAAGTTTCAGAGAGAAGTCTTTGAGCTGTTGTTCCGTCGGAAGTTTTCCGTAGATCAAAAGATAACTGGTTTCGACAAAGGTGGAATGTTCCACGAGGTCCGCGATGTCGTAACCCCGATAATGAAGTTCTCCCGAATCCGGATCTCTTCTGGAAATTCGGCTAACGGCGTACGCGGTGTTAAAAAAGCCAGGATCGTAGGAGATGAGCCCGGTTTTTTGATGAAGCTCGCGGATATCGATCCCTTTTTTACCGTCGGTTCCGGAAATCAACGGCAACTGATAGGATTTTTCCCCAACTTTGATTTCAATGAATTCACTCATACCGATAGGGAACCTTAGAGAATGTTATGCGTCAATTCTTCTAATTAAGAGCGAGTCGATTTTGTTCGTTTCTTCATGTCTCGAATCCAACTGAAACAAAAGAAAATCGAAATATTCTTGTTTTCCTAACGATCGCGAAGCGATCGCCCTGACCCCTGACTTTCTATCCACTGATTCCTAAAACCCCGGCATCTTGTAAAGTCCTAAAATCGGGGGGCGTGTCCCGGCGAAATCTCTTTGTTTTACTCCGCCGGGTCGCGCTCTCGGTTTCAATCTGCAAAGCGCCATTTTATATTTTTCTAATATAACAATGGTTTCGTTTTTTGTCCTTATCGTTTCGATTTTGAACGGCGCATTGCAGTATTTCCACCTCGATCGCTCACGCGGTTGTAATAGAAATGTTCGGTTCTCATGTCTTGAACCCAATCTTACTACTTAACGTGAGTTCGATATAACAAATGCGAAAGCGATTGATTATATGTTGCGATCATAGAGAGCAACACTTTAGTTAAATTCCGAAGGAACTTTCGCAAAAAGCGCGGTCGCGAGCCGGTCCGCTATGAAATTCGCGAAGCGATCGCCCTGACCCCTGACTTTCTATCCACTGACCCCTAATAAGCTGACCCCTATTCACTAACCACTGACTCCTAGTACTCGCTTGCGAACATTCGATTTTTATCCCGGACGATCGCGAGAATATCGTCGATCGCGAATAGATCTCTGGAACCTCTTTTCATCGAAAAGGGAGCTTCGTAAAGAAGACCTAAAAATTCGACCGGAATCTGTTTGGTGAAAACGATATCGTCTTGTCTGATTTTGCGGATCACGTTGAGTCTGATTTTTTTCCAACCTTCGAAGCTGAGATGAGTGATTAGAATTTTCTTAACTTCTAAAGTGGAATCCCGGAGCAAAACGTAGAGCGAGGCGCCCGATCCGGAAGAATAGATGTGAAACTGAAATTCCTGTACGAACCCTTTCGTTTTCCAGGGTTGTTCCCAAAGAATTTCGAAGGATTGATTTTTTTCGGCGGGAACTTCCAAGAGAAGACTTCCGGAAGAATTTCTTTCCGGGCTTAACAAAAGGGAAGAGGTTCTTATATCCGGAAAATATTCCTTGGGTAAACGTGTTTTGAGATTTTTAGAACTCCATTCTTTCGTTTCGAAATCTTCCACGATGATTTGTTTCCAAATTTCCGCCGAAGGTTTTTCCTGCGCTTTCAACGAGAAGGACAATTGAAATAAAAATAGTATTACAAGGAAAAGGTGATTGTGTTTCCGGGTAAAAGGAACGATTGAGAAGGACTTTTTTTTCATAGAATCGGTTGACAGTCTCCTTCCAAATGTTTCCACTATCCGAATATCGTCAAAAAACTAAATCTCTAATATACAGGAGTGTAAAATGAAGGGTTCTACTCTCGTAAGACTCGCAATCGCTTTTTTAATGTCCGTTAACGTAACGCTCGTTGCCCAGGAAGATCTGGATGAAGGTTCTATGCCTCAGGCAAATACTCAAGAACAATCCGGAAGTTCAACGCCTGAAAAAACCGCTCAGAACACTGCTCAGGGAGAGGAAGTCAAGAAGGCCGATCTTTATGTGAACTCCAAAAGTTCTTTTGAAATTTCCGCACAGGATGATTCGAGCACGGTCGACTACATCGAATATAAACTCGGTGAAATGGATTATGCAAAGTACACTTCTCCGATCGCGATTCTTAAGGAAGGTGTGAACCGCCTTACTTACAGAGCGGTGGATAAAGCCGGAAACAAGGAACCCGCTAAGGCGCTCGTAGTCGTGGTGGATAACACCGCTCCGACCGTGAAAATCGCTCCGAGTGAAATTCTTTACAACCTGGACGGATACAACTACGGATCCAAGAACGTAACGTATACCATCTCCGCAATCGACGCTCTTTCGGGAGTTAAAGAAGTAAAGTATTCCATCAACGGCGGGGACATGAGACCTTACGACAACCAGCCGATCAAATTGGAGAAGGCGGGTGTGAATCTGATAAAGTATTCCGCTATCGACAACTCCGGAAACTCTTCGTCCGAAGCGATCCTCGTGGTAACCTTGGACGATATAAAACCCGAAATTGAAATCCAAGGAAACACTCCTTTGGTAATCATAGACGGAAAAACGTATTCCAGAAAAGGAAACTCTTTTGCGATCAAGGCATTGGACGGACAATCCGGAATCAAAAGAATTCTGATTAAAACGGATAACGCTCCCGATTTCGTTCCTTATGCGGAAGCGATTACGATCGACGCTCAGGGCGAACATACGATCGAAGCGAAAGCGATCGATAACGTAGGAAACGAAAGCGAAACCAAAAAAGTCAGCTTCTCTGTGGACGTGAACCCGCCTACGACACAAATTCGTAAAGTAGAAGCCGGTTCTAACGGAAGCAAACCTGCCTCCGAGTCGTCTACTCCCGCTCCTACAAAGCCGACTCAACCTACAAAACCTGCAACTCCGCCTAAAAAATAAGAGTTAAAAAAAAATCGTCAGGATTGAAAAAACCCGGAAATTTTCCGGGTTTTTTTACGCCCTTTAAACGTTTCAAAAGAACCGTAAAGGGTAATGAAACTCCGGAAATTATTGGATTATTTTCTACCCGTCGATTGCGAGTTTTGCGGAAGATACGATTCTTTCTCCTCCAAAATCGGAGTTTGCAAACTCTGTCATTCGGAAAATTCGAGTTCTCCGATTCGTCCGCAAAGTATATGCAAAATTTGTAAAGAAGTACGAACGACGGAGGAATGTTTCTATTGTAGTTCGAGAAACGTATTTTTCGAAGAACTGAAGTTTTTACGAAACAGAACTCCATTTTTGGCGAAGGTGATCAACTGCGTCAAATTGCGTTCGGTTTATCCGCTTTCGATTTATCTTTGTTTAGGTATGAAGAGAGAATTAAGATCCTGGAAGAGCCTGAGTTTTTCCGGAATGATTCTCATGCCCTCCACAAAAACAAAATGGTATTCCAAAAATAAAAGAAGGCCGTTTGAGTCCTGCGATTTCGCACTGAAACGATTACGGAGTATTCTTCCTTTTCCGTTGATATGTCCGATCGAAAAGATAAGCGATGAAAAACAGGCCGGTAAAAGTTTAACGGATCGTTTTATCCATGCAAGACTTGCTTTTCGAATCAAAAAGGAATATAAGGGAAAGTTAAGAGGAAATTATCTCGTAGTCGACGACGTGTTTACCACGGGGGCTTCCGCAAACGAATTGGCGAGAATTCTCATTCAAAACGGAGCCGAATCGGTTCGAATTTTTACCTTGATTCGAACGGAAGGAAAGGGGCTTACAATTGAAAAAGACGTTACGGATGTTTAGCGGTTTGTAATCTGACTTAAATCGAATATGGAGCCACGCAAAATCATTCATGTGGATATGGATGCGTTTTATACGTCCGTAGAACAAAGGGATTTTCCGGAATACAAAGGGAAACCCTTGGTTGTGGGCGGTCCACCCAATAGCAGATCCGTCGTTGCGGCCGCCTCGTACGAAGCTCGTAAATTCGGGGTCCGTTCCGCGATGCCTTGTTCAAGAGCCGCACAACTCGCACCTCGGGCGATTTTCGTACTTCCCCGTTTTGAGGCGTATAAGGAAGTTTCCAAACAGATTCGTGAAATTTTTTTGGAATATACGGATCGAGTCGAGATGTTGTCCTTGGACGAAGGATATCTGGACGTTACATTCAATAAAAAGAATATTCCATTTGCCGTAACAATCGCGAAAGAGATCCGCGCCGAAATTTTAAAACGCACGGGACTGACCGCTTCGGCGGGAGTCGGTAATTCCAAATTCATCGCCAAACTCGCCTCCGAAAAAAACAAACCGAACGGGCTTACCGTTGTTCTACCCGACGACGTGATTTCTTTTATCGATCCTTTGCCGGTGAGTAGTTTTCACGGCGTGGGGAAGGTCACGGCTCGGAAGATGGAGGAGCTTGGAATCCATACCGGAAAGGATTTAAGAGCGAAAAACATAGACGAACTCATTCCACATTTCGGAAAGATGGGAATTTATTATTACAAAATTTCCAGAGGGGAAGACGAACGGGAGGTCCAGTCTTTCCGGGAGCGAAAGTCGCTCGGAGCGGAAAATACTTTCGATCAGGACAAAACGGATCGGGAAGATTTACTGGCTCAACTGAGGAAAGTTGCGGTTGAAGTGGAGAGAAGGTTGAAAAAAAGGGACTTTGCCGGTAAGACCCTCACTCTCAAAATCAAATTTTACGATTTCAGTCTTAAAACAAGATCGACAACCTTGTTCGAGCCGATTTTCGGCGCGGACGAACTTTATTCTACGGCAGCGGAACTTTTTGAGGAATTTTTCGAGATCAAAGACGGTAAACGGACGGCGATCAAACCGATTCGGCTTTTGGGAATCAGTATTTCCCATCCGAATTCAACGGACGAGGAGCCGAGTTTGTTTAATAATTTATAATATTCAAAAAATAGAATTTTGTTAAAGGTTTGTCCCAAAATCGGAAAGAAAATTTGCGGGAACTCCCCCGCTGGGTTTTTGGGACAAGCCTTGATTACAACTTCAATCCGCCCCCGATCATAAAAATCGGTTCGTTAAAACGATAGGAATATACGGACCCTTTTAAATCGGTTTTTCGATATTGTAGAGTTATATTGAAGAAGTAGGATTCCGATTCCCATTGAACGCCCGTTCCCGCAAAAAGTGCCGTTTGTGTCAGAGGTTTGGAATAAATTCCGCTTTCATAACTTTTCCCGAACCCGAATCCGCCCTGAACAAACCAAAAAATCGAGTCCGAAAGAGAAACGTAATATTTGACTCCCGGCGAAAGCGAAAGAGTGGCTATCGTGAATTTGCCGTGTTTATCATTTTTAAAATTTCCGCCGAGTTGATTGAACAGGAACGAATTGAGGGACGTGCCGGCTAACATCTGATATTCCGGCGTCGAGTTCAGATTGGCATTTGTAACAAGTCCGATCCAAGGGGAAATGTTTCGATCCGGAAAGGAATAGGAGTTTTGTTCGAGTCCGAGTGAAAAACCGAAATTGGCGCTGCGACGATATTCGCCGTTAAAGGAGACGGTTTTAACGTCTACGGAATATTTTTTTTCGAAATAAGGATCGATATTGACTACCATCGTCAAAATATCCGTCAAATTGTATCCGCGATTGAAACTCGGCTTCTCCGTAACTTGGGAACTCCACGCGGAACCGTTCAAAGAAAAGTAGAATTTTTTAATATTCTTATCTTCCTTTTTTTCCTCTTTCACTTCCGATTTTTTAATTTCCGAAATGAGAATTTTTTCAACCAGAGTCAAATCGATTTTTTCGGTTTTGCCCGTTTCGTCCACGACCAAAATGTGATCGGCACGCAGGGAAGTTTTGACGTTTTCGACCGTTTTACCGTCCCTTAAAAGAACCGTGTCCGCAAAAATCTTTCCCGAATTCGACAAAAGATAAAAGTAAAGAATTCCTCGAAGAATTCCGAACCTTCGCATTCCGCCGCGAAACATAATTTGCCGAAAACGATTCAAAATGAAATCGACTCTACATCCTTGGACGGAATTACTCTTTTTTTACCTTCGACTTCGATGATATATCTGTCTTCGTACTGAATCAGATTTCCCTTTAATTCGACGCCGTCTTTCAGCTTGATCGTTTTGTTTCCTAAACGCACGGGTTCTTCCTTTTTCGGTTCGGTTTTCGGAACGATTTTTTTATCTATTTTAGAATTCGGTGATATACTTTCGATGTCTTTCGTTTCTTCTTTAGGAGGTTCGACGGATTTGAAATTTTCAATACGGTTCGCAAAATTCTCCAGTTCTTCGATATTGTGTTTTTCCAAAGAAACGGTCTTTTTTTGCGAAACGGAATCTACGATCGTCTTTTGCATTTCCTCCAAAAGAACGAAAGTTTCCTTCGGATTTGTCTGCTTTTCGTTCAAAACAAGAAGGGGATTCTGCGCCGAATCCTTTTGAAAGAATAAGGATTTCGTTTCCAAGGAAGAATTGGAAAGTTTTTCCGAAGAAATATCGTTCCAGATTCTTTCATACTTCGCTTTTTGTTCGGGATCATTTGCGGTTTGTACGTCCAGAGAATGTTTTACGAACTCTTCCTTTTGTTTGTCCAATAAGAACGGAAGCAAATAACGAACCCCCGATCGAACTTCCGCAGAGCCGTCCCAAACGTTCACCTTGTAACGATCCTCGGAGTTTTCGATCCATACCTTGGTTCCGGTCAATCGAATTTCGGTTCCGCTCAGATAGATTTTAGTTTTTCCCTCCACATCCGTCAAAGTTTCGTTTAACAAAAACTTTCCTTTTTGCAGAAAGATGGAAAGTTGATAACCCTGCGATTCGGCCTCTTGAACCGATTGCGCCAAATTCAAAACTCGGATTTCCGAATTCGGAAAAACTCTGAAATGCAGTTTGCCGTTTATTCTAACGTCGCAAAAAGAATTTGAATCCAACCGAACCCAATCCGAGCGTAAACTTTCCGGATTACAATTGCCCGTAACTTCCATCGGGATCGGTTCGGTTTTGCGGAACGTTTCCGATTTGAAGATCAGGGATAAGGAAACGATTAAGGAAATGATCGCGGCGATAGCCAGAAATTGATTCCTAAAGTTTCCTTGAAATAAACTTGTTTTAGGGGTCGAAGATTCGATAAGAATTTGCTCGAGTCCTATCTTGTGTTGTTTCAGACCCGCTTGCGTTTTTACGTAGTTTTCGTATCTTTTTTTAAGATCGGGATGGAGTGTTATGATTTCGTTTAATCTTTTGTCCTCTTCCGATCCGGTTTCTCCGAAAAGGAATAAAGACATCAATTCTTCGAATTCTTCGTGTAGATCTTTTTGTTCCATGATTACAAAACCACTTTTCTTCTTTCTAATTCTTCTCTGAGCAGATCCAACGCCTTTAACAGTTTTCTACTGACGGTCCTTGAAGATATGTTTAACGCTTGTGACGTTTTTTCCAAAGTATAATTGTTAATTTCTTTTAACAAAATGATGCTCTTTTCCGGTTCGGGCAAAGAAGAAATAATCTCTCTCAATTCTTTTTCCACGATCCGCGTTTCAATGGTCTGAATAAAATCATCTTCCACTCGGAGAGATTCTATAAAAGTACCGCCTTCTTCTACCAACAAATCCTTCTTTCGCTTTTTTCGATATGAATAGTATGTATTCTTTGCAATTGCCGCGGCCCAAGTGTAGAAGCTCCCTTTTTCCGCCGAAAAATTCGGAAAGGATTTGTAGAGATTCAAAAAAACTTCCTGGGCTATATCTTCCACTTCTTCCGGATCGGCGGAAAGATATCGAATTACCTTATAAATCGAATCCTTGTAGTTCCGATAAAATAGAGAAAAATCGTGATCTTGGCCTAACTTCATAATCTATACTCTATATATAAGAATTCAAACATACTCTGGAAATTTCTCTCTTTAAAAAAAATCGGTTCGATTTCGTCTATTTAAACCGAAAACGGTTCTCCGAATAGAAAATTTTCAAGATGCAAGCAATCAAACTATAACTCTGTAAGAATCCTTTTTTTTGAATTTGATAAAGTATAAACTAGCGCCTTAAGTTCTCCTTTCAATATTAGATTTGTTTGAGAAAGAATCCAAATGGATTCTTTCTCGATTTTTTCCGATCGCCGATGTTGGTCGGCCGATCCTACTTCACTTTAACGAGCTAATGATGGTCGGTAAGTGAAAGACTAGGTTTTTCCTGGCCGTGTTTGTCAAATTATCCGTTCCGCTCGTAGCGTTCGGTCTATCCGCGGCATTCAATTGGGGAGAGAATACGTTATCGGCTGCGGTCGAGTCCCAGAAAAGCGCTTTGTCTACGGAAACGTTAAACAGTAGATTTCCTTCTTTTCCCTTGTCCGTATCTAAATCCAGAATGAGGATATAAGGATCGCGTTTTCCTAAGGAATTGGCGGAAGCCGGTAATTTGAATTTTAATTTTTTGGATTTATCGGAAGTTTCGATTCCGGCGTTATCGGGAGGGTTTAGAAAATCGTTCGGTCTTTTGAAGTGCTCTTTAGAACCGATCCCGTTGATGAAAGAACCACTGTTCGAATCGATAAAACCTTCGAGATAGTTACATCCCGGACGCGGAGACATTTTTTCCTCTTTGGGAACAAGATCCCAAAATATAAAACTTGGGGAATTTTTAAAAGAAGGAAAACACTCTTTGGCGAATATCGGCGTGACGACGTCTCCTCTTTCGGCCAAACCCCAAAAAATACCGGAAGCGCCGGGAGAACCCGCGGGGGGAGTCACATTCATATTCCACTTCCCAATTGATTTTTATTTTGTTTCATCGTATTGAACCTCCAATGAAATCTCGGGAGAAATATTAATAAAAAAAGGAAAGAGTGAGACAGGTTTTTGAAAAAAAGATGAGAGTTTTTGCTATTAACCGATTGTTTATTTGATTTTATCTCGAAAATTTTCGATATCTGCGGAGAGGATTCCTTTGATAAAAGAAGTTTCTTTCGTCATTGTCCTTATGAGAAAATACAAACATAGAAAGGAGCCGACGAGCTCCTTTCTATGTTTTCGGTTCGAATGGAATGGATCGATTTCCCTCGAATTCAATGAATTGGCATCGTCTTTATCGGAATCGACAAAGACCTTTCACTTCGTCTCGCTAAGAATCGTAGGTAAATGAAAGATCAAATTTCTTCGGGCGGTTGTGCTCATATTGTCGTCTCCGCTCGTCGCGTTGGGTCTGTCGGCAGCGTTGAGTTGGGGAGAGAATACGTTATCCGCCGCAGTCGAATCCCAGAAGAGGGCGTTGTCTATGGAAACGTTAAACAACAGATCCCCGTTTTTCTTGGAAGAATCCAGATTTACAATCAATATGTACGGATCTTTCACGTCCAAATTGTTGACGGAAGCGGGAGCCTTGAATTTAAGTTTTTGTGCCGCAGAATTCCATGGGATACCGGCAATCGAAGGCGGATTGAGAGTGCGGTCGGGTTTTGTGAAAGGGTTATAATCATCCGAAACTCCAACCTGTAGTATGCCGCCTGAACTCGAGTCGATCGCTAATTCACCCATTTGACAAGAGCCTCCCATTTCTTCAGGTTTTAACAATTCGGAAAAGATAAAACTTGGAGAATTGACAAAGGAAGCGGGACAATCCTTACTAAAAAGTTTCGGGCTTACATCGCCTCTTCCGACGGTATTACTCAGGATAGTATTTGGAGTCGGGTTGTTTAGCACTAAATCCACGTAACGATACGAGTTTTCAGGAACGTCTTTCGGATCGAAGTAATAGGTAAAATCCCTTGCGATGATTCCCACTCGATCGTAGTCCTGTTTCTCTTCATCCGGAATGGGAGAGATCGGGAGAAAAGCGGAACTCGAAGAACCGCTTCCGGTTTGTAATCCGATCGGCATAAAACCGGTCTCACATACTTTAGAACCGGGAACTGGAGCTCCGGGCGCTTTGAACATTACAAAATTTGCATTTTCTAATGTTTCCTTTCCCTTCGCCGGTCCTCCCTTTGCGACCGATTTGTAAGCGAGAACTTGGCAGATGCCGATGGAAACCGCAGCCGGTGTGATGAAATGATCGTTGAATCCGTCTCCCGCACCGTCTCCGTAGTTTTGCGGATTGTCTCCGCCGAGATCGGTTAAAAATCCGGACGCGGAACCTACTTTGAATTGGGACGAGCCTGCTTGAGTGCGGGCAGCCGCGAGTGCGCTCGTGTTGGAAATCCGAAACTCGGCATTTTGACCCGAGCTGAGTAAGATTGCAGCCAATAATAAATCGTTATTATTGTCCTTATGGTTTTTGCAACTTACAAACAAAACAAGCGTGACAAACGCGGCCAGCTTAATCCCGTACAATTTGCTTTGATTCTGTTTTATCGTATAAACCTCTAATGAAATTACGAAATAGAACGAAAGAGTGTGCCAGGTCTCGGAGAGAAATCGGAAAATCCTTGGAGAATCGCATTGATTTCCATTTTCGTTGGTCTTGGGACGACTGGATTCGGGTATAAGGAAATTTTAGAAGGAACGGAACGAAAAAGAACGAAGTAAAGGCCAAGATCGTGGGATCTTAATCCCTAATACATAGCTACTATCTAAACTGATCCCTACCCACTGACCCCTAGTACGTGGGAACTCCGACATTTTTGTGGAACGCAGTGTCTCGCTTCTATTGGCGCTCGACAGGTTTTGGGACAATCTCTGAATCGATTTTCGGGACCTTGATTATTTCCATTTTTCTAATATTCTTAAGATATCGTTCCCGAACTTTTCGACCTTTGCGGAGCCCATCCCTTTGATTAATGAAAGTTCTTCCGGAGTTTCCGGCATCGCATTTGCGATTTGAACGATGACCGGATTTTGAAGCACCATAAATTTTTTCCATTTTCTTCTTCTGGCTTCCCTGTCTCGAAAGTTTTTCAATTCTTGGATCACGTTCTTTGCGGGAATAACTTTCTTTTCGCCTTCCGCATCGGGATCTTTTTTCTTTCTCGGGGTTTTAATGATAACGGTCGACGCAAGGATGAGTTTCGGATATTTATCTCCGACGATTTTCACTTTTTTTTCCGTAATCCATTCGTCCAAAGTTTTTAAAATCGCTTCTTCCGGAATCGAACGCAAAGAACCGTACCCGACCAAACGATCCAATTTCTTTCTCAGAATTTCGTTAGATCTGGAACCTCGTAAAACACCCGCGATCATTCTTTTACCGAACTTACCGGGGATCTGTTCTAAAACTCGTTCGATCGTTCCCAATTCATCTTCGGAGAAATCGTATCTTTCTTTTTCTTCTCTCTTTTGTTTTTTATCCTCTTCCCTTTTGAGAAACTGATCCCTTCCGTCGGCAACGGAGAAAGAATGCGGAGATTCTTTCTCCGAACAGATGTCGCAGGTTTTGCAAGACGCGACCTCTTCACCGAAATAAGAACAAAGGATTTGTTGTCTGCATCGGTTGGAGACCGCGTATTCCTTGACAAAGGAGAGTAACGTTTCTCCGCCTTTTCGATTGTTTTCTTTTCCGATGATGAAACTCTGAGTTACAAGATCCGAGGGATGGAAAAAAAGAATACAGTCCGAAGGTTTGCCGTCCCTTCCGGCTCTTCCCGCCTCCTGATAATAACTTTCCAAGGACGCGGGCATTTGATAATGAACGACCAAACGTACGTCCGGGTTATCCAAACCCATGCCGAACGCGTTAGTCGCCACAAGTACGTTCGTTTTACCGGTGTTATATCCGTCTTGAGCTTTTTCCCGACTTGAATCCGTTCTGCCCGCGTGATATTTGCCGACTTTAAAACCGTTCTTCTTTAGAAAATCGTAAACCGATTCCACTTTTTGCCGGGTCGCACAATAAATAATCGCCCTTCCGTTTGCGGTTTTTTGAAAGTTTCCTCGGATCAAAAGTTTTAAGAGTTCGTTTTCCCTCGAAGTTTCGTTTTGGGGAAAACATACGGAAAAGTTGAGATTTTTCCTATAAAAACTTCCTTGGATCAACGCCGGATTTTTGAGTCCGAGAGAATCCGATATGTCCTTTATAACTCTGGACGTTGCTGTGGCGGTTAACGCGATAATCGGTATCGGGTTAGAACATCTGTCCCTAAGTTCGTGGAGTTTTCGATATTCCGGTCTGAAGTCGTGTCCCCATTGGGATACACAGTGCGCTTCGTCGACGGAGATTCTTGCCAGGGGAAGTTTCGGGAGAATTTCGAATACCTGTCTGCTCAACGCTTTTTCCGGCGATAGATATAAAATTCGGATTTTACCCGTGACGGCTCTGCTGAGAATCCTGAGCTGTTCCAGATCGTCCTGTGTGGAATTGCAGTATTCCGCGGCGATTCCCTTAGCTTTGAGAGAATCGACTTGATCTTTCATCAAGGCGATCAAGGGGGAAATGACAAGAGTCAAAGAAGATTCGTCCAAAATAGCCGGAAGTTGGTAGATGAGAGATTTTCCTCCCCCGGTGGGAAGGATGACTAACGTATCTTTCCCGTTCAAAACGGATTCGATCGCCTCTTTTTGGCCGGTTCGAAATCGGGACATTCCCCAGACTTTTTTAAGAGAGGATTCTAAATTTTGAATGTGATCGTTTTGTTTCGAATTCATTTGATTTTAATAAATTATACTTTTTGCAAGTAAAAAGTCTCCCTTTTGCGGGGCTTTCCCGCGCCGGAGATCGTTATGTTACTTGCGAATCTTTCGATAGAGGAATCTTGCCGGATGCAAAAATTCCAAAATGGAGGATTCGACGGGAGCGGGTTCGCCCAGTATCAAAGACGCAAGAATCTCCGCACCTAAAAAAGAACTCAAAATTCCTCTCGAACCCAAACCTCCGAAAACGTATAAGCCCGGAATCGTTTTGAGATTCGGATACGATCGGTTCCGATTTCGAGGCAAATCGATTTCTTTGTAGGTTTCTCGAAATTCTTTCGGATCGAAGACGGGCCCTAGGATCGGAAACCGATCCGGAGTTTGCGCTCGAAATCCCACCGTTTCGGAAAGAACGGAACGGAAGTCGAAATTTAAAGTAGGGTATTTGGTTTGAGCGTATTGTAAAAGTCGGTCCGTATCTTTTTTTTGAGGCGTCGGATCGGGGTCGAACTCGTCGAACGTGGAACCTAATACGTGTTCCCCTTGGATGGAAGGGGTCAGATAGTGTTCCGCACAGAGTATGTTCTTAATACGGGAGGAATTTTTAGTTTCTCTTAAGGATACCAGTTGTCCCCGAACTTTTTTTATAGGAAACGGTTCTTCTTCCAATAGGGAAAATAGAAGTTCCCCGATCGAATTAGAATTACAGAATATAACGGAATTTGCAAATATTTCCCGGTCGGATTCTTTGAGTCCGACTTTCCAATCGGTTCGGCTTTTTGTAAAGTCGATTCCGCACTTTTCGACCGAGTTTACGGTGCCTCGTATAAATTCGATTCCGGGTCGATCGGCGCATCGTTTTGCGATCGATCCGGGTCGGGTCCAAAAACCTTTCGGGAAAAAAACTCCCGGTTCGTTTCCGCAAATGGTTTCCTTCAGAAAATCGGAGTCGGTAGACTTCCAAGATACGATTTCCTCGGAAAGTTTATGGTTTTCGATGCTCTTTTGCAGTCGTTCCGAGTTCGTCTCTTCCGTTACGCTATGAAACAATCCGGTTTTTCCGAATTGATTTTCGTCGGCAAAGGAGGAAAGAAAGGAAAGTGCGTATCGAAAGGCGCGTAACGTGAATAGGCTGATAGGCCCTGGAATTTTCGTGAGGTGAGGATGGGATATCGCGATCGGAATTCCGGAGGTTTCGTTTGCGATTCCGGAAGGGTCGATCAGTAAAACCCTTACTCCTCGTTTTGACAAGGAGTAAGCAAGGGTAGAACCCGCGATCCCCGCGCCGATGATCGCAGCGGTTTTGATATTCGTTTCCGGATCGGAACGTTTGCACCAAGGTTTTTCTTTCGGAAAGGATTCCTTCGTTTCCGAAACGGGACCGGAATAACTTCCGGTCAACATCTCCCTTTTTCTTCCGAAACCGGGACGTTTTTCCAACGTAAAACCCGCCGACGATAAGGAATCTCGGACCTTCCTTGCCACCGTAAAAGTGGAAAACGTAGTTCCGACTTTCGAAACGTTCCTTAGTTTTTTGAGAATCGATTCTTCCCACATCTCCGGATTTTTAGAAGGGGCAAAACCGTCCAAAAAAATCGCGTCCGCTTTTCCTGAGATTTCGCATAACGCGTCTCCGACGTCTCCCAAAAAAAGAATAAGATGAATGCTTCCTTCCAGAAATCGGAAATAGTTCATTCCGGGAATCAGATCCTGATAGGAGGATAAGAATTCCTTTTTGATTTCTTCCAGTTCCGAAAATGCGGAAAGTGCTTTTGAAATTTCCTCCCGATTCAGAGGGAATTTTTCGACGGAGATAAAATGGAGTCGAAACCGATCCTTGTGTTCTACGTATTTTTTCCAAGTCGTAAGGAAGTTGAGCCCCGTGCCGAAACCCAATTCCAAGATACAAAAAGAATTTTGAATATTCAAATTTTTCCATCTATTGGAAAGATCGTTTCCTCCTATAAAAACGTGTTCGGTTTCTTCGAGCCCGTTTTCGGGAGAAAAGTATATGTCGTCGAATCGATCGGATACGGGAGTGAGATCGTTTTTCCAGGAAAGCATCAGATTTTAGGCGGTACGGGTTCCGTAGGTTTCGGAGGAGCGGATTCGATTCCGGGACCGCTGTCTTTACGAAGTAAATCTTCCGAAGTGGGTCTGGACAATTGAATTTCTTTTCGAACTCCGATTCGGAACGTGTTCATCATCAGATAAAGATCGTGATAACCCTCTCCGTTGGCGGTCGGCGCCGTCTGGGTGATCGGAGTTTTGCCGAAGTTTCCGATACTGGATACGTCTCCCTGATCGCTGCTTTCGTTGTTTCCGATACTCGATAATTCCAAGTATAAGTACAGGTTATAGAAGATCGTATCCTCAAAAAAACGGCCTATATTATATTCATATAATACTTTAAATCCCGCGATTGCCCTTGTTTGGTTTCGTGTGGTGGAAACTCTGAGACCCCTTTCCAAAATGTCAAAGTCGTAAATACTATAACCGAGATTGATTCCGAGTCCGAAATTCCAATTTTGAAGTTCCCAAAAACCCAAATAGAGAGTCGCGTAGGCTTGGTAGTCGATGTATAAGTATTCCGCTTTTCTGGCAAAAGGTTCGGGAAGCGGATATACTCCGTATAAGGTTTGTTCGATCAGATTGGAATATGCCCTTCCGTCGTCCGGAAAATTGAGGAGGTTTCCTCGAAAGGTTCTAGGGGACGTGATCGTAAAACCGTAAGCGACGTAGTTTAGAAATTTCAAATAACCCGTAAAAGGAAAACCCGGCAATCTTCTCGGAATGGAACCGATCGTATAAAAGGGAACCGATTTTGCTGGATCCTCATTGACAGCACGATCGGCTTTTTCAGGAACTTTGAGCCCGCCGTTCGTTCGGACGAATTCTTCCATCGAGTTGTATCTGGTAAAAAAATTCAATCGTGTGGAATCGACTCCTCCCGTAAGAATTATGGATTCGAAAAATGATTCGAGAGTTCTACAGGAAGTCATACAACAAATCCATAACGATAGAACGAAGATTCTTTTCGATACGTATGTGTTGGATTTTCGATCGTCGGAACGGCTCATCTTTTACTGACATTCTTTTACGATTCATTCCGAATTCCAAGTCGTAATTGTAAAAGAGGATCCTTGACCGAAGGGCTTTGTAACAAAATTCTGGTAATCGATCCGTTTATGTCAGTGAAAGGCTCCAAAATTCCGAAACGATATCCCGTTTCGCTCGCTCCGATGATGGATTGGACCGATCGACATTTTCGATATTTTTTAAGACTTATTTCCAAACGGACTTTTTTATATACGGAGATGATTCATACGGGCGCGATCCTCTGCGGTGATCGTCGTCGATTTTTATCTTACAGTCCCGAGGAATTGCCACTTGCGATTCAGTTGGGAGGAGACGATCCGAAAGCACTTGCACAATCCTCAAAAATCGCCGAAGACTACGGATACACGGAGATCAATCTGAACGTGGGTTGTCCAAGCGATCGAGTGAGGGAAGGAAACTTCGGAGCTTGTCTGATGGAAACCCCGGAGAAGGTCGCGGAATTGGTTTTTGCGATGGACGGTAATGTTTCGATTCCCGTAACCGTGAAATGCAGAATCGGAATTCCCGGTAAGGAAACTTTCGAAGATCTATGTCGGTTTATAGAATGTGTTCGCCAAGCGGGTGTTAGGCGATTTATCGTTCATGCAAGGATCGCGATCTTAGGCGGACTTTCTCCGGCACAGAACCGTCAAATCCCTCCCTTACGTTATGCGGACGTCGAAGCGTTAAAGGAGGAATTTCCCGATCTTTTGATCGAGATCAACGGAGGAATTAGAACTCTTACTTCGATGCGGGAAAGACTTAAAAAAAACGACGGAGTAATGATCGGAAGGGCCGCGTATGAAACTCCTTATCTTTTTTCGGAGGTGGATTCCTTATTTTTTCGAGACGATTCTCCTTCTTTGAGTAGAAGGGAAATTCTGTTTAGGATGAGGGATTATATCGAAGAAACGGTTTTGAAAGAGAAGAACGGAAAGCCGCATCACGCGCTTAGACACATGTTGGGTTTATTTCATGGAGTGAAAGGCGCTCGTAGTTTTAGAAGGATTCTCACGGAAAGAATGTATTCCGATTATTCGAGCGATCTTTTGTCGCAGGCCGTTCAAGAGATTTCGAACGAGTCCTTGGATTTGATTCCGTTAAAAATCTTATAACGTGCTTCAAGAATCGCCGAAGTTATCTTCAGAAGAAGACAGAATTTGTTCTACCTTATGGAATTCTTCCTCATACCAATCTGGTTTGAAGGATCGTTTTCTAAAAAAGGAGGCATAAACGGTTTTCCAGACTCGTAGAGAAAGGATAAACAATATGCGTTTAATTCCTCACTTCTGGTAGGATTTCCATGTTTATTCAGAAGTTGATTCAATAGCATCTCCTTGGATTTTTCGTTTTTAATCCATATAATAGGATAAGGTTTATTGCTCAAAACTCCCTTGAGGGGTCGCGGTTCTTCTAGATAGAACTTAAAATGAGTATTGGTCGTTCTAGCTAATAGAATCAATACTTCAACGGAAATGACGAATTTTAATTCGGTCGCAAATTTACTGATTCTGAAACCGATATCGATTTGAGGGCCTATATAATCTTTAGTTTCATTTCCATTGCTATCGGAAGTGATCATTGCATTGATAACGGGAAAGCCCGCAATCCAGGCACAACCTTTTAATGATAAATTTTTATCCTTTATATTATAAGAATAATTGAAAACCGCTTGGGAAAATGCTTTTACAAGATATTGCACTTCTTGGTGTTTTTTGATTTCACACTCGAAGATCAATTCGTCTCCAAGGGATTTCCATAACTTTTGTAAGGGTAACTTTAAATTTTGAAACAAAGAGGAATTTGCTTCAATTTGATTTAAGAATGTGATAGGAAACTCTTCGTAAAAAGTAGTGAAAAAACGCAGCCAATGATTTTGAGATTGGGCTTTATTTTTGTATTCGGTAGAACCAACGATATCCACCGATAAAAACAAGATAACTTTACGACTTGAAAATGGAGTCGTAACGGACATCCGCCGCCTTCCGTGAGACTAAAAAATGTGCAGCTACGTAATCCATATTATGATGCGAAAACTTTTCCACTACATCCTTAAATTCTTGTTCCGGCATCAAGAAGGCAGCGGCGAACCAGTTCGCTTGCCATTCGCAAAGATTGGAGCCGCTTCTGGCGGCAACGATCTGTTTTTGGCCTTCTGAAGAATGCAGAAAATAGTGGCCTAACTCATGCGCTAAAGAGAAACGATTTCGTAACGGGCCTGTGAAGTTCGAAATATAAATTTCGAACTTATTCTTATCGTACACACGAATGGAAGCATCCTGAGTATCATACCATTCTTCTAAAGATACGTAATAGATCTTACCTCCTAAATCTTGAATTACAGGTTCTAAATCTGTGCCTGCGTGGTACTTTAATTTTTGCGCAATTGATTCAGCCGTTGCAAAAATGGCCTGCTTCGAAAGATGATGACAAGCTTCGGCTTGAGGAATATTGCTTGAGCTTATCATACGATTAGTATTTTTTTGGTTTTAAAAAAATCAAGAAAAAAACTTAGCTTCTTTAAAAGAAAATAAGTTTTAGATGTTAGGGGATAAGAATTGGGGGATTTAGTATTTACGCTTTCGAGTGACGTAGTACATGGAGCTGGATATCCACGGAGAGTGTAAAGTTTATACGCTAACGCCGGTTATATTTAGAGTGACGTCCCAAAACGTCTCGAATTTTTTCGTTATCGAATTCGTTCCTGCAATTTTCGTAGGTTTTGGGACGAGTTCTTAGGCCGACGTTTGCGTTTCCGACGGGATCGCTCATCTCAGCTTCGCTGAGAAACATTGAGTTTCCCGCTTCGCGGCTTTTGTTTGTCTGCTCCCCACCATAACCTTACCCACAAGTACGTGGATCTCAAGATAAATCTGTCGGAATTACGACAAATCTTCTGTGAAACTTACGCCCCACCCTAATTTTGGGTGGTGGGGCGGGAGGTGGAAAGGCTCGGGAGGCTTTTCTCTATCAGAAAATCATACTTTTTGCAAGTAAAAAGCTCCATTCTTGTCGGAACACTTGAAAAATGTGCGTTTTTGATCCTTCTTATTCCAAAAACCTTCTTAACTTGTGGGTAAGGTTATGGCTCCCCACGGGTCGCTCGATTAGTGCGGCTTAGGTTGCAATCTAAGTATTTGTTGGGTAAGGTTATCTGCTTCCGACGGGATCGCTCATCTCAGCTTCGCTGAGAAACAACGCTTTCGCTTCG
>NZ_ANIK01000003.1:0-82500 GCF_000347175.1 Leptospira alstonii serovar Sichuan str. 79601
ATTCGAAAAGGAAAGTGGTAGGAGTAGATACAAAGTAGTAAAAATCTTTTAATAGTCGATCTCCTTCCATTCAGTTAAGCTTTTACTGCACATTCTCGCCTCTGGTAATGCTCGGGAACACAGATTTTGGAATAAACTTTGAAATACAACCTAACATGAATTCGATATAACAAATGCGAAAGCGATTGAAGCGGAATCAACAAATTGGAATGACGAAAGAATTTCACTTTTAGAGCAACCTATCAATTTGTTGATTGGAGCAGAAAGCGCGGTCCGGTGCTTGGCAAAGCCAAGAACCGGATTCGCCCAAACTTTCAACCGTAGAACACGTTAACCTAAGGAAACGAACATGTCCGAATACAAAATCGGTTTACTTTGGAAAAAAGGACCTGAAGATTTTAAATACGATTCCTACGATAGGACTCACTCGATCCAGTATGAAGGCGGTCAAAAATTATACGGATCTTCCACGCCGGAAACGTACGGCAAGGCGGAATATACAAATCCGGAAGAACTATTGGCTTCTTCCGTGTGCAGTTGCCATTTTTTGACCTTCCTTGCAGTCGCCGCAAAGAGCAGATTTATCGTTTCCGACTATCAGGACAATGCGGTAGCAACCTTGGAAAAAAACGAAGAAGGAAAGATGGTCGTTACCAAAATCGAACTTCATCCCAAAATAACCTTTGAAGGGGAAAAAATTCCGGATTTTGAAACGTTAGTCGGCCTTCACGAAAAAGCCCATAAAATTTGTTTTATTGCGAATTCGATCAAAACGAACGTAACGATCCATCCTAGATAAAGGATCGTTACGACTCGGTTTCCACCATATTCTGAGAATACTTTCTCAGAACGTCTTGAATTTTTAAAATGACTTCGTGTTTCGGATCCACGGAAAGCGCAATTTCAACCATTTCCATAGCGCGATTGTAATTTTTCAATGCGATGTAAATCTGGGCGAGATTCACCAAATTCCTGATATGAGTCGGTTCTCTCAGTTTCAATCTTTCTCCGAAGTCCAATGCTTTTTGAAAACTTCCCGCCTTACGAGCCGCATTCGACGCGATATAAAGAATTTCCTTATCGACCGGTTTTAAATTCAGATAATCTTCGGCGTAGATCGCCGCGTTTTTATAATCCTTCTTTTTAAGAAAAAGACTTACTAAGAGTTTTTTCACTTCGGGAATTTGATTGTTTAAGGATTCGGCCTGCTCAAGAAAAGAAATCGCTTCTTCGATTTCCTTATTTCCCGCTCCTTCTTTAGCCTTTTTGAGAAGTTCCCTGATTTGTTCTCTTTCGTGCACCTGTGCGATTTTAGATCGACTCGGATTTTCTTTAAACGAAACTCGAACCAAAGAAAAATCGTCCGTTAAACTTCCGTGTTTTTGAATTCCCTCGTAGATCGATTGTAATTCCCCGTTGCCTTCTTCAACCTGCCTCAAAAAAAGTTTCTCGTCGTCGTTGATGACCCTTCCGCCTTCGGAATCCGTGCCGAGAAGAAGATCGTCTCTTCCGTCCGATCCGGCGATAATTACGTCTCCCGGTTCCATTTGAAAGGTTTTGATAAATACGGTTCCGTCCATTCCCGTGGTTCCCAACTTTCTGAACATAAGATCGTCTTCGATAAAACTTGCGATTCCATCCCGATACAAAACCGTCCAAGGATGTTCCGCATTGATGAAATACAACAAACCCGCTTCGTCGTCTATAACGCCTAACACAAGTGATACGAGCATGGAACCGTCGAAACTTTCGAAAACCTTATGCAACTCCAAAAACGCGTTTTTCATCCAACGTTCGGGAGACTGTTCTTTCATCGAGACCACCATTCGGGTTCTTTCTAGGATCGATTCGAAGACGGCCCCGAGTACGAGCGCACCTCCCGCTCCCTGCATGGATTTACCCATCGCATCCGCGTTTAAGAATACGGTAAAATATCGATCCTGTAGTTCGATTCCGTTGGAGATATTGATGTCTCCTCCGATTTCATCCTTGAATCTTCTAAAAGAGAATTTCTTTTTTTGTTCGATCAGAAAATCCACTTTTACGTTTTCCTGACGAGCTTTGTTCGATCCCAAAGGTTTGATCAATAAGGAAGTTAAAAAATAATCTCCGTCTTGTTGTTGTTTCAACTCCTGGACTTCTTCCAAGGTCTGTTGCAATTCTTTGGTTCTTTCTTTTACCTTTTCCTCGAGCTCATCCGCATATTCCTGCAGACGTTTTCTTGCGGCTTGAATCGATCTCGCCATTCTGTTAAACGAACGGGAGATAAATCCGATTTCGTCCTCTACTTTCACTTGAAGACGATATTCCAAGTTTCCGGAATTCGCCTCTCTCAAACCGATGACTACGTCTTCGAGAGGATTGAGCAAAGCCCCTTGAAAGAAAAAGCGAAATCCGAACAAAACGAGAAACAAAATACAAAGCGCGGATATATACAAAATTTTACCGGTAGGATTTAGAAATTCCCGTAATGACAAGTATCGAAACCCGACCTCGTAAATTTTTCCTCCGGACATGTAAAAATAAGAAATGTAATGTTCGGGGATCTGTCCTCCCAATTCGTAGATTCTTTCTCCTTTATACGTTCTCTCGTCCGGTTTTCTTATCTGTGTAAGAAGTGTATTGAAAATCCGATCTCTTGTAGCCGAATCCGTCACGTTCGGATTCAATGCGGCTTTTTTGAGTTCCTTGAGAGTTCCGCCGATTCCCGGAACATCCGATTGAAAGAGTTTATCCAAAGAGACCGGATCGTTTTTTTCCTTCGGAGGTAAATGAAAGTATTTGTTCCTGAGTACGACCGACTTATTTTCCAAATTATCGAAAAACGATTCTATGTCTTTCCCAGAAAGTTGAGTTTCTTTTTTGGAAAAAAGATATTCTCTTACTCCAGCTTTATAAGCCTCAAAACCGGAAGGAGAACTGCTTAATATATCCTCCGCCCTTTCTTTAAAATTCTCTTTAGGAAGAGAAGGAAGTTTGAAAAGTTTATGGGCTATATTAAAAAAACGGAATTCTCTCAACACGGATTCGTCCGGTTGTTTGGAATTTTTCGGAAAGAAGGACTTTATCGAATCCGTTTCGGGATCGTATTCGAAAACGTATTCCACGTCCTTGGAAACTTCCGAACCGGATGCGGAAAGTCGGACCTCTTTTCTTTTGATCAAGTCGTATGATTCTTCGTATTGATTGAAGATGAATATGCTAACGATCTGCAAGATCAGAAAAAAAGTAGCCAAGGTGATCCCGGTGATTCTGGAAAGAATGGAGGTTTTTTCGCTCGTATAATTGATATAACCTACGAGCACGACAAACAAACCGATTACGAGAGAAATATCCAAAACCGTCTGATACAATTCCCTGGAAACCGCTCCGTCCCTGCTCATTGCGTTGAATATACCAGGGACAAGAGTGACTAACGTCATAGGTATAAGGATAATTCCTGTGATGACCCTTTCCTTTCCTTTCAGTTTTATCATTCTCCAAAAACCGATCGACGTAAAAAGGAAGGTATAAAGAAGAATAACTCCCGAATAAACCTTATAAAAAAGATTGATCTGAAAGTCCCAATAATGGCCTGAAAAATAAAAAACCCTTTTTGCAAAGAACGATTCGTAATAATACCAGAGACAGACGATGATTATGCCCGAAAGAGCGATCGAAAAAATCGGGATCACTATCTTTTTGGAAACGGGTTGCGGATAGTGAAGAAAGAACATGATGAGAAATAAAAATCCCCAAAAGGGAGAAGGGATCACGATCCATCTATGAAACACGGACGAAGGTCCGTAAAAAGGAAAACCCACCATATAACCGAGATGAAATATTCCGAGGCATAAGATACCGACGCTCAGATAAATCGTACCGGACGCTTTTTCCTGAATGGAAAAGAAAAAGAACGTTGTGAAACCGATAAAAAGAACTCCGATCAACGAAGCCAAAGAGAAATAATTTAAATAGATTAGATCCATATACAGGCACTCTAAATACTCTTCAAATTATTACCGTCAAGCAAAAAGGAAATTCGGAACAAGTATGAATGTTACGAATAGCAAAGATCGAAAATATAAGAAGTCGAGAAGCGCTGACGATATTGTGTAAATGACGTTCTTTAAAAAGAATGTGTCTAAGAAGTTATAAAAACCGTATGTCCTTCCGTTTGAAAAAGAAAGAGTTTGAACTCTACAACGTTAGATTTTTATAATAAAAGATTTGTTTTTTGGGCAAAATATAAACTAACGTTTATTGTTCCTTAAAAGCCGCCGATGCAGACATATTTGACGTTAAGGTATTCATACGTTCCGTATTTCGATCCTTCTCTTCCAAAACCGGATTCTTTCACTCCGCCGAAGGGCACCTGTTCGCTGGAAATGAGGCCTTCGTTGATTCCTAACATTCCCGACTCGATCTTTTCCGAAAGAAGTCGAATCTTGCGATAATCCTCGGTATAAGCGTAAGCCGCCAATCCGGAAGGCGTAGAATTCGCGATTTGAATCGCTTCTTCAACCGACTCAAACCGATATACCGGAGCGATCGGCCCGAAAATTTCCTCTTTCATCGAAAGGGAATTTTCTTTTGCTTCCGAAACGACGGTCGGAGAAAAAAATAATTTACCAGGTTCGATCCGATTTCCTCCGACAACGAGTTTTGCTCCGGTCGATTTTGCATTTTCGATATGACTTTCCATTTTGCGGACCGCCGCTTCGTTTATCAACGGACCCATGTTCACGTCTTTTTCAAATCCGTTTCCCGTTTTTAATTTTAAAGCCGCCTCTGAAAACGAACTTATAAACTCGTCATAAATCCCTTTTTGAACCAAAAATCGATTCGCGCAAACGCAGGTTTGTCCCGAATTTCTAAACTTGGAAAGAATCGCACCGTTAACGGCGGCTTCCAGGTCGGCGTCGTCAAAAATCAAAAAGGGAGCGTTTCCTCCTAACTCCAAAGAAAGTCGTTTTAACGTTTTAGAACTTCTTTCCATGATGAGTTTTCCTACGCGAGTGGAACCGGTAAAGCTGATCTTCTTTACGTCCGTGTGATCGATTAAAGTGTTCGCGATTTTTTCCGGATAACCCGTCAGGACTTGCAAAACTCCCTCCGGAATTCCCGCTTCCTGTGCAAGCGCGACTAACGCGAGCGCGGAGAACGGCGTCAACTCGGAAGGTTTACTGATTACCGTACAACCCGCGGCCAAAGCCGCACCCGCTTTACGGGTGATCATCGAAGAAGGAAAATTCCAAGGAGTTAAAATTCCGCACACGCCGACAGGTTGTTTTAATATTTCAATCTTCGTATCTTTTCTATGACTTGGAATGATGTCTCCGTAAGTACGTTTTGCTTCTTCTGAAAACCATTCCAGAAAAGAAGACGCATAGTCAATTTCACCCCTCGACTCGCTCAAAGGTTTTCCTTGTTCCAAAGTCATTAGAATTGCGAGGTCTTCCCGATTTTTTTTCATTTTTTCGGCCCAGTTTCGAATGAGAATCGAACGTTCCTTTGCGGGCCTACTCGACCAATCTGCAAACGCCAGTACGGAAGTTTGAATCGCTTCCAAAGTTTCCTTTGGACCTAAGGAAGGAACGGAACCTAAGACCTCAAGGTTTGCGGGATTGTATACGGAAATTTTTTGACTGGGATCTCCGGACTTCCAAGATCCTCCCCAAAAAGCCTCCTCTCTAAATAACTCTTTTCTATGAAGAAATTCCAAACTCAAGGACCAACCTCGTCCTTTTTATGTATTCCAAAAAAGAGAAAAAGAAAGAAGAATCCGGTTTGTATGGAAAGAATTTTTTAGAATTATCATGACAACGAGTAAAAGAAGCGGGGGCGATTTTTTATCTTCGATCTATGCGTTTCTTAAAACGTTCAAATTCTTTTTTCATAAAATTTGTCTCAAAACTTTCATTAAATTCGCGCAAAACAATTACGGAGATACGTTCATACAAATCACTCCTCTAGTAATAAAACCACAACAACCATTTCTTTTTTTGTTAGATAAGTATTCAATAGAGTCGTTGAAAAATGAATCCTCCATTTATTTCTGTTTCATGGAAATGGACGATTGAAGCAGTTTTGTTGAACTAGGCTATGGAATTTTTCAACAACTCTAATAATCATTGAATGGACTTACAGGTCCGATGAAAACTTTTTTCATTGACCGTATTGTAATTTAAAGTCTTATCATAAACCCGTGAATCTTTTACGATCACCGCAATATTATTTGCCAAAAGGAATCCATATATGAAATTTCGAATTCTAAAACACAAAACGTTTCTTTATTATTTTCCGTTCATTTTTATTTTTCAAATCAATGCGGAACCGGCAAAAATCGTTTCCGGACCGATCCTGGGATATTCCACTTTAAAGGAAGCTTTAGTCTGGGTTCAAACCGATAAAACGTCCCAAGTTGCATTAGAATATTCTGAAATTGGAAATCCTAAAAACAGGTTTTTTTCCGAAGAGATTCAAACGAAGTCGGCGACTGGTTTTATCGCAAAGCTGATCGCAAACCGCGTCGAACCCGGTAGAAAGTATCATTATAATATACTCATAGACGGAAAAAGGATCAAGGAGGAGCATCCTCAAATCTTTCAAGCGCAATCGTTTTTTGCCTATGCGTCCCGTCAAGATCCGCCCTCCTTCTCTTTTGCGCTCGGTAGTTGCGCTTACGTTAATGAAACCGAATTCGACGCTCCGGGAAAACCCTACGGCGGCGAATACTTTATCTTTAATTCCATTCTTTCCAAAAAACCGGATTTTATGCTTTGGCTCGGAGACAATATCTATTTAAGAGAACCTGATTGGGATTCAAAAACCGGTTTCTTACACCGTTACAGACATCAGCGTGGAATTCCCGAACTCGCTCCACTTTTTGCATCGGTCCATCATTATGCGATTTGGGACGACCACGACTTCGGTCCGAACGACGGGGATTCCTCCTTTTGGATGAGGGATACTTCGGAAGAAATGTTCAAACTCCACTGGGGAAATCCGAATTATGCTAAGGAAGGAATCTACGGCTCCTTTATTTGGGGAGACGTTCAGTTTTTTCTTTTGGATAACCGAACTTTCAGAACGGCTAACAACAATAAGGTGATAAGCCCAAGACAGATTTTGGGGGAAAAACAGTTTCAGTGGCTCGTTAATTCTTTGGCGTATTCAAAAGCCACATTCAAGTTTGTGGCAATCGGCGGACAATTCTTAAATCCGAATTCCATTTTTGAAAATTACGCGACCTATCCCGAAGAAAAGAAAAAAATTCTTTCAGCAATTCGAGACCTAAAAATTAAAAATCTGATTTTTCTCACGGGCGACAGGCATCATACCGAGTTGAATTTTTTCGACGAGGACGACTTACCGATTTACGATTTTACGGTTTCGCCTTTAACCTCCAGGTATCATTCTCCGATTTCGGAAAAAAATCCTTTGCGTGTGGAAGGAACCCTTGTCGATAAAAGGAATTTCGGAACGGTCTCCGTAAGCGGAAAACGGGGTGAAAGAAAACTGGTTCTACAGATATTCGACGCATACGGAAAAGAACTTTGGAAAAAGGAAATCCTTCCAACCCCCTAATCATCGTATGAAACGATCCATGAATCTCATTTTTATATTTTTATTAGCCGCCGTCCTTTTGTTTTTGTTTCTCGTTTGGTGGAATCAAGACCGATTGATTTTTTTTCCGGAAAAACTTCCCGAAAATTTTATATTCCGTTTTTCGAATGAATTTCAAGAAATCAAACTCGATACGCCGGACGGAGAAACGAGTTACGGACTTTTCTTTCAATCGAAGAGTAACGTCTCCAAAAAAACGGTCTTGTTCTTTCATGGAAACGCGGGAAGTTTGAGAACTTGGGGAGGAATTTACGAAGACTTTCTTCCTCTCGGATGGAATATCCTAATCACCGATTATCGAGGTTATGGAAAAAATTCGGGAAGTATTTCGGAAAAATCGATGAACGAAGACGCCGAGTTATGGTTGGATTACTCGCTCAACGTACTTAAGATTCCCAGAAACGAGATCGTTATCTACGGTCGCTCCATCGGCACCGGGGTTGCCGCAAACCTGGTTTTTAAAAATCCGGATCTGAATTTGTTCTTAGAAACCCCGTTTACTGATTTACCGTCCCTGGCTAAAAATTATTATCCCTTCCTGCGACCTTGGATGTTACGTTTTCAATTTTGGAATCTGACCAAACTGGAAGTCGTACATTCTAAAATCAGGATCTTTCACGGAACGCAGGACGAAATCGTTCCCTATTCCAACTCTGAAATCATATTCAAAAAACTGAAAGAACGAAACCGGGACGCGATTCTTTTTACGATCCCGAACGGTTCCCACAACGATCTTACGATTTACCCGGAATATCACCGGGCTTTGAAAAAAAGTCTGGATGAAATTTGATTCGAGTGAATTCGGTTTTACGAATGCGGAAGGGATCGAAGCATAAATACTGCAATGCAACATGCACTTGATAAAATTCTAATGAATACGGTCGTACCTCATGTTGCTTTGCAGATTGAAGCGGAGAGCCCGGTCCATTCCTTGGGCTTTGCCGGAGCCGCCCTTATATAGGTAAATCCTAAATGAATCGTTGATCGGATTAAAAATATTCCGGAAAAAGAACGTTGAGTTTTTTTACGGTCTCGGGATTTCTTTTTTCGGGCGCTGTGATGATCGAATAACGCGTACTATTTTTTAAACTCAGGTCGTCCCCGTTTCCGATTTCATGAATCAGTTCCGAAAGAAGTTTTTTAGCGGTCTCCGCGTTTTTCGTAAGATTCGCGATCACCATTTCAACCGTGACCGATTCCTCGCCTTCTCTCCAACAATCGTAATCGGTAGACATACAAATCATCTGATAGGCGATCTCCGCTTCGCGGGCGAGTTTCGCTTCGGGAAGCGCCGTCATGTTGATGATGTCCGCGCCCCAAGAACGATAAAGATGGGATTCGGCCTTCGTGGAAAAAAGCGGCCCTTCCATACAAACCAAGGTTTTATCCGTATGAATTTCCAAACCGATCTTTTTAGCGGTTTGTTCGATTCTTTTACTTAGGTTATGAGAAAACGGCTCCGCAAACGGTGCGTGTGCGACAACTCCGTTTCCGAAATATGTGGAATTTCTGGAACGAGTGCGATCGATGATTTGAGAAGGTAAAACGAAATCGAGAGGTTTGATCTCTTCCCTCAAACTCCCGACCGAACTGAATGCAACGATCTCCTCGACGCCGAGTTGTTTGAGAGCGCAGATGTTCGCGTGATTCGGAACTTCAGGCGGTGAAAGAAAATGTCCGATTCCGTGTCTCGGTAAAAACGCGATCAGCTTTTCTTTGTACTTACCGATTTTGATTTTGTCGGAAGGTTTTCCCCAAGGTGTATCGGGGTGGATCTCTTCGATCAATTCCATTCCGTCCAAACTATAAAGTCCCGTTCCACCGATGACGGCCGCTTTTACGCTATGAGGCATGAATCCGTTCCCCTTAAAAAGAAAGTTATGATTTCTTCAAGGACAGTTTTGGAAAGAGGATCTAAATTGTAAATCGGAAGTGTTTCAACGAAATCGATTTAAACGACGCTCAAAGCCTTCAAATCTTTCGACTGCGTTTTGATCTGCAAAACTCCGTCTTGAATTTTTCCGGATTCCTGTGTGATCTCGTTGACTTCTTTTTCCAACTCCAACATGGCCTTCATCATTTCTTTTTGACCGGTCATTTGTTCTTCCGTGGAATAAAACAATTCGTCCGATAACTTTTTTACCTTCTCGAGATTTTTTACGAAATCGTTTACGATCTTGGTTCCGCGTTCATACAACCCGTTCATCTCTTCGATTTTAGAAACGGTAAGACTGATTTTAACGCTTTGATTTTGGGTTAAATGTCCCGTACCTTGGGAAGCCCGATTGGCTTCTTCGATAAATTCAAGGGACTCTTGAACGACCTTGGAAATCATCTTCGCATTTGTGGCTGTAAATTCCGCAAGTTTACTTACCTCTTGAGCGACTACGGCAAACCCGCGTCCTGCGGCGCCCGCACGAGCGGCTTCAATCGAAGCATTCAAGGAAAGAAGATTTGTTTTATCCGCGATTTCTCCGAGGATACGATTGATCTCATCCACGCGCTGAAACGAATTCGAGATGTTCTTTAAGAACTCGCCGGTTTTTTCAACGGATTCTTTTACGACTTCCATTTCCATTTTACTTTCTTTCGCATTCGTATCCAAACCTTTTGAATGTTCGGATATTTTCGCGATCACGTCCAAAAGGATCTGGGATTTTTGATTGAGTTCGATCAGATTTTCATTTTGAATTCGAATCGAATCGGCGTTATTCTCGGAACCTTTCGATAAGGACACGATCACCGCGTTGACTTGTTCCAGAGAAGCGGCTTGCGATTCCATCTTTGCGCTGGTCAAACTCGTAAATTCCGAAAAGTTCGTCACCGAAGTCTCCAAGGTTTCCGCGGAAGAATGAATTATCTTTCTGTTATTCTCCAACTTATTTAGAAAACTCTTATTCTCCTCAAAATAAGAAGAGGCTTCCTTATAGAGGTCGTCGAATAAATTCATCAAACGATAAAGAATAAAACTCACTCCGGCCATAAAAACAATCTTGGTGATTTCCGCGCTGAGTTTAATATAACCAGGTTTCATATTAATCGCGTTGTCTTCGGAAAACTGTAATCCGTGAAACGCGGCGTTGGTCAAGGCGATCGCATATCCTATCGAACAAAACAAACCGGTTGCGAGCACAAAATTGGGTCTGCCCAACAAACCGGAATAGGCGATTATAAAATAATAAACCGAATAAAGGATCGCGTTTTTGAGAACGGGAGCGACGATTTCCGAGGAGACCATACTGTCCAAAAAAATCGTCATACTCAATATAAGAGAATCAAATATTATAAATAAGTTATGAACCCAATGCTTGACGTCGTATTTTTTATATAGGATAAAACCGAAAACGGTGTAAACAAACATGAAAAAAGCGGCGGAAGAATGAATGATTTTGATCTGATACTGAAGAGCTTTAAAACTCGAAGCCAAAGAGATCAACATCATGACCATAATTCCCATTCTGGCGTAATAAGTAAGCGCTTCTCCCTTTTTGCGAATGGATTCTATAGATTGATTGGACATACACCAAACGTTTATAAAATTTAATTTAAGTAAATGAAAAGCGGAAACTCTTTCGGAAATCTTGTGGCCGTATTATAAAAAGACAAATTGTAATTTCAGAACGATGGAATTTTTACACTCATTCTTAATATTTTGTTCGAAATCTCGGGTGATTAGCCGGAAAATAGTTGGAAGAAGAAACTTTCAGGATGTAAAGGAATCCGTAGTACGCTCGTTTCCGTACAATTTCAAAATCTTTTTCCGAATTTTCGATCTTAGGATTTGTCCAAAACTAAATTGTTTGTCCTGCTCGCTTCCCAACCGATCATAGCCATTTTTCTTTCGGAACCCCAACGATATTCTCCTATCCCCCCGGTACTTTTAATCACTCGATGACAAGGAATCAGGTATCCGATCGGGTTTCTGCCGATCGCAGTTCCCACCGCCCTCGAAGCGCTTTCTTGTCCGATGGAACTCGCTATATCTGCGTAAGAGGACAATTTACCTTCCGGAATTTTAAGAAGCGCTTCCCAGACCTTGATTTGAAAATCGGTTCCCTTGAGATGAAGTTTGATTTTCTCTTTTCCCTTCCATGTTTTATCGAAAAATCGAACGACTCGATTTTGATTCTCGTCCGTTTGCGGAATCAGATCGGCTTGATCCCACTGTTCTTTCAGTTCGGAAACGATTTGTTCTTCGGACACATCATAAAAAAATAAATTACAAATTCCTTTTTCAGTGGAAGCGACCGCGTAATCGCCGAAGACGCTCTTTTGAAAGCTGTATCGAATTTTGAGTTTTTCACCTCCGTTCTTGAATTCCCCGGGGGTCATTCCCTCTATCTTTACGAACAGATCGTGTAATCGGCTCGTTCCGGACAAACCGGTCTCGAACGCTGCATCGAACAAAGTGGCTTGCGGTCTGGAAAGTATGGATTTAGCATTTTGTAATGTAATGTATTGCAAAAACTGTTTCGGACTGACGCCCGCCCATTCCGTAAAAAGTCTTTGAAAATGAAACGGACTTAAGTTTACGGATTTTGCGATTTCGTCCAATTCGGGTTGAGAAACCGAATGTTTTTGTATGAATTGAATTGCGGCGGCGATTTTTTTGTAATGATCCATATTAGAATGTTATCCGAAACCCCGAGTTTTTAAAACCCGATCCTTGCTGTTTTTATAATATTTAGTAAGTTCTCAATTCGTTCTTTTTACTCGGTTTTTGCGGTTCGTAAATCTTTTCGTAGGAGTTCCTACTTCGAGCGGGTTAGGTTCTAGAATAAAAATGACAGCCCTAACCACTAAAACTTAACATCGAATGCGGGCGCATAGTCGGCAACCTTTTTGGCTAAGATAGAAAACCATTTTGAAACTGCCCGACCATCAGGCTCTCGGCTCTGGTCAAGTTATTGCAAAATCACCCGATTACGAAAATCAATTCTAAAATCCGATAACTTGACCCTGTGTCGATCCTTTGCGCGAAAATTTTTCACAAAAATTAAAATCAATTTCGTGAAAAGTTTCAAAAACTTTAAAGATAAAGAATAATCTTAAAATCAAAATAATTCTACAAAAGCTTAAAATAGAAAATAGAGACCCTATAAAAAATGATAAAATCAAACATCTGGAGAATTTCCGAATTCATCGATCCGATCTATGCCGAATGTTGGCTTAGAAGTCCCGCAAAACTTGTCGAACCATTTCCATGTAGCTTGTGTGGAATCGGAGGCAAATATGATGAAGCGCCGAGTCCATTGGTAATCGAATGGGAAGAAGGATCGGACCATATAGGCGATTTTTCGTGGCCTTCGGGTGGACGTGTGGTTGTCAAAGAAACCGTATTTAGAGCGCTCAATGAAATTGTCGGAGAACTCAGCTCCGGTCCCGTTGAGATGGTACAAGATCCGAAATTACGACCACCGGTAAGAAAAACGAAAAGAAAACCTAGAGTGTATTTACCTTATCAAGGGCCGCCGCTTGTTGAACTTATAGTGGATAAACAAGTACCGTTTTTGTCCCAAACAACAACGAAGATTATCGATCAATGTGAAGAATGTAGGCGAGTCCGAAGAGAACTAGTAGGAGTAGAAGTAGAAGTAGAAGTTAAAGAACATCTTTGGAACGCATCATCTCAGAAATTGATATCAGTGTATAAACCCCGAGAATCAGGAAAAGGATTGTTTGTATCATCTTCCGACATTGGCAGTAATGCTATATTTTTTCGTGTCGATGAATTCAGTAACGCGATATTATGTAGCGATAAAATGAAAAAAATACTTCAGGAGAAGGGATTTAGCAATATCGATTTTCTTGCTTATGGCGAGATGATCTAAATCAAACAATTCAAAGCAATATCAGAAACAATAAAAACAAACAAATTTTTGGAACAGATTCTTAAACGAACTAAGAATGAATCAATTTTACGAGCTGATCGATCCCTTCTTCGAACAATGCGGGGCCCGGCTGAAGAATGATCGAAGGGTTCAACTCGTAAACTTTCCGATTGCGAATCGCATTTATATTTTGCCAATCCGGATGTTTTTGCACCCATTCAAAATTCACGGGCTTTCCGCACCAAGAACCTACGTAAACGTCCGGATTTGCTTTTGCCACATCCATCGATGTGATGATCCTATCTTTGGCCAAGGATTTTGTTTTGAGATGTTCAAAACAATCTTTTCCGCCCGCGAGCTCGATCAGCTCGCCGACCCAGGAAATCCCCGTAATGATCGGCTCGTCCCATTCTTGAAAGAAAACGGAAGGACGACTTCGAGTAGAATACTTTCGTTCGATTTCGTCTAACTTTCTTTTCCAACCTTCGATCAAAGTTCGTGTTTCGTTACCCTTTCCTACGATCGATCCGAAAAGCGATAACGTATCAAAAATCTCCGTAATCGTTCTTTGATTGGTAACGAGTACGTTCAATCCTTCCGAGATCAGTTCCTTTGCAAGTTCCGCTTGAATATCCGAAAAGCCGATGACAAGATCCGGTTTTAATTCTTGAATTCGTTTAACATTTCCGCTGATGAACGCCGAAACCTTCGGTTTTTCTTGTTTGGCCCTGAAAGGTCGAACGGTATACGCGGAGATTCCTACGATACGTTCTTCCACTCCGAGTAAATAAAATAACTCGGTCGTTTCTTCCGTTAGGCAGACGATTCTTTTCGGTCCTATCAAATTTTTATTCCTCTTTCTAAAAATTAATTTTTGAGAACGATGTCAGGTTAAAATTTTTCCGTTTTTGTTCATCAAGCTGCCTGATTTCTGTCAACATGATTTTAGGATTTTACAAGGGCTTTATATGCAATAAAACGCAAGTGTTCCGACAAGAATGAAGCTTTTTACTTGCAAAAAGTATGATTTTCTGATATTAGAAAAATCTCCCGAGCCTTTCGCGATCCTTAGAGTGTAAATCCAAATTAACTGTGAAATTTTCTTTTGTCCTCGATCAACTTCTGAACCACGGAAGGATCCGCGAGGGTCGAAGTGTCGCCAAGGCCCTCGAATTCTCCCGAGGCGATCTTTCTCAAAATTCTTCTCATAATTTTTCCCGAACGAGTTTTCGGAAGCCCAGGCGTCCAATGAATCACGTCCGGTCTCGCAATCTTACCGATCACCTTTTCAACGGTTGCGATTAGATCCTTTTTCAAATCGTCGTTAGTCGCAACACCTTCCTTTACCGTCACATAAGCGTAAATTCCCTGACCTTTGATATCGTGCGGAAATCCGACCACCGCAGCTTCCGCAACGGATTTGTTTTCTACGAGCGCGCTTTCCACTTCGGCGCTTCCTATCCTATGTCCGGAAACGTTAATCACATCGTCGACTCGACCTGTGATCCAATAGTAACCGTCCTTATCTCTTCGCGCTCCGTCTCCGGTAAAATAATATCCTTTAAATTGGGAGAAATACGTATCAAAGAATCGTTTCGGATCTCCGTAAACTCCTCGCATCATCGAAGGCCAAGGAGCTTTAATACATAGATTTCCGGAAACGTCCCCCTTATCCGTAAGTTCTTTTCCGTCGTTATCCACTAAGACCGGTTGAACTCCAAAAAACGGTAATGTCGCCGAACCAGGCTTTTGCGGAATGGCTCCCGGCAAAGCCGTGATTAGAATCGATCCCGTCTCGGTCTGCCACCAAGTATCGACGATCGGACATTTGCTTTTTCCGATATTCTTAAAATACCATTCCCAAGCTTCGGGATTGATCGGTTCTCCGACTGAACCCAAAAGACGAAGAGAACTCAAATCTCTTTTTTGGATATGGCTTAAACCCTCTCTCATCAAAGCGCGGATGGCGGTCGGAGCCGTGTAAAAGATATTCACTCCGTACTTATCGATGACGTCCCAAAATCTCCCGGCATCCGGATAAGAAGGAACCCCCTCGAACATTACGGAAGTGGCTCCGTTGGATAAAGGGCCGTAGACTAAATAAGAATGCCCCGTCACCCAACCGATATCTGCCGTGCACCAATACGTATCTTCCGGTTTTATATCGAATACATAATGAAATGTTAAATTAGTTCCGAGAAGGTAACCACCCGTAGTATGCAGAACGCCTTTCGGTTTTCCGGTGGAACCGGAAGTATAAAGAATAAAAAGAGGATCTTCCGCATCCATCGACTCCGGTTTACAATAAGAAGGTAAATCCGGATCGTTCATCAAAAAATGATACCAATGATCCTGACCGTCTTTCCAAGTCAGACCGGATTCGTTGCCCGTACGACGAACAACGATTACGGTTTTAACGTTCTCTTTGGATTTTTCGAGAGCAAGATCCACGTTCTTTTTGAGTTCAACGGGTTTGCCGCCTCTAAAACCTCCGTCCGCCGTGACAATCAACTTCGGTTTACAATCGTCGATTCTACTTTGAAGAGCTTCCGGAGAAAAACCGCCGAACACGACGGAATGAATCGCGCCAATCCGAGTACATGCAAGAATTGTAATTGCCAATTCGGGAATCATCGGAAGATAAACTAAAACTCGATCCCCTTTTTTTACTCCGTATCCCTTGAGAACGTTTGCAAAACGATTCACTTCCCTATAAAGGTCGAAGTATGTAAGAATTCTGGATTCCGCGGGATTGTCCCCTTCCCAAATCAAAGCGGCTTTGTTTTTTAGAGGAGTATTGATATGTCGATCTAAGCAGTTGTAGGAAACGTTGAGTTTTCCGCCCTTAAACCATTCCACTTTTGCGTTTTTAAAATCGTGACTTAAAACCTTGGTCCATTTTTTAAACCAAGTCAACCGGTTGGCTTCTCTCGTCCAAAACTTGTTCGGATTTTCAATGGATTCTTTATAAAGAGATTTATAATCTTTGAGAGTGATGTTCGTATTTTTTTTAAATTCTGCGGATGGTGGAACGATTCGTTCTTTTGCCATAACTTCCTCCGGATTCGGCAAAGAATGTTTCTTTTTTTCCCTCTGTCCACCAAATTGCGGAAACGAAATTACGAAACCTCCGCATATCCGTACAACCGGCTCTGAAACGGAAAGAATCCATCAACTAGCCACCGCAGTCTGGAACGGGTTTTAGGATGATCCTTAAGTGGATCCCGTTCGAATGAGATCCAAAAATTCGGAACGGGTTACCATGTTTTCTTTAAAAGCGCCTAACATACAAGAGGTGAAAAGTTCGGAGTTTTGTTTTTCGACTCCTCTCATCATCATACAAAGATGTTTCGCTTTGATGACCACCCCGACTCCTTGCGGCTCAAGAACTTCTTGAATAGCGTACGCGATTTGTTCGGTGAGGCGTTCCTGAACTTGAAGTCTTCTAGCAAACACGTCTACGATCCGAGGAATCTTACTGATCCCGATGATTTTTTTATTGGGAAGATAGGCCACATGGGCTCTTCCGTAAAAAGGCAAAAGATGATGTTCACAAAGTGAATACATTTCGATATCTCGAACAAGAACCATACCGTCGGTGGGTTCCTCGAAGATGGCTCCGTTGACGATTTTCGTAATGTCGGCGCGATAGCCGGATGTCAGAAAGTCGTAGGCTTTTTTCACTCGCTTCGGAGTGTCGAGAAGACCTTCTCTATTCGGATCTTCTCCGATCGATTTCAAAATATTTACAATATCTTCTTCCAATTGATACTCTCTTCGTTCGATTTTCCCGTGTCAGATCGGGAACTTCTCTTTAGATTCTTTCCGAATTCTTTCGGTTAACTTTTTTTCAAGAATCCGACGTTTTCATTCCCATTCTCGAAACTGCCTCTTGAATCTTCCATCGGATTTTCATTTTCTTGCAGATTTCCAACACCGAGTCATTTTTGTCCGATCATGAGAAGCCACAAAGAGGAAGTAGAAAAGAACGACACTTTGACGATCGGATTGGATTCGCGTATGATCGCTCATTCCGGAATCGGGATGCGAATCCGCGGTCTTCTGAAATATCTCGGCCCGGCCGCCGCAAAAGAGAAGATTCGGATTTTTCTTTTTGGAGACGTAAAAACGATTTTGAACGAAGGGATTTTGTGCCATGAGTTTTCCGGCTCGGATGAAATTCCGAACGATCCCGAATCCAAATCGAGTTCTTCCAAAAAGGAAAAAGATTTTTCTTATCCCGTGATCTCTTACCATTCTCCGATCTATTCTCTTTCCGAGTTTTTAGGTCATCCTTTAATGGGGAGAATGGACCTTTTGGACGTTCCCCATTTCAACGCACCTTTGCGTTATCTTAAAAAATCGATCGTAACGATTCACGATATCATTCCGTTTCGAATGAAGGAATTCCATTCAAGTTTTGTAAAACGAATTTATATGCAGGTAGTCTTTCGTTTGCTTCGACTGTTTTCAAAAAAGATCGTGTCCGTTTCCGAATACACGGCCAAAGATTTAGAATCCGTTTTCGGTTTTTCTAAAAAGGAAACGAAAACGATTTATAACGGAATCGACCAATCCGTTTTTTATCCCGCCACCTCTGCGGAAAAAAAGAATTTTCTGAAAAAATACGGACTCAAAGAAGGATATCTTTTGAGCGTCGGAATCGGAAAAGGTCATAAGAATTTAAACTTCGTTCTCAACGTTTTAAAACCTCTTTGGAATTCCAAGATTTTAAAGACCAAATGGGTGTTAGGCGGCGCGTCGGGAAAAATTCCAGATTACCTGCAAGCGGATATCGGCGACTATGAAAATCGAATTCTCCCCATGGAAAGGTTATCATTGGATGAACTTCGTTGTCTTTATTCTTGTGCGGAACTTTTCATCTTCCCTTCAAGATACGAAGGTTTCGGATTTCCTCCTTTAGAAGCGCAGGCCTGCGGTTGTCCGGTGATCTCTTCCAACGCGACGGTAATGCCGGAAGTCCTTCAAGACAGCGTGTTTTACTTCTCTCCCGACAAACCGGAAGAATTGGAAAAACTTCTGAGAGATTTTTTAAAAAGTCGGAACAAAAACTTAGTCGCAAAAGGGAAAAGGAATTCCGCAAGATTCACTTGGAAAAAGGCCGCCCTCGAAACTTTAGAGGTTTATAAAAGTCTCCTTTGAAAAGGTTCGTAGCAGTTTTAAAATCCCTCAACCAATTCGTTATAATCATTCGGTAAGTTCCGCCCCCCTCCTAAGAAACAATTCAGGAGTTCCTACAATTCTAAAGTTTGAAGTCGGTTTTTTAGAACTGATTTCAATACGCGTTGTGTTAGAGCTTTCACATAACTTCTGAATAGCCACGGCCCTTCCCTCCCAAATCATACTTGACCAAACTTTACATCTGCGGAAACTTCATTCTTTTCTACGCCGACTGCACTCAAAGAGATTGGTCCATGCGTTATTTACTTTCAATCTTGATGTCGGTCAAAAGCGGATCGAGTTTACGGAGAAGGATTCAGAACATAGCCAAAACATTCTGTCGCTCCTAACTCAATGATAATCAATCAAAAGATTGGAGTTGGTATCTTTGAAAAATATACAAAGCTACAAATATGCAAAAAACTGAATTCGCTTCATAATAACTACAAAGTGGTAAAACAAAAATGAACATTCATTGGAAAGGATTGAACGAAAAACTTACGGGAATCACATTGTTGACCAGTTTGTTGGCCGGAGTGAGTGGAGGGATTTTCAGTTTAAACGAGTATTTGGAAGATGTAAAAGCCGAAAAGATAAAATCCACACTGGGTTACGTATCGAATTATTCCACCGGAGAAATTTCCACTTCGAATCAAAGGTTATTTGAAATGTGGGAAAGAGAATACCCAGAACTGGAATCCGCTTTAGAAGCGAATAAAAACGACGCAAAGAAACAAAATGAAGCCTACAAATTGAAATCTTTATCAATCATAAAGGCAAATAACGCAGGTAAAGATATCGACGTCCTTGTAGGTTTTTATACGTCCCTGATACATTGTGTTCAAAGAAAGATATGCGATGAAACTTCCGCAAAAACTTTTTTTCATTCCGACATGAATCGTTTTATCAAATTACACTCCGCATATATCAATTATTTACAAAAAAAATGGGATAAGGATATCGGGATGGAAATTGAAAACTATCTCAAGAATCAAACGAAAACCAACTGAAGACGGTTAGAAAGAGTTTCTTCGTCGGAATTTGAATCATCCTATAATTAATATATAAAAGAGATGCTGCTTCCCCTTCAATGTTATTTCCGACTCAAGGGCTTTAAAAAATTATTTTCAGAACGCAGTATGTAAATTTCAGAAAAATTAATTAATCTCATAATTTTATTAACCGACAGCCAATTTAAATTATTTATGATTTTATATTAAATTTTTAAAAATAACATCTTAAGTTTTCGCACATTAGAAATCTTGTTTGAGATAATTAAACTATTTTTGTTTTCTACTTCTTTAGAAATCACTTTCTCTTAGAAAGAATTTCTTCCTTGCGAACTTTCAATGTTAAGAATAGTTCCTCTCTTTCGTCGTCGGTGTAACGGGACCAGTTTCCGATTTCGTCGATGGTCCTAAAACATCCCCGGCAATAACCGGATTCAAAATCCATCGTACAGATTTTATTACAAGGCGAACGAACCAATTTGTTTACTTCACTCTAACTTTAGACTTGGAACGGACTTTTTTTCCTATCGGTTTTTTCTCCTTTGTCTCAAGGGAAAAGTTCACAGGCTCAGTTTTCACACGACCTTTGTCGGAACGATCCACGATCGTATTCATTTCCTTAAAAAGAGACATTCCGCTGATTCTACCCGGAACAATTACGTGAGCCGCGCCGCTTTCCACAAGAATCTTGGCCTCTTGCACGTCGTCCGTGGTAAGAATAATGGAAGGTTGTCTGCGATGACAAATTCCTTTGAGCGATTCCAAAAGCCTACGACTGGTCGTTCCCTTGAGAATCATATCGGAGATCGTACATATTACATATCTTGCATCTTCGATTCCAAGATGATGCAACGTTTCCGGATTCGCCAGATCGCCGTAAGCCCAACGAATCCCTTTCGCTTCCAGAAATTGACGAAAGACCGGATTGAAGTCCACGATCAAAATTCGATTGAGCCATTCCGGTTTTTCACGTTCGATTTCTTCCAAAAGACCTTGTGCAATTCTAAAATAACCGAGAATGACGATATCTCTTTTCGGTTGGCCCGTGATATGGGATTCGGTTTGATCTTCCTCTTTCTCTTTTTCTTTCAGACCGATCATCCCCAATATCCTTAAGATAAATCTTGAAATCGGATCGTTGAATAAGATTATATATGTGGAAACGACGGAAGCGAGTATCATCGAAGTCAAAACGGTGGATTCCAATTCTTTGCTGATATGTCCGTAACCCATTCCCAATGCGAGAATCACGAGCGAGAACTCGCTGATCTGAGCTAAGTTCAAACCGGTCACGATTCCGGCTCTGAGCCCTTTGCCGGAAAAATAAACCGGGGTCGCAACCGTAATCACTCTACTGAAAATCACAAACACAACCGCTATCAAAGAAACGCTGATAATCTGAATCGAAGGAATCGGAATTTTCATTCCAAGTGCGACGAAAAAAAGAGTGATGAAGAAGTCTCTGATCCCCGAAAGTTTCGCGATAACGTCCGCGCCGTAAGGAAACGCGGCGATGCTGACTCCGGCGATCAAGGCGCCCATCTCTTTGGAAAGACCCGCTCTTTCCGCAAGACCGCAAAGTAAAAAACACCAAGCGATCGAAGTGATCAAGATCAACTCCGGCTTGGAAGCCGCGGCTTGAAACAATCTGGATAAAAAGAATCTACTGATTAAAAATGCGACGCATATAAGGACCAAACCAATTCCAAGCGAACCCCCAATCTTTAAAATCTGAGGATTTTGAAGATTGGGTTGAACTCCCATAAAAATGATCGCCCAAATATCTTGAAGAACCAAAACTCCGATCGTAAGACGACCTGCGATCGTACTTACTTCGAATTTATCGTGCAGAAGTTTAACCACGATCATCGTGGAACTGATGCCAAGCGCGATCGCAAAATATAAGAGATCGAATTTACCGGCAAAACCCGCAAGAATTCCCTTAAAAAATAAAAGCCCGAACAATACGCAAAATACGAACTGGGTGATACCGAGGATGAACATGGATTTCCCCATACGAGCCAGTTCTTTCAAATCGATTTCAAGACCGATGATGAACAAAAGAAGAATCAACCCGATCTCGGAAATCAACTCGATACTCTCTTCGTTAACCACAAGACCCAAACCCAAATTCGGCCCAAGCAAAAGTCCCCCGGCCACATAACCCAGAATCAAAGGTTGTTTCGTAACCCTGGCGATATGCGAAAAGAACGTAGCGAAGATGATGCTTAACGCTATGTCGTTTAACAAGGAAAGTGAATGATGCTCCATCTACGGTTTTATCCTAAACTTTATTTCTTACCGCGCCTTGGTTTTTACGATAAGCGTTCGGTTGTTTTCCTATCAGATCTTGCCCTATTTCGGATAATAGCAAACCCGACATTTCGTTGTTTTTATAATAACCAAATTCGCATGTTGCTTAGATCTCAAGATAAACTTGTCGGAACTCCGACAAGTATCGCCGCTTTTAATCGTTCTTATTCCGATTATCCTCTCAACTTATGGAATTGATTACGGCCTTTACGTATTTCAATAATTTTGCGATAAGCTGTAAATCACCCCGCATGCAAAGGTATGAAAGATTCTCAAACTAAAAAACATTTTTTTTACCCGCCCGGCAAAAACCGAGTCATAAAAAATCATACGGTAATTCGAAATTTTAAAACGACATTGTTTACGAAGAAACAATCTCCTAAAAAACGAATCGTTTCTTTCAAACTCGCAAAGAAAATATTAAACGGAAAATTCCCCCGATTCCAAAACGCAAATATCCGGCAGATTTCTGTACTTTCCGTCGAAATCCATACCGTAACCCACAACGAACTCGTCGGGAATTCTCCAACCCACGTATTTGACCGGGAATTCCAAGATGTTTTTTCTTTCTTTTAAAAGTAGTGTTACGATTTCCAGACTTGCGGGATTACGAGTAAAGATATGTCTTACGAGATATTGAAGAGTAAAACCGGTATCTAAAATATCTTCCACGAGAATCACATGGCGATCCGAGAGATCGGTATCGATGTCTTTTAACAGCTCGATCCTTCCGGTTGAGGACGTTCCTGAATAAGATCTTGCCTGAACAAAATCGATTTCCGTAGAATAAGGAATCGCTTTTGTTAAGTCCGTAAAAAAGTAAATTCCGCCTTTTAATACGCAGATAAAAATCGGATTTAGTTTTTTATAATCTTCTGTTATTTCAGAAGCGATAGATTTTACTTTTTCAGAAATCTCATCCCGACTAAAACGAGGATGTAAAATGTCGGAACCTATCTTTTTCATCCGGGTATCCAAAATCGAATTATTTTTCCGGGAACCTTTCCTAATTCTTCCCAAGATGAAGTTTCGACTTGTATACTCAGAAAACCGGATGTGGGAAATTTAAGGAACACGGATTCGGAAAACGATAAATCTTCGTTACCTCGGATGAGTCGATTTGCAATTTCTTCGATTGCGGGATTATGGCCTAATAAGGCCACATCCTTGAACTTAGAATTCGAATCCCTGATGATCGCGAGAATATCCTCGCTATCGGATTCGTATAATTCTTTCGTAACGATCGTTTCGGAGGATAGGTCCCCGCTTTTAGCGATGATCCTATAAGTATCCATAGTCCTTTTGGAATCCGAAATCAAAAAGAGGTCTACTTTGAATTCTATCGTTTTTAAATACTTTCGAAGGGATCGAGAGTTTTTCCTTCCTCTTTTGGAAAGAGGCCTCTCTTGATCGGATTTGAATCCGCTTTCCCAATCCGATTTAGAGTGTCTGATTAAATGAACTTGTTTCAATGAACTTTGTCTCTCGTTTTACCGCTCTCCGGTCAACTTTAAATTCATTGACAAGGGGCAAAAGAGGACGTTAATAATGGGCTATGAAAAATGTCTTTGCGTTAGCAGGAATGGTTTTACTCGTTTTAATACCGGCCGTGTTAGGCGCACAGTTAGCGGGACCTCCGGACGAGGAAAAAGCAAAAAAGGACGTTCAAACTCATTGGCTTAAAAAGAATACCGGCGATAAAATCCAATCCATAGAAAGCAACGGAGAACCCGTTCTTATCGAAAACTCCAAACCCAACGCGGATATTTTATATAAATTTCCGTTTTTAGTCACCGCAAAACGCAAAGACGGTAGCATAACGCGTACCGAAGTCGGAGCGAATTACGTTTTTATCCGCACGAAAGGTTGGTTGTTTTCAGAGTTAGGTTTTGGTAAAAATATAGTTCTCTCCGATCCGGGCAAAGAATCCCCTGATAAAGAAACCGCTCTTAAATTGATCGAGGAAAGTTTACTCCAAGATCGATGGAAAGGAAAAACGATCGAAAATCTAAAAATCAGCGAACCGATGGCGGGAAGCGATTTGGATACGCATTGGTATCGTTATTCGGGAGAATACGAAGTTTCCGAATTTAACATTCGTTATACGTGCTCGAACCTGATCGTAAGACTGTTCAAAGAGGATCCTTCCGCAACGGATTGGAAGCTGGATTGGAAAGAAAAAGGAATTTGCAGACAGGTTTCCGGAAATACAAACGAACCTTCTCCTTAAATGGAAATATATCTCAACCTTTGATATGCAGAATTCCTAACACCCTATTAACGTGAGTTCGGCGTAAAAGAATTTGGGCTCATAAGAAATTCAATGTTCCCTCTAAGGATCGCAACATATAATCGCTTTCGCATTTGTTATACCGAACTCACTTTATTACACAGAACTTAAGATTAGAATATTATAAAGTTTTTTATGATCAAAACTGAACGTAAAACCCGCTTTGATTTCGGATAAAAACCGGCAAACCTACAAAAATTCCTCTCCGAACAACATGCGTTTTTCTTTTAAGGAATCGAAGAACCCGGTTTTCTTAAATTCTTTTCCTTGATCCGATCCAAATTTTCCTTTTTCAATCTCTCTGAAAATCGAACCGAATCGACCTTTCCGGTACGAAGTCCTTTTAAAGTACTTTGAATGGAAGCCCCGATCCGATCGTTGGAAGAATATTGTTTTAGGAAATTCTCCGTATGACTCCTATCCGAAAAATAGAATGTTTTTCCGTAAGAAAAAACCGCCGAACTTCGGATCGAAGGATGCGCGTTTTCGTTGGAGATGGTGGATTCCAAATAATTCCTTGCGGAATTTCCCCCGAAGTCCGCGATCAATTCGTTAATCTGAGAAACCGCATACACTCTCAACTCCGGATCTTTTGCGATCGCGATCAGATATTCCTGAGGATTTGAGTTGATCGCATAAATTTCCCGAACCAAAGTTTCTTTTTCGATATGACCGGTTTGTGTAACTACGGCTTTAATCTTTTCATATTGATTTTGATCCAAGGTCTGTGCTTGAATTCCAGAAAAAATGCCGAATAGGAGCGCCGCAATTGCGCCGTAAAAACTTATTTTTATTTTCATCATACGATTATTTAATTCCATTTTCTTAATATACCAGAGGATGTGAGCGAAGCACCCAACCTTGTTCTCCCGTCAATTGAGTTTGATTGATTTTCGGATTTCCCGCCCAAAACATCAGATTGAGTCCCCCGCTATCGTAAAATCCCTCGCCTAAACATTCTCCCAAACCCACGATATTGTTTCCGTTTTGATCCTTACACTCCGGCGTTTCGGGAAGCGGGTCCAAAGAATATTGTCCTTTGATTACGTCTTTTTCGACCACGTGATAAAGACCTAAATAATGTCCGGCTTCATGAGCGATCGTCTTTGCAAGAAATACCTGGTCCGATTCGCAGATCAAATCCTGTCCCACCGCACCACAACCGGAAGCGGTTCTATGATTTTCGATAAATACGACCATGCCCGATTTCGGAGTACCCGTAACCGGAATTCCGGGAATACCGGATGAAATTCCTAAAATCCCCGCGGGTGCGCTGCTCGAAACCAGATAATCCCTCGTGATATAAATGTTTAAAGAATTGGGATCCTGTACGTTCGACGGGTTGGTTCTATAAAGAGTTCCTAATGAATCGTTCACATCTCCGTAATCGTCGATAATATTATCGATCGTTAAATAAGTATTTCCCGCAGCAGCAACGGAGGCCGTCACGGTTACGTCGATCTTTACGGTATTTTGGGAATAAATTTCTTTTAAGGTTTGAATCATCGTCGCCATACCCGCTACCGTCGGCGTCGTTACCGCGGCAGGAATAAAGATCAAGTTGATGTTCAATTTTTTTCTGGATTGCCAAACCTTATTCAAACCCGAAGAAGAACTTCCCAATAAACCGCTCTGCTCCGCGCGAAATTTATATTCTTCGCAAGTTTGAACCGTATTATTGGTAACTTTTCGAGTTATGATCGACGGATTCGGAGCGCTCGGTAGGATAAAATTAGCGCCCAAAATGTTACGGTTGAAATTGTTATACCCGGCGCTGGGAGCGTAATAACCCGGGGTCGAACCGATCGGAAAGGCGGTCGTCGCGGATCTATATCCTAAGGACTCGCTTTTTCCACTATCCTGAATTAAAGTTCCCGAAGCATTCGACCAAAGAGGATAAATAAAACGATTCGGATTGGAAGAGAACGGATGATTTTGTTCGGCATAAACGATTCCCATCGGATTGTTTCTTCCGATTCCGGAAAACTCCACCGTTCCGACAAGGTAAGCCGTTCCACCGTCCGAGTATGCGTTGTTTTCCGTTAAAAGAACCTGACTTAAATTGGAATTCGACACGCTAAAATCGGGCGCGCTTCCGCTGGTTCGAACGTTTTCTTCCGGTCCGCAATAATAATTCGCTTCGTTGATTAAATACAATCCCAAAAGAAGCTCCAAGTTTTTTGAATCGTCGTTCTTTCCTCGATTTAGAGGACAACCCCACGCAAAAAAACAAAGAATTAAAATCGGAGCCAATGATCTTTTCAACATAACCTTCATTCCCTAATTTATATTTAATAAAATCGTAATATTCTAAAACAATCCTAAACTACTTCGAACCCAAACGAACTTCCTTTTCTTTTCCCACCAAATCCGATACGGTTTTTAGATCTTGTATTTTTACGAACCGATCCAGAAATTCCAAAATTCTCAGCGGAAAAAAAGGACCTTGATAAATATAACCAGTGTAAATTTGAATTAAATCAGCGCCCGCAAGAATTTTTTCCAAAGCCGCTTTTTCGGAATCGATTCCGCCGACTCCGACGATCGGAATTCTTCCTTTTAAAATTCGATATGCGATCCGAACGAATTCGGTGGAACGATTTTTCAAAGGTGTTCCGGAAAGACCGCCCTCCATTTCCACGTTCGGATATTTTTTCAAGGACGACTTATCGATCGTCGTATTCGTTAAAACGACGCCGTCGACTTTCAAACTCAAAGATGTGTCAAGCAAGGCTTCAAGATCTTTTGTTTCCATATCGGGAGCGAACTTTACGAATAACGGAATTATAAAATTCTTACCGAGCCCGTTTCGAATTCCTCGGATCAAAGATACGAAGTTTTCTTGTTTTTGAAAATTTCTCAAACCCGGAGTGTTCGGCGAACTGATATTGACAACCGCATAATCCGCGTAAGGTGAAAGTTTTTTGAGAGTATAAACGTAATCTTCGACCGCTTTTTCTTCGGGAACGATTTTCGTTTTCCCCGCGTTGATCCCGCGGATCTTCGTTTTTTTTTGGGAAACAATGATTTTCTCGGCCAAATCGGCGCCCGGATTATTAAAACCCATTCGATTGATCAAAGCCCGATCCTCCGGATATCGAAACACCCTCGGTTTCGGATTTCCGGACTGCGCCTGTCCCGTGATCGTTCCTACTTCGATATGACCGAAACCCATTCGAGAAAGAAAAGGATAAAGTTCTCCCGTTTTATCAAAACCCGCTCCCATCCCCAACGGATTTTCAAATTCGATTCCGGCGACTTTTGTTTTTAAACGATCGCTTTGATACGACGTCATCGATTCTATCAAAGTTAAAAAGCCGGGAAGTTTTTGACCGATGCCGAGTAAGTTTTTTGCGAGCTCGTGTGCCGCCTCCGGATCCAAGGAAAGAAAAAACGGTTTTAGAAAAGTAGAATACGCGACTTGTCTCAAAGAAGAGGAAAACATCTCTAAAACTATTTAATTCTCAGGAATCAAGACCAGCGAAAAATTCTATTTCCTATAAAAAGAAATACGACTCCGTAAACCAACAATGAAATCACACTCGGAATCACCGAAGAAAAACCCGCCCCTTCGATAAAAACGGCGCGCAATGAATCGGCCATCAAGGTCAACGGAAGATTCCTGATAATCGGAAGTACGACCTCGGGAAAATTTTGATAAGAGAAAAAAATTCCGGAAAGAACCATCATAGGAAACGTAACCGCATTTACGAGTCCGTTTCCGACTTGAGAATTCGCAGCTCTCGATCCGATGAAAATTCCGATACAGGCAAACGCAAAGTTTCCGGAAAGATAAACCGTAATCGCGGCTCCGACGGAACCTTCCCATGCGTTTTCAAATGTAGAAAGAGTGAAGCCCAGCAGGATTGCGGATTCGAAGACCGTCACGACCAATCGCGTAAAAAAGAAGGAAAGAAAAAAATACAACTTATTCATCGGAGTCGCCGACATTCTTCGTAAAAGTTTTTTCATCCTCATTTCGATCAGATTCCAACCCACACCCCAAAGACAGGAATTCATCACACCCATTGCAAGCATTCCGGGAACCAAGTAATCGATATATCTCGTTCCCTTCGAATCCAAACGGTCCACCTGCGATTCTAAGTCCGTACGACTCGAACGGATCTTTGCCAAGATCAAAAGATAATCTCTTTGACCGTTCGGGTTTTCGGAATCGAAGGAGAAGTGAATCTTTCCGTCCCGCATCCTTTCGACGATTACGTTGAGTTTTCCTCTTTTGAGATCTCGAATCGCCTCTTCCTTTGAAAGAATCAAAAATTTCAAAGAAGGAAACGAAACGGATCTCGAATCGGAGGGGTTTAGTTTCGATTCTTCCGTTCGGATATTTTGTACGTTTTGAGACGGGTCCAGAATTTTTTTGAGCTCTTCGAGTTGATAAGAATTTTCTAATACGGCGATTCTTACCTCTTCCGATCCTCGATTTTTAAACGCAACTCCGAGAACTCCGGCCATTGCGATCGGAAATACGAAAGCCCAGAATAGAATTCCAGGTTCCCTGTAAAATGCCTTGAGCTGAATGCTCACCAGTTGAAATATCTGTTTCATTCTTCCAGTCCTCTTCCCGTCATGCTGAGGAAAAGATCGTCTAACGTTTTTTTGTGACATTCCAATATGTTCAGTCTTTTTCCGGAAGCGGAAATCGTTTGCATCAATTCCGGAAGATAATCCGTAATCGCGGAAACGTGAATCCTCGCTTCGGACTTCGTGGAATTCCAAAAGAACTTATACATTCCTTTGGACGGAAGCCATTTTTCGGGATTGGAACCGTCCTCCATGGAAAGCCTTATGATCTCGCCTCCGTCCGTTCTTCCGAGAAGATCGGACAAAGTTCCTTGATCTAAAATTCTCCCCTTATCCATGATGATGATTCTTTCGCAAAGGGTTTCCGCTTCTTCCATATAATGAGTGGTAAGAATCATCGTGGTTTTATCTTGTCTGAGACGATCCAAAATTTTCCAAACGTCCCTTCTTGCCCCCGGATCCAATCCGGTCGTAGGTTCGTCCAAAAAAAGAATTTCAGGATAATTTAATATAGAAACTCCCAGGGCCAATCTCTGTCTTTGACCTCCGGAAAGATTGCCGACGTAAGTTTTTTGTTTCTCTTCGAGATTGATCAATTCTAGAATTTCCCTCAAACGTTCCTTTTTACTTTTATAAAAAGTTCCGAAAAGATTGAGAGTTTCCTGAACCGTAATCCGATCCATAAAACGGGTTTCCTGAAGGGCCAAGCCGACCTTGGATCTAAGAAAAGTTTCGCTTTCCTTCCAAGTGGTTCCGAGTATCGATATGGAACCGGCGTCGGGTTTTTGAATTCCCTCCAACATTTCGATCAAAGTCGTTTTACCGGCTCCGTTCGGTCCGAGCAAAGCGACAAATTCTCCCTTTCGAATTTGGAGACTGAGATCGTTCACCGCGACCGTGTTCTTAAAACGTTTTACGACGTTTCGAACGTCTATCAAACTTTCTTCGGATTTAAATGGTTTTGTATTCAAATTCAAGACGAGCTCTTTTCCTATTTTAGTTTCGGTTTTCCGTCGAAATGGATATCGAATTAAAATCGACGATTCGATCGATTTTCAACGTTATGCGCCGTATACTCTTACAAACGATTATTCAAATAACGCACATTAGGCGTTTTTTACGATTCCGTAAATCAAGGACGGGAAAAAACGCAAGGCCCACCTCAAATACTTCACAACTCCGATTCCGATATATTCCCGATCCCTTTCCAGGGCGGAAATAAATTCGTCGGCCAATGCGGAGGTAGTCAACTTGTTTTTTCCTCTTCCTTCCGTCATCGGAGTATCCACTTGAGGAGGAAGCATCTCGATCACTTTAACGTTGGTTCCTTCCATTTGATAACGAAGCGCCTCCGTAAAAAGATGCAAACCCGCCTTTGTTCCGCAATAGAGAGGAGCCGATTTTTTAGGAACCAAGGCTAAGCCCGAAGTCACGTTCACAATCGCGGACTTAGGTTGCGATTTTAGAATCGGGATCAAGATAGATATAAGACGAACCGGAACGGTTAAATTTGTTTGAATTTCCTTTTCGATCGAAACGCTTTGATCCGAATCTTTCGAAAAATCGGGATTGAATTGTATCCCTGCGTTGTTGATCAAAATATTAAGCGAAGTATATTTTTTGCGAATCAAAGAAATCAAGGTATCAAAATCCTTCGACTTTGTAAGATCGCAACGAATGGTTTTTATTCCGGGAATCGACGACAACTCGGAAAGGGAATCCTTGTTTCTTCCCAAAGCGAGAACCGTGTTTCCCAAACCCGCAAACCTCTTTGCAAGTTCGAGACCGATTCCCGAAGTTGCACCGGTGATCAATATCGTATTTCCGGAAAGTTTCATGATCCGTTCATCTTCTTTTTTGAAACGGATTGATCAAGCAATTCACAAATCCAAATCGGAATTAACTTTTACCGTAATAACGCAGAATTTGTCTGAGAGAAGATAAATAGGAAGGTCCGAAAAGATTGATGTGAACCAAAACGGGATACATCTGCCAAAATGGAATTCTATCTTTGAAATGTTCCGGATCTTCGATTCCGCAGGAAGAAAGAATCTGCTGCATCTCCTCCAAATTCAGGGAACTACCGAACAAACTCAACATGGAGAGATCTTGTTCGGGATGTGAAAATGAGATCGAAGGATCGATCAAATAAGAATGTCCGTTTTTTCCCGTGAGAACGTTTCCGGTCCAAAGATCTCCGTGTATCAACCTCGGGCTACTTTGATCGAGAGACCATTCCTCTGTGAATTTTTGAAAAACGTATTTTACGTTTTCTGCATCTTTAAGCGTAATTAATTTTCGCGAGAAGGCCAAATCCGATTGCGTTGATAAGCGACTTTCCCAGAAAAATTTTTCAAAGCAAGAATACCATTGATTCTTTTGGGAAAGAGTTCCGATAAAATTATTCCGTTTCCATCCCCAAGAATTCGAATCTTTCCGGTAAAGCAGTTTCAAACTTCGGATTAAATCTTCGCGCGCACCCGAAGCCGAGCCGGATTCGACGTAATCCATCACTAAAAGCCAATAATTTCCGGCTTGTACGATTCCGTAACATTCGGGAACGCGAACTCCGATTCTAAAGAGTTGTTCCAAGGATTCTTTTTCGGTTTCGGCCATTTCCTTATTTGGGATGACCTTTACTCCGAAGGAATGATTAGGAACGGTAGCGAGATAAATTTCATTAAGACTGGAAGAATGAAAGGTCACTTTAGGTTTGTGACCGGAATTCAAAATCCCGAGTCTATCCAAACCGTTGCAGATCGCCTCTTCTAAACCCGCTTTGATGACCACAAATTCGCTTCCTTCCGAATGATTTCGGTTCTTTTCCTATGGATAGAAAATCGGTCTGAAAGGTTCCCGGGTTGATTGAAATTTACCGCGTTTCTCAAAAGTTAACGAACGATTCATGGATAAAGACAAAAGCCGCTTGAGTTTCCATTTATTCTATCAAAATGTTAAGCCGCAACGGTTCTTATGAATTAACTCCGATGATCCGTAAGACGTGAACATCTTAAGAATTCTTACCGCACGCTTATTGTTTGCCGAATGTGCACTATGAGCAACAGTCCGTTCCGTACATTGGTGTTAGACTTTGATCGCACCCATTAAGGGACAATCGATATTGTTTTAGAAGGATATTTTTTCAAGACCGTATACGATCCGTTATACGGGACCAGTCATCTTATCGGATGGCAATTTTAAATATTCTCCACATCCGAAAGATTTCGTTAATTTGATTAAGAATTATAAAATCAGAATCATTCTTTCGATTACTGCAATTTCCAAAAACGACTTTTGAAGTTTTCAATTTTATCTCGATGATACATAAGGAATTCAAGTTATCGTTTGATTGAGATTTTTATAAATTCCAACCTACCGAAGACGGCTACTTGCAAAAAGTATGATTTTCTGATAGATAAAATCTCCGACTGCCTTTTTAATTCTTATCTAATTTAGATTATTTTGTTTTTCTTAAGTTTTGAACGTATTTTGCGAGTTCGGCACGAAAAGAAAATTCCCTTATTCCCATCAGATAACGAAACGCGGAAACGATCACATCGGGACGCGGAGGATCTCCCGCGATAAACAAATCCGGTTCTTTTGGAAGTTTACCAAGTTTAAATAACCCGCCGGAAACCGCTTCCGATCCGCAAGCTATCAAAGCTTTCGGAGAAGGCATCGTTTCCCATGCGGTATCTAACGGACCTTCCATATTCGGTCCGACCGGTCCTGAATAAACCAATGCGTCCGCGTGTTTCGGAGAAGCTACCACTCGAACCCTGCTCGCTTCACTATCAAAAAGAGAGTTGAAGCTCGCGTTGATTTCCGCTTCGGTAGTATTATTACCGGCGGCCGCAACTTCTCTGTATTGGAATCCGTTTTTTTTCGTGATCTTCCTGAATTGTTTCACTTCTTCGGTTTCTACTTCCGGTTTTTCATCGGGTATTCCGCCGATATACGTTACCTTTAAGGCCTCGCGATCCGTGGAATATACGTGAACAAAACCGGAATCTATGATCTTACCGTCGGAACACACCTCCGAACATCTCCCGCATTGCAGACAAGCGCCGTAATCAAAACTCATCTTATCCTTAGAATGAATTTTGAGAGAATGTGTCGGACAAACTTGTTCGCAGGATTTACACGTTAGGCAAGACTCGTTCGAAGTCAAAACGGGAACCGGAATACCTCTTGCGTTCGGATTGAACGGGGAAACTTTCTTGTAGTTCATCGTCTTTGCCGGACGAAGAATATTCAGTATTTCGAATATAATTTTCATAGATCGACTCCTACGTAACTCAGGTTGAAGGACTTGTTGTTCAATGGAAAGTCTCCGATGTATTCTCCCCTTACCGCCAATTCAAGCGCGTGCCAGTTGGGAACGGAAGTTTCTCTGATATAAGCCTCTTCGATCGTGCCGTCGGCGTCCAAGTCCAAAGATACGAGCACCGGCCCTCTCCAACCTTCTACCGCGGAATAGTAGGTTCCTTTTTTGACGGCGGACTTTGAGGTCGATTTGCCGAGTTTAAGGTTCAAGGCGGCTTCCAATTTCGGAATCGCTTCAACCAGCCACCTGCTGCTGTTTTTTAATTCTTCGTACCGCAGATAAAATCTTGCCCAGGCGTCCCCTCTCATCTGATCCCCGTTCAATTCGAGGGAAATAGGGGAACTAAACGTATAAGATTTTTCTAAATTACGAAGATCTCTGCTGAGTCCAGTGCATTTCTCCACCATTCCGATAAATCCGAGATGTCTGACTTGTTTTTGCCGAATCACTCCGCAGGATTGAAGTCTTTCCCGATTGGTGGAAACGGAAGCGGACCTTAGAAAATGTTCCGATACGTCGTCAGTAACCGCGCGAATTCTTTCCGCAAGCTCCGCCAATTTCTCACGGGTTAATCCGGATTTTAAGACGACCTTTCCGGGCGACAACGCCCCTCTCCCGAATCTATTTCCGGTTAACGCTTCCATGACGCCTAACGGAACTCCCCTTTGTAGAGCGCAGACCCCGTGTAACGGATAGTAACCGATATCTTCTGCGATCCCTCCCAAATCTCCGATATGAGTCGCGATTCTTTCCAACTCTAAAAGTACGAGCCTTGCAAAATCGATCTCTTGAGGAACGTCGATATTCTGCGCTTCCTCGAAAATTCTTGAAAATGCGATTCCGTAAGCGATCGTACTGTCTCCGGAAATCGCCTCCGCGTAAGGCAGTGAATCTTTCGCTCCCTTTCCTTTTATCATATCGATCAGTCCGCGTTTTTGAAAACCGAGTCGTATGTCTAAATTTTTAATCAATTCCCCTTGAACGATAAAACGAAAATGTCCGGGTTCTATAACTCCGGCGTGGATAGGCCCCACCGCATGTGAATAATGATCTATGGGAGTCGGAACCTTCAATCCCTTATATACTAAATCCTTAATTCCTTTTTTCGTTACGAATTTTTCAAGATCCGTTTTACGACCTACGTTTATGTATTTCTCGAAATCAAAAGACGAATAATCCTCCTCGCCCTGATCCACGCCCAAAGAATGTCTCAAAATCCAAATCGGGTTTGCCGAATCTTCTATGACTTCTTTTTCGGAATGTTCGATCACCTCTCGTTCGATTCCGTCGTTGGAAATCCAGAATCTATGATACCCTTTTTTACCTTTTCTAGGATACAATCCCGTGACAGTACGCATTCAAAATCCTCCTTGCAACAATCGATAAAATCCCCAAATCCCGATCCCCAAAAGGGTGGAACAGAGAAGTAAGGAATCAAGAAGTCGAATATTCAACGTTAAAGCGAAGTCCTTTGCGAACGGCCTGTGTTTCAAATTAAACAACGGAACGGTTTTATATATGATTACTCCAAAAAAAACCAAACCGAGAAAGGGTACGGAAATCACAAACCATTGTTTTTGCGCCCAACCCGCCTTTAAGAGTAGAAGATCGCTGACAAAGACCGGCGATCCGGGAAGTACGAACGCGAGGAAGATCGCTATCGTATAAAGGGAAAGCGCCCTTTTATTGATCGCCTCCGAAAGAAATATCTTACTCAATTCCCTTGCGCCCGAATCCATTCTTACGATTCCCATCGTTAAAAAGAGAAGGGCTTTTAAAACGATATTACCCGCCATTAAATAGTTAAAAATCGAATCCGGAAGATCCATCCAAAGAAATATCGCAAGAGCCCCGCTGTGAAACAAAGCGACTTTCGCCGTCATCATTCTTAAGTCGTTTCTTTGATACAAAGCAACGATACTCTGAAGCATCGTCGCCAGACCGAGAATCAGCAAACCGTCGGCGGCGCTGAACGTAGTCGGATACAATTGATGATCCATATGGATGAAAGGACGAATTGCAAAACAAACCGAAACCGGAATGAAAGCCGCGATCAAAGCCGAAATTTGACTCGGACTATCCCCGTAGGTATCGACAACCCATACGTGATTCGGGAACAATCCCAATTTCGCGGAATAGCCGAAGATGGCCAACCATAGCCCGATTTCAATCCACAGATTTTCAGGATGTTCCGAAATACGTCCCGCGAGAATTTCCACGGGGTGATCGATGCCGTGTAACGTTGCCGTTACGATTATGATCCCGAGAAAAGCAAGCCCCAATCCGAACGAATTGATCAAAAGAAACTTCCAGGCAATCGGAAACGATTTTGATGTCCCGCTCGAAGATACGAGCAACGTTCCCGTAAAAGTCGTCGCTTCGATGAGAACCCATTGTAACGCGGAACCTTCCGCATTCCATGCGGCAAAACTCAAAGAAGCGCATACGATCATTAAGACGGACCACATGGCAATCCGACTTTGACCTCTGGTCGGCGCAAAAATATAAGCGATCAAAATAATAAGGAGAACGACGGCCCCGATACCGTTTAGATAAAATAGAGTCATGTCGATACCTCGTCTTTTTCGGATTCATGCTCGTTTTGCATACTGACTCTGAGAGTCGAAGCCGCGCCGATAATAAACACCGCATCAAGGAACGAACCGAATTCTATACCCAACGGCAAACCGGTTCGTAGAATTTGTGTCAGAAGAAACGTCCCGTTTTCAAAAACGCCGAAGGAAGCGATTACCGGAACCCAATGACGACGAACCACAAAGCCGACCATTCCGACATATAATATTAGAAAAGTATAAAGGAAGGACATTTGATTCACTTCGCCAAAACGGTATTTGGTAAAACCGAACATTAAAAATCCAATCAACGCACCGATCGATAAAAGTGCGAAAGTCGGAATGTAACCGATTTTCGGAAACGTAGATTCTACGGAGTTGGTTTTTCTTGCCGTCCAGAAAAGGATAAGCGGCGTTAGAATTACTTTAAAAAAAACGATCATACCCGCCAAAAAAAGACTATGAGTATTGAAACCCGAGTCTTCAAAAAGCGGGACAAGCAGGAAAACACTTTGAAAACCGAGTAATAACACCAAACGTTTTATCCGATTTTCCAATAAAACCACAACTCCTATCAATAGGAGAATTAAATAACTGAATTCTGTTCCCATATAATTTTCCTAGGATCATCCTAATTTGAGAAGTATGCCCAAGAAGAGCATAAAGATAAAATTTAAACCCAGTAGTTCGGGAATCCAACGCCATCGTCTTCTCGTACTATTCGATTCTATATATCCCACACAAAACGAAACGAAAAGCGCTCCTAAAATCGCAACGACGTCCAACCAGAATTTCGAAACGGTATGGTTTATAAAAAACTCCCCGTGATAAATTCCGATCTTTGCGACAAATAAAAACAAGGAACTCGTTTTGAGTTGTTGCGCTAACTCGAAAAACGCGCGCCTGCTTCCGGAGGCCTCCAAAAGCATCGCTTCGTGAACCATAGTAAGTTCGAGATGGGTTCTCGGATCGTCAAACGGCGGTTTGGCGAGTTCCGCTAAGATTACCAACGAAGTGCCGAGCAGAAATAATCCGCCGAACGCAAGGCTCGCAAAATTCGCGTTCACGACGATATGAGATTCGAATACGACTAAAACCAGAATCAAAACAGGTTCGCAGAACACGAAAAGAATCACTTCTCTCGCCGATCCCATTCCTGCAAAGGAAGTTCCGTTTTCCACCGAATAGGCGAGTAACGCGAATCGGATGATTCCTATTAAAAAGGGAATCAAAAGAAACGAAGCCCATTCGTAACTGACCAAACTCCAAACGACCAATCCCGCGACAAAGGCGATGACAGGAGACGCTTCCGTAAAAAATCCGGAAAAGGGTCCGTCCACCGGTTTTTTACGGATCATTCTCATCGCATCGTAGAGAATTTGAAACACGGGCGCGCCGATTCTTCCTTGCGCATAAGAACGAACTTTGAGCACGATTCCACCGCAAAGAAACGGAAGAAGCAAAAACGAAAGGATCCGAACTACCGAGTCAAGGTATCCAAGAATAATTTCCATAAATCTCCTTCAGCCAGTTTCAAGCCGATAATCAAAAATAAGAGCAACACGACGGTTGCGGAAGAAAATGCAAGATTGATCGAAATCGTTTCCTCATCGGCTTCGTTGACTTGCGTTTTAAACGTATCCAACAATCTCACGATTCCGTTTAGGATCGCTTCGTCCAACTTCGAACTTCCGTTTTCATTCGTGAAATACCTTCCCAAAGAACCGATCAGCGGATCGGAAATTCCATTCGAAGGAATCGCCACATCGGCCCCTTTGTAATTCCCGCCGCAATCCCAGAGTTTTCTTCGTTCTATTTTCGTTCTCAAACCGAATACTCCGACGACAAGAATCGTCAAAAATCCGATCAGGTTTACGCTCGCCAAACCGCGATACCAGTTCTCATCCAACCAATCTTTGGTGGGGGAATGATAGAACGTATAAGCGGAAATTCCAAGAGAGATCGCGAGAATTAAAGACCCGCTTAAGATCAATGAATATCGAACCAGCCGCGGAGGAACATTCTCCGTCCAATTCGTCCTAGGTCTGGAAATGACCATTCCCAAAAAGATTCTCAAATGGCCGACCGCACCCAATGCCAAACCCGACGAAACCAATATCAAAAGAGGGAGAATCAGAATCGCACTTTGTCCCGGAATTTCCAAAACACCCGCAACAAGTTTGACAAACGTCGCCTCGGTAAGAAAACCCGTCGTTCCGGGTAACGCGAGAAAACTAATGGTTCCTAAACTTAACAATGCGGTGGAAAGTCCGGAATTTTTTCCGATTCCCGTATTCTGATCTATATTAGAACTTCCTGAAAGTCTAATAAGGTAACCGATGGATAGGAATTGAAACGTCTTACTGATGCTATGATGAATGAGCGAGATAAAGAAAAGAAAGGAAAAGGATACGCTCAAAACCTTGAGTCCTTCCACGTTGCTGTCCTTCCACAATGCGGAAAGTAACAAACACAACATTAGAAAATTCGTATTTTCAACCGTGCTGTAAGCGATCGCCTTTCTTACGTCTTTTGCAAATACGGAACTAAGTCCCGCCCACAAAACGCCGAATCCGGCCAATGGAATCAGTATCTTTATGATCACCGAGTTTCCGATCCAAGGAACGACGAGTTGGTGAAAAAGAATCAAGGGAAGATTGACTAAAACTCCCGAATACGCCGCCGACGCGTGCGGCGGAGCCCCGGCGTGGACTTCCGGAAGCCAAAAGTGGAGTCCGAAAAATTCCGCCTTAACCAACAAACCTAACACAAGGAAGAATTTTCCAAGGTCGTCGTCCGGAGAATAAATCCAATAGGTGAAACATAAAATTCCGACCCCGCTCGCAAGTAACAGCGCGATAAAACTTTTTGCGGACGAAGAGGTCCAATTTTCTCCCTGATAAAGAAGAAATCCGCTAACCGTGGATAATTCCCAAAACAAAACCAACCAGATCGTCTTTCCCGCAAAAAAACAAAGTCCCGTACTCAAAAAGAATACGGCATATCCCAAAAGGACCGTTTTCTTTTTGAGTCGTTCGTATCCGCCTACGAATACGGAGATAATCAGACCGACTATTGCTTGGAGACTCAAGCCGATGAGAATAGCGCTGTCCTGGTCGAAAAAATTCTTACCGAGCGCTTTACCGATTAGGAAAGGAGCGATAAGACTCATCAAGACGAGTAAATAGGATAAAATTACCATCGATATATTCAATCTCCTTTATCTATAGTGCCGCATTCACTTGGAAAAAATAAACGTTAGCGCTGTTTGCGGACGTATGTTGTTTTGCAAACGCCGCTACGTTCAGTTCGAATTGATTGGTGGTTCCATTATAGAGTAGAGGGCTGTTCCTATAATTTCTCACGGAGTTACCCGCGACTAAAAAACCGGCGCCCGTCCAGACGGAAACGTTATCGTTTATCTGAAACATCCAGGTTAAATCCAATTCGTTATAAATGTTTCTACCCGTCGTGTACGATTGTGTTAAAGAATTTCCGGTGTAATTTTCGGTCGAACCCGCAGAGGTGGTTCCTCCTGCCGCGTTAGTCGACACAGCAACGGGAGATGAAAGCGCGGAACCTGCGATGGAATTTGCGCCTCCGTTGATCGCATACCAAGCGTCGTTTTTCTGAACCTTGTCGTTGATTATATAAGCGATTTGGAACATACCCCATTTTTCGCTTTTGTAAGTGACATTCGCATTCCAGGAACTCAGGTTTTTCGTATCTATGTTTTCGGAAAGGCCCGCAACGTTGTTCCAATAAGGAATGACACCAAAACGAGGATTGACGAGCGTTTGGAAAGTGGAAACACTTCCGTCGGCCCTGTTATTATCCCCCGACGCATAGGTATACTGAGCGCCCACCCTCAACTTTTCCGCAAAAGTATAACCGGTTTGAAAGACGTGAAACCGCCCCGAATACTTGACTCTTTCGGTTCTTGAATTGGCGAGAGGAATACCGTCCTCGGTCGTAGCCGGAAGATCGTAACCTAAATATCGTTGATGAATTCTTTGACCGTTATAACCGTTCTGCCAAGCGCTTTCGATCGTCCAATCCCAGGCCTTTCCCTGCGGAAGGTTGTTCTTGTTAGTTCTGTTTGTAAGCCTAAAACCCGTCGTATATAACATATCGTTTTGTCTCTTGCGGTTTTGCGCCAGAACGTCGTCTGCGGAGGAAGGGGGAACGGTTTGCGGAATCCATTTTTTAACCACATCTATATTATAAACGTCTAAAACGATTTCATTCAAGATTTTGAAACTATTGTATGTGCCGAAAAGTGTCGTATCCGATTGAGATGCGGAAGGGTTGGTATTTCCGGGAGTGGAATTCAGTTTAGGATCGTTCGAGGAAAGCACGCCGTTCACGCCGCTTTGAGTCCAATAAGGTCTTGCGGCAAAAAAATGGACGTTAACTTTCTCATAGTCGAACATGATCCGAGCGCCGTCAAAAGAAAGACCGTTGATCGTCCAGTTCGCTCCGCCGATCATACGCTGATCTCCGTACGCCCAAACCTGTCTACCGACTTGTACCTTAGCGTCCAAAGGAAGTTTTTTGATCATCACGAACGCTTCTCGAATGTTGGTATTATTGGAAGCGATCGAGTTATTCGGTCTGCCGGGAACATTCGGATCGGAACTCAAAGTCGGAGTATTACTGAAAAATCCGGAACGAATATCTCCTACGTTTGCCGGAGATTCGCCTCCCCAAACCCGAGTATCTTGAACGGTAATCTTAAAAGTCACGTAAGGACTCGGATCGATTAGAAAATAAAACGCCGACGTTTGTAGGATTCGATCCGTATAAGCGTGATTGGATTTATCGAAGTTGAGATTGTTTCTGGACTCGTACCTGGGTCTCAGATAAAATCCCAACTTGATCCAATCGTTGATCCAAAGTTTATTCGAGTATTTGTTCACGGTCTTGGAAAGATCCGGATCGATGAACATATGTCGATTGTACTCGGCGCCCACTCCTTCCTTTTTCATGGAAGAAACGTAATTTTCCGAACTCTCCTCCGACGTCGATTTTATGGAATCGACGTTTTTATTTTCGACGATCGGCTCGGTCGTGCTCGTTTGCGCAAAGGCGGCAAACGGAAGAAATATGAAGACAATATAAAAAAAGTATCGCTTCGTCGTATTCCGTTTCGTTTGAAACAAACCCATAAAATCGAAAAGTATCTTTCTCATAAATCTACCCTAATTGATTCAGTTAAACTTAAGAAAGAGCGCTAAACTTTTACCAAGCCACGTTCTTTCTTCCGGAAGAAGGGTGATTGGAAAGGGGTTTTAATTTTTCCAAACCGACGAGTTCGAACTTTCCGCCTTCCTCTTCGTACTTTTCGGAGAACGTCAGTAAATTTTCCATCACGGAATGATCGACCAGCAGAATCCCCGACAAATCAATTTGTACGTTTTTACTTTTCGGAATACTATATAATACTTTTCTAATGGATATAAAATTCAGGAATATCGCCAAGCCGTAGAATTCGATTCTAATTTTTTGATTGGTTTCATGAATTTCGGATCTAATTCTGAAAAAATCATTCAAAGTAATTCCCTTAGGCAGAATGATATTCAAGATATGTATCGCGAACTTTGCGACAACACCGGCAAATATACCCACCAAGAGATCGTCCGCGATCGTGAAATAGATCGTAATAAAAAAGAGAAATACTTGGTCCATTCCCACTTTCCAAGTTTTCTTAAGCTCGGGAATCGCAAGTCGGTAACCCGTAACCATAAGAATCGCCGCGAGCGAAGCAAGCGGAATCATCCTCGCGATACCGGGCAGAACCAAAATGAAAATGAGGAGAAAGGCTCCGTGGAAAAAATTGGACCATCGGGTTTTAGCCCCGTTATGGATGTTGGCGGAACTTCTCACGACTTCCGCGATAATCGGCAGTCCTCCGATCAAACCCAGGACAAAGTTCCCCACACCTTTTGAAAAAAGATCCCTGTTGAGATCGGAATTCCTTCTATAAGGATCCAGCTTATCGACCGCGGCCACAGTAAGCTGAGATTCCAAACTCGCGACGAGAAAGATGGCCATTACCTGAGAAAAGAATTCCACGGTGTTGACCCGGCTAAAATCCGGAAACGTAAATCCATCCAGGAAGTTTGCGGGAATGGAAACTAAACTTTTCGGTCCGACCGTAAATTCATTACCCAAAAGCGAGTACGTATGTTCGACGTTAAACTGAAATGCAACTCCCATTGCAATCCCGAGGCTCGCGACAACCAAGGGTCCCGGTATTTTTTTCAGTTTGGCATTCGGAAGAAAAGGAATACCCACCAAGACGATAATACTGATAAATCCGACGATCGCAATCTCTGGATTGAGATGGACTAAACCGATCGGGAGTTCTTTTATCAATCCAATGATCGATTTTGTCGCCGGAGCATAACCCACAGCCGTAAAAAACTGCTTGAGAAAAATGATAACCCCGATTGCGGCCAACATCCCGTGGATCACCGCGGAAGGAAAGATCGTAGCCAATACCCCCGCTCTCATAAAACTGAAGAATATCTGCAAAGCCCCGGCAATCACGGTGGCGGCTAACGTGTATTTGAATCCCGCAGCCAGATCTCCGTGACCGAGCGTTTCAATAGATCCGAGAACGATGACGATCAAACCCGCAGCGGGACCGTTAATCGTTATATAAGAACCGCCTAAGATCGAAACTAAAAGTCCGCCGACGATACCCGATAAAATTCCCGCCATCGGAGGAGCTCCCGATGCGATTGCGATACCGATACAAAGCGGAAGTGCGATTAGAAAGATGATAAAACCGGAAAGGATATCCGATTTCCAATTTTCCAGAAGACCCGGAAGAAAATCCTTCGGAGTAACAAGTTTTGCTTCTCCGGCATGAGTTGATTTTTTTAATGATTCCATTAACTTATCCTAAATTTCAGAGTAATCGAAAATTATTACCTGAAAACCTAAGCTAAGATTTTCAGGTAAACGGAAAGTATGGAGGCGGAATATTCAGTCTTTCAATTCTAAGAATATTCGATACCGAAAACGCACCACAATCGCAAAGAAACAATTCTCTAGTTTTAACGATCAGTAGATTGATAGAATTCGAAAGGGTAAGCGCCGAAAAAACGAGGAAGATAACAAAAACAAATTCCAAAGATTGAATCTCGGATTCCGAAATGGACTCCGAAAATTCCACACCCGGATTTTTATCCAGATAGTTCGGATTCTGGACAACGCTGAAGGAAAAGATGATCAGAGAAAGAAAGGTGATGGTGAAAACAATCGATACCGCTATTTTTTTGGATAAAAACATAGAATGTCTAAACCGATCGTTCATCTTTAAGCCAACCATTAGGTGAATCCAATTTGATGTCAACTGAAATCGATAGATTCCCAAAACTTACGCTTTCGAAAATTTTCCCGCCCGTACGAAAACTCCCGATCTCGATATTTTCAAAACAAGATCCATTCGAATGCACCGAACTCAAGGATCGAATCGTTTTACGCGGAGTCCTGACGATATTTTTTATTTTAGATACGGATCAAAACCTGCTCCGAAAGGAACCCTCTTCGGCTACAATGACCGACCACGCAGAAAATCAATACGTGCGAAACGAATTTCGAAGTTTGCCGTAAAACAATCTTTTATACCGACGATCACTGTCTTATCCGGAGATAGCGATCGAATGAAACTTCGAGATACTATCGAACGCCCATCTTTTTAAAAATAACCCGAATCGGAATGAATTTATTACTTAAGCGATTTGATATAATTTGAATTTATAATATAATATTTCCCGATTTCGGAAAATCCGTTCTTTTGTGCGGTAAAATCGTTAAAAAAATATAATTTAGGAAATTTTAATGCAAGTAAGAGTTGTTTCAATCCTTCTTCTTTTCTTTCTCATATCGAATTCGAGTTTCTCCTGCCGTTTTATTTCGTCCCTGTTCACCAAAAACGAACGTGTTTCTTCGGGTATGGTCGTAATCTTTCAAAGCGGCGATGTCGAAATCACAAGGAACGAAAAAAAATTACGATCAACCCCGGGCCTGATCCTGCAAGAGAACGATCTCGTCCGAACGTCTTCCGGATCGATCGATATTCAAACCGCAAACGGAGAGTTGATCCGCGTAAGGCCCTACGCCAAACTTACGTTAAAAAGTATTTCCGACGATCAACACGGAGAAACAAATCTTTATGTACAAGCCGGCGAATTGCTGGTTAAAACTAACAAGCTCAAAACGAACAAATCCTTTTTCATTTCCACTCCGACCACCGTTGCGGGCGTTCGAGGAACGACGTTCTCATTCGAACTTACGAAGGGAAAATCCCCGAAAGTAAAAGTTTACGAAGGCTCGGTCGCGATCGCTTTCAAAATTCCGAAGGAAATCCTTGAAGTCGACAAAGCGAAGGACGAAGAACTCTATAAGGAATTTATAACGTTCTTGGAGAAGAACGAGATCGTTTTAGAAGACGGAGAGGCCTCGTACGTAAAACCGAATATCGATCAGATGATCCAACTCGTTTTGACAAGAATGGAAAACAACGAAGATATTTCTAAGGAGTTCGACACGATTCGGAAAATCGGAAATCGCGACCTTCAAAAGACCGCTTTTGTCGAAACTCCTCAAGAAAACGCGGAGATAGAAACTCTAGTCCAAGCGGATTCGAATCTGATTGAGAAAGCCTTAAACGAACAAAATCCGGATTCGACTCAACCGACGATTTCTTCCATTTCTTCCGAAATTCAACAAGACCAAAATTCCAAACTGGATCAGGCCCTGCACGATATCCAAACCAAGGCGGAAGCGAACGGTTTTAATAACGAGGTTAAAATTCGGGAATACTACAACGTTCTTGAAATCGTCGTGAAATCCGACGGCACGAAACTTTCAGGAGCGATCATTACTCAAATCGGGGACAAGTTGATTCTCCATACTCCGAGCGGAGTGATTCGTCTTAACAAAAACGATATCGATTACGTCGATTATCAATCTTTTCGGATCAGAACTAAAACGAAGTAAGACCTAAAAAAACCTTTTACTTTCTTTCGAAACTCCGAGCGGGAACAGATAACTATTTTGAGACGGATTCGTATTTTCTTTTTGATCTTTCAAACGATCCTTCCAATCTGTCGGTAAGATGAAAAAGAAAATTCTTCTCTTAGGATCCGGGGAACTCGGCAAAGAATTCGTAATCGCGGCTCAAAGGTTGGGACAATACGTCGTTGCAGTCGATTCTTACGATAACGCTCCCGCCATGCAGGTGGCTCATGAAAAAGAAATCATCAACATGCTCGATGCAAATCTTTTGGATCAAGTCGTAGCAAAACATAAACCGGATCTGATCGTTCCCGAAATCGAGGCGATAAGAACGGAACGTTTTTACGAATACGAAAAACAAGGATATCAAGTTGTCCCTTCGGCAAAGGCCGCCAACTTTACGATGAATCGGAAAGCGATTCGAGATCTGGCGGCGAAAGACCTAAAACTTCTCACCGCAAAATATTCATACGCTTCTTCCGAAGAGGAGCTGATAAAAGCGACCGAAACATTAGGTTTTCCTTGTGTAGTCAAACCTCTCATGTCTTCATCGGGTAAGGGACAGTCTGTGATCCAATCTCCGAAAGATATTTCCAAAGCTTGGAACGCTTCACAAACGAAAGGTCGTGCAGGAGCCGCGGAGGTCATCGTAGAAGAATTCATTGCTTTTGAATCCGAGATCACACTTTTAACGGTAACTCAGAAAAACGGTAAAACGCTTTTCTGTCCGCCGATCGGCCACAGACAAGAAAGAGGAGATTATCAAGAAAGCTGGCAACCGGCTGCGATCTCCGACGTTCAACTGAAGGAAGCTGAGAGAATGGCCGATCTTGTGACGAAAGAACTGACCGGTTTCGGCATTTGGGGCGTGGAATTCTTTTTAACCGAGGATAAGGTTTATTTTTCGGAACTTTCCCCCAGACCGCACGACACGGGAATGGTCACGTTAGCCGGAACACAGAACTTCAACGAGTTCGAACTTCATCTTCGGGCGATTTTAGGAATTCCGATTCCGGAAATCACTCAGGAAAGAAAAGGAGCAAGCGCCGTGATTCTCGCAAGTACGGACGGGAAAACTCCGGAAATCAAAGGGTTGGATATCGCATCGGGAATGTCCGAATCGGATTTTAGAATATTCGGAAAACCTGTTACACGACCTTATCGTAGAATGGGAGTCACACTCGCTTATTCGGCAAAAGGCGAGGAAATTTCCTCGCTTCGTAAACGTGCGATTCTTTTGGCATCTAAAATCAAAGTCGATTAAAAAGGTTCGTCGATGCACATATTCGCATAGTATTGGATCAGGTTACGGTCCAATACTTTTACGTTTTCCTTTTCCAAAGAAACGATCTTTCTCTGCTTTAAAGTCTTAAGTCCTCGGTTCAAAATCTCGTCCGAATCCCGAGTGAGATAATTTCCTTTTGTAGTCAGGATCGTTTCTTTGATTAAGTTCCTCAACTCGTTCACCGCCACTTCAGGTCCGGTGAGCAAACGCGCGACGAGCTGATTCGGTAGAATTCTCCTGTATTTTTTCCAACCTTGCGTGATTTCAAACCCGATCAACCCGGTCGGATCTTCTTCGTGGATGTATCTTGAAACCGGAATCGGTTCGCAAAGATCCATATACACTTCGGTTCTTTTGTAGAAAAAATCCTTAAAGCTGACTTTATTATCCGTTCCGCAAAACTCTTCGTCCTCGGGAACGTTTTCATAAGATAACGCGATCGGAACTACGATAACTTCGGAACCGGTATGTTTGTAAGCTTCTACGGAAGTGGACAAAATTCCCGTTTTGATGGGAAGTATACCTCCGGTTCGAGACCGGGTTCCTTCCGGATACACCAAGGTCGGAATTCCCGCCTCCAACATCATCGTAGAATACTGAGTTAAACATTCCAAATATAGAATATTCCGATTTCGTTTTCTATCCACCATGTAGGCGCCCAGAGTTTTCAAGACGCTCGCAAGTCCCGGAGTCGCCATCACTTTTTTATCGGCGGCGTATCTCGGCACCGGAAGTCCGAGCCATTTTAAACCGAAGGCGACTTCGATGGAATCCAAATGAGATCTGTGAGTCGGCGTATAAAGAATATCGTATCTCGAAGCAAGCGCCTTTACCTCTTTTACACAACCTCCGATTTTGGGCAATCCGGCGCCCGGTTTAAAACCGCTTAAAATATAACGAGCCGGGGCGATCAGATGAATGAGTGTGTCCCGTAAAAACGGTTTATAGTCGTCCGCAATTTCAGAAACATAAAAATCTAATATTCTTGTAAGATCCTTGTTCCCTTTTTCCTGAAACTTTTTTTCGACTTCGTTCCAAAGTTGTATCTCTTTCGGGATCTGTAAAAGATCCGTGATATCGTCGGCTTCCTCTGCTTCTTTATAACGTTTTTCCAAAGACTTTACGAGAAGCGGGGATTGTTTGACGATACGATCCGTCATTCCCGGTTGTCCGTTGATATGACGAAGTACGTTTTTACTCAAAGCCTCTTGAAACTTTTTACCGGAAGCCGTTCCCAAACCGGAACGTTTTGTCGCGGTTTTGGAAATATGACGAACCTCGTCGGAAGTCGACTTTGAAACGAAACGAATCAACTCCGTAGGAGAAACCCTCCTCGTAAGAATTTGAAACAACGTATTATAAAGCGGAATCTCCACATTCTTTTCCTCGGCCAATGCGATGATCGAAGCGAGCGAGAAGGCGCCTTCGACGTGACTTTCGCTTTGACTGACTTCCTTTTGAATGAACTCGGCGGGATTAAAAAACAATTCGATCCTTTCGATCAGATTGGGTTGGTCTTCTCCCGAGATCAATTTATGCACGAACCGATGACCGTAGGCTTTGTTGCGACTATAACGGGAAGTGCAGGATACGATCAGATCCGCAAGTCCGTATTCGCTAACAAGTCGGGTCGGAATTCCTAACGTTTCCAAAAGGGAGATGATTTCGGAATATCCGAGACTGATCAATTCTCCTTCGAAGTTGCTTCCGCATTCGGGAATTCCGGAAGCGATTCCGCAAGCGATCGCGATCGGATTTTTCATAACTCCGAACACTTCCAAACCGACAAGATCTTCGTACGTTTTTGTATGATTGCGAGAGCCGTCGAATAACGTCTCAAAGATTTCCACCGATTTGGATCCGAAAGAAGACAAACAGTAAAAACTATGATGTCCCCGTTTTAATTCTCCCAATATGTTAGGACCGTTGACCGCGGTGTATTCGATGTCCTTGAATTCTCCCGTAACGGAAAGTTTTCGTAAATATTCAGAATATGTAATACAATTCGTTTTTCTTCTTGTGGAGGAGGATAAAAGTCCTTTCGTAAACGTAAAGATAAAATGAGAGGAATTTTTATCCAAGACCTTGATCAATTCGTCCAAAACCCCTTCCATCAATCTCGATGGAACCGCGATTACGAGAATCCAAGAACCGGTTCTTAAAAAATCGAGCTCGCTTCTTATATGAACGTTTTCGGGCAGGGTGATGGAATCTTCAAGAATCGAAGCGACCCTTTCCTTTTCGATTTTTGCGGCCCTTTTACGATCGTCGTACCAAAGAAAAATTTCCTTTGCCTTAGGAGAAAGATACGTGGAAAGATAAATTCCCATCGGCCCGCCTCCCAAAACCGCGATATTTGCAGAAACGAATTCGGATGATTTTATTTCTTCCATTTTGTTCGCTATTGAGACCCTAAGAATTTCGGAAACAATCAGAAAACTGAACTTTCGTTTTCTTTTTCCGGGTTGCCTAACCGACAAATCGCAAGAGAGTGGGTTTGTGAATTTATCGAATTTCAAAAAGAAGCACAACGGATTTTTTCTTTTTCTATTATTCTTAAGTTATTTTTTTATCAGTTCGACCAATTGTGCCACGTATCTTCAAAACAGAAAAAACGATCTCAAAGACATCTTTACGGCGGGAGTGGAAACTCCGGGTTACGGTGCGGGACTCCGGATCGGTCCTTTAGCGGCGGGGTTTGTCTTTCAAGGCGGAGAATCTTCGCCGGGAAAAAGAGATTTAGGAAAAGGTTACGGACTTCGAGGCGGCTACTTCGGTTCGTATCGATCGCAACAACTCATCTTTGGAATTTTAGGAGGTGATACTTTTTTTCCTTTGGGAGTGGAAACACAAACATCCGAAACGGAAGAATCGTCCGAAGAAATTTCTTCTGAAGCCGCCGAAGAATTAAAAAATTCGGAAAACTCAAAAACACCCGGCGATCAGGTTCCGGAATTCCTAAACGAAAGATACAATATCAAAAGCCAAAAACTGCGTTATCTTTCCTTTTACAATATTCCCGTCGCGGAAAGAAGAAAGAGAAAGAAGGAAGAGTTTTACAGAAGATTTATCGAAGGGCAAAATTTCGATCGAAACGATCCGGCCGTTCAAAACGCGTTACAAGCGCTTAACAAAAAGAAGGACGGTTATCCGAAAAGTTTTCTTTATCAGATGGAAATTTATTTGGGTCTTTATGTCGGACTTAGAATCGGATTCAACCCCGTGGAACTTCTCGACTTTTTAGTCGGACTCGCGGGATTGGATCTACTGGAAGACGATACTGCGGATTAAACCCTTTGTTTAAAGTTTATATTCCATCTTTTTAATCACGCCTTTCTTATCGATCGTAAGTTTGATGAACTTCGTATCTTCCGTGATCGACGCGGGTCTTTCAGTCAGAGTTTTATAAGAATTCTTTTGATAATCGGTGGAAACCAAGTACCATTCCAAGACCGCGCCGTCTTGCGTGTTCAGTTCCACGGACGGAGTTCCCAAAACTGCTTCCGCTTTGATTCGTTTGTCTCCTTCTTTTATCATTCCGACTTCGAACGTTCTGATATCGGAGTTAGGTTGAAACTCTTGTCTAGGAGGTTGTTTTTTATCTTCGGAACTGCAAAAAGAAAGCGCCGAGATACAAGTTAAGATCAAAAGTGCCGAAAAAATTTTTTTCATCGTAATCTTCCCTAAGTTTGGATTTTGATCCACGACTATGATTCTTATTTTTGATCTGTCGAGAGTAAAAATCGAAGTAAAGTTCAAAAAATTCTTCTTTATCCTTATCAAAGAATCATCATGGTCGCATGAACGAGAAAGGCGTTTCCATAAAAACGATCTTAGTGACCGGCGGTAGCGGTTCCCTGGGCCTAATACTCGTTCCGGAATTGCTCAAAACTTACAGAGCGGTTTGTATCGGAAGAAAACTTTCCTCCTTTCCGGATACGATTCGATTTCATTCCAATTTTGTTTTTTACGAAGTCGATCTTGAAAACGATTCGGAAATTTCCCTCAATGAAAAACCGGAATTCATCGTTCATCTTGCGGGAAAGGTCAGCGGTGAAGCGGATACTTTGGAAGAGTATAGAAGAGGAAACGAACTTTCGACCCGAAAAATTCTTCAATTCGCTTCCAAAAATCGGACGACGAGAATTTTATTTTCGAGTTCCTCTTCCGTTTACGGATTTTCGAATCGACCGGTTACCGAAACATCGGCGTTAAACGGAAATACGTTTTACGCGATTTCAAAAATTGAATGCGAATCTCTGGTGCGAAAATCCAAAAACCCTTTTGTAATTCTCAGAATCGCATCGGTTTACGGGCCCACCAATAAAAGTTTTTTGAATAAACTTCTGAAATTATTTCGATACGGAATTCTTCTTTATTCCGGAAATCCGAACTTTAAAAAATCCATGGTTCATTCTTCCGACGTAGTCGCCGCCATTTTAATAATATTACAAAAATGGAATAAATCATCCGGAAAAGTATTCAACGTCGCCCATCCGAGAGCCTTATCTTCCAAAGACGTAGAAATTCTTTTTTTAAAACTGAAACCCGGAAAAATTTTTCTCCGATTGAAACTCAAAGGTTGGATTCTTTTTTTATTCAACCTCGTTAACAAACTTTTAACAAAATTTACAAATAAGAAAATCAATTTGGAATACATCCAAGAATCTTCGATCGTCGTCTCGGATCAAATTCAAAAAGAATTGGGTTTTCGGTTTAAAACCGACTTCGAAGAAGGCATTCGTTTCGAGTAGGGAAGATCTAGCGACTCCGCACTAAGTTGAGAAAGATTTTGGAATCAAAACGATCCAAAGAGGGATTTTTGCGGGAATTCCCATAAAAGGAAGATTTGTTACTTGCAAAAATTATGATTTTCTGATATTAGAAAATCTCCCGGCTTTCTACCGATTTCGCAACTCAAATCCCTTTGAACAAAAAACTTATTCCATTCTTTCGGAAAGAACGAGTAACAATCGATCCAAATCTTTCTTCAAATCGGTAAGACTTTTTTTATCGACTTCTAAGTTCTCGAGAAGTTTGGTCGGAACTCCGGCCGCCTTTTCTTTCAGCTTCTTTCCTTTCCAGGAAAGGAAAATCCGCACCGAACGTTCGTCTTCTTCGGAACGCTTTCGTACAACAAGCTCCGAATCTTCCAAACGTTTCAGCAAAGGAGTCAAAGTTCCGGAATCCAAATATAATTTTTTCCCGATCTCTTTCACGTTACATCCGTCTTCTTTCCATAACACAAGAAGAACGAGATATTGAGGATACGTTAAACCCATTTCGTCGAGAATCGGACGATAAAGCGCCGTCACCGCTCTCGAACAAGCATAGAGAGGAAAACAAATTTGATTTTCTAAAAAGAGATCTTTGGCGGCCATAAAAAGCTCGTCTCATCTGCCCGAGGCGGGACCCATTTTTATTTTTTTAAAAGCTCTTGAATTTCCTTTTCGATCTTTTCCGGAGTCGTAATGGGAGAATAACGTTTGATTACGTTTCCCTCTTTGTCCACGATGAACTTAGTAAAATTCCACTTGATCGAATTTCCGAAAAACCCCGAAGCCTTCTTTGTCAAAAATCGAAACACTGGATGAGCGTTATCGCCGTTCACTTCGATCTTTTTGAAAATCGGAAACTCAACCCCGTAATTTTTTTGACAGAAATTTTTGATCGCCTCGTCCGAACCGGGTTCCTGATGTTTGAATTGATCGCAAGGAAAGCCGAGAACTTCCAATCCTTCCGCTTTGTACTTACTATACAGGTTTTGTAAACCCGCGTATTGAGGAGTAAAAGAACATTCGCTGGCGGTATTTACGATTAACAGAACTTTTCCCCTATAATCCTGCAACTTTTGTTCTTTGCCGTTATTCAGAGTTGCCGTTAAATCATATAATGTCTGGTTCATTTCAATCTCCATTTAGATTGTGCACAATTTAATTTTATAAAATATAAATTTTTTATTTTAGTCAAGAGAATTTTTACGGCTATTCCCAAAACTCGATTTTTCCATTACAAAACGAGCCGAAATCTTATATCGATTTTTTAGTAAACCCCCCGCGCAAAGGATCGCAAGATAAATCTGTCGGAATTCCGACAATCCTCTGTGAAAAGATCGGCCCCACCCTGATTTTGGGTGGAGGGGAGAGGAGGCGGGAAAATTTCGGAGATTTTTCTCTATCAGAAAATCATACTTTTTGCAAGTAAAAAACCTCATTCTTGTCGGAACACTTGCATATTAGATGTTAGGGACGAGTGGATAGGAATTAGGAACAGCTGTATGTTATGTACGTAAAGTCCTTACCCCTAAACCCTATTCACTAACTCCTTGAAAAGTCGGAACACCCACAAAAATCCCCGCGCAAAGGATCGAAGCGAGGTCAAGTTATTGGGTTTTAAAATCCCATCCCGTGATCGGATCGTTTTGCAATAACTTGACCAGAGCAGAGAGCCTGGTGGTCGGGCGGTTTTAAAAAGGCTTTCTTTTTATCGAAATGTTTAGCCCGACCATGCGCCCGAATCCTTTTTTTTAAGGTGTTGATTTTTTAAAAGAAAGGTTAGAATCGATCCTATGATCCCTAAGTATAAGATTCTCATCCCGATACCTTCCGTTGATTTTGATCCTTCGGAAAGCTCGATTCCTTGGAAAATTTTAAAGGAAAACGGCTATGAAGTTTTCTTTGCGACTCCGAACGGTAAACCCGGATCGGCCGATTTTAGAATGCTCACCGGCAAAGGCCTTGGAATTTGGAAACCGATTTTGATCGCTCATAAAAAAGCGAGAGCCGCTTATGATGAAATGATCTCCGATCCTCACTATCAAAATCCTTTGTCTTATAAGGATTTAAAATCCGAAAACTTTGAAGGATTGATTCTTCCCGGCGGACACGCTCCTGGAATGAAAGAATACTTGGAATCAAAGGAACTACAAGAATTCGTAGGTTCGTTTTTTGCAACCGGCAAACCGTTGGGAGCGATTTGCCACGGAGTCGTTTTAGCGGCTCGAAGTAAACTTCCCGGTTCGGATCGATCCATTCTTTACGGAAAAAAAACGACCGCGCTTCTAAAATCGCAGGAGATGGCGGCTTGGAATCTTACGCGATTGTGGTTGGGAAATTATTATCGAACTTATCCCCAATCCGTTGAAGAGGAAGTCAAGTCGACCTTAAAGGATCCGAACGATTTTCACTTCGGACCAAAACCGATTTTCAGAGATAATCACAAAAGACTGAAAAGAGGTCATGCAATTACGGACGGAAATTACGTTTCTTCTCGATGGCCCGGAGACGCGCATTCTTTCACAATCTCTTTTATGAAATTGTTTTCGGATCGTTAAGGAGAAAAGTCTAAGTGTTTTAACGTAAATTCGGCCTAAGAAATTCTGGGTCTAAACGACGATTTGTGTTCAAATTGATGTTACCCTATTATGTAGGAATCAGTAGGATAAAAAATGCAAGATCATAGTTTACTCATTACCCTAGTCGTATTTCTTACCGCCGCGGTAATTTCGGTACCGCTTTTTAAAAAAATCGGATTAGGTTCCGTCGTAGGTTATCTCATCGGCGGTACGATCATCGGTCCTTGGGGAATCGGATTGATCGCCGACGTGGATAGCATACTTCATCTTTCCGAGTTCGGAGTCGTTTTACTTTTATTTTTAATCGGACTCGAATTAAAACCGCAAAGACTTTGGGTCTTGAGAAGACCCGTTTTTGGTTTAGGCGGACTTCAAGTAACTCTAACCTCGCTCGTTTTTTTTATGATTCTTTCTTTTTTAGGTCTGGAAAAGTCCCAAGCGATCGTAATCAGTATTAGCATTTCATTATCTTCCACCGCTTTCGCCCTTCAAACACTGGGAGAAAAAAACGAACTCAATACCACACACGGAAGAAGCGCTTTTGCGATCCTTTTATTTCAGGACTTGGCCGTAATTCCGATCATGGCGATACTTCCGTTTTTAGCGGAATCGGTCGCAGATCCGGGATCGCAAGGAAGTATGAAACAAATTTTAATCGCTATCGGAACGATTCTTGCGGTCGTTTTAGCGGGAAGATTTCTAGCGAGACCTTTGTTCAAACTCGTCGCGTCCAGCGGAAATCACGAAATTTTCACGGCCTTGTCGCTACTGATCGTGATCGGAGTTTCCTTACTTATGGATCAAGTAGGTCTATCGATGGCGCTTGGATCTTTTTTAGGCGGAGTGATTCTTGCGGACTCGGAGTACAGACACGAATTGGAATCCAATCTAGAACCGTTCAAAGGTCTTCTGCTCGGATTATTCTTTTTAGCCGTGGGGATGTCGATCAACCTAGGAGAAGTATTAAAAGACCCGATTCTTGTGATTTTATTCGCATTCCTCTTAATGTCCGTTAAAGCGACAATACTTTATTTTTTAGGAAGAATTTCCAAACATTCCGCAGAGGTTTCCTTAAATCTCTCCGCGACAATTTCCCAAGGTGGGGAATTTGCGTTCGTAATATTAGGAGTGAGCGTATCCTTATCCATTCTTCCGAAAGAAAAAGCCGATTTAGTCGTTGCAGTCGTCACTCTTTCCATGGGTTTAACTCCGATCCTAGGAATCCTCAAAGATAAAACGTCCGAATTGATTTTCAAAAAAAATCAAAATTTAGAGGAAGATGCGATTGAAGAACAGAACCGAGTCATCGTCGCGGGTTTCGGAAGATTCGGGCAAATCATCGCTAGGATGCTGTTCGTTCATAGGATCGGTTTTACCGCGTTGGAACACAATCCGGACCAAGTCAACTTGGCAAGAAAATTCGGCTATAAGATCTATTACGGAGACTCGAGCAAACTGAGTCTTTTACGATCGGCGGGCGCCGAACATGCGGATTTATTTATATTAGCGATTCAAGATATAGATGTTTCCGTAAAAGTCGCTGAACTGGTTAAAAAACATTTCCCGAATTTGACGATCATCGCAAGAGCGCGAAATCGAGAGCACGTTTTTAAACTCATGGAACTCGGGATTCAAATCATTCGCAGGGACACTTTTGCATCCGCGCTTGAATTGGCGGGGGAAACGCTGAGCAAATTAGGTTTTATGGATTCCGAAGTGGAAAAAAAAGTCAAAAAATTCAGAGCCCACGACGAATTGACTTTGAAAGGGCAGTTCCAAATTCGAGACGATGAAAAGGAATTTATCAAATTCTCAAAAAACTCGATGCGCCAGTTGGAAGTGGCTTTCGAAGCCGACCGTCAAGAGAAAGAGGGAAAAGCGGCCGGTTAAAGGCGCTCTTTTTTATAAAACACGGCGCTTCACCCGAGTAATAGAAGAATGTTCGATCTTATAAAAAATACTCAATAAATTATTTCGAATCGAATCCAAAAAATGCGATTCTACAAAAAATAGATCCGTACAATCGGTTTTTCTTTGTCTTTTAGGCTTAGTTCGGTGGATATGTTCATTATTGGAAACTTTTCCGTTTTGAACCGGCCTATACCGCTCAAAACGGAAAATCCAATTCTCTTCACTATTCTCTTCGGAGCGGCTTTTTACAGAGCCGCTCCGATTTTTTAAAATATCTTCCGCTTCGAAAATACTTTATCCTTTTTTAAAGTAGTTTGTATTTGTTTTCTTTTTTTATATTTAGCAATGAGCAAAATTACGGAAGATTATACTTTGGCATTTAAATATTTTGATGAACCGTTTGATTGATTCTGTCGAATTCAATTCAAAAACCCTAAAGTGATTTCAGAATCTCTTCCCGCTTTTTCTTAAATTCCTCTTCGGAAATCAATTTTTTATCGAGTAGGTTTTTCAGTTCCATCAATCTTTTTTCGACGTCCTTCGCATTCGCTTCCGTTTCTTTCCGTAGTTCTTTCATTTTATATTGCTCGGATGCTGAAATACGAGTTTTATAAACGATGTGAAATTTTTTAGGCTCGCCCATAACGTCTTTATAATAAGATAATGTTCCGATTGCGGAGGTCGGAATAAAAACTTCCAATGAGGGTTTGATATTCGATTCCGATAACGAATAATTGGACCAATCTTGAAACGTATACGGGATTTGAAAATCTATGAATTGATTCAATTCAAAAAAGATAAAGTGAATGGAATCGTCCGTTGGATAAATTAGAAATACCGTTCTCCGTATTCTCCTCCCCGGATTGATCATATCTTCTTTTTTTAATATCCAAAGTTGATAAGTATGAGACGGAGAGCTTTCGAATTTTTCGTAGGAGCGCTCTCCGATCTCTTTACTCAATTCTTTCGAAAAAATTCGCAGCGCTGAATCGTTAAATAAGGAATCATTTCTGTTTCCCATTTGATACAATGCGTCCGCGATTAAATTTTTAAAATTATTTCTTTCTTGGTTTTGAAGATAGGAAACGTTACGATCCAACCAAGAAGGAAGATCGGGACCGTTTTCAAAAGAATAGAACGCGATCGAATCGGTTGAATAATTGAGTTCCTTGCGAATTCCAGCAAAACAGGAAAACAAAAGAACGGAAAGAAAGAAAATACACAATCGATTCATAATGTAATTTGCCGAACGGTCCTTAGAAAGATGAAATCCGGCAGGATGGAAATTACTATCACCTAACTCATATAAGGTTATAGCCCTACGAAGCGCATTTGAAGTAGGACTATTCTTTTTTTTCGGAATCTTTCCTTTTGAGAATATCTCCGATCTTACCGAGATCCTCCGGTTTAATTTTCGTTCCTGCGGCCTTTTTATTTTCTTCCTGAATGTCCTTATAAACTTCCGCTCTGTGAACGGAAACATTTCTCGGAGCCTTAACGCCGATCTTTACCTGGTCGCCTTTTATATCCACGATGACGATTTCTATGTCGTCGCCGATCATGATCGATTCGTTCGTTCGCCTCGCTAAGACCAGCACTTAACCCATCTCCACGGCGGCCGACTCAAGGATTTTTTCCCGAACCGAATGAGATTCGTTTCTTGATATGAACTGCTTTCCTAAAAGTGTTTCCTTATTAATCAGAATCGGACCCTGCATATTTGCGGTCATGAGGGAAGGATCTTCGCCCGGAATCGTTACGATCACCAACGTTAGACCATCTTTCATCTCGACGATTCCGATTCCCTGTAGTTCCTGTTCCGGAATCAAAGGTTTGTATTCTTTTTTAAAAAGGGAAGGCGGGATTACCACAAAGGCAAGATCCACCTCTTCGACCGATTGAAGCCATTTAAAAACGGATTCCTCTTCTTCCTCGATCAACGCAAATTTTTTATAGTCTTCAAATCCGAGCAATCCTTCCGGAAAGGACAGGATTTGTTTCTCCGATATTTGCATTTTCCCAAACGGCTTTGTTTGAATCTCGATTCCCATTCTAAATTTTTACCTTCGAAATTTCGTTTCTGAATATTCTATCTTTATGATTTATCTCAGAAAATCCATCAATGTCTGTTTAATAATCTTCGATCCGACGTTGAGAGCGTACTGATGGACGGTTTCCAACCACTTCATGTTCATAATGGTTTCGGGAAAATCGACCCCTTCGTTTTTGGAAAGAAGTTCGGTCATATAAGATTTGTCAAAGTCCACTCTCTGTGCGTGTTCATCCATTCGATTCATTCTCGCGCCTACGATAGCGCGGTAACGAAGAATATTCTCCATCGCAAGGTCCAAATCCTGAAGATCGCGTCCCGAAATTCTTTCCTGATCTTTTTGTATGAGATCGTTTCTGAATTGGATCATCACGTCGAAAACCGAAAGGCCGGTTACGGTTGCCGACTTGGAATAATTATTCGGAGGTTCGGAAGTCGCCGAATCGACAAGACCGATGTCCCTTAAGATCGTTCCGCCTTCCGTGTCCTCCATCCAGATCTGATGCGGCGCCGTAGAACTTAAACTGATGTTATCTTGAGCGAGTTTATTGGCTTTCACTTCCAAAGGGGAGTTGTTGATCTTATCGATGATATCATCGATCGTATCTCCGGCCGAAACGTGAATTTCCACTCCGTCGATTTTAAACTTCTGATCGGAGGAAGCTACGTATCCCGAGTTATCCACCTTGCTCGTGATACTCATGTTCGTTCCCCAGAAAACCTTATTACCCGGAATCGTTACTGGTATGTATTCTCCCTTTTCGATTTCCCTGAGTTGTTCTCCGATATCGCCTCGGTATTCGACGCCGATGTATTGATTTTTTAATTCGATTCCTTGAAGACCTTTGATCTTGGATTCGATCGGTTCAAAAGGCGGCCTCTCAATTACGTGTCCTCCAAATAGCGGACGACCGGTTGCATCCCTCGTGTTAGCGATGTCGACTAACGCTCTTAGGATCTCATCGATCTCTTTTCCGATCGCGACCTCGAGTTCGAACCCCTTATCACCCTGATAGATACCGTTGGAAGCTTGAACGGCGAGAACTCTTGCTCTTTGAAACAAAGAACCGATACGGTCCAATTCTCCGTCTATTTGTTGAAGACGCGAGTTCCCGTCGTCGATGTTTCTCTGAAACGTATCAAGCTCGTTGAGTCTCGACCGAAAGAACATTTGATTGGTCGCGCGACCGGGCTCGTCGGAAGGAAGACGAATTCTCTGTCCCGTGGAAAGTTGGTTCTGAGTCTCGTCCATGTTGAGCTGATGTCTGTTTAAATTATGAACCAGACTGTTGTTCTGCATCATGTTCGTAATGCGCATCATAAAATTCTCTCCTTACTCGCCGGTATTAACGGGAGATTAAGCGCCCAATCGATTGATGATCGTATCTAAGATTTCATTCATCGTGTTGATCATCTTTGCGGACGCGTTGTAAGAATGTTGGAACTGAACCATATTGGCCATTTCTTCGTCCAAGTTGACGCCCATAACCGACTGTCTCATGTTTTCAAGTTCGGTCATCAGATCGTTTTGAATTCCGAATTCTTGTTTTGCTTCTCTCGCTTCCGTTCCCAATTTCGAGATGAGAGTATTGTAGAAATCATCGGTCGTCTTGGAATAATCAACCATGACCGGACTGTTTCTCAAAGCGGATGCGACCATCAAAGCGTTTCTTCCGTCCTTATGACCGCCAGGCGAATTATAATCCCCGGTTCCGCCCACGTCCTTACCTCGAGCCGCCGCGATGTTTGAAACGTTATTCGCGATTGAATCCGCCACCCTAAAATGGGAAGAAGGATGGAAGTGAGGAGTCAGCGTGATATCTTCGGAACGCGCTTGCAGCTTGTTGATTTCGCCGAGACGTTTATAATCGTAAGCGCCCGAAGGGCCGGACGCCATTAAGATGCCGGTCATTCCCACAAGAAGGTCGCCCGAATCTTCCAAATGTCTGAGTATAAAATTCTTATTGGGATGATCGTCGGCGACCGTCGCCTTCAAAGCCAACTGGTTGTCGTGATTCATGTAAGCCACAACGCCGGAACGAGAAGCGTTGATCTTCTTAATGATTCCGTTTAACGTATCATTGGAAGAATAAGGAATCAAAACGGGAGCTTCTTTAACATCCGATTGATTGAAACTGATCGTTCCGTTAATTCCGATCGGCCTATCGGGATCGATCGTATTTCTACCGGTAACCCTAAAAATCGCGGTGACGTCGTTTTGACCGTCTCCGTTGGAATCGTATTCTCCGAATGTGTTGATGGATAAGGAACGAATATTAAAGAAAGCTTGATTTGTATTTCCGTTGATCCCGAATCCGTCTTTGTGGATTTCGTTCACGGCGTCCATTACGTTTATGGAAAGTGAATCCACTTGATCTATCTTCTCGCGGATGATCTTATCTCGAACTTCGATCAGACCCTGCAATCTTCCTTTTCTCAAAAGAACCGGATCACCGGTCGCGGACCAATACAAATCCAGGAGTCCGTCTTTGGACGGATTGCCGAGTATATCGATTTTGTTTGCCTTATTCCCTTGAACGAGAATTTGCTGACCGATAAAAACCATCAACTCGTCCTCGTCGGAACGTCCGATCGTAACATCCACCAGCGATGAAAGCTCTTGTAACAACGCGTCTCGTTTGTCGTAGAGGTCGTTCGGCCTATCGCCTAAGGCTTCCGACTTGCCGATTCTTTCGTTTAAAGTGCGGATGTTTTCGGCGATCGTATTCATGTGATACGTTTTCGTTTCGATTTCGCGATTTGCCTGATCTCGTAATTGTGCGAGTTTGCGATACACGTCTTCGGTTCTACTTCCGAGTCCGTTTGCTTTTTCAAGAACGACGGAACGATGCGCGTTGTCTTCGGGATAATTCGCCAAGTCTTCCCAAGAAGACCAAAACTTATCCATCAAAGTTCTGAGTGTGGTTCCGTTCGGTTCATTAAAAACCGTTTCCAATTGATAAAGATATTCGTTACGAGCCGCCCAGTAATCCTTGTTACCGGAAGTTTCGATGATTCTATCGTCGATAAAATTATCTCGAATTCTTTCGATCGATGCGATTTCCACTCCTTGTCCGATCTGTCCGGGAAGATTAGCGCGATTCAAAGAAGGATCATATAAAGGATCCATTGCGGTCATCGTGACCCTCTGTCTCGCATAATGCTTGTTATCCGCGTTGGAAATATTATGACCCGTGGTTTGAAGCGCTTGTTGGTGCGCGGTTAAACCCCGCTTTCCGATCTCAAGTCCTGAAAATGTGGATCCCATGGCTTCCTCCTGTTACGAAAATATAAGACCGATTTACGCCGAAGCGTTGAGCATAAGAGATTGTCTCTTAGCTTGTTTGCGTTCCGGTTCTTTTCCGGAGCCGTATGTGCTTACGCCGGATTCCATAACTTTTTCTTTCATTGCGTCGATTGTTCGGGAAAGAATTTCCTGACGAGTCAGGATCAGTTTTTCATTGGATTTAATTTTTTCTTTTAAACGATGTAAAACGGACTTCAACGAAGAACCGTATTCTTTCAGTTTAAAGTTGGAATCCCTGTCCAGTCGGTTTAAAAAATCGGATAAGGTCGGCGCACCGGTTTCGGGAAGAGCGAAATTTTTAGAACGATACACCTCTTCGATCGACTTCATTCGAACTCTTTCGATCTCGGCGGCCATCACGAGTAATTCGTATGTTCTTTTAGTAATCACTTCGAGAGATTTACCGTCGGCTTGAACGACTGCGGCTGACTTCTGTGTTTCTAATTCCAAAACGTTTGAATAAAGATCAATCTCATCCTGGAAAAGTTTCGTAAGCTGCTCCAACCATTCCTCTTGTTTCATTTGTTTTATCCGATCCCTGTTATCAAGGATCGGTAAAATCTGAAATTTGCTTAGGTAATTTTCAAAGAAAATGAAAAATGAATTTAAGATGTAGTTCGAATTCGCTTCGTCGTGTGCGTCTTATGTCTTCGAACCGCGGAATTAAGGCCGCCAAGTAAAGGAAATTTGTCGAAATGAAACTAAATTCTCAGGCATTGAAAAAAATAATCCTAAAAGTTGAAGTGAGGTATGAGTTTCACGAAAGCGTTGTTTCTCAACGTAGTTGAGATGAGCGATCCGTGGGAGGGCCATAACGTTACCCCATAAGTCCTGGATCTCAAGATAAGAACCTTGCAGCTTGATCTTTTTGATAATGTAAAATTAAGTTTTGGGGCAAACCGTAAAATTTCGTAAAACTGTCCGATGTTGATTCTTTTCGGCATATCAGAGGGTGAGATTTTTCAAAAAATATTTTCGATTTAACGAATTAATGTCGTTATCAAAGTAAAAAAGTAAGTTTACAATTTATTTCCAAATCGTTTTTTAAATTGTACTTCCCTAACTTATCTAAAATCATAGCAGGATACGATGCAAAGCTATCTTAGAATTTTTTACGTTATTTTTCTAATTCAGTTCTTAAACGCCGAGACGATATTTTCCAAGGACAAGCCGGGAACTAAAACCAAAGAAATAAAACTTGCAAACACGGTTCGTCTGGATTCCAAAAATGAAACAAAAGAAAAATCCAAGAAAAACGTAAAAAAAGAAGTAGAAGAAAAAAAGAAAAAACACGTAGAAAAAGGAAACCTGGAATCCGAGATCATCAAAAAGAAAGAAGCGCTTTTTTTCTTTTCCATTCAGACCAGAAAGTTTGCACAAGGCGAGTTATTGTTTCTCAAACTAACTCCTGAAAAAACGGTTCTTTCCAAATTGGATAGAATCAAAATCCTCTGGGAAAAAAAAGAAATCCCTCATACGACGATCGATTCCGTCTTATACGCGTGGATTCCTATCTCTCCCGAGTTTTCCAAGAAAAACGGTATATTAGAAATTCAAGATAAAAATCTTTTTAGAAAAAACGATTATAAAGAATACGAAATTCCGATTCACAAGACGAGCTTTTCAGAAACAAGAGTCTCTTCCCTGACGATGGATAAAAAATACACATCACAGGAGCTTCCTCAGGAAACGTTAGACTTCATTGCGGAGTGTTCCAAAACAAAAGCCGCAGCATTCCAATCAAGGACCGATATGCAGATCGTATCCGATTTCGTATATCCCGTTCAGGAAGTTCACTTCACAAGCCCGTTTTATAAAAGACGCATATATAACAAAACCAAGGGAAAAGCACACGGGGGAGTCGATTTTAAAGGCGGAGTCGGAACGCCGATTTATGCGATCAACGACGGAACCGTAATCTTATCCCGACCGATGTATTACGAAGGAAACTTCACGATAATCGATCACGGTTTGGAAGTTTATTCTTTATATATGCATCAATCCGAATTGGGCGTAAAAGTAGGCGACAAAGTAAAAAAAGGAGACCCGATCGGTAAAGTGGGTTCCACCGGAATGTCCACAGGCCCGCATCTTCATTTAGGTCTGCGCGTACAAGGAACGATGGTCGATCCGCTTTCTGTAATCGGCCAAAAACTTTTTAAGTAAAAAATTTTAAATATTCTATTTATTTAATTTATAAAGTTCCTTTAGCTTTTTTAGGCTTTGAACCTTCTCGAAGGAATGAGCTCTGGCGTACAAAAAACATCTTTTGACCGAATTAAAACTGAATCGTAATCGAAGCTCGTATTTTCTGATCCACCGTGATTTTCTCCCTCTTACGCACGTCCGCTTTCAGTGGCAAAACAAACTTCGTAGAATTTTTTTCGGGAAAGATCGACGTTTTCCAACGTGTAGCGCCAATCTCAGCCAACACCGGAATCGTCCCCCAGGAACCCGGAGTTTTATCGAATAAAGATCGCACCTCTTTTGATGTAGTAGACGGCAGCGTCAAAAAATGCCATCCGCCCTTGCCGGGGTAAATCCAGACCGTTGCCTGAAAATGGATTGTAACTGAATTCATGGTTATCGCGCCCTTTTATAATTGAATTTCGGAATACGGTCTTACACCCCAAAATCGGAAAAGACTTTCGTAATACGTTTTACAGACGACTTTAAAAATCGAAGTGCCCGCATCAATTCGGAACTTTATATTGTGAGATAATGCTTAACGTCCCGGAAAAATGTAAGGATCTTCAAACCCAAAACATAGAGAAATATTAGGAATATAAATTATTCAAATATTTTAATACTTCACTCGGTTCGAGATCATATCCTATCGCCCCGTTGCCGGTCCAATTGATACCAACTAGTAAATTATCCTTTTTTAATCCATGGAACCATTGATCGATAAAATTCCGATAGGAAATTTCATGCGACTCGAATAAAGAATAAGCGCCGCCATGTTCGATTATGTTTCGAACTCGTTTCAAAGAGGACCAAAACGGCATGGATCTTTTTCCAGAGAAAGTCATAGGGCGAGGGAAACCTTTATCATCTCGTAAAGTCCAGATCCTCTTATATTTTTTTATCTCTATAAAAAATTGATGATATTGAGCGGAGGATTTCCCATAATTTTTGCGGTAGGGTCGGTATATTACGACCGTAGGAACAACATTGAGTTGGAAGCTCCGTAAAAGTGTAAATAAGATTATGACTTCAAACGGCTTCTCGATGGAAGTTCCCGTATGAGTTCCCACATTTTAGGATCTCGGACAAACTCTAACTTCCCTATTCTCTCTTAAAACTTTGCAGAATTTTTTCGACCGGCTCTTCGTGGGCTTTTCCCTTAACCAAACTTTCCGAAATATGAAACAAAAAAGAATCCGGAAGTTTGTCTCCCGAAGCGATAAAAAATCCTGTCTTCGCATATCTCGGTCTGAGATTATCATAATAAGTCCAGAAAACTCCATCCATTCTTTTCTCGAAATTCTCTTCACCTAACTCGTGTAATTCGATCATCTCGCCTTGATTGACGGCAAGATCCAAAAATTTCCAGAACTCGGGTTTGATCTTATCGATTTCTAAAAACGGTTCCGGAAAATAAAAAATTCGAAGAGAAGGGTAACGATTCGGATCGGTCTCGCTCGAAGAAATAATTCCCGCAATCTGCCCCGTTCCGGTTTGATCTTTCAAAGTCAGGTTTTTGGGATTGTGAAAATAAAAATCTTCCGGCAAAGTGAGTTGAACTTGAATATCCGAATTTTTCAAAATTCTGGATTCGGAATCGTAACTCCAATTCGTAAGTTCTTTTTGTTCCCAAGTCGGTTTAAAAAGCAGATAAGAAGTTAATATCTCCGCTTGCTGAAGCGATTTAAAACTCAAAAGTCCCGCGGTCAAAACCATTAAACCGAACAAGGAAATTCTATAAAAGACCGTACTTTCCAAAAAGCGAAGAATAAAACCTACTACGCAATAAACCGCGATAAAAATAATACCGGATCGATTGGAATAGAAATCCGTAAAAAAAAGCAGTGAGATACAAGAAACGAACACGATCGTTTCCACGATCGGATTTAAAAAAACTCGAACAGTATCGTAAGTCGTCGTAAAGTCCGGACCAATTTTATATTTTTTAACGGACTCTTCCTGAAGCAGTTTTCCGAATGCAAATGAGATTAAAAAGAAAAAGGCGCTCGCAACGATGAACGCACCGGAAACCAAAAGCAGAACGAAAAAAAAAGGGAGATGGCTTTCGTGCAAAATGAGAAATGAAATTCCGATAACGGAATAAACCAGATAGAGTTTTCGCAAAAAGGAAAGTTCTTGCAGTTTCACGAAGAAAAATTGGAGTTTCTTCCAGCCGAAAAATTTTGGGAGCCGTTTCATGAGTCAAATTACCGATTTTTTTTCAGATCTGAAAACGAGTTTTGACAACCTATCTCAGTCCATCCAATCATTTCTGGATACGATCGGAGTAATTACCTCTTTTTTAAAGATTCTTTTTTCCGTCGTTCCTTTGGATCTTTTTTTGGTTTTAATCTTTTCTTTGGTTCTGGTTTTTCTGTTCAATACGATCTCGCCGACCACAAGTCGTTTCAATTACACCTTAGGCGTGTTAATCGTTTCCACCTTTCGAGTTTTTTTTCATAAAACTTTGTCTCAAACTTGGAATCTCGGGCCGGTTCTTTTAACCGCGATTTATCTTTTAACTCCCGCTTATTCCGTTTTTCTGTTTCGTTTCGGATTTTCCTTTTTGAAAAATATCCGTAGACGAAAGAACGAACTCAATCCGAAAGATTTGGAAATCGGTCTGATGAATATTCAAAAATCGTTTCATAGCTTAATGGCTAAAGGATATGGAGAAATTCATTCTGCCGATAAAAAAGCCGTCTTGGATCGCGATTTGTTGAAAGAACAAGTTTCGGATTTGGAAAGAACGATTCAAGGTTTGAAAAATCTTCTCAATTCCGATAAAGCATAACGGCCAAGAATGTCCGCGCCGAAAACGATTTTAAGGTCGGGCGTTCCTGCGTTTGTATGAATGGCAAAACAAAAGTTTAACTTAGAAACCGCAGGCCGGGCTTGTTACGCGCTACGGCTAACGCCTTCGGTCCTCTAACGAGGACTGCTACGCACGCTTCACATCCCTAACGCGGGAATTCGTATAAATTCCTGAGGTAAGTATATTAGATTTTCTACGTATTACCGCAATGTCGTTCAAGGCGAACCTAAAGTTATCCGGACGTACAGAGGGAAAAAATTAAAATTCCGTTTTAGAAATTCATTCCATAGGTTTAAACAAATCTTTAACCGCGTCCTTTGCTTTGGACTGATTGAAATCGTCCCGGTCGATCAGTATCAAATCCAGATTTTCTTTTTCAAGACGATTGAGAATTTTCGAAATTTCGGTTTGGGATTTCGAATTCGTTGCCAAGTAGAGAAACTTGGTTTTACATTCGGGACAAGTTTTATCTTTCGTATAATTTAAGCCGAGACGTTTACAATTCCCGCAAGTTCCATACAAATCGTCGATCAACATCAACTGAGAAGAAACTTCGGAGACGCTTAACTTTTTCCAAACACGAATATATTTTTTATCGTCAGTCTGCATTTCTCATTTTGATAATTCGAATTTTTTCCGAGTCAAGACAAAACCGACGTCGAATTTAAGAACTTTTGCTTCTATACAAAATCCTCGACACCGATCGAATACAACATAACGAATCTTTAACGAGCGACATACTTCTTATTAACGAACAAAATCCGATCTATAAAAGAGAAATGTTTATCTCGTATCTACGCTCGACTTTTTCCCTTCGAAAATTAGTTCTTAATTCTTTTACCTTGACTTTTGAGTTTTTAGATCCAGACTTTTTGAAAACGTTAAAACGACTTAAGGCAACGAAATGAAGATATTATCGATAAAAATTTACGACATGTTCCAAAAAATAATTTTACCTTATCAAAAGGATCGAACTGTAAAACTTCGAGACGCGTTCTTAGTCGTCAAGTTCCGTCGCAACTTCGGAACGGGTTTTTACCTCGTCCTTTTGCTTACGTCTATCATAACGGGAAATTGTCTTTACACAAATGTGAAAACTCCCGGCTGGTTCTATTCTCAAAGTTACTCGGACGTTCGCGGAATGGATCCGGTCGGAAAACTTTCCGGTCAGTCCTGCGGCGAAGGTTGGTTCTGGCTTGTTTATACGGGCGATGAAAGTTACGAAGCCGCGGTTCAAAATGCGATTCAAGACAAAGCCGATCTTCTTTTCGACGTACAAACCGACTACTATGTTAAATCGATATTTTTCAATTTCTACTTTTATAAATGTACTAGAGTAACCGGAATCGGCGTAAAACTTCCGCAACGATTGATGAAAAAAGAATAAAAAGAAAAGTATGAAAACCCTGGTTAAAACCTCCGCCTTAACTTTGTTAAGTGCGATTTTATTTTTAAACTGTGCGTTACCGATCGGAAACCGAAGAACACTCGTTAGACGAAATCCGATGCCTTATCCGACTGAAGCCTTTTTATCCCCCGAAAATCGAGTGTCCATTGCGGGAACTTACTTTAAAGATCCTTCAATCCATTATGGAAACGCATCCACTCGATTGCGTTTATTCGGATTCGACGGATTTATCCATTCCACTTCCTCTCTTCCTCACAAAGATATGTTCCACGGATCGTTGGACGATTGGGATTGGTCCAAACACAGAATCGTTCGTTTTGAGGGACAAAGTCAAGGTTGTCAAAGAGGAGTAACGTTAATTCTTCCTTTGAAACAGGGAGAACGCGAGGCTTTGGTTCCGGTCTCCTTCGTTTTCGGAAAGACGAGTTTTTATGAGGAACTCAAGGACGAAATGGAAAAGAATAAAATCAAAGCTTTGTTCGATTCCAGGTTGGACATCGAGCAAACGGCTTATTTATTTTGGTTGATTCAGAAAAGATGTATTCGATTTAAAAGTTATGCTATTCAAGAATTCTAATTCGATTTGATTGAGTATATGACAAGAAAACAAAGGAAACTGCTCTTACTTTCCTCCCTATCCGGATTTCTCGGAGTCGCCTTAGGCGCGTTCGGAGCGCACTCTCTCAAATCCATTTTAAGTCCGGAAATGCTCGTAATCTACGAAACCGGGAACCGGTACCATCTGATCCATAGTATTCCTCCTTTGATTTTGACTCTAACGGGATATGTAAATAACAGTCGGCTTGTTTGGATTTCTTCGATCTTGTTTCTTGCAGGAATTCTAATATTCTCAGGTTCCTTGTATGTTTTGGCGATCACGGGAATCAAAATATTAGGAGCGATTACTCCGCTCGGAGGAGTCTCATTTTTGATTGCTTGGACTCTCCTCGGTTTTTCCGCGATTCGCTCAAAGACCGACTAACGTTGAGTTCCATAATAGAATTTTCCTTTTTTTTCGATCAGTTTTCTCGTGATTAAACCTTCCGCAATGATCAAAAGACCTTGAACGGCGGATTCTTTTTTGGAAATTTCCGCGTCCTTTTGTTCGGCCATCAGTTGATGTATATATTCCCTTCTTTTTCCTTCGAGGACACCGAGCATGGAACCGCAAACCTTGCCATCTCCGATGAGAAACGCCAACGCGAGAGTCTGAGGCGGGGTTTCATTACAGAGGTAATAAAGAGCCAAATTATCAAAGTAAGAAAGTTCTTCAAAAGATTTTACGGTAAGTTCTTCTTTTTCATCCATGATTGATCGATTCCAATTCGATAAGTTTTTTTTCGAGGTATTGTACAAGATGGGAGGAATCCGGGTCGGAACCCGTAGCCGAACGAATTAAATCGTTGGCGGAATAAAATTTTCCCTTCGAGTGAACATTTTTTTTAAGCCAGTTTAGAAGAGAAGAAAAGTCCTTTTTTTCCTTCACCTCCGTTTGAAAATTCGGATTCTGTTTTAAGAAAGTCTGAAAGAGCTGGGCCGAATAAATGTTGCCCAACGCGTAAGTCGGAAAGTATCCGAAAGCCCCGCCGCTCCAATGAACATCCTGTAAAACTCCTTGTTTATCGGAAGGCACGTTAATTCCCAACATCTCTTTCATCTTGGAATTCCAGATTTCAGGAAGATCTACGACTTGAATTTTACCGTTGATCAGATCTCTTTCAATTTCAAACCGGAGAATGATATGAAGATTGTAAGTGATTTGGTCCGCTTCCACTCGAATCAAAGAAGGAGAAGATTGATTGATGTAAGAAAAAAGTTTGGAGAAGCCGAGTTCGAATTCTTTTATATTCAAAATTTCTAATAATATCGGATAATACATCTCCCAAAATTCTCGGGATCTGCCGACTTGATTCTCCCAAAGCCTACTCTGAGATTCGTGAATACCCAAAGAAACGGAATCGTGCAGGGGAGAAGGACCGCCTTCTATTTCGGATATTCCGACTTCATAAAGGGCATGTCCGGTTTCATGCAAAATACTGAATATAGAAGAAAGAGGATCTTTTAGGTCATAACGTGTTGTGATTCTTTTATCCTTACTTCCCAGGGAAGTAGAAAAAGGATGTTCGCTCGCGTCCAAACGCGAAATCTTAGGGGATAATCCTAAAATACCGGGAAGGGTTTCTCCCAATTTGTTTTGAAGAAAGATCGGAATTTCTTTTGGAAACGGATTAACGACGTTCTTTCCCCTTTCGACCAAAGGTTTTAAGGAATTTTTTAAATTGAAAAATAACTTTTCTAGATTTCCCGCCTTTTCACCGGGTTCGTAGCTCTCAAGTAAAGCATCGTACGTTTCGGTTCGATATCCGTAACACTCTGCTTGTTGTTTACTTAAGTCTACGATCTTAGAAAGAATCGGGACAAAATCGGAAAATCGATTTTCCTTTTTTGCTTTGACCCAAACCGAATGTGCTTGGCTTGTAGTAACCGAAAATTCCTCGACGAGTTCTTGAGAAAGACGACGAGAGCGATCCAGGTCTTGAAACAACCTTTCAAACTCGACTTTTCTTTCGTCTTGACCGGGCAGAGTTTTTTGTTCGTTTTCATCTCTTGCTTTTTCCGCAAGTTTGTAAAAATTCTCACCGGCATATTTTGAATGGATCAATCCGGAAAGAAGTCCGATCTGTGAACCTCGCTCCTCTCTTCCATCTTCAGGCAAAGTAATCTCCGAGTCCCACTGAAGTACGCTGAGGATATTCCTGAGCGTCGAGATCTCTTGATAAGCGACTCTATATTCCGCAAAAGATTTTAGTTCGTCTCGAATCGAATCGGTAAAAAGGTTTTTATACTCTTTCATTTCATTGGATATTAAAAAATCTTCTTTTAGATTGACAAGTACCCTAACCGCAAAAAAATGATTTTTGCACGAATCGCGGGCATGGTGTAATGGCTAGCACTGTAGCCTTCCAAGCTTCCAGTGAGGGTTCGAGTCCCTCTGCCCGCACCATCTTTTTCCTCTCAATAAAATTCTTAATCACTAATCAACGACTCGAACGCGAGTTCGGGAAAGCATTTGCAGCGAACCATAGTGAGCGTCGCAAATGCGACCGAAGCACACGAAGTGCTGAGGCCTGAACGAAGTGCCTCGGAGCAAAGTCGAGCAGGGATGCGAGACTGCGAAGAGGGCGAGTCCATCTGCCATTTTACCCGCAAAGTATCCTTTTGAAGTGAGAACTCACAGTTTTAATCGAACAGTAAACTCGGTTTTTTTTACGCGTGGACGTAGATAAAATTCAAAAAACTTTAACAGCTGATTCCTGAAACCTATCCACCAGAAAGTATACAGGCACGATGCGGAAGGGATGGAGGCGGAGTCAATAAATTGCGAATGAAGAGGTTATTTTATATAACGTACTATTCCTCAATTTATTGACTATAGCCGAGAGCCCGGTCCGGCTTTTAGGCAGAGCCCAAAAGCCGGAGCCGCCCTAACCGCTAAAAATTAAAATATGTGTAAGGTTTATGTTTTTTCACATTAAAAAAATCGAATGCGATTGACTCTTTCATTTATAAGTCGAATTCATTGGAACATTAAAAAACATGCAAGTATCGATGCGATGGTCGTCTATGAGATCGTATATACAGAAATATTATAAAATATGCAATTACTAATTTCTATCGGTTTATAATCGGATTTTAAGTTAAAGTTGAAGTTGAAAATTAGAATCGAAATTTAAATGATAGAAAAATAAGAAATCGGCTCCGGGTAAGGGAACCGATTCGAGATGTGACTGAGTTTGATTCTATCTTTGAATCGAACTTTCCGATCTATTCTTTTGAATCTCATTCAAGAAAACTATATTTGTAGAATCGTTTTCTAAAATGCTATCGGCGAGGGTCTCCAACAACCTTCCCATTTTTTTGCTTTGGGAAAGATCCGGCTTACGGGAGATTTTGTCCGGTTTATTTTCCGGGTTATCTTCGTTCGCTCGGGAATACAAGGGAATCCTCCAAAAGGGTGTGGGAAAAAGAATGCTTACCGATTTTAGACTCTGTCAAGCTCATTCCTTTTCTTCCACTTTAATTCCGGCGAGTTTTTCCAGTTCCTTGATTCTTTTAGCCCATTTCTGGAAATTCACGAGATTTCGAATATTCACGCGAACCTTTTGATATTCCGAAAAGGTAAGTCCGTAATCCCAACCGACAAAAATATCCTTTTTCTTTGGAGAATTCCTAAGAGAAGAGCCCCCGCCCACAATGGTTCCCTTAGGTACGAATAGGTGATCCGAAATTGCACAGGCCCCTCCGATGATCACGTCGTCTTCGATAATGGTACTTCCCGCAACGCCGCTTTGTCCGGCGATGATGATATTTTTTCCAAGGACGCAGTTATGCGCGACGTGAACCATATTATCAAATTTGCATCCGTCTCCGATGATCGTATCTTCCAAACCGCCTCGATCGATCGAACATAACGATCCGATTTCAACGTCGTCCCCGATTCTTACGGTGCCGACATGAGGAATCTTATGATGTTTACCGTTTGCAGTGATAAACTTATAACCGTCTCCACCGATCGAACAATTTCCGGAACATATAAATCTTTTTCCGATGATGACTCCGTGTTGGATGGAAGAATTCGGACCGATATGAGAATTCTCTCCGATGATTACGTTTCTGGAAATCTTAACTCCGTCTTCAAGATAAGTGTTAGCGCCGATCACTGAGTTTTCTCCGACTACGACATATTCCCCAACCGTAACTCCGGCTCCTAATTTTGCAGTCGGATGAATCAAAGCGCTGGAAGAAATTTTTCCGGACGGAACGTAGGGCGGATAAAGAACGTCGAGAACTTCCGCAAGACTCAGTTCCGGATTGGAAACAACAAGGCAAGGGCAGGATAACTCTTTTGCAAATTCTTCGGTGGTTAATATTACGCTGGAAAGAGTTTGTTTTGCTTCGCTTAACATTTTCTTACTGGAAAGAAAACTGATGGAGTCCTTCGCTCCCGGCGAAATTGAAACGATCTTATCTACTACGATTCCATCCGGTGTCTGTGTGTTTGTAATCTTAGACCCGTTGATTTTTTTCGTTAATTCCGATAACTTGATCTGGGGCATATTTCCCTCGTTTTATTTTCTTGTTACACGGAGAAATGAATGTTCCCGATCGTCACTCAAAAAAAGAAAAGAGGCCGGATAAGTAACTCATCAGTTTATAAGAATTATAAGAAGCTTTCCCAAAACGACGGTTTCGTGCAGTCTTGAGCCTTTTCGTAAATGAAAAACGGAAAAATTTAACGACTCTGACTAAGGAATTACAGTGTCAACGTTTTGGAGCGGTCGTAAGTTCGTCGGAGCTAGGACGGAAATATCCCGTTTGACGAAATGCTCTCTCTGAAAACCATGTAGTAAATTCGAAAGATTCTTCATTTTTAGGAATTGAACTCGCTCATGAAACCGATTAGAGAACCTCAGATCAACCTATTTAAAAAATCAAATCCTTACAAAGCTAAAGTGATTAGTAACGTTTTATTAACTCCGGAAGCCGGAACCGGAAAAAGACCCAAAAAAGAAGGGGAAGCGCTCGTTCATAGAATCATTCTTGCGATCGATCACTCGGCTTATCCCTACGTTATCGGACAAAGCGGCGGAGTGATTCCTCCCGGAGAAGATGCCGAAAAAAAAGCGAAGGGTTTAGCCGACGCGGCTTATACGGTAAGACTTTATTCGATCGCTTCTCCAAGTTACTCTTTCGGTATGAAGGAAGATAACATCGAATTCATCATCAAAAGAGACAATGTATATGATGAAAACGGAAACCTTCAACACAAAGGCGTTTGTTCCAACTATATGTGCGATTTGAAACCGGGCGACGAAGTCGTAATGACCGGACCTTCCGGTAAGAAGTTTCTTCTTCCCGTCTCCGATTTCGGCGGAGACATCATGTTCCTCGCGACTGGAACCGGCATCGCTCCTTTTATCGGAATGAGCGAAGAACTTTTAGAACACAAACTCATCAACTTTACCGGAAACATCACTCTCGTTTACGGAGCTCCTTACTCCGACGAACTCGTAATGATGGATTACCTAAGAGGTTTGGAAAACAAATATAAGAATTTCAAACTCGTCACCGCAATTTCCAGGGAAGAAAGAAATCCTTTCGACGGCGGAAGAATGTATATCTCTCACAGAGTTCGGGAACAAGCAGACGCGGTAAAAAAGATTTTAAACGGTGGTGGACGTTTTTATATCTGCGGCGGGCCGAAAGGAATGGAAAAAGGTGTGATCGAAGAAATACAAAAAATCGCCGGAAACACCGGAACTTACGAGGAATTCAAACATCATTTAGAAGGCGCTCACCAGTTGTTTGTTGAAACCTACTGAGATTCTTTCTTTTTTCTTAAACAGAAGCCGGAGGAAACTTTGTTTCTTTCGGCTTTTTTATTAGAGCTGTTGAAACATAAGAACCCAGCGTCGATAAAAGCGGTATGCGTTAGTTACCGGCTTAATCTTTCTGATAAAGTGTAATTAAGTTGTGGGACGCGCTGTAAATTCCTGCCGCTTCGTATTTCGTTGGAATTGGCGATTTACTCCATTGAATTTTGAAAGTTACGGAAGTTTTCAATCATTTTATTTTAGATTTTCACTTTAGTATTACTAAAAACGAATCGATGAAATTCCTATCCGTTGTTTATACTGGTATAAAAATTAAACTTCGCACTAAAATGCAACCGTGGGAGTGTCCTGCGAAGTTATAGTAAACTTAATTTGAACATTTGCGAATTGCTTCCTGCCGAATGACCCGTAGAAAATGAGGCACCTGTTTCGATAAAGTTTTGTCGGAACTCAATGAAACGCTCTCTATGGGTCGCATTTCAGGGCGCAATTCAGGGAGAATCTGAAATGGGCGTGATCCGCGACGTAGATAAAGGCCGAGGCGAAGTGATTCGCGTGGAAGTATCCGAATACAAAGGAACCAAATATCTCAACCTTCGAGTTTGGTATACGGATAAAGACGGAGAAAAAAAACCGACTCAAAAAGGAATCGCAATTCCACCGGAACTTTACGATCAAATCAAAGAGGCAGTCATCGAAGCCGAAAGCGAAGTAAAGGAATGATTCTTTCCAACGATGTAATTCAAACGTTTCTTTCTCGAATTACATCGTTGATGATAGCTCGCGCCGCTTCTTCCGTTTCGGCAACTCGAATGTGACTTTCCAATCTCGTGATCGAAAAAACCTTCTTTACGGAATCGCTCAAATCGGAAACCACCAATTCACCGCCTCTTCTTTTCAACCAACCTGAGATTTGAATCAACGTCCCGATCGCGGAAGAATCGATAAAAGAAGAAGACTTTAAATTGATGACAACAAATCTAAAACCTTCGTACATTTTTTCCTGAATGTTACTTTTCAATTCGGGACATCTGTACAAATCGATATTGTCCACAGACTTATATACAAAAATTCGATCGTGATATACGACGTCTTCCGATATAGGATCCGTACTCCTGTATCGAATATCCGAGGCTCCCGCCATAAGATGTTTCCCGGCCGTTTTAGAATTCTCTTTAACTTTCGACCGCAAAGCTTCTAATCGGGATTTTAAAGAACTCATAACTTCCGGAGCAAGATCGATCCGCTGATCCACTTCTTTGATCAGAGAGTTCAAAGTCTGAGAAACTTCTTCGAAGGAACCTTCCCGAATCAGAGAACTCGCTCTTTTTAATGCCTTCCCGGATTTCGCTATGATCGTTTCCACGATCACGTCCGCGTCCTCTTTCACGGAGTCGGATTTCCAATCCGGTTTCAAATCGAATTCGGCGTTTTCCAACCTCGTCTTATCCGAAAGATTATAAAACGAATTCGTAATCTTGATTCCGGAATCCTTGTCGCCGTTGTATATTAAATTTTCAGGATGTGTTCTGATTCTAAATACGATATTTCGAATATCGTCCGCACGCATATCGCCGCATTGAATTACAACGGAACGAATTCTGCTCGGTTGTTCCGGGTCCATTTCCGTATAAAAAGGAATGTCGCTTATCAATTCGAGAAACTCGACGTCCTTTCCGAAATCGATTTTAGTCTCGATGGATTGCGCGTATAAAGAACCGATGTTTCCGAATTCTCGAAAAAAAATATCGCCCGTTCCTTCGGGACTTTCGACGTAATAAAAGTTTCCACCGCCCGCATCCGCAATGTCCTTCAAAAGGATTTCGTTGAAGTCGTCCCCGAAACCAACTACGGTGGTGGATATTCCTTTTTTGTAATGATCGCGGGCGATCTGAATCAAGTCGATCGGGTCCGTAATTCCTTGAGTAGGATTTCCGTCCGTTAAAAGAATCGCCCTCTTATACACGAATGCGTCCGGAAATAATTCCAAACCTCTCAGAGTATGCAACCAACCGCCCGAAAGATTGGTCGACGTTCCCGGAGAAATCGTATGAATCCGATTGACGATCGAAGTTTTTTCCACAAGCTGAATGACGGGTTGGATTACGTGAATGTCTTCCGCATAAGCGACCACGGAAAGAAAATCCCTTCGAGTCAACCAATTGACCAAAGAAGAAGCGGCCTGAATCACCGCTTCCAGTTTTTCTCCTTTCATGGACCAGCTTCTATCGATTGACAAACCCAAAACGATCGATCTTCGATCCGGATTGTTCGCGCCTGTCGGCGAATTCATACGGACTAAAACTGAATTGTTTCTGTTTACCGAGACTTCGTTATGCAAAAACTTCGCCGAGAGAATCATTTCGTGAAAAAACCATTTACCGAAGGTTCGATCAAGAAGAATTTGTAGAGAATCTCTATGAGCGAATGCTTAAATGATAAGATTTTATCTCGAAAAAGTCGAATTCTTGCGACTTACGGTCCTTCAAAAAAGAAAAGGAAACTCAAAGTTTCGGATCCACATGAATCATTCGAAAGATTTTGAGATCATTCTCGCCGATTTCTTAAAAAGGATGGAGAATTTAGTTTCGCACGACGGAGAAGAAATTCCGAGTTTTACGAGAATCTATCACAAAAACGAATTGATCTCCGAAACTTTCAACGAAGTGGAAAAAAATTCGGACTCTTCTTTTCATAGTGAGATCCTTTGTATCCGCGACGCGAAAGAAAAACTACAAACTCGTTATCTTACGGATTGTTCACTTATCACTTCGTTAGAACCTTGTTTGATGTGCGCGGGAACCATTCTACTTTCCAGAATTCCGAAAGTTGTTTATCTTTTACCCGCAAAACAAGGAGAGGGAATTTCGTCTTTGAGCATCGAGACGATTTATTCTCGAAATTTTTTTCCGGAGCTCGTTTGTATTCCCGCTAAAATTTCCAGAGATGCGTTCAAATCGTTTTTCAAAGTTAGAAGAAAGAAATTCAATTGACGTACAACCTTTCGACGGAATTCCTGAAAGCTACAGGAGAAGTGTCAGAGTGGTCTATTGTGCATGCTTGGAAAGCATGTGTGCCAAAAGCACCCCGGGTTCGAATCCCGGCTTCTCCGACTCCGTATTATGGCAGGAACTCACGAAGTCCTTTCCCGGAAGTATCGCCCGCAAAAATTTCGGGACGTAATCCATCAAGACCTGGCAATAGGCGCTCTTCAAAACGCTCTTAAATCCGGAAAAATCGGTCACGCTTATATCTTCTTCGGTCCTCGAGGTGTCGGTAAAACGACGATCGCAAGAATTCTCTCCAAACGTTTAAACTGTCAAAACCCGATCGACAACGAACCTTGTAACGAATGTAATTCCTGCACCGAAATCACTCGGGGAATTTCCAGCGACGTTCTTGAAATCGACGCCGCGAGTAATCGGGGAATCGAAAACATCCGCGAACTCCGGGACAACGTAAAGTTCTCTCCGATGGGCGGGAAATATAAGGTTTATATAATAGACGAAGTCCACATGTTGACGGACCAGTCTTTCAACGCCCTCTTAAAAACTTTGGAAGAACCTCCGGCTCATATCGTTTTCGTTTTAGCCACGACGGAGTTTCATAAAATTCCAGAGACCATTCTTTCCAGATGTCAGGATTTTATTTTTAAGAAAGTTCCCTTGTCCGTTCTCCAAGATTATTCCGAAAAACTTTGTAAGATCGAAAACGTTCAGTACGATCAGGAAGGTCTTTTTTGGATCGCAAAAAAAGGGGACGGCTCCGTGAGAGATATGCTTTCCTTTATGGAACAAGCGATCGTATTCACCGATTCTAAACTACTCGGCACCGGAATCAGAAAGATGATCGGTTATCATGGAATCGAATTCCTGACTTCGTTTATCAAAAGTCTCGTCGATCCCGACAATCATTCCAAGGCGCTCGAAATTTTAGAATCCCTCTACCAAGAAGGTCAGGACATTTACAAATTTTTATGGGATTCCATCGAGTTTACTCATACTCTCAATTTAATCCGTGATTCTCTTGCCGATCCCGAGTCCGTTAATTTTCCAAAAGAAGATCTCATAAAAATGAAATCCGATTTTGAGAATGTGGATTCTTCGAAATTGAATTTTCTTTCCGGAAAACTTTTCGAGATCTACGAAAGAATCAAAACGATTCGTTTGAGAAATTCCTTTGAGATCAAGGTTTTCACGGAAATTCAAATCAAAAAACTCGTGGAAGAACTTACATATCCGAGTTTGGCCGGTTTGGTAGATCGAATCAATCACCTGATTCTTATGGTGCAAGATTCGAAAAACGCAGTTCCGGATCGCTCTTCGACGGCGCCGCCGCTCAAAAACGTTCCGCAGAACGAACCTCCTAAAAAAAAAGATGATGCGCTTTCTCTCGTTTTAGAATCTCAATTCGAGTCTAATCAACGGGATTCGGATTTGGAAACCGATCCTTTTGGTGCGCTAAAACCTTCCGAAAATGCAGAATCGAATCCTCAAAAGTTCGACACAAGTACCGAGATTAAGAAAAAATTTCTGGGAACGGAAGTGGATCGAAGTAAATTTCCAAAATTGGATTCGTAACTTTATGTTTGATAAGATAAAAAATTTTTCGGAACTTCTTTCCAATATGGGCGTGCTCCGAGAAAGAATGGAAGAAATAAAAAAACGCATCGCCGCAATTCGAGTGGTGGGGGACGCAGGCGCCGGAATGGTAACCGTAACTGCCACCGGTGAAGGTCATATCACCAACGTATTTATCAACAAACAACTATTCGACGCGGATGATAACAAAATGCTCGAAGATCTCGTCATGGCGGCGACAAACGACGCTCTCAAAAAAGCGAAAGAAGTGAGCACTCATGAATTTCAATCCGCGTCCGGCGGTCTGGACTTTACGGAAATTTCCAAAATGTTCGGCGGAAATTTTGGCTAATCATCTTCTCGACGAAATGGTGGAAGCGCTTTCCTCACTTCCCGGAATCGGAAGAAAGAGCGCTTTTAGAATCAGCTTCCATCTTTTAAGACTGGAACAAGGTCTCTTCAACCAGTTCGTTTATCAACTTACGGATACGAAAAGTAGAATTAAATTTTGTAAACGTTGCGGCTCTTATGCGGAAACTGAAATTTGCGATATCTGCACTTCGGAAAAAAGAGATACTCATACGTTTTGTGTGGTGGAACAACCCGAAGACATTTTTTTTATCGAGAACACGAGGGAATTTCACGGCAAATATCACGTGTTAAACGGAGTGATTTCTCCGTTGGAGGGAATCGGTCCGAGAGATCTGAGGATCAAAGAACTTTTGGAAAGAATCGAACCCGAACAAGCGAAGGAAGTTTTGATCGCTACGAACCCGACTCTCGAAGGAGACGCTACGGCGGACTATTTAGCGAATCAGTTGAAACCTCTTTCGGTTAACGTTACTCGAATCGCTTACGGGATTACCGTCGGAGGTTCGATCGAACTTGCCGATCAATACACTTTGGGAAGAGCGATTCGCTCCCGTCTTCAACTTTAGAATCTGTGTTCCGCGGTTACGAAAAATTCTCTGAGAATTTTTCCCTGAGTCGTGTCCAAATAAGCCTTCAACCCGTCGCCCGCCACAAAATAACCGGATCTCATCAGGATCTGCATGTCTCGAAACGCGCTCCATCTTAAGTTGATGTTGACTTCGTGTCCGAAAAAGGCGCTCGTTTTGTATCCATTATCGAAATTGAAGTAACGATTGTTTTCGATGAAAGGCGATTTTGTTCCGTACAATCGATAATATCCTAATGTCAAGAGCAGCGGACCGTAAACGACAAAGTCTCCGTTGATTCCGTACTCGTACAAACCGCTGGAATCCTTTCCCGAAAAAAGAGCGTAACCTCCGGTAAAGTCGTTTGCAATGTTCGATATGGAATAACCCGGCATCAAGGTTTTATAACCGCCCGCTCGAAGATTGGCTTTTGTTCCGTCCTTATCAAAACCGGGCCGTCCGGTACTGCCCACACCCACTAAGTTGAAAGTAAGATTTTCACTGTAACGATAAGAAAACTGAAGATCGGCCATTCCGCCGGATATACTGTGTCTGCTATATCGATTGTACAAAACGGTTCCGATTTCATCGCGATACGGATCCAAGGAACGGACGGTTCCGTGATTGTAAATCCCGTGAATCACAAATCCGAAATTTGAAAGATTGATCTCATTCATAAAACCGTGCCAAAACAATTGGCCTACTTCGCTGTCCAGAGCGATCACCGTCCCGTTCGCGTTAGTCGTCTTGTCGATGGATTTAATCGTATCGTCCAAAAAGTAAGAATAGAGTTCGTGTTTTACGTTGTTGAAGAAGCTCGTTTTGATTTCGTAAAAATAAATATTCGTCCCGATATAATTCCTATCCGCGTAAGTATTTTTGTCCAAGTCAAGTTGAGCGTTCTGCCTCGCCACAAACCAACCCGCTTCGATCGTTGTATTCCATAAACGAAAATCTTTGTTGACCGTAACTCCTGTGCCGGGACTAAAAATCACTCTTCCTCTCGGCGAAGAAAAAAGTTGTTGGCCGACTCTCAAACTGAAAGCGTCTTCCGGAAGTTTAAAATTCAAATATAAGAACGTAGTTTGAATGTTTACGGGAGAAGTAAAACCCGCTTCTCCTCCTTGACCCGGACCGGTCGTGGAATTTTGACCGAAACCCTTTCCGCCGAAGGTAATATCTCCGACTTGAACCCCCCAGAGCGCTTCGAAGTATTTCGAAGTGTTGAAGTTCATGTTGACGGTCATTCTAGTATCGAAATACGAAATATCTTCTTTTTGAGGAGATAAGGTGCTAGGATTCCCTTTTAATCTTTCCGCAATTTCCGTTTCCGCAGCGGTTTGTTTTTTTTGTTGTTCTTCGGTTTTAAAGGCGTTCTTATCATAGGGAGTGGCGGCCGTCTGACGAGACGTGTAGATATCTCTTCCGAGATTAAATCCGCGCACCCTGTAATTTCCTTGAAAGTCGAGTTTGGTTTTCTCTTCAATTTCCTGGGAAAAAAGCAAGGATGGAAATAAAATCATCGCAAGGTAATAGAAATGATAAGCCTTTTTAGAAAGGTCGTTGGACACGGATCATTTTACCCAGTTATTCTGATTAAAATATCGGTTTCTCAATTCATCCAAAACACCGGTTCGTTTCAATTCCTTGATAAAGAAGTTCAAATTATCCGCAAAAATCAAATCGTTCTGCGGAAGAGCGGCGCTGATATTTTCCTCTTGGACCGTTCCTAAAAGCGGAAGATAATTTGCTCTTAAAGAGGGATTTTTTTGAAGCAAAGTAAGAATAAAAAAACTATCCGCGACAAAACAAGTCACGTTGTTGCCGAGTAGATTATCAACCGCGATCGAATCCGAAAGATAACTGTAAATCGGAAGTTTGGAGAATTTCTTTTGAAGATAAATGTGATTCGTGGTATTGGATCTTACAGAAAAACTTACAAGACCGCTCAGAACGGTAAGGTCCGAAAGACTCATAAATCTTCTGGAAGTAACGATGTTCCCTTCCGGTTCGGGAGGAAGAATCTTTTTACTGACGAGAGCGGCGGGCGTCGTAACGAGATAAGGATCGGAGAAAGTGACTTGTTTACCCCGATTTAAATCGGTCGACATTCCGGCTAACGCAAGATCGATATTACCCGCGCGGATGTCCTCTGAAAACTGTCTGAAAGTTTTAAGAGGAACCAATTTTAAAGAGACGCCGAGATAATCGGCATAGAGCTTAGCCAACTCCGCGTCTAAACCAGGATATCCGTCATTTGGATTTTCGATATAAAACGGTTCGTATTGTTTATTAACGCCGACTACAAGTTCCTTTTTGGAAAGAATCTTTTCCAATCTGGAACCGGCATATTCGGACTGAGAAAATAAACCGGCTGGAAAAACAAAAAACAAACATAATATTCTTTTCTCGAACATGAAACAAATGATAGATCGATCCTCCTTTTTTTCCAGAGCATTTTAAACGGAAAAAGGAATTTCTAAGGGCTTATGATCTGAAATTCGGTTCTTCTGTTTTTATAATCCGTTTCCGGATTTTTTTGAGGAACGATCGGTTCCGAACTTCCCTTTCCATCCGTAGAAAGCCTTCCGGAATCGATCCCTTTTTTAACGAGATAATCTTTTACTGCGTTCGCGCGGTTCCGGCTAAGAATCAAGTTATCCTGTGAATCTCCGTTGAGATCCGTATGTCCTGTGATCTTAATTTTTACGTTCGGATTTTCTTTTAAGTAAATATTCAAATTTTCTAAAATTGAAAAAGAATTTTCTAGAATCTCATAAGACCCCAAAGCAAAATGAATGTTGTCCAAAGAAATCGATTTTCCTTTTTCCAATTCTTGAAACGGATTGGAAAGGTTGGAATAAATATCGTAGTCGCGTCCGGTTTTTCTACAGAAATAAAACGTCAATCCGTCGCCCGCTTCCAAATAAAACGCTTCGTCCCCGGTCGTATTGATTTCGGGACCAAGATTGATCGGCTTGGAATAGTTTCCATCCGCAAGCAACGTCGATTTATACAAATCATAACCGCCAAAACCGCCGGGACGATTGGAGGAAAAATAAATCGTCTTACCGTCTTTGCCGATCGTAGCCGCAATCTCGGAATAAGGCGTATTGATCGGTTCGGGAAGAATCGTCGCCTTCTCCCAAGTTTTGTTTTTATAAGCCGCAACAAAGATGTCCGCTTCGGCAACTTGCCCGAACGGATAACGGGTAAAATACAATCGATCGTTAAACAAAAACGGATTTTCTTCGATCTTTTCCGTGTTCACGGTCCTTGGAAGGGCGATCGGTTCGGCCCAGGAGGAATTTACCTTTTTAGAAAAATAAAGATCTCTCGAAACTCCGATCTTTCCGTTGGCTAATTGAAATTCGATCGCTCCGTCTCGATTGGATGAAAAAAGAATCCCTTCTTCTTTATTTAAAATAAAAGGACTTTGATCGTCAAAGTTCGAATTCAGGATTTCAATTTCATCGCCTCGCGGCCACTCATCGCCCGTACGAGTCGACTTGTAAAGATCGGTATAATTTGAATTTTCTCTTTTGGAATAAAAATAGAGAATGTT
>NZ_ANIK01000003.1:87500-295179 GCF_000347175.1 Leptospira alstonii serovar Sichuan str. 79601
TATTGATCAAAATCCCCTTCAACCAAGAAGTTTACATAGATAATTTTTCAGATATCAATATACGTATTAACAATATTAACGCGCGATGGGTCAAAATCCGATACAAAAAGTTTTCCGGGTATGTTTTCGGAGCTTATATTTTGCTTAAAGATATAGATGATTCAAACCGCGTTTTCGGCTCGGAGAGACTGCCATTCAATTTATCGACATACGATGATTCTCAATACAATCATTTTACTAATATTCAGAAAGAAACTTTGAAGACAATATTCAAAAGTAAAGCGTTCAACATCATCCATGACGAATATTTCAAGAATAACGCCGATCGAAACTATGATTATTTTAAACAACATCAGGAATTTATCGTTATCAAAGTTATGCCCGCATCCTTTTTCAGTAACCGTGATCTAATTTATATAGTTTACGATTCTGTAATATCGAGAATAAGAATAGTTATCTTCAATGGCATTGATAATTCATTTTTAAAATTGTACGACGACTTAAAAGTCATCAATTGTTTATCGAATGATAGCTGCGGATTTAGTCCGATTTATTCGATGGATTTTAGCGTAGGCGGTCTTCTTTCCGAATCGAAAGATGCCATAATCAAAGATCCGATCCTTTTCATAAAGAAACATGATTTGGCGAAATATACGAATATCAAACAAGATAGTACTTTTATACCTTCTGCAGGCTGTTTTGCTTTAGGCGTCAATTCCAATAATTTACTCGATTTCAATTCATTCTGCGTTAATACTTCACTTTATTATAATAATTGGGAATGTTTAAAACTTGAAAAACAAAGGAATCGATTTCTTCACTACTACGGACAAGCATTTGCAGACTAAAGCTCAAAAGCTGCGACAATCAGCTAATCACTACTTCAAATCAATGAATACACGACTTACGATTCTTGTTGTCCTACTTTTCGTTATGACAGTTATTGCGCCTGCGAATTTGGTCGGAGAAAATAAAACCGTCAATTTCGAAACCCGTTGCGGATGGCTCAGCAATCCGACACCGGCAAATATATCATTGTATGATCGAGATGCAGAATGGACGATCGGAGTCCAAGGCGGTTATCAAGTGGCTGGGGATTGGCAATGGCCAACCTTCCAATCAGGTCAGTGGGTGCAAACCAACTCCGGCAGCTATGGCTATGGTTGCGCGTGTTTACGACTTCGCGCAAGTAAACAAACTCACGAGGTATTGGAGATCAAAACCGCACGGGGAATTTTATTAACGAAATGTCGACAAGATCTTGCATTGAAGAAATGGGGCCGAATGTTTCAATGAAAAATACATAACGGATCACCGGCATAATTTAAGAATTCGTTTTAATTCGAAAATTTCAGTTTAAAAATTCTCTACGTTTTCACTTCTAATGTTTTGTATTCTCGGAATCGGAATGATGTTATTTACCGATTATAAATCCGAAAGAATCGCGTGTGGAGAGGATGTTTCACAATTAAGCGGTTATAGTTTAATGACTCCAATTTGGTGAACAATTTTGGCAATTGCATTCCTATCCGGTATTGTAAATTACGCTCTTCTTTCCGGTTGGAATTTCTAAACTGAGAATACTCAAAGTTTTAATAAACTGTACTTGTGAATCCAGCTAAAAAAACAAGGCCAGTGATTTCTAACTTTGACATATGACTCGCTTCACATAACATTAGGTGGCAGCGATAAAAAATACCATAAAGATAAAATATTCATTCTAGTAGAAAAGAAAAACTGATTAGAATCGCACAAACACAAGCAATGATAAAAAAATAAATCAGCCGAACCTTTTTAAAACGCGAAGTCAATTCTATGTAGAAAATAAATATCAAACTCAAAACAAAACCGAGTATTATGGATCCCCATTCATCATCGTTGCCATATTCTTCCGTCAATTTAATATACAGCAACAAAGGAATTAAAATTAATATCAGTAGATCAAGCCAATGATAAAAAAAGAATCCATCTTCCTTTCTTTTAACAAAGGCGATTTTAAATATAAAGGTAGGACGATAATCACGATCAAAGAAGTATTTATAAAGCTAAAAATTGGCTCCCAATCACTGAACAAATCAATAAAACTTAAAATAGGAAATAAATAATCCAGCAAAACTTTATCCGCCCTTTCTATAAGATGATTTTTGTTTCATCAATTCAAAATCTTTCATTCTCACAATCCCAACGCATTCAGGATCTTTTCCATCGCTTCTAAATTCGGATAAACGATCGTCATCTTTCCTTTGCCGGAGCCCTGATTGTGGCCGATTTCGATCTTCATGGAATATTTCTTTCTAAACTTGTTTTCCAGCTCAACGATGTTGACGTCTTTACGAGACTTCTTTTTTTCCGGAGCGGATTTTTCTTCCGTAAGATTGGAAACCAAATCCTCCACTTGCCTGGCGGTCAGTCCTTTCTCGGCGATTTGATACGCAAGTTGTTCGATCTTCTTTTTATCAGCCAGGGACAAAAGAGGTCTTGCATGACCTTCTGAAATTCTTCCGTTTTTAATCAAATCCTGAACTACGTCGGGAAGTTGAAGAAGACGAATCAAGTTTGAAATTGTAGAGCGATTTTTTCCAACACGAGCGGAGATATCAGTAATTTTTAAATTCAACTTTTCTGATAGAGTTTTATAGGCTATCGCCTCTTCGATAGGATTTAAATCTTCCCTTTGAATGTTTTCTATGATCGCCATTTCCATAGATTGATTTTCGGAAACATTTTTAACAACTGCGGGGATCTTTACAAATCCCGCAAGTTTACAAGCTCTGTAACGACGTTCACCGGAAATAATTTCAAAGCCGACGTCCAACTGTTTTACGACGATCGGTTGAATGACTCCGTGTGCCTTGATCGTTTCGGAAAGTTCTTTGAGGGACTCTTCCGAAAACGTCTTACGAGGCTGACTCGGATTCGGGCGAATTTCGCCGATCTTAATTTCGCGCAGCGCGCCTTCCGCCGAGGAATCCATCGGCGTTTTATTTTCGTTAACCGGAATTAAATTTCCAAGGCCGCGTCCGAGGGCTTTGGGTTTGATCGCCATTTTTAATTCTTCCCTGCGACTTCCAAAGCGAGACTTCTATAACTTTGGGCGCCGACTCCTTCCGGATCGTAACTCATAATCGTCTGCCCGAAAGAAGGAGCCTCGCTTAACTTGACGTTTCTAGGGATGATCGTCGTATAAACTTTGTCTTTGAAATAGGACTTAACGTCTTCCGCAACTTGATTCGCAAGATTCGTTCTTTTGTCAAACATCGTCAAAAGAACGCCTTCCAATTCTAAAGAAGGATTGAGTTGGTTCTGAACGAGAGAAATGATTTTCATTAACTGAGTCAGACCTTCCAAAGCGAAATATTCGGTTTGAAGGGTAATCATCACGCTGTCGGCGGCACAAAGCGCGTTGATCGTTAAAATTCCCAAAGAAGGAGGACAATCTATTAGAATATAATCATATTCGGTGCGAAGTTCGGAGACTGCGTTTTTCAGTCTATATTCCCTTTGATCCTCCGCGAGAAGGTCCGCTTCCGCGCCGCTCAAGTTGATATTGGAAGGAATGATATGAAGATTGGAAACGTTTGTTCTTTGAATGCATTCGTTTGCGGAAGATTCGCCTAACAGTAATTCGTAAGAAGTTTTTCCGAGAGTGTTGATTTCAAGGCCGAGACCAGACCCCGAGTTTCCTTGAGGATCCATATCGACGATCAAAACTTTTTTTCCGATCGAGGCAAGATTGGCCGCGAGATTGATGGAAGTTGTCGTTTTTCCGACACCGCCCTTTTGATTACTGATGGATACGATCTTTCCCATTTCCGCCCTTACTCTCCTTGCTGATATCCTTCCAAGCTCTCGGATAACCATGCCTCGGGCTAGAAACCTTTTTCAAGAATTTAATATGTCGCATGCCTAAAAAGTCAAGAGAGGGCAAATCTTCTGAAAATTCTAAACTAAAACCGGAATAAGAAAGAACCTTCCCTTCTAATTTTAGATCTATATCATGTTTTCCTAAAAATGGGACATAAGTTCCAGCGGTTTTCAAAAGATTACAAACCGCCTCCACACTGTAAGGATACGGAATAAAACCTCGTGATACGACATAATTCAGATTCAGTTTAGATTCTTCCGCTCTGATAAATTTAAATTTAACATCGGAAATTCGATGCAAACGAACAAATTCTTCCGTGTGAGAAAGTTTTCTTTTTTGAGAATCGATTAAAACGACAATGGGATAATCTTTGAGACAACGAAAGAAAAATCCGGGAATTCCGGGTCCGGTTCCGGCGTCGCCGAGTTGTGTTCCTTTCCATGATCCGACTTTTTTCGTGATCCGATAAACGTGATAGATCGATTCCAATACGTGACGATCGAGAATCTCCTCCGAATCTCTTTTGGAAAAAAATCCTCCGATCTCATTTTTCTCTTTTAAGAATAATGTGAATTTTAGGATCAATTCCCAATCAAAGGAACCGCTGATTTCATCGGCTTCGGTTGGAAATCGCTCCTTCAATCTTTCCGTGATCGATTCGATCGTAAATTGTTCGGGATCTTGCATGATACTAAAATAGAATTTTGATCTGCTTTGTCTTCACAGATTCTTTTTGTTTGTTTTTGAATAGGAGCTTGTCCCAAGACCTGAAAAAGAAAACGTGGGAGTTCCCACTTACTAGGAGTCAGTGGATAGGAATCAGATTAACCTTGCCTGTCAGACATTGACCTTTTTTTGACCAGTGTTTCTCCTATTTTATCCATAACAGCACGGAAGAGATTCAAGTTACCGTTCGTTTAAAAACGTGGGAGTTCCCACATTTTTGTAAAACTCAGGCGTCTCACTCTACAAATCGTTCGATAGGTTTTGGGACAAACTCGTTGAAGAAAAATGTGTTTATAAACTTTTTTCCACAAGAACGTTATTCTTGATTTTTACTCATTTTTAGATCTATAAATATTGATGTTTGAAACCGATTTTTTCTTGTGCTTCACTTAAAGTTTCAAACCTAAAAAGGCAAAACGCCCGAACTTATTCAAGGAAAGAATAAAATGATAAACGGAAAACGGGATGATCTTGAACATCAGATCGAAAGAATGTATCGACAATATTATAAAAGACTTATATTAGAGTTGTTAAAAAATTAATTCTCCATCTGTTTTCGTTTCATTGAAATGGACGATTGAAGCAGTTTTGTTAATCACGACTATGGAATTTTTCAACAACTCTAATATTCGTCTACATCAGTATTCAAATTTTCTAACTTCCGATTTACAACGTGTCCCGAAATTTAATTTTGTCTTACAGCGTCTGTTAACACTTAATCTCACTTTACCAGAAAGGGGCGCGAGATATTTTTCAACCACGTTGGAAGCCGTTCACAAAACTCAACCGAACTCACGTTAAAAGAGGAAATTTTTAGTTTTTCTTGAGATCCTTTAAAACAATCCCCGCGCAAAGGATCGATGCGGGGTCCATTCCATTCCAGTTTGATTCCCGATGGATCGGTGAACCGGAATGGACCGGAGCTGAGAGCCTGGTGGTCGGGCAGTTTCAACCGATTTCTTTTTATCGAAAAAATCGCCCCGACCATGCGCCCGCTTCTATCGGCAAATGATTGCGGTAATCCTACGTTGCCACTCGAAGTACGTTCGTGAGTTTCGAAACTTTAAAAAAGTTTAATGTTATTTTACGTCTAAATTCTTAAAGATCATTCAGGAGCGTTATTAAATCCTATAACCGTCTTATGAAGAATTTCGATTCCGGTTTTCAGATGTTCAATCGTAGTACTTTCATTCTTACCGTGAATTCCATCAATCTCATCCGAACTCATCAGAGCGGGAATCAAACCGTAACATTTAAAACCGGCCATTCTTAAGTAAGAAGAATCCGTCGTACCCGGAGACAAAAAAGGAGTTACGACCGCATTGGGAACAACCTGTTGAACGACTCCCGATAAAATTTTGAAATACTTAGAATCCACCGGTGAAATTGTTCCCGGTTCCAAATGTCTCACAGTAACTTTGACACTATACTTTTTTGCGAGCGTCTTTACTTTTTCAAGGATCTCATTCTCATCGAAACCCGGCAAAATTCTGATATCAACGGTTCCATTTGTTTTGGACGTTATCACATTGATTCCCGCCTGATGTGTATCGATTCCGGTGATACTCACGGAGTTACTGGTCATCGCCCGTAGATGTTTGTTTGAGCGAATGACTCCGTTTAAAATCAGACCTAATAAAGGATTACGAGATCTCTTTAAAACAAACGAGTTCGGAAAAGGACTTACTTCTCCCATTTGATAAAAGAAAGAAGCGGTCTCGTCTTTGATGATTACGACCTCGTTCATCTTTTTTAAATCCGTTAGAAAATCAATGAAATTGAGCGCCGCATATTGAACCGGCGGGGTGCTTCCGTGACCGGAAATGTCTTCCGATTCCAAATCCAACCAGATAATACCTTTTTCCGCGTGTTGAATATTGAAGATCTTACTTCCTTTTACGATTACGTCTTTTGTTCCGACACCGCCTTCGTTATGAACGAATTCATATCCGTTGAAGATCTCTCTGTGTTTTGCGATCAAAAATCTCATTCCGAACTCGGAACGACTTTCTTCATCGGACACCGCTAGATACATTAGATTTTTTTTAAGTTTTATTCCGGAATCATGAATCAAAAAGAACGTATAAAGTTCCATGATGCCGAGACCCTTCATGTCCACTGCGCCTCTTCCGTAAATCCGATCTCCTTTTCTTACTCCCGAGAACGGAGCTTCATCCCATTCGTTCGGGTCCGCTTCCACTACGTCGATATGACTTGTAAGAATCAGTCCACCTTCCGGATCGCTTCCTTTGATCTCGGCCATGATACTCGCCCTTTCCGGTTTTCCGGGAACATTGAAAATCGTCGTTTTGATTCCGCGTTTATCAAAGAGACTTTTTAAAAATAAAACCGCTTGTTTTTCATTTCCTCGAACCGTTTGAATTCTAAGATAGGCCTGCAAATCTTTCGAAGCTTCTTCCGCAAGTTTCCCGTAATCGCGCTCTTCAAACTTTGCGGCGGGTGTTAAAGATTGGATTCCTTTTTCTGTAACGAAAATCGTATAGAGTAAAAACAAAACCAAAACTCCTAAAAGGCCGAATGCGATTTTCTTTCGATTCATTTGTAATTCTCCTCGGTGCGGGAAAAGATACCTAAGCCCACTTTCCTTTCAAGGCATTTACGTTGGAGAACTTGTTTGTTTTTCGCGCGCGACTCCGATTTGCCGTTAATCTTTTTGATCGTTTTCCGATGATTGTAGGGTAGAGGTTATACGATGATCCGAATTCTATTTGCAGTTTATTCCGAATTCCTCATTTCCTTTCGAAGAAAGAAAAAAAAGAATCCTTTCCGATTCAAGAATTTATTCTCTAAGTTTATGAAGGGAGTTTATATGTTTCGGAAATACATTTTTGTTGCTAAACTCACGCATGAGTTCCTACATTCTAAGGTTTTGGGACGAGTTCTTATTTTAAGACTTGCTCTTATCTTCTTAGTGTTTCCAAAAATCATTCTCGGTGTTACTCCGGGAAAATGGTCTCATATCGATAAATACGTTTTTGGAAACAACTTAAACGGGCCCGTTAAAGAAATCGTAAAGAACAATAGCGGCAAAGTCGTTTACACCGCGACATACGAATATAATTCTTCGGGTAAACTTATCAAAGAAACTTACTTGAATGCAGAAGGAAATTCGGACGGCTCTACCGTCTTTCAATACAAGGACGGAAAAGTTGTTAGAGAAGAACTTTTCGATAAAAACAATTTCCTGCTCGAAACAAAAACCTTTCGATATAACCCCAAAGGACAAATCGATCTCGTAGAAGTTTTCGATAAGGAAAATAAACTTCTTTTAAAATCGAACATCACTTCTTGGAACAAGGACTTCGTGAAATCGGGACAAACAAGTTGGCCTGATTCTAAGGAAGTTGAAACGTTTCATTTGATTCAGGATGAAAAAAATCCAAGAACCCTAATTCAGAATATTTATAACGAAGAAAAAAAACAAATCGCCTCCACTAAGTTTGAGTATGATGAGCAGGGAAAGTTACTGACTCGGATCAACGTCCAAGGCGAGCAGGAAAGAAAAAACCAACTTAGTTACAGATCCGATAATCAACTTCAGAGTTTCACGTTTCACGTGAAACAGAACAACAAATGGGAACTTCAAAAGACTCACGAACTCATCTACAAATAATCTTTCCGTTGGAGGCCGCTTTAATTTTAGAGCGGCTCCTACTTTCAACTCCCCGAAACTTCCATCACTTCCATTTCGTTTTTGGAACAAGTTCCTATGAATCATCAGTTTCCAAATCCTCTCGTTTTTCTTTTGTGCGGCAGTGCCAATTCATTTTGTAGAACTTAAAGCTAAATCAGAATTCATATAAGGTAGATACAGAAGGAAAGATCTTTGATCGCGATAGTAAATCTCATACAACAAAGAGCCCTTCTAAAACCTGCTTTCTAAAATCCAAAATGAGATCAAAGCTTAATCTGGGTTGAACTATGGCAAGAAACACTAGAAAAGATTTTCTAGAAAGACATTCCAAAACCTTAAGCTCAACCAACTCAAATCAATGTACAAGTTCCTAAAAGTACTGGGATCTACACAATTTTATATTACAAAAAAAGTTTTCCGTATGAGTTCGCTCCTGCACTAACCCAGGTAAAACCTTGTAAGAGTTTCGACAATTTTACAAATCACAATCGATTCTTCGGATTTAGAATCCCGCAAATAACTGAGGTTTAATCCATAGGACACAAAAAAGATTTTTAAAAAATCGAATCTTCCTTCTCGGTCTGACTTTCTACTCATGCACACAAAAGAAAAAACCCGGACTAATTCCGGGCTTTCAAAAAACGTTTCATGTGAAACGCGAACGTAAATCGGAATCCCGTCGGAACTCCGACATCCTTTGTCGGAAGATTTTACGGTATCAAGAAACCTCCGCTTCTTGTTTCCTTTTACCTTTGATATGATAAAGAAGCAGATCGATATCGCTCGGATCGACTCCGGAAATCTGACTCGCCTTTTCCAAGGTCATCGGTTTGTGACTTTTTAATTTTTGAATCGCTTCCTTTTTCAATCCTGCAATCGATTCGTAGTTTATATCTTCCGGAATTGTCAGATCCAAATACTTGTTCTTCCACTGAATCGTTTCCAGTTCTCTTTTGATATAACCTTCGTATTTAATTTCCATCTCAAGAATGTTCTTCTCCGATTCCGACCAAGACATTACTTCGGGAATCATAAACTCTATATCCCCGATTTTGATCTCGGGACGTTTCAAAAAGGAATCCAACTTCATTCCGAACTTGTAGTTCGTGATTCCCTTTTCATCCAAAAGACTTTGAAATTCATCGGAAGGTTTGAGAGGGATCTGATAGATTCTTTCACGAACATTATTCACGCGCTCGTATCTTTCTTTCATTCGATCGTAACTTTCCTGGTCCACAAGTCCGAGATCGTAACCGTATTTCATCAGCCTTTGATCCGCGTTGTCTTGTCTCAAAAGAAGTCTGTGTTCCGCGCGCGAAGTAAACATTCTATACGGATCTTCCACACCTTTATGAACGAGATCGTCGACTAAAACTCCGATATACGATTCGCTTCTTTTGAACAAGAGGGGAGTTAGATTCTTCAGAGAATGAAGAACACTATAAGCCGCTACCAAACCTTGAGCCGCCGCTTCTTCATAACCGGTCGTGCCGTTGATCTGTCCCGCGTGATAAAGACCTTTGATCTTTTTCGTTTCAAGAGTCGGCTTGAGTTCGGTCGGATCTACATAGTCATACTCGATTGCATAACCTGGTCTTACTATCTCCGCGTTCTCTAAACCTTTGAGAGACCTTACCAACTTCCACTGAACTTCTTCCGGAAGACTTGTGGATACTCCATTGAGATAGATCTCGGTAGTTTCATAACCTTCGGGTTCCAAAAAGACCTGATGTCTTTCACGATCCGCAAACCTCACAACCTTATCTTCGATCGAAGGACAATAACGAGGTCCCGTACTTTGAATTTGTCCCGAATACATCGGAGATAAACTTAGATTCTCATGAATGAGTTTATGAGTCTCGGCATTCGTGTAAGTGATATAACATGGGATCTGTCTTCGAGTAATCTTATCCGTTGAAAAAGAAAACGGAGAAGGATGAGGATCACCTTCCTGAATCGCAAGCACACTCAGATCGACCGAGTTCTTATGAATGCGAGGAGGTGTTCCGGTTTTTAATCTTCCCAACTTCAAATTGTATTTTGCTAAAGACTTGGAAAGGCCTTTCACTGTGGGCTCGCACATTCTTCCGTTTTCATTTTGATACGTTCCGATATGAACGAGGGACGATAAGAACGTTCCCGTAGTTAAGATCAAATGATTGGTATAAATTTCAAAACCGCGTCCGGTCTTTACGCCAATCACTTGATCGTTTTCAATGAGAAGTTCTTCCACGGTATCCTGACGCATCGAAAGATTCTTCTCCGCTTCAAGAGTATGTTTTACTTTGAGTTGATATTCTTTCTTTTCCGCTTGAGCTCTTGGCGCCCAAACGCTTGGGCCTTTGGAAGTGTTGAGCATCTTAAACTGAATGCCGGTGTTATCAATGATCTTACCCATGATACCGCCGAGTGCATCAACTTCTCTTACCATATGTCCCTTCGCGATTCCACCGATCGCGGGGTTGCAAGACATTTGACCGATCGTATCCAAATTCATAGTGATCAAAAGAGTTTTTGCTCCACCCTTGGAAGCGATATAAGCCGCTTCCGAACCGGCATGACCCGCGCCTACTACGATACAATCAAAACGATTCGGGAAAAAAGATTGGTTCTTGGATTCGATCATCGAGATTCAACTTCCTGAAAATAAATTACAAATTTTAGAATGAGATGTTTCGCAAGTTATCGAACGTATCGATTGCAAGATGAATCGACAGCAGACTTAACATATTGATTCATGGAATTATATCACTTATCAGGTTCCTGTTCTATGGCAGAATCCATCAAGAAACTATCCTATTTCGAAGGAAAAATCCTTCCCGAATCCGAAGCAAAGATCAGCATTCAAACTCACGCGCTTCAATACGGAACTACCGTCTTTGGCGGAGTCCGCGGTTACTACGATAAAGACACCGATAACATCTATCTCTTTCGTATCTTAGACCATTACCAAAGACTGATCAACTCGACACGAATCATGCAGTTGAAGTTGGATAAGACAAAAGAAAACTTGAGGGACATAACGATCGACTTGATCCGTCAAAGTGGTTACAAAGAGAACATTTATCTTCGTCCTTTTGTTTATACATCGGCGCTGCAACTTTCTCCGCGCTTTCACGACGTGCCGACCGAACTCGCGATCTACATTCTTCAGTTGAACGACTACTTGGATACGAAACGCGGATTGAAAACGATGGTATCGAGCTGGAGAAGATTTGACGACGCAGTAATTCCGACCTTATCCAAAGTTTCCGGCGGATATGTGAACTCGGCGCTCGCAAAATCGGAAGCGGTTCAAAACGGATTTGACGAAGCCATCTTTTTGGATTCCAGAGGATTTGTAAGCGAAGGCTCTGCGGAAAATATATTTCTAGTTCGAGACGGAAAAATCATCACACCCGGAATCAGTTCTTCTTTGCTGGAAGGAATCACTCGAAAAAGCGTTCTCCAAATTGCAAAAGACAACGGAATCGAAGTGATCGAAAGAGATATCTCAAGGAGCGAACTCTATATCGCGGATGAAGTTTTCTTTTCGGGAACCGGAGTTCAAATCGCTTGGGTTTCCGAGATCGATCACAGAAAAGTTGCCGACTCGGAGATGGGACCGATCACAAAAAAGATTCAGAGTTTATTTTTCAATCTTGTAATCAACAAAGAAGAAAAATACAAACACTGGTTAACTCCGGTCTACTAAAGAAAGAATGAGTTCGTTTCAACTAGACGATATCTTAGGACAAGAAGTAGCTCTTACGTTCTTAAAAAGATACACATCGAGACCGGAAACGATTCCTCCTCTTCTTATCTTTCACGGCCCCGACGGAACCGGAAAGGAATCCGCATCGGAACGTTTCATTAAGAATGTATTGTGTTTCGAAGGAACTTCCTGCGGAGTTTGCGCGTCCTGCAAAGCGTTCATGCACCACTCACATCCCGATTACATTCGGTTTCCGGAAGAAAGCGGTAAGATTATACCAATCGGAAGCGAAGACAATCCGGATGAGTTTTCGATTCGATGGTTGATCCGTTCTCGATTGAATTATCGACCTCATCTTTCCCGATTTCGTTTTATCGTTTTTCCGGATGCGTCCTTAATCGGAAACGAAGCCGAGACCGCATTATTAAAATCGTTGGAAGAAGCTCCTCACTTTTCAAGATTTATCTTTATCGTAAACAATCTGGACAAATTGAAAGAGACGATCGTGAGCAGAGCTATTTGTATTCCGTTTCAATATTTGAATCAAAACGATTTAAAAAGAATCAACACAAACTTTGGACTTACCACACTTCCGTTTCAAGGCGGAAGTCTCGTATCATCGGACTGTCCGAGGGAAGTAATGGATTTGATTCAGGAAAAAATCAAGGATCGATTGGAAACGGGACTCGATCTTTTAAAACTCGAATCGTGGATCCTTTCTTACAAAGACGAACATCCAGAATGGAAGGAAAATTTTTCTTATAAAGAATTTTTAGAATTAATAAGTCTTGTTTTAATCTACGAATATACGAGAACGGGTTACGAAAATAATCTCTCAAAGATAGAAGCAATCTTTCAATTCAAAGCCGAACTTCACAAAAGAATCACCGGTATCGATACAATCGCACTTTCAAGATTGTTTTTTCAAATTTCTCTTTAATATACATTCTAAAATTTGAATATATATTCCTTAAAAAACATTCAGCCAAACGTCGTCTGAAGTATGTGAATAGATCGTTTTTATATTTGAGACATAATTAATTATTAAAAACATAAACATCTTCTTTTTTTAGCGGAAGATTCCAATTCCGGAATTTTCATTTGAGTACAAGGCTTCTTCAAAAAATACTGTATTCTCATTCGTAGGGTTCCGGGACTCCGGAGCCGAATTGAAAAATCGTTTTATTCAATCGAATTGAGAATTTTTTTAGTTCGAACCCGCAGAAGTCTCTTCAAACGAGAGGGCTTTTTGTTTTATTATTTTTGGAGGAAGCGTTGAATCTAGTTTGGAATAAAATTTTGGAGGAAGTATCTAAAAAAATATCTCCTCAATATTATGAACGCTTCATTGATACTCTAAAATTAGAGACTTTTAATTCGGAGAAATGTACGATCATCGCTCCTTCGGCTACGATTAAAACCCACGTCGAAAGAAAATATCAAAGTATAATCGAAAATGCGATCTTAGAAGCTTGCGGTGATAAGATTCCCGTTGAAATCCTAATCGAAACAAAGGCGGCTTCTCCGCTTCAATCCATTTTGGAAAAATCCTTCGATCAAAAAGATTTTCAATTCAATCCGGATTATACCTTCGAAACCTTTATCGTAGGCGATTGTAATCGTTTGGCCTACACGGCTGCGAAAGAATGTGTTCGAAAACCGGCTGAAATCAATCCTCTTTATTTATTCGGAAGCGTGGGAGTGGGAAAAACTCATTTGCTTCATGCGATCGGATCCGAACTCATCAAAAAAGATCCGTGGAAAACCGTATGTTACGTCGATATTTCCTCTTTTATGAACGAGTTTCGTTTTGCTCTACAATCCAGAGAACTTATCGAAAGTTTTAAGATCAAATATCAATCCTACAACTGTCTTCTTGTGGACGACATTCAACTTCTTTCCACCAACGCCGAAAAAACTCAGGATGAATTCTTTGCGTTATTCAATTTCCTTTTTGAAAGAAAAAGACAAATCGTAATCGCATCGGATCGTCCGAGTTCCGAACTTACAATTCATGAAAGATTAAAATCCAGATTCGTAACGGGAGTTCAAGCGGACATTCAATTTCCCGATAAAGAGATTCGAAAGGGAATCGTAATATATCATTCTAAAATTATGGATCTCGGTTTGAGCGAGGACATATTGGATTTTTTAGCGGATCAAATCGAAGAAGATACAAGACTTCTTCTCGGCGCGCTCAACGATATTTACTTATATAAAAAATCTTACTCGCTCCTTTTCTTAAATTTGGACAAGGTAAAGGAAATCGTCAAGAACCGTCTTTATCGTAAAAAGAACGTGGAATTTTCACACGATCGGATCATAGAATCCGTTGCGAAAGAATTCAATTTAAATGCGGCCGAGATTATGGGAAAGAGCAGAAAAAAAGAGTTAATCATTCCGCGTCATATTTGTTTTTATCTATTACACAATATTTTCAAAGTCAATAAATCTCAGGTGGGAAGACTTTTTCAAACTCAACATACGACCGTAATTCACGGAGTTCGTAAAGCCGAGGAACTTCTTTCCAACAATAAAGAAATGCGCTTTTTAGTGGAACGGATCAGTTCCAAATATAGGCTTCAATAAGGAAAAGATTTTTGAACAGGGAAAGAACGATTTTATTCACTGTTAATAAACTGTTTATAAACTATAAAATCAGCGTTAAAAAAGATTATTAAATCTGTAAATAAGACATAATGCAGAATTACTGTCGCTTTGTATTAGAAAATGACCAAGAATTATGTCTGAAAAGAAAATTCTCTTTTCAAAAAGAATGAGACATATTTCAGTATTCTTAAAGAATACGATTTTATGTACATATCTACAGGTACTACTCCTACAACTGTACAATAATAAGAAATCTATTTAATTAAAAAAGAAACTAGGAGAAACAAATTGAAAATCAAAGTTAATACATCGGAATTCTTAAAAGCAATTCATGCAGTAGAAGGTGTAATCTCCGCGAGAGAAATTAAATCTATATTATCAAATCTTAAAATAGAAGCGGAAGGGAAGGAAGTTTTTCTTTCAGCTACCGATCTTGAAATTTCGATCAAAACATCTGTGCCTGCGGAAGTCGTTAATCCGGGAAGTATTTCGTTACCCGCAAAACAACTTTCCAGTTTTTTTAAAACGATTCACTTTGAAGAGACGACTTTGTCTTTGGAAGAATCCGACGGTGATTCTTCCATTGCTTACATTACGGACGCATCCGGTAAGAACGATTACAAATCCAAAATCAGCGGAATGGACGCGGAAGAAATCAAAACGATTTCTAAAGTAAATCCTTCTCAAGTTTCTTCTTTTCCGAGCACTTTGATAAACGACATGATTCGCAAAACCTCTTACGCGATCGCACACGAAGATCAAAGATTTATATTCAACGGTCTTTATATGATTCCCGACGGAAACAAACTGATCTTTGTCGGAACGGACGGAAGGAGACTTTGCAAAATCGAAAGAAATCTTCCTTCTCCCTTACAGTTCAAAGATTCCATTATCGTTCCCGCAAAAGCGATTCGAGAAATTTCTAAAATGATCGCAACTTCCGAAACCGGCAACATCGGTTTGATCGACAGTCAGATTTATGCTTCCGCCAATAACATAGAACTCTTATGTAAGTTGATCGAAGGAAATTTTCCAAATTACGAACAAGTCATCCCGAAGAGCACGAAATTTTCCACAAGCATTTCCAAGGAAGAGTTTCAAGTTTCTCTCAGGCAAGTTCTTACTGCTGCGGAAGAACCTTCCAGACAAGTAAGACTAACGTTTAGTAAAAACAATTTGAATTTATTCGCTCAAACTCTCGGCGCTTCGGAAGCGAGTATCAACAAGCCGATAGAATATTCCGGCGACGAAGTTACGATCGCGTTTAAGGGAGAATATCTCATGGATATTTTCAGATCGATCGACGACAACGAGGTCAAGATCGAGTTTTCGGACGCCAGTTCCCCGGTTATCTTTAAGGATCCGTCCGATCCTGAATTTATATCCGTGATAATGCCGATGAAATTATAAGAACCTCCGAGCAAAATTCGAAAGAACTTTGCAGCTTGATATTTCCGTAGAATAAAATTTAATTTAACGATAAGCTGTAATGTTTTTAAAACATCTTACTCTTCAGAATTTTAGAAATCACGAAGAACTGAGCCTGGATTTCAATTCCAGGCTTATTTTTTTTGTGGGAGATAACGGAGAGGGAAAAACGAATCTTCTCGAAGCGATTTGTATGTTGTCCTGGTTGAAAAGTTTTCGCGAACCCGAGGATTCCAATTTGATTCGATGGGGTTCTGAAAATTATTTTCTTAGGGGAAGAATCCAAGAAAATCAAAAAGAATCCGTGTTGGAAATCGGATTTACCGCAAAACCTACGGTTAAAAGAAAATTAAAGTTCAATCAAGAAGAAGTAAAAAAAAGAACCGATCTGATCGGTAAGTTTATTACGGTTTTATTAACTCCAATGGACTTGAAAATCATAGAATCGGGTCCGGCAGAAAGAAGAAAATTCATAGATGCGTTTATTTCCTCTTTCGATCCGTTTTATCTCGAATCCCTTCTTGAATATAATAAAATTCTAAAGCACAGAAACGCTTTGTTGAAAACGGGCGGCTCCGATGCCTCTCATCTGTCGATTTGGGATAAAAAACTGATCGAAAAAGGGGTTATCATTCTTAATAAAAGAGAAGAAATCGTCCTGGAATTAAACTCGTTTTATCAAACGAACCTGAATAGATTGAGCGGTGGAAAAGACGAACTTGAAATGACTTACAAACCCAACGTAAAAAACGAAAACGAATTCGTAGAAAAGCTCGGCCGTAATTTGGGAAGGGATTTGAGGCTCGGTTACACTTCGGTAGGAATTCATAGAGACGATCTTTTTATCGGAAGCAACGAACGTGATATCACCGAGTTCGGATCTCAAGGCCAAAAAAGAAGTACGGTAATCGCTTTAAAAACCGCTACTTTCAATTATTATAGAAATGTATTAAATACTACGCCGGTTTTATTGATCGATGACGTAATTCGGGAATTAGACGTTAAACGAAGAGAGTATTTTGTGGACCTTGTCGTAAACGCGGGGCAGGCATTTTTTACCACAACCGATTTGGAAGGAATTCAAGATTATGTCGGTAAACTTCAGGATCAAAAACAGATTTTTCTAATTCGACAAGGAAACGTCCAATCTGTAGAATGAAAGACGATTTGATTTCATCCAAAAAAATCGAAACTTCCGAGTTTCGTTCCGTTTTAAATCAAATGGGAATTACGGAAGAAAATCTACAGGAAAAAATTTCCATTCATACGCTTCGAAACCGTTGGAAGGAAATAATAGGTCCCGTGTTCGCTTCGCATTCGGAAGTAAACTCGATTCAATTCGGTAAACTCCGAATTCTCGTTTCTCATAACGCTTATAAACAAGAATTACTTTTTTTGCAAAATCGCATCCTCCGAGAGTCCGCTCGGTTTTTAGGAAAAGGAATCGTTCGTTCGATTGAGATTTCCATCGGTAAACTAACGACTTCCTATTCTCCCGCTTTACCTGAAACCAAGGAAAAAAAAGGCTTGGAAGGCAAGGATGACTTAATCGCCATTCTTGAAAAAGAAACAGACCCCGAAGTTAAAAAACGTTACCTAGAGATTCTTCAATATCTTTGATGATTCGATGAATTTCCTTGCCTCCCTATGGTTTTCAGGAAAACTATTCCTGAGGTCCGAAAAAAATGAGCCAAGAAGAAGCTAGCTACAGCGCCGGTCAGATCAAGATTTTAGAGGGTCTGGAAGCTGTTAGAAAACGTCCGGGAATGTATATCGGAACTCAGGATGATACGGGACTTCATAAAATGGTCTACGAGGTCGTGGACAACTCCGTGGACGAGGCGATGGCCGGACATTGTACGGAAATCGGAATTTCCATTTTACCGGATAACATTATCGAAGTAAAAGATAACGGTCGAGGAATTCCGGTCGACATTCATCCCGATAAAAAAATTTCCACGATCGAAGTCGTAATGACCATCCTTCACGCGGGTGGTAAGTTTGAAAACGACGCTTATAAGGTTTCGGGAGGTCTTCACGGAGTCGGTGTTTCTGTCGTAAACGCTCTTTCCGAATATCTCATTGTTGAAGTTCATCAGAAAGGAAAGTTTTATACGCAGAAATACGAGAAAGGAATCCCGGTTTCTCCCGTGGAAATGAAAGGTGATTCTTCGGAAAGAGGAACCATTGTTCGCTTTAAACCGGACGCTTCCATCTTTACTACGGTGGATTTTCAGTTCGACGTGCTTTCTGCACGTTTTAGAGAATTAGCTTTTTTGAATAAGGGTTTGGTTCTGATCGTCGAAGATCGTAGACGCGGTAGCGAAGGTGAAAATCTCCTTCGGAACGAATTTCAGTTTTCAGGTGGGATCGTTTCTTTCGTAGAGCATATCAACGAAAACAAACATCCGATGCACAAGGTCATTCACTTTGAGCGAAACAAAGACGATGTTTTGGCGGAAATTTCGATCCAATATTCCGAAACGTATACGGAAAGTATCTTTTGTTTTACCAACAACATCAACAACAACTTAGGCGGAACTCACTTAGAGGGTTTTCGCGCGGCTCTCACCAGAACGTTAAACGACTTTCTAAAAAAGGATACGGTTCTTTCTAAAAAACATCCAACGGGTCTTTCCGGGGAAGACGTTAAAGAAGGTTTAACCGCCGTTATCTCGATTAAAATTCCTCAGCCTCAATTCAATTCTCAGACAAAAGAAAAATTGGTAAACGCCGAGATCAAAGGGATTATGCAGACCTTAACCTCGGAAGGTCTTACTTTATTCTTTGAAGAAAATCCGAACATTACAAAAAAGATATTAGAAAAATGTATTCTTTCCGCGAAAGCGAGAGAAGCCGCTCGTAAAGCGAGAGATCTTACTCGAAGAAAAACGGTTCTTGAAGGAGGAGGTCTTCCGGGTAAACTGGCCGATTGCGCCGAAAAAGATCCCGCTCTTTCCGAGATTTATCTCGTCGAGGGGGATTCCGCAGGCGGTTCCGCAAAACAAGGAAGAGATAGAAATACGCAGGCGATTCTTCCTCTGAAAGGAAAAATTTTGAACGTTGAAAAAGCGAGATTGGACAAAATTCTTTCCAGCGAAGAAATTCGCGTTTTGGTTTCCGCGCTCGGAACCGGAATCGGTGAAGATGAATTCAATATCGATAAAATTCGATATCATAAAATTATGATTATGACGGATGCGGATATCGACGGTTCCCACATTCGAACCTTGTTACTTACATTCTTTTTTCGTTATATGCGTCCAGTGATCGAAAAAGGTTTTCTCTATGTAGCACAACCTCCTTTGTATCTCATCAAACACGGTAAGAATTCTACTTACGCTTACTCGGATAAGGAAAAGGAAGAATTACTAAAGACGATCGGAACTGAAAAAGTTGTGATCCAGAGATACAAGGGTCTCGGAGAAATGAATCCGGAACAACTCTGGGAAACCACGATGGATCCTTCCAACAGAGTCGTTCTGAAAGTTAAGTTGGACGATTTCGTAGAAGCGGAAGAGACGTTTAACGTTCTTATGGGCGACGAAGTACAACCTAGAAAATTGTTTATCGAAGTGAACGCGGCTAAGGTTGCAAACTTGGATCTTTGATCCAAAGGGAATTCTGAAATGAGTCAAGAGATGGAAAACGAAACAAAAGTCCTAAGCTATAATATCGCCGGAAAACCGGATATTGCGGAAGCGCTTAAAAACGGTGTCAGAGTCATTCCCGTAGAAATCGAAGATCAAATGAAAGAAGCGTATTTGGGATACGCGATGTCTGTGATCGTCGGTCGTGCGCTTCCGGACGTGAGAGACGGATTAAAACCCGTTCACAGAAGAATTCTACACGCGATGAACGAACGCGCTTGGAGAAGCGATCGTCCGTATGTAAAATGCGCTAAGATCGTGGGGGAAGTGATCGGTAACTATCACCCTCACGGGGATGCGTCCGTTTACGAAGCCCTCGTAAGAATGGTGCAGGAATTTTCCTTACGAGTTCCTTTGATCGACGGCCAAGGAAACTTCGGTTCCATCGACGGAGATAACCCCGCGGCGTATCGATACACGGAGGCAAGACTCGAAAAAGTCGCCGAAGAATTGTTACGCGACATCGAAAAAGAAACCGTCAGCTTCTCGCCTAACTACGACGATACGAAACAGCAGCCGGACGTACTTCCCGCTAACTTTCCAAACTTACTCGTAAACGGCTCTTCCGGAATCGCAGTTGGGATGGCGACCAACATTCCACCTCACAATCTTAAGGAAACAATCGATGCCGTAATCGCAGTGATTAAAAATCCTGAGATTACAATTCCTGAGATTCTTAAAATTGTACCGGGCCCGGATTTTCCAACGTCTGGAATTATCATTGGTGGAGAAGGATTGATCTCCGCTTATACGACCGGAAAGGGATCGATTCGAATTCGTTCGAAAGTCGATATCGAAGAAAAGAAGAACGGAAGAGAAGTAATCGTAGTCACCGAAATTCCCTACCAAGTGAACAAAAAAGTTCTTCTCGAAAAAATCGGGGATCTTGTTAACGAAAAACACATCGAAGGAATTTCCGAAATATTGGATCTCTCGGATCGAAAAGGAATTCGAGTCGAAATTCATATTAAAAAAGATGCAAATGCTCAGGTCATATTAAACCAACTCTACAAGATGACTCAGCTTCAGGTAAGTTACGGAATCACGATGCTCGCGATTTTGGATAACAAACCTAAGATTTTTAACATTAAAGAAATCTTAACCGCTTATTCCGCGCACAGAAGAGAAGTCATCGTAAGAAGAACTCAGTTCGACTTGGATAAGGCGGAAAAACGCGCCCATATCTTGGAAGGATTGAAGATCGCCTTAGAAAATATAGAAGACGTGATCAAGGTCATTCGAGCTTCTAAAAATCCTCCGGAAGCGAAACAACAATTGATGATTCGTTTTAGCCTTTCCGAAGTTCAATCGGACGCGATTTTGGAAATGAGATTGCAAAGGCTTACTTCTCTCGAGGTTCAAAAGATCATTGATGAGTTGGAAGAAGTCAGAAAACTTATCGTGGATTTAATGGACATTCTTGCAAAACCCTCCCGCGTAAGCGACATCGTTTGTACCGAACTCCAAGAAGTCGGAGATAAATACGGCACAAAAAGAAAAACCGAAATCTCCATCGAAAGTATAGAAAGTTCTTCCTTCAACGCCGAAGACTTGATCGCAGACGAAGAGATCGTAATCCAAATCACTTACGATCAGTTTGTAAAACGTTTGCCGATCGACACATTTAAAAGACAAAAACGAGGCGGAAAAGGAATTCAAGGTCTGTCGCAAAAACGCGACGATGTGATTAAAATCATGAAAGCCGCAATGACTCACGATAGCATCATGTTCTTTTCCAACATCGGAAAAGTCTACGTCATGAAAGCTTACGAGTTACCGATCGCATCCAAGGAAGCGCGAGGAAAATCTCTAAAAGCGATTATCAACCTGAGAGAAGACGAATACATTTCTTCGATCTTTGCCTTTAGAGAAGAAGACATGGACAAGGATCTTCTTTTGGTGACCAGACGCGGTTTTATCAAACGGATTCAGTTGAAAGAATTTGGAAACGTTAAAAAATCCGGGATCATCGCGATCGGACTTCGAGACGGAGACGATTTGATTAAAGTAGAAGCGATCTCTGACAAAGACGAAGTTATTATCTTTTCAAGAAAAGGATTGGCTCTTCGTATCGAAGGAACTATTATCCGCGCTCAAGGAAGGACCGCGAGCGGTGTTACCGGAATGAGACTGTCTGAAGACGACGCAATCGTCGGACTCAGCAAGTTCAAAGAAGGAGAAGATATCTTCGTTGTTTCCGAAGAGGGATATGGAAAACGTCTTGGCTTTGAGGAGTTTGCCGCGAAAGGAAGAGGCGGTAAAGGAATGGCCTATCTTAAAGTAACGGAGAAGAACGGATTTTCCGTCGGAACCGGTTCCGTTGGAAGCGAAGATGAGATCATTCTGATCACACAACAAGGAATGACGATCCGAATTAACGCATTCGATATTTCTAAACTAGGAAGAACCGCAGTCGGTGTTCGTATCGTAGATCTGAAAGACAACGATAAAGTGCAGGATTTCACGGTTCTAGGAGAAAGCTGATTCAATGATTCAGATCGGAAACGTCACGATTCCGGGGAGAATCTCACTTTCCCCGATGGCCGGCATTTCCGATTCTCCGACTCGTAGAATTTGTAAAAAGTTCGGAGCCGCTTTTTCTTATACGGAATTTGTAAACACCGATGAACTCGTTCACAGGGCGCCCAAGGCTCTGAAAATGTTTCGATTTGATCCGGAAGAACGTCCGATCACGTTTCAAATTTTTGGCAACCGTTTGGAGATCATCGCCGAGGCTGCTGAAATCATCCAAGAGTTAAAACCCGATATCATCGATTTGAACATGGGATGTTCCACTCGTAAGGTATCGTTACGAGGCGCCGGCGCCGGACTTTTGCGTAGACCTGCGTTAGCCGGAAAAATCATAGAGGCGATGAAAAAACGAGTCAACGTTCCGGTTACGGCAAAGATTCGTATCGGCTGGGATTCTGAAACTCGTAACTATCTTGAAGTTTCAAAAATTTTGGAAGAATCCGGTGTGAACGCTCTTACGGTTCACGGTCGCACAAAGGAAATGGCTTATACGGGACTTGCGGATTGGGATGCGATTGGCGAGGTAAAAGCGAATAGAAAAATTCCAGTCTTCGGAAACGGAGATATTAAAAGTTTCCAAGAAGCAAATTTTAAGATTCGAGAATTCGGCTTAGACGGAGTTCTTATCGGAAGAAACGCGATCGGAAATCCTTGGATATTTTCAGAAATCAAAAAGGAAGAATTATCTTGGAATGATGTTTCAACCGTGATCTTGGAACATCTTCGTTGGATGGTAGAAGACTTTGGTGAGGAACTTGGTATCGTTCTATTCAGAAAACATTTCGTGAAATACCTGAACGGTCTGGAATTTGATCCGGCTTGGAAAACCGAGTTATTGGAACTAAGGGACTGGAATCGATTCGAAGATCTTCTCCTGTCCGATAAACGACACAACGTTGTAGCGACACTCTAACCTCTTCCATTATTTCTTGACTAAATTCTCCGCGAACTTAAAAACTTCGAGAAACGGAGAAACATTGTATGAAACACATAAAGTTATTCTTAATTCTTTTTTTTGCTTTGCTGATTACGATCGGATGTAAAAAGGAAGAAAAAAAGCAAGAAGCACAAATCCTCGGAACTCGATTTGCCAATTTCGACCAGTGGATTTATAAAGTCCCGGGTTCCGATAAAAAAGAAGATCAAGTCGGTCTTGTTTACGGAATGGAAGAAGTGACCGGTTTGGAAACCGTCGATACGGAAGTTGCTACAAAGAAAGGAACTTCGACCGTAACATTCATTAAAGTTAAGACCGTAGAAAACAAAGAAGGTTATGCGCCTGTGAAAAATTTCTCTGAAAACGTTTATTTCGTGTTGAACGATTCGGATGACGCATTCGTAAAACCGACGATCACCGCAAACACCAAGGGTAAGTTAAAAAGAGGGATGTATTGTTTGGAACAGGAAGTCATCGGAGAATTTTCCAAAGTGACTTGTTATGATTCCATTTTAACCGAAGAAAAACTGAATAACTACTACGACGTTTGGATCAAAACGGTATCGGCTTCCTTAAGCAAAGACGCGCTCCTTGGAGAAACCGTGAAGCTGTTGAAAAAATCCAGTCAGGAACTTTCCAGATATAACTCCGTTTCCGACGAGGAAAAGAATAAGATCCTTCAAGTTGCGACGGAAGCTTTGAAAAAGGCGGCGTCGAAACAGGATGAATTCAACGCGGATATAAACGCTCTAGCGGGAAAATTCGGAATCGTTCTTCAATAAAATTCTGATTTTAAGGCGCTCTCGGAAATTCTCTTTGAAGCCCGATTTTTTATAAACTTCTTTACTAAGAAATAAAAAGCCCCGCTTTTTTAAGGCGGGGCTTATAAACAAGTTAAGCTTTATAACTCAGTTTATTATTGTTTGTTGGAAACTTCTTGTGCTTTCGCTACCAGAGCGTCTTTTCCACCGGCAAATTTTGCGTAAATAACACACTGGCATTCTTCCCAGTTGTCTTTAGAAATGTCTTTAGGATCGGATCCGGAACCGGTTGCTTTACATTCGTAAACCCCAACTCCTTTTACAACACCTTGAGACTGAGAAACGATTACGGACGCGGTTGCTTCACCGTCGGAAACGCCGGAAGCCGCTTCTACAGTTTCACCAACCATCTTTTTCACAACGTCGGATGCGCCTTGAAGTCTGGAAGCTTCGCGGCATGTGGATTGCATCATCGCTTGGCTTTTCTTAGTTACTGCTTTAACGGATGCTCTGGAGGAAAATTTAATATAGTACCAGTCTTTTGGATTCGTATCCCTTGGTGTTTTTCCGTCTTTATTTTGCTCCGGAGGTCCACCCCATCCTTCGAATGTCCAACCGCCATCACCTACAGATGTTGCGTCCTTTTGTCCTGTGTCAGTGCTGGAGCAAGCTACAAAAATCATTGTTGCTACAGATAGAGCGATAAGTCTATTGATCATTATTTTCTCCTTGATCTACTAAATGAAAAAAATTAATACTTTGTCGAGTTTGTGCAACTCATTTTTTAATAGGTTGCTTTGAATCCAGGGTTTCCTCATAATAAAATTAAGAACTCGTTTGAATCATACATGTTAAGAAATTTATTCTTTTTCCTTTGTTTCGTGGCTCATCCCGTATTCTCTACGAATATAATTTTTCTTCCGGGAAAAGTTGAGGGAAACTTACCCGCAACTTTGGAAAGGATCGATGACAGATGGCAAGAAATTTCCAAATTAGGGGCTTTTTACGCGAACTTACTGCTAAAAGCAAAAGTGGATACGACTGAAAAAATCAGAGATAAAGAAATTTTTAACAAATTTAAAAGTTCTCGTTTCGGTAAGGAAGACTTTTCAAAAATTTGTTCCGAATTGGCCGTAGACTACTTAGTTCGAGACGAAGTCGGTTTTCAAAACAATATTTCTCTCGATCGTGCCGTTTACGATTGCACTCAGAAACGATTGGATGAATTTCATCTTTCCGAAAAATCGGATCTTTTCTTTTTGATGCGATCCATGACGGAACGTTCCTTTCCATGGATTCCTACTAAAAAAAGACAAACCACGGCTTCGAATAAGGTTGAGAGAGAATTCATTTTTGTTATCGATATGTCTCCTTCTTTCCAAAGAGAAAGGGAGGAGTGGGCGCAATTTGTTAAAAATGCGTCTTGGGATTCGATGACCGGGATGCAGATCGTAACTTTCTCCGAGGGAAAGGTCTCAATTCTTCCTAAAGCCGGTTCTTTGGCGGAATTAAGAACTCAGGTCGGAAATCTAAAATCGTTCGGCAAATCAAGTTTGGACGATTTATCGGAAGCCTTACTTAGCACAAAACGCACGTTAGTGCGGCCGGGAAGTCGTTCTCAAAACGTTCAAGACATAATCATTCTTACAAACGCAAAGGGGAAAATTCCAAACTCCACTTTATCTTCCGCAATTCAGGATCTCCAGTCTTCCGGTTATAGGGTTCAATTGTTTACCGCGCCGTATTCTGCCGTATCTCAAACGCAGTTTTTTAAAGGAATTCTTCCAAAGGGAAATCTTTTTGAGATAACGTATTTCAAAAGAGTAAGTACGGTAAAGGATTCAAAAACTCTCATATTCCGGGGAAGGCGGATTTATTTTACGTATTCGGACGTTTCTCCGAGCCAAACTCCGCCGGAATCTTCGCTCAATAAGGTTTCTTATTCGGGAAAATACGCGGAATCGGAATCGATCAATCCGTTGAATTTTACGGAAATATATTCCGAATTGACGGGAGATAAAATTCTTACATCGGATTCTTTACGGGACAATCTTTCCTTTTTACTTTCTCAAGTCCTATTTAAAGACGGGTTTAAAGGGGAGGGTGGAACGGAGGTTTTGGTAAAATCCGGTGAAAAGGCTTTTTGGGTTTCGCTTCCGCCCGGAATAAAAACTCCCCAAGTCGACGAACAGATCCTATATCGGACGACTTATGTTCCATCCGCGAGTGCTGTGGACGGTGTTGCGAACGTCGCAGGTCTTACGGAAAAGTATCCTATTTCTCCTTCTCAGATTTTGGAATGTACGCCCATTCAAGTAAGAAATTATTTTCAACATACGAATAAAAGTTCTTTTGATTGTATTATCCGAGGTAAAGTTCTTCAGGTCAAAGGGTTATAATCTTCACAAAGGGATCGGCATTTGAATTCCGAAGAACACATTTTCATCAGCAACGCTTCGAATTCGATTAAGATATTCAATCGATTGAAATCGTTGTCTCAAAATACGTTGCCCTTATTCGTTACGGGAGGTCCGGGCAGCGGGAAAACTTTCGTTTCCAAGCTGATTGCCGGTTTATCCGGCTTAAATCCTCGCATTCTCATTTTAGATTCCGATAATATAGAAAACGAAAAAAATTTCGAATCGATATTTTCCGAAGGAAAAAACACGTATTTTCTTTTTAAGGATTTTCCGAATTTCCCCAAGGAGATTCAGGTTTATCTTCTGAAAAAAATCCGCGAAAACCGGAGCGATTCTCGTTTCGTTTTTATTTCCGGCAAAGAATGGAAACGGAAACTGGAAGCCGGTCAAATTTTAGAATCCCTTTATTTCGAAATTTCAAACTTTAGATTGGATCTTCCCGATTTAAGGGAAAGAAAAGAAGACATTCCTCTTTTGATTAAACATTTTTTGGAAACTCTTTCCGAAAAGTATAAACGAAAAGAAATCCGATTGAGCGAAAAACTAGTTCAGCTTTTGCTTAATTACGATTTTCCGGGAAACGTCAGACAACTCAAAAATCTTCTGGAAAGTATGATTTCCTTGTTCGCCGTTCGTATCCTCGACGTAAAACATCTTCCGCCTCAGATGTTCGAAACTTCTTACGTCTATTCGGAGTTTATAGAAGTAAAAACGGGAATTCCTTTAAAGGATTACGAAAGGGAAATTATCAAAAAAAATCTGATACTCGTAAACGGAAACAGGGAAAAAGCGGCCAAGATACTCGGAATTTCGGAAAGAACGATTTACAGAAAGATCATAGAATTCGGTCTTTCCGGCGAAGCTGAAGGAAAAGATCCTCCATTCGGCGACTGAAGTAAAACTCCGATCCTTCCTTTTCCGAACTGGTTTTGATTCGGATGTTCATCTCTATCATAAAATCATAAAGTTCTCCGATGATCTTATCGGAAAAAAAAGCGGCTTCTTTTCTAAGACGGTTTCGAACAAAATTCTTCCGCGCGGGGCTGTAGGATTGAATGTCCAAAAGTTCGTAAAGTTCCTCGTCGGAAAGAGAAGTTTCGTATTTTCTAGAAATGATTTTGTACTTACGAAGCTGATCGATTCTTTCCTTTAAGATAGAAAAAAATAAAAGCAAGGAGTCCTTTCCGCTTTGAAATTTTCTCAACTCCTTGAAAAAACGAATTCGATCCGATTCCATAAAAAAATCCACCAAGCCGGAAGAATTGAATTCTCCGCTGAATAATAAAACGTCTTCTATGTCCTGTTTCGTGAAGGATTTTTTTAGGAGATAAAGTTTGAGTTTGGAAAGCGATTGTAAATACGCTCCCATCGACGGAGGAATCTTGTGAAGGAATTCATCCATTGCGTCTTCATCCAATTGAACTCCGATTTCTTTACAGGCTTGTAAAAAACCCGCGCGGGTTTCGCTCGGATAAAAGTTTTTGGTTTTGATTAGATTGGCTTTTCCCCCGAAGATCTGAAGAACTTTGTTTGGAACTTCCCAGTGATTGTAGTGAATCAGAAGTTGGATCGAGTCCGGAAAATTCGAAAATTGTTTTTGTAAGGATTCGTTGTTCTTTCCTTTTCCGCCCGAGATCGGTTTGAAAAATTCAAGTCCCGATTTGATGATGAATAATTTCCGATTGGAGAACATGTCCAAGTTGAAGGCTTCGGATTGAAATCTTTCAAAGTCTCCCGGTTCCGAAACGAAAATTACGATTTCGAAAGGTTCTCCCGTTTTTCGAATCGCTTCCTTATATTTTTCCGCGAGAATTTCGAATTCATAGGATTCTTTGGCCGCGACAAAAACGATTTGCGGCAATTCCTTGTTCCAATCCGCCAGGAACTCAATGGAATTTTTATATTCTTTGGTTTTAGTCGCCATTCAACTTGAATTGGAAGTAACTTCGATCCTTAAAAAAACGGGAGAATTGTTTAAGGTAAAGAATCGATTCTCCGAAGATTAAAATATGAATATCAGTTCCGGAGTCCAGAGGATTTCTTTCCCAAACGAAACTTTGACTTACGTAAGTCCGGCTCGTATGGGCGGAAAAGTGCAGGCTGTGGAACCGATTCGCCGCGAGGATTTTAACTCCGACCGTAACGCGGGCGGAAAAGGTAATTTTTCTTCGCCCAAAGAATCCGTGCCGACGACTCGAGGCAGTTTGATCGATTTCTACGCGTAATTTCCTTTTAAATATTTTTTCCAAAGTTCGTGATATTGAAAAAACATTCGTATCGGAAATCCGAGAATGTTCGTATAAGATCCCTCGAAAGACAGAACGGGTCCTTCCCGATCCTGAACCCCATAACTCCCCGCCTTATCCAAGGGAGAATATTTTTCGACGTAAGTTCGGATTTGTTCGCGATCCCAAGAACGAAAATGAACTCGAGAAGAATCGAACGCGAACCGTTCAAGCCCTTGAACATAAATTCCCAATCCGGAATAGACCATGTGAGTTTTTCCGGACAATCTTCGGAGCATTTCCGTCGCTTCCGAAAAGTTTTCGGGTTTTTGAAGAATCGAATTTTCATGAACGACGATCGTATCGCAGGAAATCAAAAATTCGTCCTTGGATCTTGTGCCTAACTTGGACAAAGAAATCCTTTTTAAATATTCCAGAGGACGTTCGTCTTTCAAAGAACTTTCGTCTATATCCTCCGCCTCGATTCTAAAATCAAGATCCAGGGATTCCAAGACTTGTTTTCGGCGCGGAGATCTGGATCTGAGCACGATCATAGATCCAAGGTTTGAGAAAAGCCTTGCTTTGCATCCGTTTTCCTGCCGATATTGGTACGGATGAAAGAGAATCAACAAACTCCGCAGAAAAAAATCGGATCTGCAATTTGTGTACTTTTTTTTCTTTGGAACGTTTCGCTCTTTTCGCAAAACGAATCTAAGGATTCTAAAGAAAAAGAAAAGGTTCAATCCGATCGAGAACTAATCGAAACGGGAAAACTGGAATCGATCCGAAAAAAGGCCTTTCTCGGATTGAAAGGAATTCGAATTTCTCTTTTGAATTTCGGGAAAAAACAGGACTTGGACAAACTCGCCGCGGATTACGGACAGGCCGAAACTCTTTATCTGAAAGCCGAATACGGAAACGCCACGACCGCGTTTGAGAACATCTTTAAAACGATCCTTCCGTTGGAAGAAACCATTCGTAAGGATTACGAGAACAGAACGATTCAATTGGCACAGGAATTGGCCCCTATGATCGTGTCGATTCGTTTGGACGAAAAAAACAAAAATCGATCGATTCTGCCAGTATTAGAAAAATATTATGTTCGTTCCGGAGAAACGTCTAAGGCGGCTACCAAAGAATTGGAAAAGGGAGAAAGAACCTCCGCTCTTTATTACCAAAGACAATCTCTTCTTTCGCTCTATCACATTAAAATTCTTCTGGGAAAAAACGAGGATTCCAAACTTTCCCTTTCGGATAAAATATCCAAAAATAAAATCCTCGATTCCGATTATCTAAAACCGGAAGAATTGATTTATTGGGACGACGCGGAAGGTCGTTTGAATGCGGAGGAAGAAAGGAAAAAAGACAGAACAAAAACCTTAAAGTCGTACGAATTAAAACTGGGAATTTTTTCCGGAAAACCGCAAAAAGAAAGCGAAACCAAAAGTCAGAATTCCGCTCAAAATCCTCCTAAAACAAATACGACAAAACCGTAATATTCAAAATAGTAAACGTATGATTTTTTTTCGTTATCCGAACCCGTTCCGCCTTCGTTTTGTTTGGGTTTGTTTTTTGATTTTCCTAATCTTTCCTGCGTGTAGACGGGGAAGTTTTGATCGAATTAGGGAATCCAGTTTTCAATCGCTTTGCAAGGAATATCTTCTTTTTTGCGATCAAATCGTAGCCAAGATCGATATGTTCGACTGTGATCCGCTCCATAATACGTATGAAAGCGACGGAACTCATTACATTGATCGGGATGTTCTTGTGGATGATCTTACCGTGGAAAAAGAGGAAAAAGAAACGGAAATCTTCGATCCATATTCCAAAAAAAAACCTAAAAAAGAAAAAACAAAGGATACAAGTTCGGACTTCGGAAAAAACATTCGAATCGATTCCCGTAAACTCATCCGTATTTTCGATACGGAACGCGGAAAAAAACCGTCCATGACAAACGGCGGAGGATCCATAGAAGAGATTCGGCCTTGTTATCCGGTAAAACCACAATACAATCAGGAGTGATCCGTTGAACGATTTATTTGACGTAAAAGGCAAAACGGTTTTAGTGACCGGGTCCACTCGCGGGATCGGGAGACATTTCGCGGAAGGTTTTAAAAAAGCAGGGGCCGTCGTTTATGGAACGGGTTCTTCGGAAGAATCGATCAAAAAGTTCGACGGCTCCGGGATCAAAGGTTTTGCCGCGGACATTCGGCAACCGGACGTAATGACTCCCATCATCGAATCCATCGTCAAAGAACATGGAAAGTTAGACGTACTCGTTAACAACGCCGGAATCGCTTCGAACAAACCCGCCGCTTTTTTAAAGGAAGATGAAATCGAATCCATCATTCAAACCAATTTTACGGGAGTGTTCAGAGCTTGTGCGGCTTATTATAGGATTCATAAAAAGAAAGGCGGAAATATTATAAATATTGCATCTATTCTCGGAATGAGAGGAACAAAGTTGGCTTCCGTTTATTCCGGCACCAAAGGCGCGGTGATCAATATGACCCGCGCTCTTGCCGTGGAATGGATCGGTTCGGGTTATCGTGTGAACGCGATTTGTCCGGGTTTTATCGATACGGATATGACGGATATGATCAAAGAAAAACCGGAAGTTTTGGAACAGATGACCAATGCGATTCCGATGGGAAGGCTCGGAAAACCGGATGATTTGGTAGGAGCTGCGATTTTTTTTGCGAGCGACGCGTCCGCTTACGTTACCGGGCAAACGATCGTAATCGACGGGGGAATTACCGCAGGGCTTTAAAAGCAGTCTAACTTTTGATGATTCTTTCCCTTCATCCGATCAATCCTGAAAAAAGAAAACTCCAACAAATTTCGGACAAATTGTTGGAGGGAAAGGTTTATATTTTTCCTACCGATACGGTTTACGCTTTGGTAGCGGATTCTCAATCCAAAACAGGCGTTGAAAAATTATACGAACTCAAAAATATTCCTAAGAACCGACCTCTTTCCTTGATCTGTCCCAATATTTCGGTCGCTTCCAACTATATTGAATATCTTTCAAACGACGCGTTCCGTTTAATGAAAAAAATCACACCGGGTCCGTTTACGTTTATCGCGCGCGCCAATAAACACCTTCCCAGAGTTTCTTTTTCCAATCAGAAAGAAAAACAAATCGGGATTCGAATTCCGGATGCGATTTATTTACAAGAATTATTGAAGATTCACCCGAATCCGCTAACGTCCACTTCCGTTTTTAACCATGACGAATTTATCATCGAAGTCGATTCTCTCGAAGAAATATACGGGTCTCGTGTCGAGGGGATCATCGACGGTGGGATCGTGGAAGTGAAGCTTTCCACCATTCTGGACATGACGGACGACGAAATTACGATCGTAAGAGAAGGTAAGGGTTTCGAACTTTTATAATCGATACCAAATTAAAACTTCTTTGGAAATAAATTTCTAAAACTCGAATTCAAGAAGGAATAAAATCGAATACGTCGTCTCTTCCTCTAAGGCGTCCGTCTTAGAATGTGAAATACGATTCGGAGTACATTATGATGAAACGATTTCCATATTTCTTTTTAGTTTTTATTCTCTTACACAATTGTGCTATCAAATCCATGGAAAACGCCTGCGACCCGAGCGGTTCCCTTTTTTATAAATCCTTGTTCGTTAATTTTATTTTAACCTCGGGTCAAACGACCGTTTGCGGAATCAGCGTAATAAAAATCCCGCAACCTACGATTCTCAATATAAAATCAAGAGGTCTTTTAAATACCGGATTTTTAATCGGGGAAACCGATTCTTCCGTTCCAGGAGTCCAAGTTCAAGTCGCCTTGGATGCCGGTCCGTTCGTTGACGCGCAAATGTCCGGAACTCAGTGGAAGTTTCAACTTCCCGCCGCCGGACTTCCGATCACACTTCCTACAACGGGCGTTTGGAAAGATTGGAGTTTACACACGATTTCGGTTCGTTCCGTTTCTTCGAACGGATTGATTTCTTTACCGACCACGATTACGGTTCAAAAGGGATCGAATAAGGACATTAACGGAGACGGTTATCCGGATGCTTTGATCGGATCTCAGATTGCAAATCGGGTAAGGGCTTATCTTTCTCTTGGAAAAACAAAGGGTTTAAATTCCGCTCCGGTAACCTTGTTGAACGGCGTCGGAGGTTTCGGTTATTCCGTTAAGTTGGGGGATATAGACGGAGACGGCTATTCGGATGCCGTTGTGGGAAGTTCAACAAACACATTCGCAGTTTATCTTTCTTTGGGATCAGCCGGTGGACTTTCTACAACTCCGATCAATTCCATTCCTATCGGGGTCGGGGGTTTGTTGAACGTAGATGTGGGAGATATCAACGGGGACGGATTCGGCGACGTTCTAGTTGGTGCGCCGTACGATGTCGGAAACATAGGGCGAGTTTATTCTTATTTCTCCAATGCGAACCTAGGACAAGGGGTCACGTTTAGTCAGCAATTGAACAATCCGGGAAACGCGGGGAGCACGTCATTTTTCGGTTATGCGATCACGTTAGGCGACATTAACGGAGACGGTAAATCGGATGCGATTGTCGGAGCCGTGGGTTCCGGGCAGATCGGCGCGTCTTTCGTTTATCTCGCTCAAGGAGCCGGAACTTTTACTGTTTATTCTCAAACGATTACGGGTGCGGTTGCAAACCAATGGTATGCAAATTCAGCCGTCGCGACGGATATCAACCGGGACGGTTTTGCGGATTTGTTCGTAGGCGCCTATCAAGAATCGGCCGGGGGCGGCAGGGTCCATTTGTATTTATCCAATTTCGGAGTTCTTGTGAATGCGGTCAGCGGACCGATTTCGGGAGTGGCCGGATCTCAAACGGGAACTTCGGTCGCAACGGGGGATATCAATGGAGACGGATTTTTAGATCTTCTTGCGGGAGGTTATTCTTATACTTCTACGTTTCCGAATCAAGGACATGCAGTTACGTATTTAACGACGGGTGACGCGTTCGGTTTTGTTACGAGTTCGCTTAATTTTTTAACCGTAGCGGTTAACTTTGGCGAAATGGGAAATGCGATCGCTTCCGGGGATATCAACGGGGACGGTTTCAGCGACGTTCTAGTTGGCGCTCCCAGTTCGGTAGGCGGAACCAACATAGGAAACGTATACCTTTATCTTTCCGACGGAGCGGGCGGATATACTTCGACTCCACAAACGTTTTCCGAGCCCGACGTCAACGGAACGTTTGGAAGTTCCGTCGATCTATAATCAACGAAATCGTTTTTTCCATTCCTCTTCTTTAAAACCAACAAAGCCGAAATCATCTCCGAGAACGAACGGACGTTTGACTAAGTTTCCGTTTTTAGAAAGAAGATCCAATTGTTCTTCGAGAGATAGGGAACTCAATTTATCTTTGAGACCCAGTTCCTTATAATCGTTGCCGGAAGTGTTGAAGAGTTTTTTCGATTCGTTTCCGAGATATTTGAGCATGGTTTTGAGTTCCGATTTTTTGGGAGGAGTTTCCCGGATCGGCAAAACTTCCAATTCCACTTTTTTTCCGGAAAGGAATTTGAGAGCGTTTCTGCAGGTGGAACAATTTTTATATTCGTAAACTTTCAGTTTCAAGATTCATCTCCCGTTTCGATGTTTTACGATTCTTTTATCGAGTCAAGTTTTCCTCTGCTCCGACAATTTTGGGCGAACCCCTCGCCTTTTTTTCTTACGGAAAAAAAGCGAGGGGCCGCGCTTTCGGCTCCAATCAACAAATTGATAGATCGATCTAAAAGCGAAATTTTTTTGTCGTTTCAATTTGTTGATTCCGCTTCAATCGCTTTCGCATTGGCGATATAGAACTCGCGTTATTTTAGAAACTCTTACTTGTGGTGAAGAATTTTCTTCCCAGGATTGAAAAATCTTTTCGTTGAAACGCTCAAATTTAACCGATAGAATTCTTACGGGAAGTTTCGGGCGTGTTGAATAAAAAAACAAACCTAACCGGAAGACAGAAGGCTGCGGTTTTTCTCATCGCGGTCGGAAGCGAAGTGTCTTCCGAGATATTTAAGCACCTCCGAGAGGACGAGATTGAACAGATCACGTTCGAAATTGCGCGACTCGACAAGATCACTCCGGAAGACAAAGAAAAAGTTTTAGTAGAATTCAACGAGCTGATGATGGCTCAGGAATTCATTTCCAACGGGGGGATCGATTTTGCCCGAGGTCTTTTGGAAAAGGCTCTCGGAAACCAGAAAGCGATCGATATCATCAATCGACTCACTTCTTCCTTGCAGGTCAGACCTTTCGACTTTATTCGAAGAACCGACCCTCAGCATTTATTGAACTTTATCCAAAACGAACACCCTCAGACGATCGCGTTGATTCTTTCTTATTTGGATCCTCAGAAAGCTTCGAACATTCTTTCCAACCTGCCGCATACGATTCAGGCGGAAGTCGCAAAACGAATCGCAACGATGGACCGGGTCAGTCCGGACGTACTTAGGGAAGTCGAACGGGTTCTGGAAAGAAAACTTTCCACTTTGGCTTCCGAAGATTATACGTCGGCCGGTGGTATCGATTCCGTGGTCGAGATTCTAAACTTGGTAGACCGGGGAACGGAAAAGACCATCATAGAAGCCTTGGAAGAAGAAGACCCCGAACTCGCCGAGGAGATCAAAAAGAGGATGTTCGTCTTTGAGGACATCGTTCTTTTGGACGACCGTGCAATTCAAAAAGTGATGCGAGAAGTGGATAACTCCGATTTGGCGAAGGCTTTGAAATCGGTCGATACGGAAGTTCAGGAAAAAATCTTTAAGAACATGTCCAAACGTGCGGCGAACCTTCTTCGGGAAGATATGGACTTTATGGGTCCGATTCGGATCAAGGACGTGGAAGACGCGCAGCAGAAAATCGTAAATATCATTCGTAAACTCGAAGACGCCGGTGAAATCGTCGTCGCTCGCGCCGGTGAAGACGAACTCGTTATGTGATTTAATTTTTCCGTTTCCGGAAAAATTTTTCACTTCGAATCCCTTTTGAATGAACTCTGGTTGTATGATCCGGATTATAAAGATTTTTGCACATTCGTTGATCGTTTCGATTCTGTTTATTAACTGCGGGTCTGTTTCGGATTTGCAGGTTTTGGATCTCACACACGCCGAATGGAAGGCGAGTTTGGGGAATCATTTCAAAGATAAATTAGAAAAATCGAATATTCAGAATTCTTTTCTAAAAAATAAGAAAGAAAAACTGAATGTTGAAACAAACCGTCAAGAAAAAGAACCGAAAGATCCTAAAAATTGGAAATCAATTTCGAATTTCCCGGTGAGTTTCAATTCTCTTTTTGAAATACCGCATCAATCGGGATTTCACGACGTAACCGTAAAAGCGGAATTTTCGGTAAACCCCGAGTTCTTAAAATTACCGACCGCGATTTATTTTCCGGATATAGGAGAGAATTGGGAACTTTATCTTAATGAGGTTTTGGTCCGAAAAGAAGGATTTCCGACGTATGTTGATAACAACGATTTGACTCCTTCGGTTCGAAGGTCCTTAAGGTCCGTGATTTTACCGATACCGCCGGGCGCTTTAAAAGAGGGAAAAAATACGATTTTTATATACATGATCGGAGAATCCAATATCGCGTCTTACTTTCAAAACGATCATTTCGGGTTTTATCATACAAGCGGATATAAAATTTCCCCGATTCAAAAAATTTACGAATCCACGTCCGAATATTTCGAAACATTCTTGTATGGAATTTATTTTATATTCGGAATTTATCATATATTTTTTTATGCGATGCGAAGACGGGATTTGTACTATGTTTATTTCGGATTTTTATCGTTTGTTTCTTCGGTTTATTTTTTCTCGTCTTCGAATTTGATTTTTCAAAAATTCGTGAATCCGAATTCGGAAATAGATAGTTCCTTCTTTTTCAGGATCGAGTATTCTTCTTTGACTTTGATTCTTCCTGCGTTTTATTATTTTTTAAAAGACTACTTTTACCAAAAAGAAAAGACAAACGTAGTTCCTACTTTCTTTGTGATTCTTTTGGTCGGATTGTTTTTTGCGATTCTTGTCATTCCGTTTTCCTGGATACACGTCGTCGTTCGGATCTGTCAAATTTCGATGATTTTCTTTTTAATTTATATTCTGTTCTTTTCGATTCAAACCGTAAGAAGGAAGAGACAGGATGCTCGTACAATATTGGCCGGGATTTCCGTATGTATCGTTTTTGCGGTATGGGATTTATCAGACTCTGTTTTTAAAATTGCCAGACCTCATTATTCTTTTTTTAAAATCGCTTACTTACTTTTTATCGTCACGATCGTAAAGATTTTGATTTCGAGGTACATCCAGTTTTACAAGGACGTAAAACTTTTAAACGCTCAACTTTCCAATCAAAAAGACGCCTTCTATCGTTTTGTTCCCGTGGAGTTTATTCGAGTTCTCGACAATGAGTCTCCCGTATCGATTTCGATCGGAAATAATAAAGAGAAATCGATGACCGTTCTCCGTTCCGATATTCTGAATTTTGCGAATCTTGCGGAGACGATTCCGTCGAGTCAAAAGATCGCATTCTTAAATTCTTATTTATCCGAAATGGAAGAGATCGTTTATAAAACCGCGGGTTTTGTGGATAAATACATGGGGGATTCGATACTCGCGCTTTTCGCGGATTATAGCGATAGGGCGGAAAAGGAAAATTTCAACTCAGCCGACAACGCGGTCGAATCCGCGATCAAAATGGTGAGCGCCGTTCGATCTGTAAAAATGCGGAAGAATTTATCGATTTTTTCGGAATGGACTTTGGAGATCGGTATCGGGATCAATACTGGATCTTTGATTTTAGGAACGGTGGGAAGTTCGAGGAGAATCGACACCACCGTGATCGGAGACGCGGTTAATCTTGCGTCAAGTCTCCAATCTCTTACTTCCTTGTATCAAAGTAGAATATTAATATCTCATCATACGTATCTTCGACTCCATAGAATGAGCGACGTGGGGATTCGCATGATCGATTCTGCATATGTAAAAGGAAGAAACGAGCCCGTGGATATTTACGAGGTGTTTGAGTCCGATCCCGAAGATATTAAAAAATTTAAACTGAAAACGTCGGAGCTGTTGTCTCAAGGAATTTTCGAATATAAATCCGGAAAGTTCGACGAGGCCGCTAAAATTTTCAAACAACTTTATCGGGAGGAACCCGCGGATAATCTTTCTAAGATTTATCTGAAACGTTGCAAACTTTATTCTTCCAAACCTCCCGAAGAAAATTGGGACGGCATTTTTCGATTTCAAACCAAATGAGGTTATTCCGAAAAACTGAATATAAAACGAATCGGATGAGAGTTTGTCCTAAATCCCGCCGAGCGCCAATAGAAGCGAGACGCCTTAGTTTCATAAAAATGCAGGAACTCCTACCAAAAGTGATTTAATGTTTTATAATATGCGAATAAAAGAAATTCCGATCCAACCCTTCGTTCGTTTTGAAACGTTTTCGCTTAAGATCATTTTCTTATCGATTTTTCTTTTTTTGGCGCTTCCCGTCTTTTCCACAGATCTTCCCGATTTTCAACTCAAGGATCAAAGAGGTCAAGTTCTGAATTCAAAAGCGTTGAAAGGAAAAACCGTATTTCTTTTGGGTTGTTCTTATACGGATATCGTGCTTTGCAGAAAACACGGTAGAAAAATTTATTGGAGAATGCAGAACCTGATCGATGAGTCCAAGGATTTCGTCGAATTTGTCGCGTTTATCGATCTTAGAAACGCGCCGAGTGCGGTGTCGGTTTATATCGATGAAAACAAATCCAAAAATTACGAATCGATTTTTTTGGATTCAAAAGGGGTTATATCTTCGGGTATCCGACCCGATTTTTCCTGGTTAAGGATTTTTTCCCGCGACAAAAAACAAATTTTCGAATCCTATTACAAAGAAGTGGATGATAGAACCGTTGATTCTCTTTATGAAATCGTACGAAAACAAAGAAAATAAAACTCCGATTTTTATCTGTGTTTCGATTTGTTTTTGCCTTTTCGGTTGTGTCCAAAAGAAACCGCAACAAGCCGCATATTGGAAAGAATATATTTCCTATCAAAAAAGTATTCTAAACGAATATCCGACCGGAGGAATCAGAAACGCTTTATTCGGAAATTTAACCTCGGCGGACGAATCTCTTCTGAAAGAAAAAGACGGCAAACTTTCAATCGACTTTTATCTTCAAAAAACGGCCGGGGGATATCGAAATATTTTCACGACTGAAAAAATTCCTGAGAACGTTCCCTATCGAATTCATGCAGAGTATTTTCCGACTTCTTTCCGGGATCAAAAAACTTTTCGAATGAAACGCGAAACAGTTTCGATTCTTCCGGCTTACAGTTATCTTGATTTTTTTCATCATGTGGATCGGCTCCAAAGTTTTCTTCGTTTAAGCTCGAATGATTCCGCCAAACTCGCTTCGATTTCGATTGCACATCGGTATCTTTGTTCCGTTTCCCGTTGCGATTTGGGAAGAACGGAAAATTCTTCTTGGCTTCTTTATGAACTGAACGACTCGACGGAATCGGAGTATCCGCAATTTTATAAACGATTCAATAAACTCTTAAATCAAGTTTCCTACAAAATTACGATCTTTAAATCGGGAGAATTCTTAGACGGAATCGAACTCTATAACGAGGGAACCAAAACGTTTTTAAAAATTCCGGATACCCCCGCGGGTTATTGGAGTAAGCCGGAAACTCTTCACGTTCGTGTTTCATTATCCGTTCAAGTTTACGGGCTTAAAATCGATATTAGAAGTTTAGGATATAAGTTTCGTTTTTATTCTTCCAAAAATTACGAAAAGATCACGGGAGAATTTTCTAAACTTCCGGAAAAGAAAATCAGCGGTCGTTTTCTTCGGATCTTCCCGCCCGGAATGGTGAATTGGTTTATTCCCGGAAACATGGATGAATACTTCGATCGATATTTTCTTCTTCTTGTGCAAGGAAGCGAAGGAGATGGAGGGAATAAGTTCGAATCGGAATTTTTTCGAAATGGAAACAACATGAAAGTGATTCTCAAATCTCAGGCTGAAATTTTTCGAGATCCTTTCACTCCATTCCGTTCTTCGAATGAAAAAAACGACGAACCTTCTTTCTGGGACGAACTGCAAAAAAATTTAATCGATGATCTATCTTAAAATTCGCTTGGGTTTGTTTCCGAAGAGTGTAATTTATTTTTCTTAAAAATTAGAATCTTTCTAAAGTGCTTGACTGAGAGTCTAAATCCCAGGATTTATTTTTAGTTCTAGTACTCCTTGTTTCTAGAGTACACGAAAATTATAATTCAATCGATGAATTGGAGGTATTATGGAAGGAATCGCCCTTTTTACAAGCCAAGGCTTGTATTTCATTTTTAAGTGGATCCATTTTCTCGCGGGCGTTGCATGGATCGGGCTTCTTTGGTACATTAACTTTGTGCAAGGTTCTTTCTTTGCCGAAACGGACGCCGATACAAAGAAAAAAGCGACTCAACAATTGGTCCCGAGAGTCCTTTGGTGGTTTCGTTGGGGTGCTATGTTTACATTCCTCAGTGGTTGGGCGATGATCATCTATGCGATCGTTAACGGTACGACTCTTTCCACAGGTCAATGGCTCGCGGTAATTCTCGGCGGAGGATTGCTGGGAACCCTAATGTGGTTTAACGTTTGGTTTGTGATCTGGCCCGCTCAAAAAGTTGTGATCGCCGTCGCAAAAGGTGAAACTACGGAAAACCCGGCGCCTCGCGCTGCAAGAGGTCTTTTGGCTTCCAGAACCAATACTCTTCTTTCCATTCCGATGTTGTTTCTGATGGGAGCTGCGAGGAATCTTCCGATTTCTTTCGAAGTAACGAGCGCCGAAGCGCATACGTTCTTAGGAGCGATTCTCGGGATCATCGCGATCGTTGAAATAAACGCGTTAACCGCAACACCGGAAAGCGTTACTTTCAAACCGATCAAAACGGTAAAAGGTGTCATCACTTCCGGGTTTGTTCTTTGTTTGATTATTTATATTCTTCTTGAGGTTCTCCTTTAATCGATGAGGACCGACAAAAATCGAGGCGGGTCCTACCGCCTCTTACTCGTTTCTATTTCCTTGATTCTCATTTTTGCAAATTGTAAAGAAGAGGAGAATCTTTCTCCGGAACAAAAATCGATTTCTCAAGGAAAGGGTTTGTATATAACGAACTGCTCCGCTTGCCACAATCAAAATCCCGCGCTGGACGGCGCCGTCGGGCCTGCGGTGAAAGGTTCTAATTTTGAGTTATTAAAAGCGAGAGTTGTAGAAGGAACTTATCCTTCGGGTTATACTCCAAAACGTACAAGCAGGATCATGACCAGACTTCCTTTAAGCGACGATCAGATTCGGAGTCTCGAGGCGTTCTTAAATTCTCCTTAATAAAAAAAGAATATTAGGGATATGGAATTTATATCCTAATTTCTTCCGATAGAATCCCGAACGTTTCTCATAATGTCCACGATCTGAGAGTGGATTTTTCCGTTTGATACGACAACTTCCGAGTTTCCGGAAAGAAAATGTTTTCCGCCGAAGTCGGTTAGTTTGCCCCCGGCTTCGGTAAGAATCACGGAGCTTGCCGAAGTGTCCCAGAGTTTGACTCCTTTTTCCCAGATGCCGTCTAGTAAACCTTCCGCGACCCAACAAGTATCCAGAACAAAAGAACCCGTCCTTCTCATGGATCTGCCGCAACTGATAAATGCTGTGATATCGGAAATGACTTCGTTTAATATTTCTTTTCTGTTTGTCGGAAAACTCGGAACAAGCATCGCGCGCGCGAGGGATTCCGTGTTGGAAACGTCGATTCTGAGTCCGTTTTTAAAAGCGCCTTGGGAGAGAATGGCCGAATACTTAGTGCCAAGACCGGGAACGAAGACGACGCCCGCAACCGGAGATTCTCTGTGTTCAAGTCCGATCGCGACGCAATAAAGGGGAATTCCTCTTACGAAGTTCATTGATCCGTCGATAGGATCCAAAACCCAGCGAAAAGAATTATTTCCTTCGTGTTTGTAGTTGTCTTCGGAAAGAATCGAGTCGGAAGGAAAATTTTGTCTCAGATATTCCACGATGAATTTTCCCATCATCTCATCGGCTTTATGAATTTGATCCTTTTCTTCCGCTTCGGTTGAAAAGGAGAAAGTTTTCAAATCTTTCTGAAGTTTCAACGCGGACTCGATAAAAATACCGGAGACGGATTGAACGGATTTGATCCTACGTTTGACTTCCTCTAACGGAAAATCAATGGGAGGGGCAAGTGGATGTTCCATGGGTTTCTCTTCAAAAAGATTACTTTCGTTTTAGGATTTTCCAAAGCATATTTCCGGAGGGTGTTATACCCCTTTCCGTTTCGAAAGAACGAAGCCAGTCGTGCAAAGGTTCCCGTTTCACTGAATCTATAGTCATGCTTTCCGGTGACAACAAAAGATCAATCAAATGCCGGAAGCTTTCAAATTGGTTGAAAATTCTTTCTTGAGAGTTTTCCAAAAATCGGGAACTGATCGTATGAAGTTCCACGTCGATCGGCTCGAAAACTTTGCCGGGTCGCCAAACTTCCTTCGTTATGTTCAAGATAGAATGAATTAAGGATATTTGTTTTGAGTAATCCACGTCGTCGAAAAGTTCGGAATACGTATGTTGGGCTTTGTTAAACGAAGAAACCGTCTCGACGTCGACCATAAATTCTGTCTCTTTATATTTCCTGGTTAAAAAATCGACCAAGACGTCCTTTTTAAATTCAAAGGATTCTAAGGGAAGAATTCTGGCTGAAAAATAGATTCTCCTTGTTCGAACCGCAGCCGTTTTTCCCTGTAAAGGTTGTGTTATGATCATCGAAGTCGGAGCTCCGCCCAAATAGGTAAGGATAAAACTTACGACAAAAACAAACCTTTTCTCTTTGTTTTCTTCCGAAGCGGGAATCTCTTTGACCAAAAAAAGCTGGTTCGAATTTTTCTTAGGTTTTGCGATCGGAAGTACGTTACATCCGCCGATCAGTTCCGGAATCAGTTGTTCCGCTTGTAAAAGAAATTCCTTGGCGGCGGAAAAATCGATTTCGTACACCGAAGTAGCCGGAAGAATGAAACTATCTTCGAATTCAAAAAATGCCGTGTGCAAATTGTCCACGAAAATGTCGTGAGGACGATTTTGGCCGGAAACGGACGCGAGAATCCGATTCAGTTCTTCGATTTGATTCAGTTCCAAAAATTCGTACCTTTCATTTTGTTAAACGACTTGGCAAATCGGTCGCGAATTTCATAGTAAAAGTGGCTCCCGACCGCTTGAAACTCAATGTTGCTCTCTATGGATCGCAACATATAATCGCTTTCGCATTTGTTATATCGAACTCACGTTAACGTAATACACGGTTTATAACAAATGCGGACGTTCAATTTTCCAGTTTAAGATTTTTATAATATAATAAAAGAAATTTTCAACGCGTTTTCTTTGAGAAATCACAGAAACGCCTCATTTCTTTTTAGGAAAAATTCTCACCTCATAAGGATCCAAAATTTTCAAACCTGCAAGACTTTTCTTTCCGGAATGGTTGATAAAGATTTCGTAATCTTGTTTTCTACCGGTTCGGAAAATCTTTTCCACGTTCGGCCCGTAGAAAGTAAACGGAAGTTTGAGATCTTTTAAAATACGACGATACAGAAGCACAAGACTTAAGGGCTCCAAGGAAGCGCCCACGTAAACGACTTTTCCCTTATGATAGGAGTTTGCCGTGATTACGGGCGATCCTTTATAGAATTTTTTTCTATCCGTATAACGAGCCCAAACCTTCGCCGTTGTCGGTTCCAGAATTTCGCAGATTTTGGAACAGGTTCCGGAAAAAAAACGAAATCGAAATTTGACCCTTTGATTTCCCACGGCTTCGAACTTTCGAACCTTAACCCCGGCCATTTCCGCAAACGGCCCCGGAATTTGAGAATCGTACATCCAACCGTTCAAATCCTTAGCCCCGGTCCTAAAACCCAAAACCAAAACGCCGCCTTCCCTTACGAATTGTTCCAATCGCTTAAAAACGTCGTCCGCGACCATCGTGTACATCGGTAATATTATTATTTTGTAATTTTTAAAATCGATCTTAGAAGCAGGACGGAAATGAGTGTTGACATTCAATACGTTCATTCCCGAAAACCAGGTCGCCATTTCTATATCGTATCCCAACTGAGACCAAGGAACGGGCGAAAATTTCAAACCCGTTGAGATCGGTTGGTGTTTCCAGTTTCTTGCGTTTTCTATATCGTGAACGACCGCGACCGAAGCCGGAAATAATTCTTCCGTAAAGTCTTCCGCGTGTTCCGCGATTTCTTGAATTCCTTTTTGTAATTCGAAATAACGATCCGTTTTTTCCTTATCGTGATCTAAAATTCCGTAGCAGAGTTGTTCCTGCCCGAAACGAGCGGTTCTGTATCTGAAAAAATAAATCGCATTCGAACCGTGAACGATGGAATGTTTCATCCAAAGTTTGGTTTGTCCGGGGGCGGGAAGATAACCGAGCAAATCGTGTCCTTGAAAACCGGAAATTTGCTCCATCACGGTAAAAGGAAGATTCTTCAGACCTCGATTGTATTGTTGCATCGCCGATATAAACGGATGCGGAAACGGAGCTTCTTGTTCTCCCCATGTAGGATAGTTATCCCAAGAAATGTAATCGAGATACGTAGCCAACTCGGCCATGTCGATAATCGGTAAAAAGGGAGAAGGATAAAGGTTCGTGGTCAGAGGTCTTCCGACGGAAAACTTTCTGAGGATTTGAGTCTGAAGTTTTACGAAGTCAATGATCGTATCGGAATGAAATCGATAGAAATCTTGAATGAGAGAAGGATGAAAGTTACTCGCAACGCGGCGACCCGGAACCGGAATTTCTTCAAAGGAGTTGTATAACATTCCCCAGAAAACGTTTCCCCAAGTTTCGTTTAAGTTTTGGATCGTTTTGTATTTGTTCTTCAACCAAACTCGGAAGGCTTTTAAAGAAGTTTCCGAATGATCGATATCGGAACCTTCGTGACCGATTTCGTTATCGATCTGCCAACCGATAACCACCGGATGATTTCCGAAATTTTTCGCCATTGCGGTTACGATCTTTACGACCGCTTTCTTGTAATTGGGAGAAGAGAAACACGCTTGTCTTCTTGTTCCGATCGTTCTTTGAATTCCGTCTCGTTCTTGGATTATGTCTGGAAATTTTTTAGCGAGCCAAGGAGGAAAGGTCGCCGTCGGAGTTCCCAGGATCGCGGTCATTCCGTTCTTTTCGATCAAGTCGAGAATATGATCGAAAAAAGAAAAATCGTATTTTCCTTCCTTGGGTTCCATCATCGCCCAAGCGAACTCCGCGAGACGAACGGAGCTTAAACCCATCGCTTTCATGATGGAAATATCTTCTTCCCAATCTTTTTTGGTCCATTGTTCCGGATAATAATCGGCTCCGAATATCATTCCACTCTCCCTTTCGTTTCGAAAGAGATATCATCGAAGGGCGAATCTGAAAAGAAAGAAAACCGTCTCTGTGGGTTGTCTAAAAGAAAAAATACTGTCTTTTCTCGAAAAGTCTGAGACGATACGTATGACGTAAACTGCAATACATACGCAACCTCGAAACTCTCATTTCTCGCCCAAAAGGATTCCATGCAGAACCAGGATTCATTGATATACGGAATTTTACCGGATGTTCATTTCCGATATTCCGTCGCTGAAATTTCATACTCCGTTACCGCGGCTTCAAACTTGCATAACTTGGACGACCCGAATACGGAACTCCTCGCAAGAACGATGATCGGCGCTTTTTTTTTAGCGGATCAAATCAAGGAAGATACCAAGGTCAGTTTGCAGATTCAGTTTAACGAAGATTCTTTCATACATTCGGTGCTTGCTTACAGCGATCGACAAGGAAGAATGAAGGCCGTTCTCAGGGAAAGACCCGAAGAAGACGTGGAACCCGGTAAAACGATGGAAGATTATGCCGGAGTACTGAAAGTCTTTCGCTGGAAGGACGGGGCTTGTATCTATCAATCCGTGGTTCCCTATTTGAATAAAAGTTTCGAGGAAAATTTTCAGAATTATCTGAACAGCTCCGAACAGATCACATGTTTCGTGACTCTCTATATTCAAAAGAACGGTTTCCACTGGGATGTGCGCGGAATTCTCTTACAATCCCTGCCGGAAGCAAAGGAAGAGCACATTCAAAAAGCGGCAAGTCTTTCCGAACAAATCAACACAAAGGTAAATGAGTTCTTAGGGAAGAACGTTTATAATTGTTTGAATAAAATCGGAGAGGAGACTCGTTCCGCGGTTCAAATTTTGGAAGAAGGCCAACCGGAATTTCGCTGCGACTGCTCGGAAAATAAAATCAGAGAACTGATTCAAACGTTGGGAAAAGAAGAAGCAATGCAGATCGTGGACGAAGTCGGAATGATCGAAGTGACTTGCGAATTCTGCACTTCGATTTACCGTTTTGAAAAAGAAAAGGTAAGCGAATTATTTTGAGGAAGAATTGGAACTCGAATTTCAGAATCTGAAACTGGAAGAATTGGACAAACCCGCCGAATTTCTCGCGCCTTTGATCGTTTCCTCTTTGGAGCGGAACCTTCATCCCGTTTTTTTATTTACGGGTTCCATGGGAGCCGGTAAGACAACTTTTACATTCAGACTGGTGAAACGGATTTCGCCGGGTGCAAACGTCAATTCTCCCACTTACACGCTTGTAAACGAATATCCGATTCCATTCGATCTAAATCAAAACTCCTCGGCGCAAAATTATTTCCGCGATAAAAAATCCGATTCGGAAAAACGTAAGATTTATCATTTCGATCTTCATCGATTGAAATCTCCGATCGAGTTGGAGGATCTCGGTTTCGAGGAAATTTGGGGAAAGGCCGGAGTTTCCATTATAGAATGGTGGCAAATTGCGGAAGAGGATTTGGAGATATTACCGTTAAAGATCGAAGTGAAGTTTAAAATCGTTTCAGAATATGAAAGAAATATTATAATCAAAAGTACTGATGTAGAAAATTTTCCAGAGCTGAAAAACTTGTGGAAAAAATCGGAAGGAAATCCGGTATGAAGAGGATTTTATTCTTCGATGCGACAAATCAATGGATTCTGGTGGAATCCTTCCATCTAAACCAAGACGGAGAATTGGAAACAGTCGCTTCGTATTCCGGAATTCATCCTAGGGAGTCCTCTAAACTTCTGATCCAAGAATTACAAAACGTTTTAAAAAAATCGAATTGGAAAACTCCCGATTTGATCGGTTGCGCGCTCGGTCCCGGATCTTTTACCGGACTTAGAATCGCGGTCGCAACCGCGAGGAATCTATCGCAACTTTGGAAAATTCCCGCGATCGGATTCGACAGTTTGAACGTTTATTCCTCGTTTTATCATCAAGAAGTCGGCGATCCGGTAATCGTAGGGATTGAAGCCAGACAGAAAAAAATTTATTTCGGAATGGAAGATACGAGAGGATTTTTCGGGTCTATTGACGTAAAGCCGGACGACATCCCGGATAAAATTCCGGAAGATCGTTTACAAGCGTTCCTAACGTCCCAAAAGTTTTCGGACAATCCGGAGTTTTTTTCGGGAAATTTCATCTTGGAAAATCTACCTTCCGCATCGGCGATTTTGAATCGAAATGCCGATTTGATTTTGGAAGCTCTGGAATTTCCGAATCGATTTCCGTATTGGAAACTCGCGCCGAATTACGTGCGGGGAACCTACGTCGACGATAAGTCAACGGTTTAGCAATTATGAATATAAAGAAAAAACAAACAAAACAAAATACAAAAAAGAAAACCTTCGGCAAATCCGATAGGACCAAACAAGATCGGAACTCCGGTAGATCGGAAGGATTCCGGGAAAACGAAGTCGGAAAAAAAATTCTCAAATACCTTCAGTCGCGAGCCGGTTCCGTAATTCAATTAAAGGATCTAAACGCGAAAATTCTCAGGGAAGAAAATCAAAATTCCTACGGTAAAAAAAGGGAAAAATGGCAGATTCAAGAAAAGGAAAGGGAAATTTCCGAAACATTACAAATTCTTGAAACGGAAGGATTAATCGAATTAGAAAAGAAGAATATAATCGTCAACCCGAATCAAAAACTTCAAGGAACGATTTCCATCAGCAAACGAGGGGACGGTTTCGTAAAACTTTCTTCCGGAATGGAAATATTCGTTCCCGGTCAATACACACAATCGGCGATTCAAGGGGATCTTGTAGAAGTTCAGCCTTACGGAATCGGAAAAAAAGGAAGGCTGGAAGGCGAAGTTACGGAGATCCTCAGACGAGGACGCGATCTTTACAGAATGATTATCACCGAAAAAGATCCTAAATTCATTTTCGGAAAATTCTTGGACATAGACGGCGAAGAGAAAGAGGGGTATCTTCTTCGTAAAACCATTCTTATCGATCTTCAAGACGAAATCAAATCCGGAGACGTTCTGATCGTAAAACTCAAAGAAGAAACGGAACAGGAAAGAAATCTCTATGAAGTTCAGTTTCTACGTTTCGAGTCGGATACAAAAGAAGACTTGGATCTGATGCGAATGTTGATGAAATACAATTACAGCATTGTATATCCTGAAAACATAATGTTGGATCTTCCTGAAGAAGTGGACGAAAATACGACGGATGATTGGGGCTCTCGTGCGGATCTTCGAAACTTAAAGTGTATCACGATCGACGGCGAATATTCCAAAGACTTTGATGACGCGATCAGCTTTGTGGAGGAAAAAAACCGAATCCGTTTTTACGTTCATATCGCGGACGTTTCTCATTATGTCCGACCGGGAACCGAACTCGACGCGGAAGCTTACAATCGCGCCACTTCCGTTTATTTAGGGAGCAGAGTCGTTCCCATGTTGCCCCCCGAGTTGTCCGAAAATCTCTGTTCCTTGGTCGCGGGAAAAAATCGTCTGGCTTTTACGGTGGAAATGGAAGCCGATTGGAAAGGAAAAATCACTCACGCTAAATATTATAAAAGTATAATTAAGGTTGCGGAAAGATACACTTATAATCGGGCGGAATCCGAAATTCTTTCCGGAGATTCTAAAAATTGGATTTTTAGAATGAACGAATTTGCCAAGGCGCTTCGAGCCAAACGGATCGAAGACGGAAGGGTTGATTTGAATCTGAAGGAGAACAAGGTCGTTACCGACTCCGAACACAACGTAATCGAAATCGCCGTTCAAGATCGGCTTCAAGCGCACATTCTTATCGAAGAATTTATGCTCTCCGCGAATATTAAGGTTGCTGAATATATTCGTAAGAAAAAACACCCGACCTTGTATCGAGTTCACGAACCTATGAACGAGGAAAAACTCGAATCTCTGAACGCCTTCTTGCAACTCAACGGAATCAAAATCTCTTTGAAGGACTCGAGTTACAAAGCGATTCGAGGAGTTTTGAAAGAATTGGAAGGCAAACCCGCCGAGAGGTTGTTCAACATGTTTTTGCTGAGAACCTTTATGCAGGCTTATTATTCCGGGGAACATCTCGGACATTGGGGTTTGGGATTCGAGGATTATTGTCATTTTACTTCTCCGATTCGAAGATATCCGGATCTTGTTTGTCATCGGGTTTTACAAAACATTCTACTGAGCAAAAAGTCCCTTTATACTTCCGAGGAGATCGTTACTTCGGGTTTGCATTGTTCCCATCAGGAGCGAAAGGCGAGTGACGCGGAACGCGATTATTATAAACTCAAGGCGTGTCGTTATTTGGAAAAAACGGGTATTAAAGAATTTTCCGCAACGATTACGGGTTGCAAACCGTATCTGATTTTTGTGGATCTGGAGAATCCGGCTGTGGACGCTTGTTTACTTTCTTCCGAATTTACGGATGAAGGGGAAATTCGATTGGAAACGGACTTTTCCTTTTATTCAAAGAAGTATTCTAAGATTTACACACTGGGGGATAAGATCGAAGTGGAACTCGATCGAATTGATTACGAGGAAATTAGGATCTTTATTAAAATGAAAAAATTCCAGAAGAAAGTATAGACTTCGATTTTTGAAATCCGGTCGTCGAAAGACAAAAAATTAGGAAATTTATTATAAACCGATTGGAAGAGAGATTGCAAATTCACTTTTAAAAAAGACTTCCTTTCGGATATTTGGTTCTATGGCCTTTCGAATTTTATTTATTTCGATTCTTTTGTGTTCTTTCGCAACTTCGTTATACGCGGATTTGAAGGAAGGTAAGAAGGCTTACGCGAGAAAGGACTTTTCCAAAGCCATGGATGAGTTCCAGAAGTTCAACGATTCCAATCCGTCTTCCGGAGAAGCGTGGATGTATATGGGTTACATCTACGAATACAGAAGAGATTATCCGAAATCCATTCAAAGTTTTAAAAAAGCGGTCGGTCTTAGTTTACCGAAAAAAGACTTAATCAATTGTTATCAAAAAATCATTCTCTACTTTAACTATCAAAGAGATTATCACGAAGTAATTTCTTATTCCAATCGCCTTTTGAGGATCGATCCGGATCTGACTCATATTCAAAAAATAAGAACCACCGCAGAAGAGCGGCTTTCCTCCGGTCACGTTGTGCATCATCGCCCCAAAAAACATACCGAAGAACCGGAAACGAGCGGACCGAATACGGAAGAAGACTATCTTAAAATTCTTAAAAAAGATCCCGACGATGTTTCCGCACGTTGGAATCTTTCTCTCGTTTATGCAAACCATAAAAAATTTCAACAATCGGAAACTCTTTTAGAAAGGCTCGTAAAGGACTTTCCGGAAAAACACGACTATCTTTACAAGTACGGCGTAATTCTCATTCGACTTGAAAAATATTCCGAAGCGCTCCGGGTTTTGGATAAACTCGAAGATAAAATCGGAACGAGCAGCCCTAAGATGTTATATTACGCAAACTTAAATCAAGCGGTTGCCTATCATAAAATGAAACGTTACGAGGATGCCGCTAAATATTATAGAAAATCCTACGCGGCAAACGCCACCGTTCAACCTTTGATCGGATTGACGAAACTCAAGTACGAAGTTAAGGATTGCGAAAATTCGATCAAAACCGCAGAGAGGGCGCTTGAATTCGGCGAAAGATCGCACGAGATTCGAATGTATTTGGCCCTTTGTAAAATTCAAAATAAGGAAGAAAACGAAGGATATACGATATTAAAGGAAATCGCTTCCAAACTCGAAAAGGAAAATCCTGAGTTCAAAAATCTTCCCGACGTTTACAACGACGGAATCCTGAAATTAGCCCGCTATTATACAAATCACGGAGAATATGAAAAGGCTCTCCGCTACTTTCATTCCGTTCAATCTTCCGAGGAAGAAGAAAGAGAATATCGTTTTTATCTAGGTAAGGCTTATTATTATACCGAAAAAACCGATCAAGCGATTTTACTTTTGGAAAAAGTAAGCGGTTCTTCGGGAGCTTATTATCTATTAGCAAAATGTTATGCGAATAAGGACGACCTTGAAAAAACCATGGAATACATTCGAAAAGCTGCAAATATAAAACCCGCGATTTGGGCGACAGCGAACGAGGAAAAAGAATTCGATCGATTTAAGGAAAAATCTTCCTTTAAGATCTTTTTAGAGGCCAAAGGTTCCGATAAGGAAAAAAATCAGGATTCCCGGACTTCGGATAAAATCTGAGTTTTATTCTTGGATATTTCTCAATCGAATTAAGGAATTCAAATCCACTTGACCCGGGGCTTTGGGTGCGTTCAAACAGCAATAAGTAAAAAGAGAACCGAAAGATTCCGGAAAGACTCTCGAAATCACTCCCATCGGCCCCATACAAATTCCCGTCGAGAATACATTCAATTTTTTGCATTCATTTGCGATCTTTCGAAAAGAGGAAAGAAACTCGGTAAGTTCGACGACGGAATTCGGATATACGGCAAATTTATAAATCAACGGAAGATCCGCTTCGTATTTTTTCTTTCCGTCCAGATAAGGATCTTTAAAAATCCAATCCCTCATTTCCGGCTCCGATAAAATTCCGTCGAACTTATGAACGGATCGTACGAGACCGAAACCGTTATTTGAATGTGTTTCAAAAAGATCGTTGGGACGATTCAATTCCAGATCTAGATAATGATCTTTCGGATCGATTTTAGATACTACATGATGGAAATTGAATTCGTTTTCATTTACGGATCCGGCCTGATCCGTATCTCCGGGTTGTCTGTAAGTAAAAATACATTTAGCGCCCAATTCTTCGACTTTATCTACGAGTTTTTGTCCGACGTTTTCCGGAGAAAATAAGTCGAGGCGGATCTCGATCCAATCGCAGGCAGGATGTTTTTTGAGAGAGAAAAATTCGTTCTCACTTACCGTAAGAACTATTTTAAATTCTCGAACGCCCATAAATCAAAGTCCTCTTTGTAAAAGATCGTGAATGGAAACGATTCCGATTAATTTTTCCGATTGGTCGACGATCGGCGCAACGGAAATCGGACTCGGCCTTGACTCCATTTGTTTTAAAACGTCGTAAGCGCTCGATCCGGATTGGAACATAGTCGGATTCGGATTCATCAATTGTTGCGCAGAAATGGAAGAGTCCAGTTTGCCCTCTTTCAACTTTTTACGAATGTCAAAGTCGGTAATGATTCCCAAAAGTTTTCCCGCCGAATCCGTGACTCCCGTGGCGCCTTGTCTTTTTACGGTAATCTCCGTAAGTATGTTTTCTAGTTTTGTATCCGGCGATACTTTTGCAAGGTCCTTATCCTTACGCATCACGTCGTCGATCTTCAAGCTCAGACGTTTTCCTAGACGCCCAGCAGGATGATAAAGGGCAAAATTCTCCTTTTTGAAATCTTTCAACTCCATCAAACACATGGCGATCGCATCTCCCAAAATCAATGCGATCGTTGTGCTGGAAGTAGGCGCCAATTCAAGAGGACAAGCCTCTTTTAAAACGGGAGTTATTAAAACGACGTCGGATTCTTTTGCGAGTTTGGATTCAACATTAGCCGTCATCGAAATCAATTTTGCGCCTATATTTTTGATCGTTGGGATTAGGTTCAACAATTCCTCGCTTTCGCCCGATTTGCCGATCGCGATGACGACGTCTTCTCTTGAAATGATACCAGCGTCTCCATGAGCCGCATCGGCAGGATGTAAAAAAACGGACGGTGTTCCCGTGGAAGACAATGTGGAAGAGATTTTTTTGCCGACGTTCCCGGATTTACCGACGCCGGTTACGATCAGTTTTCCCTTGGATTGAAGAATCAGTTCGATCGCTTCTTTGATCGACGGATCTAAGTTTTTTCTGAAATGAAGAATGGATTCTATTTCCGTATCGATTGCCTTTTCTATCTTTTCAAAAATTGGGTCCAAGATTTTCCTCCAGTTTCAACGTTTTTACATCCAGAGTCACCGAAGTCACTAAATTCATTCCGGGAAATTTAACGATGATTTGTTCCTCGTTTTTTCTTTGGATAATTTCGGCTTTAAATCCGGCAAACGGCCCTTCTTGAATGAGAACCTTTTTACCCGGAAGCAATCTTTCCTGAATTTCAATCTGAATTTTATCCGGATACGTTTCTAAAAAGATTCGTACTAAATCGAGATCTTCATCGGGAATTATATAGGGTTTTCCCGCGTAGAATACGAAGTGATGCGCTCCGGGTAATTGTAAAATTTTGACTCGATCCTTAAAGAATGAAATTTTTACGAAGATGTAAGAGGGATACATCGGTTCTTCGACGATCTTCCAACGATCGGACCACTTTTTCTTTTTAGAAATCAAAGGGAGAAAACATTCCACCTTTCTTTCTTGAAATAATCGTTTGAGTTTCTTTTCGGCTCTAGGATTGGTATAAAGAGCGTACCATTCGTTGACTTCAGAATTCTCTATCATATACTTTAAAGGAAACCGGAATGATCAGGTTTGTTCCCTCTTTAAGATCGAATTTCCAAGTTCTCAAGGCCCTATTGAATTCGACTTCGAAGATCGAATATTTGCAAGGTTGAAGAGTTCTGAAAATTTCGCCCTTGCCGTCAGATTTTATCTTCACTTCCCAAGAACAATCCGATTCCAGTCTTTGATCGAGAGCGCCTTGGGGAAAGTGAATTTCGTTCTTAAATTTTTCGATTTCCTTTTTTAAAGTTCCCTCGTTATTTGCGTTTTCGGACATAAAGGATTTTGAATTTTCACCCGAACCTTCCTGCAAAAAATTCAGTGTTACGTTCGGAATGGATCCTTTTTTAAGATGAATTTTTAAATCTGCAATTTGTGGAAATCTAAAGAAAGTTGTAGAGAAAAAAAGAAATATTAAAATATGAAGGCAGCCGGAAATAAAAAATGAAAGCCGAATACTCATAGACCCATCCTTTTTACATCGATTACGAGTGCAATAGATACCTAAGAAAAGTTGTTCAAGGTTCAAGTTTTCTATTCTAAAGAACTCAAAACCGGGACGAGTTTTGATATGAATTTTCACATTTTGTTAACTCAAGTTCGGAATTTTTTATCCTATCGATTGTTGGGGTTCCCGTGTTTCCAGTGGCGAACGTCTGGGAATTTATAAGGATTTTAACATACGATAAAACGCAAGTATTCCGGCGGGTTTATCTTCGATCCAAATAACTTGTGAAGTTATTTATGGGGTTAGGATGTCAATGTAAGATTCTAAAACATAGGGACTGATTTCTTTCGTAAAAACTCATACATTTCATATTCAAAATCTAAAATCAAACTTTCGAGACATTCGTCAAGAACCCGATATTTCGGAACGGATTCATAATAGAGTTGTTGAAAAATTCAATAGTCGCGATTAACAAAACTGCTTCAATCATCCATTTCAATGAAACAGAAACAAATGGAGAATTAATTTTTCAACAACTCTAATGCTTAAGTATCAAGATTTCTCCTTGAAACACCGAACAAAATTTTACAGTTTTTCAAAAATCGAATTTTCCATTACGAATGGGCAAGGCAAGTCCGTAAACTTAAATCGTTGCGTTTTTTGTTTTATAACCGAAAGCGATCAGTTCTTTGAATGAAGATAAAAATACGGTGAGTCAACATCATTATATTCAATTTTAATTGATTGTCTCAAACAGAGTTTCGGCTTGCCCGAATGATCGTCCGATGTTCCTTTCTACCGGATCGTTATATGAAATTCTTCTTTAAACTACTTGGCGTTTATTTTTGATGTAACGCATAATGAGAAAAAACCTCCCGATTACAAATCAAGAAATAGAAATACCCTTCAACGCGGTTCTGATTTCACGTACGGATAGGAAAGGGAAGATTTCGTATGTAAGCCAGGATTTTGCCGATATAAGCGGCTTTTCCGAAAACGAAATGTTAGGTGAAGCTCACAATCTTATCCGTCACCCGGACGTTCCGCCGGAGATTTTCCGAGAGATGTGGGAAACGATTCAAAGCGGAAATCCTTGGAGCGGAATCGTAAAAAACCGAGCTAAATCGGGAGGTTACTATTGGGTGGATGCGACCATTACTCCGGTGATGAGCGAAGGAAACGTTTCCGGTTATATGTCCGTTCGAAAAAAAGCGACCGAAGGACAAATCGAAAGGGCGAAAATACTTTTTGACGAACTGCAAAATACGAGATCGTTCGCCTGGAAATTGAAAACAAACATTCGAGCGTTTTTCAAAAAGTTGGGACTTTCCGGAAAGATCATCGTTTCCGCTTTACTCGTTTTTGTTCCTTTGTTATTCGCAAACTTCCGATGGGTTCAAAATGGATTGATTCTTCTACCGGTTATAGGAGTTATTTGCGGAACGATCGGGATTCTTTTTTTGATAAAGACGATTCTGAATTATCGAAAAGAGATTCGAGAGATCATTTCGATTCAGAAAGAGATCGTAACCGGAAATTTTCTCATAGAAATTCCCGAAAGAAGAGGGAGTTCCGAAATCTTCGAGATTCATTCCGGTCTTCGTGTGCTTGTAATCAGCATTTGGGGATTATTGGTTCAGATCAAAGAAAATTTTGAAAAGAACCAGGAACTTTATCAATATCTTTCTCAAACAACCGAACAATTTCAATCGAGAACCCACACTCAAGCCGCTTCCGTGGAAGAGACGGCTTCCGCTTCGCAAGAATTATCCTCCACTTTGGATGAGATCGTAAAATCGATTCATTTACAGTCGTCAAGTTTGACGGCGGTCAACGACGGAATCGGAAAAGTGAACGAGTCGATTCAAAACGTATCTAAGTCGATGGACGGTCTTTCTTCCCAAACTTCTTCCGTAAAACAAAAGGCTTCGCAAAGCGAGGAGACGTTCGGAAAAGCGATTCTTGCTATGGATGAAATCAAAGAATATTCGAACGGAATTTCAAAGATCATCGGAATCATTACTTCTATTTCGGAAAAAACGAATCTACTTGCATTAAACGCATCCATTGAATCGGCGAGAGCGGGCGAGGCGGGAAAAGGTTTTAGTGTGGTCGCTGAAGAGATTTCAAAATTGGCGGATCAAACTCGAAACTCGATCAAAGACATAGTCAACCTGATCGACAATACGACAAAAGCGGTCGGCTTGGGAGCGGAGAAATTCCAAGAATCCTTATCCATCGTAAAAGAACTTACGGATTATATCGGCGAAGTAAACTCCTCGGCTACGATCGTAACGGCGTCCTTATTCGCTCAAGCGGAGAAGTTAAGCGAAATCAGAAAGAATACGGATCAAGTCAATCAACTCGGTGAAACGGTGAGCGAATCTTCCGGGTTTCAAAAAACGGCCTCCGATGAAATTTCTTTATCGATGCAAAACATCGCCGATAGCTCCGAATCGATCGCCAGATCTTCGGAAGAAATAAAACAACTCGTGGATGAATCCGTTCTCAAAGCGGCGAGGTTATATGAAATCTTGCGGCATTTTAGGACTTCTTAAATTCTCGCGGAAATAAAAAAATGTGCCGATAACTAAATCGATGGGGAATCGATTTCTCAGGCTGACGATTTTTATTTCCATAGCGATCACGCTTTTTTCTTTTTGGGATCATCATCTTGTAGGTTATCTAAAGGATTTTATCGTTTTCATTCATGAGATCGGTCACGCGGTCGCGGCCTTATTGACGGGCGGCTCCGTTCATGCGATCGAACTCCACGGAAACGAATCCGGAGAAACTATCGCAATTCCCAATTCGGGAACCGGTTCTTTTATCTTTGTAGTTTCGGCCGGTTACTTGGGATCTTGTTTGATCGGCGGTTTTTTATTGAATCGCGGTTTTTCGGGAAAGATGATACGCCCGACTTTGATTTCTTTCGGAGCGATTCTTTTACTCATGACGATTTCCTATTCCAAGCCGGGAAACCTTGCCCAATATACGGGAATTCTTTGGGGTTTGGGATTTGTGTTACTTGGGTTTTTCGATTTAAAATTCAATCGGTTCGTTCTCGTTTTTATCGGAACGAGTATCACACTTTATAGTTTATACGATCTTTTGGACTTTACGGGAAACATCGCATATACCGATGCGGGGATCATGGCAACGTGGATTACGGGAGCGAATCCTACGCAAGGAATTCCGAAATCGGTAATCGTGTTGGGATATTTGATTGCCCTCCTTTGGTCTTTTTTTAGCTTATCCATCATATTCGTATCGGTTAAAAAAGTTTTCCAATCGGGAATTCCGGAACAAGAACGATTGCAAGAAGAAGACTTTTTCCAATTGCCGGAGAACGGAAATATGGAAGCGCCGTTTCCGGGAGAAGTTACTCCGGAAGTTATGGAATGGTTTTTCAGTAAGGGGCTCGACTTAAACGGAAAACCGTTGCCTGCGGAATTTTTAGAAAAAGAAGAATCATGAATAAACAAAGAATATTGATTACGGGCGGCGCCGGATTTATCGGCTCTCATTTATGCGAAAGGCTTTTGAAAGAAGGCAACGAGGTTATCTGTTTAGATAATTTGCATACGGGAAGAAAAAAGAACATTCAAAAACTTTTAAATGATCCTAAGTTCGAATTTATCAGACACGATATAACGGATCCTATCAAACTGGAAGTGGATCAAATCTATAACATGGCTTGTCCGGCAAGTCCGGTTCATTATCAATCCAATGCGATCAAAACGATCAAAACAAACGTATTAGGAATGATGAATATGCTTGGACTTGCAAAAAGAGTGAAAGCGAGGATTCTCCAAGCGTCGACCAGTGAAGTTTACGGAAATCCTTTGGAACATCCCCAAAAAGAAACGTATTGGGGAAACGTAAACCCGATCGGAATCAGAAGTTGTTATGACGAAGGGAAACGAGTGGCTGAAACTCTTTGTTTCGATTATCAGAGAAATCATAAAGTCGATATTCGTGTGATCCGAATTTTCAACACTTACGGACCGAGAATGCTTCCGGACGATGGAAGAGTGGTTAGCAACTTCATCGTACAAGCTCTTAAAAAAGAGGACATAACATTGTACGGAGAAGGAGATCAAACCCGTTCTTTCTGTTACGTCGATGATTTGGTTGACGGGATTATTCGTATGATGAACGTCGAAAATTTTAACGGCCCTGTCAATCTTGGAAACGACGGAGAGTTTACCGTTCGCGAATTGGCCGAGTTGGTTTTAAAAGAAACGGGCTCTTCATCCAAAATCATTCACAAACCTCTGCCTCAGGACGATCCCGCTCGTAGAAAGCCAGACTTAACTATCGCTAAACAAAGATTAGGATTCGAGCCGAAGGTTCCTCTTGTGGAAGGAATTCGGAAAACCATCGAATACTTTAAAAATAACTTGGATTAAATTTACGCGAAGAAATTCTGGACGTACTCTAACGAACGCGTCCGGAAACACGCATCTATTTATCACCGGGAAAAATTATGAATATTGGAATTCTAAAAGAAGCTAAAGAAGAAACGAGAGTATCCGTAACCCCAGACATCGTAGATACATTGAAGAAAATCGGCGCAACCGTCCTTGTCGAAAAAGGCGCCGGAGAACAATCCTACTATCACGACGAAGATTATAAAAAAGTCGGAGCAAGTTTGGCGTCTCGTCAAGACGTTATCGGCAAATCCAATATCATTGTGAGCATTCATCTCGCGGACCCTGCGACATTAGCAAAGATGAAACCGAAAACGATTTATCTCGGAATGTTCCAACCCGCGATGAACGCACCGACGATCCAAAAGCTCGCAACAAAGAAAGTGGAAGTTTTAAGTTTGGACGCGATTGCGAGAATCACAAGAGCGCAGTCGATGGACGTTCTTTCTTCCCAAGCCACCGTTGCGGGTTACAAAGCGGTACTACTTGCGGCCTCTCATTTAGCGAGATTTTTCCCGATGCTTACAACCGCAGCGGGAACCATTACGCCCGCTTCCGTTCTGATCATCGGAGCCGGTGTTGCCGGTTTACAAGCGATTGCTTCCAGCAGAAGATTGGGTGCGGTAGTGGACGTATTCGATACAAGACCTGAAGTAAAAGAGCAGGTTCAATCGCTCGGCGCTAAGTTTGTCGAAGTGGAAGGCGCTTCGCATTCCGCCGCCGCCGGCGGTTACGCGGTGGAACAAACCGATGAGTACAAAAAACGTCAACAAGAGGCGATTGATAAATACGCTCAGAGAGCGGACGTAATCGTTACGACTGCGTTGATTCCCGGAAAAAAAGCTCCCTTATTGATTACTAAGAAGATCGTGGACAACATGAAATCCGGTTCCGTAGTTGTGGATCTCGCTTCTTCCATGGGTGGAAACTGCGAATATACGAAACACGGACAAAACGTTATCACTCCAAAGGGAGTTACCGTAATCGGTCATAAAAATCTTGCCGGTTCCATTCCTGCAGACGCGTCTAAAATGTTCAGCAAGAACGTTTTGAATTTTCTCAAACTTTTGATTAAGGATAAGAAAATCAATTTGGATCTAAACGATGAGATTCTTTCTTCCACAACGATTGCTTATCAGGGAGAAATTCGTCATAAACTTACGTTAGACGCTCTCGGATCGAAATCAGGTTCAGGAGCAGTAAAACCTAAGAAGAGCGCTGCCAAGAAATAAACCGAAAAAACCGAAGACAGTTCCGATCATCCAACCGCCGATCACGTCGCTTACAAAGTGATGTAGAGAAAGCAACCTTCCCACTCCGGCTAAGAAACTAATCAAAATCAAAGCCGGAGAGAATTTAAACAAAAGTACGAAAATCAAAACCGCAGTCATTGAGTTGGCTGCGTGAGCGGAAGGAAACGAGTGTTTCATGTCGGGGTTGGCGTCCACTTTGCCGACAACCGTGATCAAAGGTCTTTTTCTTGCGATGAGTTTTTTTAAGAAAAGAACGAAACGATCGTTGGCGTAGGTGACGGAGCCGGTAAAAAGTAGAACCCAGTACCAATCTATAGGTAAGTTGTTTTTTAAATAAAGAAAGGGGAGAAGGATGATAAGGAATACTTCTCCTCGATTGATTTTGGAAAGAATATGACTTAGTTTCGGATTATGGACTTTTGTCCGAATCCAAGTAGAGAACGAAAAATCGATTTGGTCTACGATTTCTATCAAAGTCGAAAGTCTTTTTTAAGAATATCCGAAAGCCCTTTTCTAGGCAGGCTTTTTTGTTCTCCGGATACGAGGTCTTTGATTTGAACCGTTTCCGTGCGGATTTCCGATTCTCCTAGGAACAATACGTAGCGATAACCTTTTTTTTCCGCGACCTGAATTTGTTTTCCGATTTTTGCGGAATCTAACATCGTTTCGGCGAGGATTCCATTCTCGCGGAGTTCCTTGGAAAGTTGGAAAGTGTTTACAAAAAGAGATTCGTCCATGATCGGAAGAAAGAGCGTTTTTTCTCTGCTTAGGTTCGGAATCAGATTATGACCTTCTAAAAAATTCTTTAGAGTCACATCGCCTAATCCGAAACCGATTCCCGATAATTGTTCTTTGGAAAATAATCCGATGAGGTTGTCGTATCTTCCGCCGCCGTATAAGGATCTTCTGTTTTCAGGATTCGTATCGAATACTTCAAAGATACATCCCGTGTAATAGTCGAAACCTCGGATGATGGAAGGATCGAATACGAGTTGTTTATCCACTCCGAGTTCTCCGAGTTCTTGAAACAAATTTCGAATGAAAGAAATAGAATCCGGATCGATTCCGGGAATAGTCGAAACGGTTTTCAAGTCGGAATCAAGGTAGATTTCAATGAGCGCAAATTGTTCGTCGAAGTTATTCAAGAACGGTTTGATTTCGCTTTGGAAAGCTTCCGGAGAAATTTTGGATTTTTTATCCAAAAGTTTGGAAACACCGTGAACTTGGTCGTCGTTGAGTTTGAGAGAATTTTTTAAAAAACTATCCAAAAGTTTTCTATGAGAAACCTTAATCTGATAACTTCCTTCGGGAGCTCCGAATTTTTTTAGAATCGAATCCGCGATCAAAAGAATTTCAAGTTCGGCGCGGTATGTATCCACTCCGAAAAGATCCACGTTCAATTGCCAGTGTTCTCTAAGTCTTCCTTTGCCCGGTTGTTCATAACGCCATAAATTAGGAATGGAAAACCAACGAACCGGTCTGGGAAGATTTCGGAGATTTCCCGCAACCATTCGCGCGAGAGTTGGAGTCATTTCCGGGCGGATTGCGACTCTTCGCTCACCCTTGTCGATAAAGTCGTATAACTGCCGTTCGACGATTTCCTCGCCGCTTTTGGCTTTGTAAAGATCGAAAGATTCTAGGATAGGCCCGTCGTATTCTTGATAACCGAAAGATAATACGGTTTCCCGCATTACGGAAAACATCCAGTTTCGGAGACGCATTTCCTCCGGATAAAAATCTCTGGTTCCTTTGTAAGGGGCTGTGGTTAAAAAACTTTTCTGATTTTCCAAGGCAAATTACTGAGTCTTAATGAAGTTCATATTTTTCTTCAATAGAGTCATATTTGCCTTAGCATCGTTGGAGCCAACTATTTCTGCGCCTACGTGATAGATTTCTCCGACTTGGGAAATATGTCGGATACGAAACGCAAATCGCAGGGGAGCTTGCATCTTAAAAGTAATGTCCGCAGTAAATACGGGCTTGTGTAAAAAGGATTCGATCAGTTCCGATTCGGTTACTTCGAGAAGAATTCCACCTTCCGAGATATTCAGAACGTTTTGTCTTTTTTCCAAGGATTTCGTATTGGAATCGCCCATTCTGGAATTGAAGATTTCTTCCATCTCTTTATACAAGGGAATGACTTTGTCCGAAATGGGACCTTCGTTTGATTCGATCACTCCCATCGCGAATATTTGAGAATCGATTATACTCTTAAACAGAATCGGATAAATGAGAAGAGAACGAGTTTTACTACCTTTGAAAAAGCGAAGCCTCTCTTCCAGGATCAGCTCTTCTTGAAGGGTTTCCTTAATCGGAAGCAGATCTAAGTTTGTAAATTCTCCTTCAGCATTTGAGTCCAAGGTGGATGTGTCTCGGATATAAATGGGTCTTTTGTACTTTTTAACCAACTCTTCTTCGGGTGTAAGTTCTTTGGAAGAATTGAACACGAGTTTGGAAGACGGATAGATCTGTTTGATTTTACGATTCAAGTCGTTAAGAATGATTTGTCCGGAAGTTCCCAAAACTTTATTGGTTTCCAATTCTTTTCTCGGAATTAAAAATTTATGAGCGATGACTTTTCCGATAAGTCCTTCGAGACGGGGGGACATTCTTTTCGCTTTCGCGATTTTTGCGAAAATCGGTTTGCATATGATCTGAGTATCGTTTTTTTCAATCACCTCGAAGTTGATTTCGATATGTTTGGAAAGGGTTCTATAAAGTACAAATTCGTCGTTTACGTTGGTTAGGGTTGAATCGATCGGAAAAACAAAAGTACCGTCTTCGCGGATTTCCATCGGTTTTAATTCCTGATGAAAGGGAGATTCCTTAACGAGTAATCCTTGAAAATGGATGTACTCCTTAAGAATATATTTAATCTTATTCAAGTCTTGGATCGTATCCCAAGATCGCTGGGCTTGCACATATTTTTGGTATTGTACACTCATGAAAACTCCTTAGAGTTTTCGAAAACCGACTCTTCTGTTTTTTGCTCTTCCGGTTTCTGTCTCATTTTCTGCGTCCGGTTGTGAATACCAGTAAGCCCTCATTTTCAACCGCTTTTCCGAAATTCCTTTTGAAAGAAGATATTCGTAAATGTTACGGGCTCTTTTGGCACTCAATCTTGTATTGTATTCCTTGGAGGCTACGTTGTCAGTATGTCCCCCAATTTCAATTTTATCGGACGCATTTTTCAGAAGATAGTCTACAAGAGGCGCTAATAACTTTTTGTTCTCATCTGTGATTTTTGTTTTATTAAATTCAAAGTAAACGCGTAGATTATAGACCGGATCTACGTCGTTTTCCGCTTTCAGAAAAATAGTCGCGGTTCCGTTTTTGGAAATATTTTTCTGAATGATATTAATGCTTTCGGAAATATATTTCGGAGCGGTCGCAAATAACTCAAAATCACTGTCCGGTAATTTATTTACTAAAAAGGACTTTGTATCCGTTTCCTGAACAAGCGATTCCCCTTTGCGATTAGTAGGCGTAAACAATGTAACTTTCGCATCGGGGATCGTCTGTTTTGTTTTCGCGTCCGCCACGATCACTTTCAAAGCGGAGGAACTCGGCGTTTGATTGTCCACCGGTTGTTCTACTTTGACTTCTTCCGTTTTTCCTTCTCCGGTTTGGATCGGAAGAAGCACATAGGTTCTGTAAATCTTTCGATTTTTACCGATGTTTCCGCGAAGATCCAAAATGTCTTCCTGAGGATGAAAACCCGGAGAACTGATTTCCACTTTGTAAACCCTTCCGGTTTGAAGCGTGGTCGTAAAGTTGGAAGGTTTTCCTTTCGTTAGATCGCCGCCGATCCTTTTCGAAGTGATTACGTTAGTCGGTTTAGTTCCGTCGTAGATTTTTAAAGTGGAATCCAATCCGATCATCGTTTTTTCGGAACCGTCCAAAACCAAACCTTTGAAATTCAGAGTATAAGAATTCCGAAACGATTCCGGAACTTGAAAACGATAGATATCGAATTGGCCTTCTCCACCGTTGCGATTGGAGGAAATATAAGCCCAAATTCCGTTCTTATCGAAGCTGATCCCCTCGTTATCGTAACCCTCCCACTTATCCGTGTTAAACGGTTTAGGAAGAAGAAGTAAGGAAGATTGATCGACTTTCGGAATCGGGTTTTCGGAGGGTTTTATTTGGGAAGATTCTTCCGTTTCCTCTTCGTCTTCCAGCATGCTGTCTAACGCGGATTTATATCGAAGGAATATTCTGAAAATCTTAAACTTCTTTCTTTCGTCTTCTCGATTGGAACTGAAATAAAGTTGTTCTCCGTCTTGATGGATAAAAGGAAGAATTTCACTTTCGGAAGAATTGAGAGGGGAGCCCAAATTTTTCGGTTGCGACCAACTTCCGTTTTTAGGATTTCGAACGGCAATCCAAAGGTCGAAGTCTCCGTATCCTCCCGGACGATCCGAAGAGAAGATCAAAAAATTTCCATCGGGAGAAATGGCGGGCATCTTTTCGTTAAAATTAGAATTGATTTCGCTGAGATGTTCGGGATCGGTCCATCTACCGGTTTTTTTATCCTTAACGGTTCTATAGATATTCAAACCTTCGAAACCGGACCGTCCCACTGCGGGGTTCAGCGTCGAAGTGAAATAAATTTCCGAAGGAGCGTTGTTGGAATCGAATAGAATGGAAGCGCCGCCTTCGAATGCGTTCGAATTAAAAAGGTTCGGTTTGCGAACTCCGGCAACGGAGGGACGTTTTAACTCCTCTCGAATGTTTTGATTCATGTTCACGGGTTTAGTCCATTCCGCGAGACTTTCCTGATCCGAAAAACGAACGTTCTCCGAAATCCAAATGTCCATCCCGCCTTCTCCTCCGGGACGATTGGATTGGAATACTACGTATCTTCCGTCCGGACTGATGATAGGGTTGTATTCGTCGTTTTGCGTGTTGAGAGGTTGGCCGAATTGTTTTTCAGGAAGATCCGGTAGAGGTTGCGAAAAAACGGGCGAAAGAATGCAGAAAGTCAAAATGAAAAACAATTTAGAAAAAGGACGCATTGAATCACTCCGAAAAGAATGTAAAAAAGTTACCGTTTTTAGTTTAAATCCAGGATCTTTCTTAAAGTATCGGTCTTGTATCTGGGTTTTTAAAGATGGAAAGTAAGCAGGGTTTGAATTCTTCAGCGTATTCTCCCACGATCTTCGGAGTTCTCAACATCACCGAAGATTCGTTTTCGGATGGAGGAAAATATCTCACTCTTTCGGCTTCTTCTCGGAAAGCCGATTCTCTTATCGTTGAGGGCGCGGACGTAGTCGATATCGGAGCCCAGTCTTCCAACATTCAGGCCAATCCGGTCAGTCCCGAAATCGAATGGGTAAGAATGAAAAATCTAATTCCGGACTTGGTGGCAAACGGAGTTCGTATTTCCGTGGATTCGTTTCAGCCCGAAGTCATCGCAAAATCTTTGGCTGCGGGGGCGGAATTCATCAATCATATCCGCGGATTTGTGGATGAGGAATCCGTTCGAGCGATTTCGAAATATGCGGGAACAAATAGAAAATTTATCGTGATGTATTCTCACAATCACTCCAATCGTGCGGAAACACAATCGCATCTGACGCTGCATAACGTGATATCCGATATCGTAAAATTTTTTCGAGAACGAAAGAAGGTTTTGTTGAATTCGGGAATTTCTCAAGACCAATTGATCTTCGATCCCGGAATGGGTTTTTTCTTAAGCCCCGATTTTCAAGTGAGCTTTGAAGTTTTAAAAAAAATTCAAACTCTCAAGGAGGAATTTTCTCCGATGATGGTTTCCGTTACTAAAAAATCCTTTTTAGGAAACGCACTCGGAGGTTTGAAAGCGGATGAACGTAAAATCGCCACCGTGATCGCCGAACTTTATCTCTCCATTCAAAATGTGGAATATATCAGAACTCATGAACCCAAAAATTTGAGGCAGGCGTTAAAAATTTGGAGTTTGCTTCATTCATAATAGACCTGAATTAACGCGAGCTAACCGATGCGAAAGCGATTGAAGCGGAATCAACAAATTGGAATAACGAAATGATTTCGCTTTTAGGGGGATCTATCAATTTGTTGATTGGAGAAAAAAGGCGAGGGTTCGCCCAAACTTTCAACCGCCGAATTCACGTTAGTTAGTCGGAACAAGTTAAAATAACAACTTATTAAATGAAGGACGAGTTTAAGAAAACGCGTTTCGAGAGAAGTCTTAACTCAGCGACCGACCTTGATGTCTTCCATCGTTTTTTTTCCGGAAGAATCGAGCGTCGGTAAAATATCCTCTTCCCGAATTTGCAAACCTTTAGCCTGCATTTTTTTGATATAGGGAAGGATCGGATGTAAGTCCGAGTGCGGATTTACGGAAAGCAGAATTCTTTTCCAGAGTTCTACAAACGGAAGCGTTTCTTTTTCCGATTCGGGTGATTTTCGAATCCATTCCAAGGCCTCGGAATAGTTTCGTTTTTCATAATATGCTTTTGCGATGTAATAATTCAAATCGGGAATTTTATCGTCCGTAGAATTAAGACTCATCGCAAACATCAGAAGATCGTCCCATTTTTCCAGATCATGAGCCAGTAATACCATCGAAGCGCGCGCGTTCTTATGATACGGATTGATTTGTAGGATTTTTTCCAAATAAAAATAAGCCTTTTCGTAATCTTGTTTTTCGAGAAGATACGCGCTCAATTCATCCCAAGAAACGACTTCCATACCTGGGATTTTGGATTGAACGTCCAACAAGAGAACCGTTTCTTCTCTTCGATTTTGGGTCGTAAGTAATTTGCGAACTTGCTGGATCTGATCCTTTTTTGCATTCTTTAGATAAACGGCGATTTCTTGTTTTGCAGTCTCGTATTCGTCGATTAGGTAATGCATCCGAATCAGGTTTGAAAAACAAATCGGATGAAATTCGGAAATTTTCAGACATTCTTTCCAGGCGGATTCCGCGTCGTCCAAAAGGGAATGTTTTGCGAATATGATTCCTAAATTATTTTTATCTTCCGCGGTCGTTCCTTTTCCTCTGAGTTCCTTAACTTTCCAGGCCGAAGTAATTTTTTCCAATTCGACTTGGGAAAATTCCGAGGAGTTTAAGTATAAAAACGAAACATCGGCTTCTAAAATTTCGGCCTCTCGAATGGGATAAATACAAAAGTTTAAAAGAGAAGCGATTCCTAAAATGAATAAGGATGTTCCCCAAGTCGTTTCAGAGCCTCGTTTCTTTTTATGGATCGCTCGATTTCTCTGCACTTGATTCTTCCAATTGCTTTTGAGCATAGAGCATATACTTTAAGGCCCGTTCTTTATCACCATGGAACAAATACATGAGTGAAAGATCAAGTGCATCCTGGGGATTTGGAGGCGCGAAGTCTTCCGGATTTTCCTTGCTCATTTCGAATTTAGATCGGAACTCATCCAGCTTGTTCTTTGTGAGTTTTTCCAATGAATCGAAGAATGCGGCTTCCTCCGGATTTTTTTTGGATTCTTCAATTGCGTCCGAGAAACGCGTAAATCCTTTTGATTGAGTCGTCGCTTGTTTAAGAATTTCGAAAGACTGCTTAAAATTTCCGAGACGAGTATGAACTTCGGAAAGAAGTACCTGCATTCTGGAATCGCCGGGATAGAGTTTATTAATTTTGTCGGCCGTTTCAAGACATTCTTTCCAACGTTCTTTTTCAAAATGTAAAGTCGCGAGAGCGATCAGAGCCATTCGGTTTTCAGGATCGAGTCGGATCGCATTCGTAAGATAGAGTTCGGTCTTATCGTCCTTTTCGAGTTGTCGATAACAGTATGCGAGTAGAATGTGCGACTTCAAAAATCTCTTTTCGATTTCTAAAGATTTTTTCAAGGATCGAACCGCCGTTTCGATCTCTCCGGTTCTGTAAAGTTCCACTCCGATGTTGTAGTAAAGTTCGGGAGTTTTTCCGATCCCGAGCGCTTTCTGATAAATTTCGATCGCTTTTAAGGAATTGCCTTGTTTGGAATAAAGCGCTCCCAGGTTGAGATAGGACTTTTGGTATTTTGGTTGGGATAGAATCAGACTTTCATAGAGTCGAACGGCTTCCGGGTGTTTGCCTTCTTTTTCAAAGGCTAAGGCCTGGTTGAATATCTTGCTGATGTCCGTTCCGGTCATAAAACAACTATCGGATATTTTTCGGGCTTTGGCCACCGAAAAAGTTGTAATGAAATTTTTCAGTTCTACCGATTTGATAAAGGAATCGCTAGGATCCGAGGGAAACATGAAACAAGTAACAATCTTAACCGCTCTGATTATTTTTACGTCTTGCGCTTCCGTTGAATCTAAACGAAGCATCAGCGCTTCCGGAGATCCGTCGGAGATCTTTTTTGAAAAAGAAATCGCACCGATGGATTCCGGATCGAATTCTCAAAAACCCGGACGCAGATCCTTTGAGGAAGAATTGAACGTTGAAAAATACGCGAAAGCCCAACCTCCTCAAAAAACAAATTCCGGAGATTTCGATGAAGTCGGAATGTCTTCCTGGTACGGAGCGAAGTTTCACGGAAAGCCGACTGCAAGCGGAGAGAAGTTCGATAAAACGAAATTAACGGCGGCGCATCCGACTCTTCCTTTAGGGTCCATCGTTCGAGTTCAGAATCTTGAAAATCAAAAAGAGGTTTTAGTTCGCGTCAATGATAGGGGACCTTTTGTAAAAGATAGAATCATCGATCTTTCCGAAAAAGCGGCTGACACTCTGGATTTTAAGGATATCGGTATTGCGAAAGTCGGTATCAAAGTGGTAAAACGAGGCGGGGCAGCCGCTGAAGAATCCGAAGATCTCGAAAACACGGACGACGAAGAGGCTCTTTTGGAAGACGAGAAACCCGAAAAATTAAATCCTCAAAAATCGGATTATCCCGCCAAATCGGCCGCAGGTGGAAAGTATATCAAAGGTTCTCCGAAAGGTTATACCGTTCAAGTGGGCGTATTCCGCGATCAAACTAAAGCGGAAGTTTATAAATCCGGCCTCGGACAAGAATACGGTGAAAAAACTTTCCTGTTTACGAGAGAGGGTTTGTTCGTAATTCAATTGGGGGATTTTGCCAACAAAACCGACGCGGAATCGTTGAAGTCGAAATTGAAGACCGACGGAATCGATTGTTTCATTCCCAAAAGGTAATCGATTGATTTAAAAAGATTGTTTAAAAACCCCCGAAATTTGGGGGTTTTCGCTTTTAACGATGCGCTCTGCAACTGTCAAATTGCATTCTTCCTCTACAGATTTCCTTTGCCGTCTCCACAACTGCAATCCCGCAGGTGTTTAAACTTGGATCCACACATCCCGGTATTGCCAAGAGCAGAACCGGAAAACACTTATCAAATTCTTCCATGTCCTTTGCGCAGAGTTGTTCGTTTGAGGTTAGAAAATTACAATTGAGAATTCCGATTGTAAACAAGAAGGCAATCCAAGGAAAAAGAATCCGTTTTTTCATTCCATATATGAGAAAATCTTAAAATGAAAAATCAATTCGAAAAAACCGAGAACTTCGGGTTTTAAAAATAAAAAGAAACTTACAAACGAAGGTTTAAGAATTTAGATCCCGCCGCCGTGGATGAATTCGTCCAAAATTTCCTCCGAGTTATCAGTTTCCTTTTTAGACCGAGAACGAAGAAGTCCGCTTTTGTCCATGGAATGGATTTCTTTTTGAAGGGTTTCGATTCTTTCAAGTAAGATCGAGAACACCCTTGCGACCGGATCGGGAATTTCGTTATGATCCAGCATGTGTTCGCCTTCTTCTCCGATCGGCATTTTAGAACGAACTACTTTCGCCGGAATTCCGACCACGGTCGTATCGTGAGGGACGTCTCGCATAACGACTGATCCCGCTCCCACTCGTACGTTTTTTCCGATCGTAATATTTCCAAGAATTTTGGCGCCCGCTCCGACTACTACGTTTTCAAGCAAAGACGGATGACGTTTCCCGGATTCTTTTCCGGTTCCTCCGAGCGTCACACCTTGATAGATCAAACATCCTTTGGCGACCGTGGCGGTTTCTCCGATTACGACTCCGTGTCCGTGATCGATCATAATTCCGTTTGCGATCTGAGCCCCCGGATGAATGTCTATTCCCGTGATGAATCTGGAAAAAGTATTGATCATCCTTGGGATTAAAGTAAGTTTCATTCGATAAAGAAAATGAGCCAACTTGTGAAACCAGAGCGCGTGTAGGCCCGGATAACAAAGTACAATTTCCAGATAGGACTTAGCGGCCGGGTCGTACTTTCTTATAAATTTAATGTTTTCAAACAAATGTCAATCTCCGGTCTTCGGTAACGGAAAATTCGGTTTTAGCAGAGCCGTAAGGAAAAGGTTCAAAATTCGTGATACAATGTAAAGAGGATTCTTTTCAAGAAGAATAGAATATACAATTGAAACAATCTAGATTTTCAACGCATATAATTTTGTTTATTCTAACCTTCTTGACGCTCACATTTCAAAGCGAATTTTTTGAGATCCCTTTCCTATCCGTTTAATACTTAAAGGAATTATTTTTTCTTAGACTGCCTTATTCCCTTTCTTTGATCGTAATTCTTTCGGCTCATGAGATGGGACATTTTTTAGCGGCTCGATATTACGGTGTTAAAGCGACATGGCCTTATTTTATACCGATTCCTTTCGCTCCGATCGGAACGATGGGTGCGGTTATTCGAATCTTGGAACCGATCCGAAATAAAAAGCAACTCTTTGACATCGGAATTTGGGGTCCTATCATGAGTTTGATTCTTTCCGCACCTTGTTACATCGTAGGAATCTATTTGTCTTCTTTGGTTCCGATGGAAAGCGTTAAAGGAAATCCCGGAGTCATTTCTTTCGGAGAATCTCTTTTTACGATTTTCGTGAATCAATGGATCTTAGGGCCTTTTAACCCTGCCGTTCAGGACGTTTGGATTCATCCGTTGGCGCAAGCGGGTTGGGTCGGACTTCTTGTTACGGCCATTAACTTACTTCCGTTCGGTCAACTAGACGGGGGACACGTAATTTATTCCGTTTTTGGGGAAAAGTATAGGAATTGGATTTATTATCTTTTTACGGGTTTTTTGCTCTTATGTTTCTGGAATTTTTCCTGGTTACTGTGGGGTTTTCTGATTTATTTCATCATAAAAGTAGAACACCCTTTTATACCTGACCCGGTGGTTCCTTTGGATCGAGTTCGAAAAATCGGCGGTTTATTGATTTTATTTACGCTGATCTTCATCTTTGTACCTTCTCCGATCCAACTTGGAACCGATATCAATAGACCCGGTCTTGCTGAGGAGCTATGGATTTCACTCAAATCGGTTTTTTCAGGCATTTAACGATCCTTCTTTTCGTAATTTCGACTCCGATTTTTGACCAAGATCAAGAAATCAAACTTACAGAGAACGCGTACGGTTTGACATACGATGGTACGAACTTTTGGTACGTAGACTCCACACATCGATCCTTGTATCGGGTCGATCCGAACGGAAGACAGGAATCGTTTTCACTGAATATTCCTTTTCTTACCGGAATCAATTTTGATCCGCGGGAAGGAAGAATTTTTGTAGGCGCCAGAAAACTCGTTTTAAAAGTGGAGCCGAATACCGGCGGTGTTACGGAAAGAATTCCCGTTCCGATCGAAAAAATCGGCGGGATTGCGAGCCAAGATTCATTGCTTTATATTCTCGATCAGGAAAACGGGAAAATTTCCATCTTGGACAAAGCCACGGGAAAATTGATCGGAGGTTTTTTAACGGACCGAGCTCAACCGAGAGATTTGGTTTTTGCAAGAGATTCGATTTGGGTCTCCGATTCTTCCGACGGAAACATCTATCGATACAATCCGAATAACGGAGCCATTACGGGTTCCATCAAAACATCTTCTAAAGAAATCAGAGGGATGGTTTTTTTAGGGAGTAAAATTTTCGTAATCGATCGGACGGGAAAGGAAGTTCTAAAAGTTTCCTTTGTGGAAACGGATCGTTTTATCGCTTCCGGAGAGAAGCTTCATCTAATGAAGGTTAGGATTACATTTTCGTTAAACGAACTCTCGATTGCGGGAGGTTCGCTTGGAGTTTTTCAACCGCCCACGACGGAACATCAAAGAATTCGAAATTTAAAAATGGTCCAAGCCGGATTTAAACAGGATTTTATCGGAAACGAAAAGGTTTTCGTAAAAGTTCTCGGTGTGGACGATCCGAAAGGAAAACAAACTTTAGAATATTCTTTTGAAGCGCGAACCCAAAACGTTCGTTACTACGTCACTGACGAGTTTTTGGAAAAGAAAGAAAAAATCGGAGACGATTTAAAATCATTCTTACGAAACGAATTTTTGGAAACTCAAAAAAATTCTTATTACGTGGACAAGATTTTCGACGCGAGATTGTTCCGAACCAACATACTTTCCTTGAAAAAAAGTCTTTTAGATTCGGGCGTTCCCGTTCGTTCTCAATATACGGCTTCCATTACCGGATCGAATTCGGTTTCTTTCAAGGACACGTTAGACGCTTATATCCCTGGCTTCGGATGGGCTCCGATTCAAAATGTAAAACCTTCTTCGGAAGAATCTTCCCGCGTGTTTAAAAAAGGAGAAGAAAATATAGATCTCTTTAGAGCCGAAAGTTGGAACGAGATCCAATCCCCGATTTTTTACAAGAGCAGGGATTCGCAAGAATGGAAAAATATTCCGGCTGAAATTCAGGTCGTTTTAGAGTGATTTCGGAATTGTAACACTTTAGAAAAAGTTGTAAGGGATGCGTATGACGTTCGCATTCTACAAACGAAAGAAGATTCTAAATACAATTTGCACTTTATATATTCTAAAAGTTGCGGATACTCGATACGATACGGAAGAAAAAATTTTAATTTATTCTTAAAAGATCCGGATAAAGAATACAAACGGCTGGAAATATTAAAAAATTACTATATATAACTTAGAATGTTAGTTTTTTGATAATGATATCGGGAGGAAATATCTTAAAACTTTTTGTTCAAACTTTTATATCGTAGCCCGTGTTTTGAAGTTTTGAACTCTCAAAAAATCTTTTTGCTTGAACGGATAAAGTCAAAGCCCTTCCGATCATGAGTAATACGAGAGAAAGCCAAAGAATATGATTGTCTTTCTGAATTTTTCCAAGATACGCAATGGGAAAAAAGAAAAGAGCGGCGCTAATCAACATCGAATTACGGAGAATTTTCCCTTGTGTAAGCCCTATAAAAAAACCGTCCAGGATAAACGCCACGGCTCCGATTTCTAAAACCGGAAACAACCAAAATCGATAGTCCTTCAGCAAAGATAAAACCGCGTTGCTCCTTGTGATCATTCCGAAGATAAAATTCGGAAACAGAAAAATAAACCCGAGAAAAACCGAAGTAAAAAGGATGCCGTTGTAAAGAGCCAAGTAAAGAAGTTCTTTCAGAAGCTTCCAATTCTTTTCGCCGTAGATATTTCCGGCCAAACTTTCCGTAGCAAACGCGACTCCGTCTACCAAGTAAGCGCTGACAAGAATCAGTTGAAGTAGGATCGAGTTCGTCGCTAAAATTTCCGTACCGGCTTCCGAACTGAAGTTTCTAAATAAACTAAACGTAAAAATCAAAAACAAGGTTCTCAAAAAGATATCTTTGTTTAAATGAAGAAGGGAAGAAAAACCGTGAATTGAAAAAAGATTCTTATCTTTCAACAAGGAGAGTTTTAAGCTAGGATGGATTTTCAGTTCTCTGAAAAACGAAAAAATAAAAACGGCTAACATTCCGAACTGGCTGATGCTTGTCGCTAAACCGGCTCCGTACGCTTCCCAACCTAAATCGAGAATAAACCAGAAGTCGAGAAGAACGTTGATTCCGTTTCCGATAACGGTTGCGATCAAAACGATAGAACTCTTTTCTCTTCCTAAAAACCAACCCGTAAATACGTAATTACAAAGGACCGCAATGGAACCCGGGATTCTCGCATCAAAGTAAGAAATACCTGCGGCTTTGACATCGGAATTTCCCCGTAAAATTTGAAATCCGATTTCACGAATCCAAGGGGAAAGAAGTAGAATCATCGTTCCGAAAAAACAAGCCAGGACGACGGATCGAGCCAGGATAAAAAGAGATTCTTTTTCGTTCCTTTTTCCGGCGGCCTGGGCGGTTAAACCGGTGGTCCCCATTCTTAGGAAACCGAACATCCAAAATATAAAATCAAAAAGAATTCCGGATAACGCGGCTCCCGTCATAAAAACATAAGTATCAAGATTTCCTAATATAGCCGTGTCGACTAAACCGGTCAGAGGCACGCTTATATTTGCGAGAATGTTATAGAACGTAAGTCGGTAAAATTTATATCTCAATCAGGTCATTCTGTCCATTACGCAGCAAGCGGTAATGTCTCCGGTAACGTTAACCGTCGTCCTGCACATATCCAGGAAACGATCGACTCCCAAAATGATTCCGATTCCTTCGGTCGGAATTCCTACCCCGGCAAGAATCGTAGCCAAAATCACGATTCCGATTCCGGGCGTACTCGGAGTTCCGATCGAGGCTCCGACAGTTGCAAAAAGAATAAAAACCAACTGAGCCGGAGTTAATTCGATTCCGAAATACTGCGCTAAGAAAATCGTTGCGACCGCCTGGTAAAGAGCGGTTCCGTCCATATTGATCGTAGCTCCGACAGGAATGATAAACTCCGCGATATTTTTTTTCACTCCTAGGTTTTCCGACGCCGTTTGAATCGAAACCGGCATTACGGCAGCGGAACTTGAGGTTGAAAATGCTAGGAGTTGTAAACCTGCGATCTTTTTAAAGAAGTCGATCGGATTTCTTTTCGCTAAAAATATAAGAATAATCGAATAAACTCCGAGTATCGCAACGAGCCCTAGTAGAACGACGCTCATATAAACGCCGAGAGTAACGAGCAATTCCACGCCGATGGAGGAAATCGCCTTTGACATCAGACCGAAAACGGCGAACGGAGTCAAAGCCATCGCCCAATTTACGATTTTCATACTGATCTGAAAAACCGAATTCAAAATTTCAAGGATCGGTTTTGATAAATCTTTTGAAACCGAAAGGATCGCAATTCCGAGCAAGATAGAAAACACGATTACGTTTAACATTTCCCCCTGAGTGATCGAAAGAAACGGATTCTTTGGAAAGAAGGACATAAACAATTCCGGATATTTATCTAAAGTAGGAATCTCCGTTGGGGATGGAACCTTCGAAATCAGAGCGTTTTTAATTTGAATCGTCGATTTTCCCGGTTTCAACCAAAGCGCTAATACAATTCCGATCGTGACGGCGATGAAAGTCGTAAAAACGAAATAAATTAAGGTTCCGATTCCCAGTTTTTTAACATTCTCTATATTTTCAGCGGAACAAATTCCGAGAATAATAGAAGAAAAGATCAAGGGCACCATAATCATTTGTAAGAGGTTGATGAATACAAGCCCGGGTATAACAAGCCAAGAAGTGGTAAGTTGTGCGACACTTCTATCGACCAAAGATAAATCGGAACCGAGCAGGATTCCGGTAAGAATTCCGGCCGACATTCCAACGAAGATTTTTAACCAGAGTTTTTCTTTTAAGTGGCCTAAAATCTTAACGTTGAGTGAATTTAGTTTCTTGAAAACTGGCATATTGGAAAACTCTTTTGATTCCTTATTTTTTCTATTGATTTTTAGTTTTGGTATGAATTATTAAAGCCGTTTTCGAGATTTTTGATGAGTCAGCACTTTTTAGAACCGCATAAAGAATTAGAAAGACGGACCTGGAGATTATGGAATTAGATTTTCTGAGATCAGATTTGATTCTGTTCAATTATTATTCTTTTGGAAGTCTTCTAGTAACGATTACGACCTTTTTTCTCGCCGCCTTTTTTCTCAGTTTAAAAAGAAAGACATTCGCCACGTATCATCTTGGAATTGCCTTCTTTGTGCTCGGTCTTTTTGAGATCGGATATTTTATGGCTGCGTTTTATTATCATCCGATCGCGGCTTACCACAGGTGGCTTACTGGTTGTTTGATTTTACCGACAATCACTCACTTTACTCAATTTTTTATTCGTTATCCAAGTAATAACAATAAGAAGTTCGCATTTTGGATGATGGTTTTCCAACACGGTCTCGGATTCATCGTCGCCTGTTTTTTTATTTATCTCACTTTTATTTCGGAAAAGATCTATCACTTTACGGCGCATCATTGGGATTTTAACGCTCTGATTGCGAGCAAGTATCTTGCGTTGATCATCGCTTTTTACTCCGTCATTGCCTTTATCCTCGTTCCCGCTTGGAGAATCATCACGGATAAAGAGAAGAAAAGATTTGCGATCTTCTTATTTGCGCTCGGGTTTATGATAGCGGCCTTTTATCCGAATATTGCTAACGTCTTGAGTCGAGACGGTTACATGGAAAGATCCACATACATGACCTCGAACGTCATTTTCTTTATCGCGGCGTTTTCGGTTGTGGTGATCGTTTTTATAAACAGTAGTACCGAAAGGACCACTTTCATGGTCAAGATCGTAGGGATTACCTTATTTACGATTTGTTTGATCATGCAGGCCCTTGTTTTTATTTCCAATCAAGACAAGGAAGCGGAATACGACAGTTTGCACATCGTAAATAGCGAACGGGTTTTGGAAAGCGGTCGGGGTAATAGCGAAGTGCAATATATACTTCGATACGACGAAAGAACGGGCGAACTGAACGCCGACGATTACGATCCGAAGTACGGATTGGATCTTTCTCTCGTAAAAGTGGACTTACAAAATACTTTAATCTACGAAGAAATTGTCGCTCTCAAAGAGGATAATTTCCGCGAAGATCTTAAACTCATTTTGGACGGATCGCCCGAATACTTTTCGGGTCACAGAGATACGATTTATAAGTTCGTAAAGGAGAATTCCTCCCTAAATACGAAGGATTTAAAAAAGGCCCTTTTGAAAGATGCAGAAAAGCTAAATAGGGACGCTTTCGTAAATACCAATAAACTACAAGGACTCAATTCCGACTCTTTTTGCGATCAAGGTAAGTCCTACTTGGAAAAAAATAAGGATTTGGAATCTTACAAAAACGGAATTTTGAAAAATTTGGAAGGATGTAGCTGGAAAGGAAAAGAAATTTCCGGTAAAGAGTTGAAAGCCGAATTCTTAAAATACTTCAGTTATTTCAAACCCGCGGAAACGAGACATTATAGAAGAAGTATAGACGGACTGGGTCATCACGTCGCGTTTATGAAGTATGTTCCCGCTAAAAAACAAGTGGTCGAGTTCGGATTCTCTTATAAAAAATATAGAGAATTCGTACATCCTACTTCCGTAAAACAAACGATCATTCTATTTGCCGTGATCTTTGTGGTTCTTGTATTATTCCCATTGTTCTTCAAGAGTAGTCTCGTCAATCCGTTGAACAACTTATTGTCCGGGGTGGAAAAAGTAAACAAAGGCGATCTTGACGTTCAGGTTCCCGTAAAGGTAAAAGACGAGATCGGATTCTTGGCGGATTCGTTTAACTCGATGGTTTCTTCCATCAAACAAGCCAGAAGGGAACTTCAGGATTATGCGGAAAACTTGGAAGAAAAAGTAAAAGAAAGAACTCAGGAAGTTCAGGAAAAAATGGAGGAAGTCCAAAGGCTGAAAGTTCAGCAGGACGGGGATTATTTCCTAACTTCCCTTTTAGCAAAACCGCTTTTTTACAACGCAAACAAATCGAAACTCGTTAATACCGAATTTATGCTGAAACAAAAAAAGCAATTCGAGTTCCGTGGAAAACATTCCGATCTCGGCGGAGACATTTGTATTACCGGGAATTTACGCTTAGGAACACCGGATCATTATAAACGTTATACGATGGTGATGAACGGAGACGCCATGGGAAAATCCATGCAGGGCGCCGGAGGCGCTTTGGTTATGGGCGTAGTGATGAACTCCATTATGGCTCGTTCGGCGGCAAACAATAGAATTTTGGATAGAACGCCTTCCGAATGGTTAGGAGACGTATATAACGAAATTCATTCCGTATTTAAATCGTTTAACGGAAGTATGGTGATCTCCGCCACGATCTTTTTGATCGAAGAGGAAACCGGAAAATGTTTTTACTTCAATGCCGAACATCCTTTTACCGTTTTGTATCGAGACGGAAAGGCCAGCTTTTTGGAGGAAGGACTTCAACTCCGCAAATTGGGGTTGGATTCGGAGTTCGATTTTCAAGTGCGAAATTTCGAACTGAAAAAAGGGGACGTTCTGATTCTCGGATCGGACGGGCGTGACGATATCGATTTGAGTCCCGAAGAAACGGTAAGAACGATCAACGAAGATGAAAATTTGTTCCTCGTAAACGTGGAAAAAGGAAGAGGAAACTTAGAAGATATCGAGACTGAAATCCGCAAATACGGAGAATTAACGGACGATCTTTCCCTTTTAAAAGTCGAGTTCCAAACCGAAAAGAAAAATGACGAATTGGATGAGATGTTTACCGGCGGTGATCGAATCGAAGTCGCATTAAATCCCGACGTGATTTATGAAGACGCAAAACAACTTTATAAAAACGGCAAAGTGGACCAGGCTCTTGAACTTCTCAAAACCGGATATACACACGATACCGCAAATCAAAAGATCAATAAACTTTTGGGTCTCTTAAGTTTTAAGGGCAAGGATTATACGACCGCGATCGAAGTTTTGAACAACTATCTCAAAACGGATCCGGGATTACACGAGTATTGGTTCTATCTTTCGATCGCAAACAAAAAGGTAGGAAAGTATGAACAAGCGCTTCAAGCAAGTTTGAAGTTGAACGACATTCAACCCGAGAATTTATCCAATTTGATCAATCTTTCCGATATCTATCGTTTGATGGATCAATTCGATTTGGCCGAAGAAGCGGCTCGAAAATTGATACACTTGGATCCCGGAAATCAAAATGGGGAAAGGCTTTTGAAACTCATCGAAAGAGATCGTGCGTAAGTTTTTATTCGGAATCTTATTTCTAATTTCTTTTAATCTTCATTCGGATAAAAGCGCTTGGATTCGAAGAATTCCCCTGAATCGAGGGGAACTCGCGCTTGAAATTCGAAACGGTTCCCAAGATAAGAGTTGGAACGAGTTCGCTTATCGCAAAACTTCCGATCTTTTTAAAGCCTTAGAATCATATACCGGCATTTCCTTTCACGAAGCGAGCGCTTCCGTATTCGAAGGTCAAAAAGCTTCCGAAAAGTATAAGGTCCTTTTGGTGGTTCAAGATCGAATCCTTTTAAACGGAACCAGAGTAGGAGGATACAATAATATCTCCGGAGACTTTGGACCCACGCGTGGAATTTTTATGGAATCCGATCTTTCACCGGCGGGATATCCTGCGTTATTGTTTCATGAACTCGGACATTTTTATTTTTCGGATCTACCTTGGTTGAGTGAGGGAATGGTTTCCTTCTTACCTTTTGTTTTGTATAAGGAAAAAAAAATCAATCTCACAAAGGAAGAGCTGATTTCAATGGCGGAGGAATGGAGTACGGAAGAAGGGCTTCAAGGCGGAAAGGATTTTCCATTGGATCCTGACTTTAGGGAAAAATATCCTTCGGCGACTCCTACGTTTTACAATAAAGCATTAAAAATTCAATATATTCTTTATAAGGAATTGGGTCCTGCGGGATACCGGGATTTTGTCAAAAAATTGGTCTTCGAAAATTCTCCCAAAACTACGAGAGAAGTCATTTTAAAACTAAAATCCATTCGAGATAAAAATTGGACCGGTTTGTTGAAAGGTTGGGTTACTCCCGGTCCTTACGAAGTTTATACTTGGAAAACTTTCCAAAAAGATTCCATCCTCGGAACGTTCGTACAACTCCCTTAGTATAACCTTACGATAGGCAAATTATCTTTTTCGAAATACAAAACTCACTTGTCGGTTAACGTGGGTTCGACGGTTGAAAGTTTGGGCGAATCCGGTTCTTGGCTTTGCCAAGCTCCGGACCGCGCTTTCTGCTTTGATCAACAAATTGATGGATTGCTCGAAAAACGAAATCTTTCCACATTCCAATTTGTTGATCTCGCTTCAATCGCTTTCGCATTGATTACACCGAACTCGCGTTAAATATAAGGGCGCCTCCGTCCGAATATCTACGTATCCTGAAAATCCGGTCTTCTCGTTTAAAAAAAATAGAATATTTGAAAAATTGCATTTATTTTAATTACTTAAGTAAAGGATTATGGTGTGTCCGAAGACAGCAACATTGAGTTATCGCTTCGCGGTTTTTGCCAATCTGACTCCCTGAACTAAACTGAATCGCCTCCTGGATGCCGATCCATAGAGAGGCTCGCTTGAGTTTCCTGGGCGCAATTCAGGTCGTTCAAAAATGTTCGATTATTACATTGAGATAAGTTCCGCGATCATTCGTTAAATTGAATTCATTTCGATTTTATCATTGAAAGTAGGATTCGCGTAGTTAAAGTAACGTCGTTCTGAAAAGATAAAAATCGATTCGATTCGATTCGATTCGGTCCGGATCGGATCGGTCAAAAATTTCCTTAAAGAAAGGTTTATTAAATTATGGGTGAAACTGGATCCGTCTGGAACAATGTACTTCTCAATTATTATTCGTTCGGAAGTTTGTTATCGTTTTTAGCTGCCATGTTGATTTCCGGCGTTTTTCTTTTTATCGATAAAAAAGTATCGAGCACCAAACACTTGGCGATCGGGTCTTTTCTTCTCGGGGTATTTCAATTCGGTTATGTTTTTGCCGCGGTTCTTTATCATCCATTCGCGGCGTATCATAGATGGATTACTGTGGGTTTAATTCTTCCCGCAATCTTGCACATAGGACAGTTCGTCGCTCGTTATCCCGAAAACGATTTTCCGAAATTTAACCGAGCGACTACGATTTTGTTGTGGGTAATCGCCGTAATTTCAGTGGGTTATTTCTGTTTTTCGACTTGGAACGCTTCGGTAAAATACCACTTCACCGCGCATCATTGGGATTTTAACGCCGAAAACGTAAGTAGAACAATCGCCATCATCATCTTTACCTACGTGTTCATCAACTTTCTAGCGATTCCGATCTGGAGAATGATTCATCTTCGCGGAAAAACCAGATGGATCATCTTTGCATTTCTGATGTCCTTTTTGGTGGGGGGAACGGTTCCCGTTGTAGCCAATCTTTTGAGTAGAGACGGTTATATAGAGAGATCGATTTATCTTACTTCAATCGTTCTTTTGTTTATGGTGGCGTTCTTTATCATTCTCATTTTATATCTGAATTTCTCCGTAGAAAAAACTTCTTTCATGCTCAAGATCGTCGGAATTACGTTCGTTACCGTCTTGATCATCATGCAAGCTTTGGTTTATATTTCCAACCGGGATAAAGAATCCGAATACGATACTCTGAGTCGTATTCACATGGAAAAGGCATTGGAAAGCGGAAGCGTCAAAGGAGGAATCTCTTATATAATCAAATGGAATCCGGCCGTGAATTCCTTTGATAGGGAAAAATACGATCCTAAAGTTCATCCGGATCAAGAACGAATCGAAATCGATTTTAAAAATACGCTGTTATATGAGGAAATATTCGATCTTTCTGAAAAAGGTTTTAGAGAATCGCTTTTGAAACTTATGGACCGTTCTCACGAGAACTTCGGTGGGTATAAATATTCGATCGTAAATTTCCTGAAAGAACACTCCGATTTGGAGGATAGAACTCTTAAACTCGCTTTGAATAAGGAGTTATCCAGGTTGGGATTACATGTGTTTGTGGCTTCCAACAAGCTGGATAATATTTTTGCGGAAGATTTTTGCGAGAAAGGAAAGAGTTATTTAGAGAACGCCGAAGAAGTAAAGATGTTCCGAATCTCATTGGAATCCCGTTGGAACTTCTGTAAATGGGACGGCAAAGATATAAGCCCGACTAAACTCAAGGAAGAAGTTTTAAACTACTTTCGCCCTTTTGTTCCTTCTCTTACGAGATATTATCGTAAGAAGGACGTGGAAGATCATAGTCTTCATTACATAGGATTTATCAAATACGATCGAGAAAAGAATAACGTAAGCGAAGTCGGATTCTCTTACAGAGCCTATCGAGAGTTTATGCATCCTACCGCGTTAAAACAAATCATAGTTCTCGGCGTGGTGATTATCGTGATCATTCTTTTATTTCCTCTTTTTTTTCGTGGAAGTCTCGTTTCTCCGTTAAACGATTTATTAAACGGCGTTAAAAAGGTGAACGACGGAAATTTTGAAGTTCAAGTTCCGATCCGTGTAAAAGACGAGATCGGATTTTTGGCGGATTCGTTTAACAACATGGTCTTATCGATTCGCGACGCCAGAAAGGAACTTCAGGATTACGCGGAACACCTCGCCACAAAAGTTCGTCTGAGAACGGAAGAGTTATCCGAAAAAATCGAGGAGTTTCAGAGACTCAAGGTTCAACAAGACGGGGATTATTTTTTGACGTCCCTTCTTGCAAAACCTTTGAACTATAACGCGAGTAAGTCGAATCGGATCGCCACTCAATTTTTACTCAGACAAAAAAAGCAGTTCGAGTTTAAAGGGAAACGAGCCGATTTAGGCGGCGATATCTGCGTGACCGGGAATCTGCGTTTAGGAACCGCTTCCGATTACAAACGATATGTCTTTGCAATGAACGGTGACGCGATGGGTAAGTCGATGCAGGGCGCCGGAGGCGCTCTGGTTATGGGAGTTGTCGTCAATTCGATTCTGGCTCGCTCCGCCGCGGACAATCGGATTCTCGATATGTCTCCGGAACAATGGCTTACGGAAACGTATGAGGAAGTAAACGCAGTATTTAAATCGTTTAACGGAAGTATGGTGATTTCGGCTTCCTTCTTTCTAATCGAAGAAAATTCCGGTAAAACTTATTACTTCAATGCGGAACATCCTTTTACGGTTTTGTACCGGGATGGAAAGGCTATCTTTTTGGATTCTTCCTTAATGCTCCGTAAGATCGGTTTGGAATCGGAATATACGTTTCAAGTTTTTACGACGACCTTAAAAGAACGGGATGTTTTAATCGTGGGTTCGGACGGTAAGGACGATCTGGATCTTACTCCCGATCAGGAAACCAGAACGATCAACGAAGATGAAACTCTCTTTTTAAAAACCGTGGAGCTTGGAAAGGGAAACCTAGAACAAATCGAACAATTGATCTATAAGAACGGGGAGATTACCGACGATCTTTCTCTTTTGAGAATCGAGTACGGAATTCATCAATTGAATCCGGAAAAAAGTTCTTCGGAGGCGGCGGATAATACGGGGAATATTTCTTTAAACGATAAGGAAGCGGATTGGAGCGTATCCTATTCGCACGCGCGGCAGTTGTATAAGGACGGAAACGTAAAAGAAGCGATTGATGAACTTTCCGATCTTTATTCTAGAATTCCTGAAGATTCCAAAGTAATAAAGTTGCTCGGGCTTTTGAGTTTTAAGGACAAGGACTACGTAAAAGCGGTGGAAGTATTAGAAAAGTATCTCGAATTGGATCCCGAGTTGAGCGAATACTGGTACTATCTTTCCGTTGCGAACAAAAAATTAGGAAGATTGTCCGAAGCGATTTTGGCATCTGAAAAAGTCCTCGCAAAACAGCCGGACAACGCAAATAATCTCGTCAATCTTGCGGACTTATATAGACTTCAAAGCGAATATACTCGAGCAAAAGAAATTGCAATGAAGGCTTTGGATTTGGATCCTCAGAACGAAAACGCCAAAAAGATTCTTAGAAAAATCGAAGATAACGTATTCAAGATATAGATTCGGTTTTTTGAGATAAGTTTTAAAAAACTCTCCGTCGGATTGATCGGAGAGTTTTTTAATTTTGCAACAAAAGATTGTTTATCATTCCTTTTGATGGAAATTAAAAACTTGGGAAATTTTATTTTACTCTGGTCCAGCTAGACTCTTTTCCGATCATCATAAAGCCTACTTTATAACCGCCTTTCAGATCTAAATTTTCAGCTCCCTTTAAAGTAAGTTTTCCGTCGTACGTGTTACCGCTTTTCGCATCATAAATTCGACCACCCGACCAAACTTGTTCTCCATCATAACTGAAACCGGTAAGAAAAACCAAACCTAATACTGGACGTGTACGGAGACTTTCATCTTTGTTACGAATATCTACTTTTGGAGAGCCCGGAGTTCCTTCCGTACTACCGGCAGGATAAACGGGTTCCTTCAACCAAACTAACTTTCCGCAAATTTTAGCTCCGCATTTATACAATTCAACGTGGGCGTCTTTGTCCTTGGTCAGCCATTTTCCAAGAACCGCATCTTCTTCACCGGCAAACGCGGGCGTTGAAATCAATACGAACGCAAAAAAAATTGCGATTATTCTAAACTTATTCATTCCATTCTCCAAAAAGTGTTTTGCGGTCAAAATTTTGGAAAGAACACGGAGAAAGTCAACAAAAAAGAAAAGGATTTCTATTTCTCGAAATCTTTATATAACATTGAAGGTTGGATTCCCTGATTGGCCTGGTACTTTCCGGATGTATATTCCGTTATCGGTCCTTCAAGAGTATGATAGAAAATTTGACAAACTTCAACGCCGGGATATACGATGAGAGGTTGGATGACGGAAATTTCCAGAGTCCAAAATCCTTTAAAACCCACGTCGCCAAATCCCGCGGTTACGTGAACAAGCATGCCCAGTCTTCCTATGGATGATCTGCCTTCGAGCATCGGAACCAAGTTATGCGTTTCGGTGAATTCTAAGGTTCTTCCCAAATACAACACGCCCGGTTTTAGTAAGAGGCCGGCTTCCGGTATGATCAGCTTTTCGGCGGGATTTTGTTTTTTCATATCCAGAGGAAGTTCCTTATAAATCAGAAGTTCCTCGTGAAGTCTTAGGTTGTAGGAATTTGGATTGAGTTGTTTTTCCGAATAGGGAGTAATTACGATATCTTGACCGATTCGTTTCTGAATTTCTTTTCCTGTAAGAATCATTTATCTTCCTTTAAAAATCGGCTTTCGTTTTTCTTGAAATGCCTTAAGTGCCTCCGACCGATCTTCCGTCTTTAAGGTTTCGTCGTAATATTTACTCTCCGTTTTGAGAGCCTTTCGTATATCCTGACCATAACCTTCCGCGATTGCTTTCTTTGCAAGCTGAAGTGCGATAGGCGCGCAGTGAGAGGTCATTTCTTCCGCTAACATTTTTGCTGCGGGAAGAGAAGAATCGTGCCAGATTGAATTTGCGAGCCCGTAACTCAAAGCGGTTTGTGCGTCGATCGTCTTACCCGTAAAAATCATCTCTTTGGCTTTCGCGATTCCGATTCTTCGCGGAAGTCTTTGAGTTCCTCCGGCTCCGGGTATGATTCCTAAGCGAGTTTCCGTAAGTCCGATTCGGATATCGTTTTTAAGAAGGATGAAATCGCAACAAAGCGCAAGTTCCAATCCTCCTCCGAACGCATCCCCGTCCAATGCGGCGATGGTCGGATATGGAAAGTTTTCCAATTCCAAAAAACAATTTTTAAGATCCTGCAAAAAACGTTTCACTTCTTTGGCGGACATAGTGGTTCTTTCTTTTAAGTCGGCGCCAGCGCAAAAGGATGGTCCGATTCCGCCGAGAACGAGAGCTCGAATGGATTTTTCCTTTTTGGCTTTTAGAATGTTTCCGTGAAGCGTTGAAAGAAGTTCTTTGCTGATTGCATTTCTCTTTTCGGGCCTGTTTAGGAGTAAAACCGCGATTTCTTGTTCCGTAGAATACGATACTGTGGAGGATTCGATCATTTCAATGTGTCATTTTTTCAGTAGAATAATTCTTGCCGAAACCTTTTTGTCCCGGTAAATTAGATTGCCCATCGTAAATTTTTTAAACTAAGTAAGTTATGCTACATAAATCGATAAAAATTCTTTTAACATTCCCACTATTTCTTTTCCTTTTTCAATGCGATAAAAGTAATTCAAACAACAATTTATTAGTCGGGCTTGGATTAGGAAGTCCCGTGATCACTGTAATTGATCCTCCGGCGGGATCACCTCCTCAAACAGACGGAGTTTCTTATACGGGGACTCAGATCACGATCAAAGGGAGAAATTTCACTCCGAATTCAACGGAAACGATCGTGAAGTTTAACGGACTTTCCGGTACGATATTTTCCGCAACGACGACCGAAATCATCACAACGATTCCGACGGGAACGACTGCCGGATTTTTGACCGTGTCTAAGGCAGACGGAGTTTGTGACACTGTCTACGGAACCGACGGCTACAACTGTTCGGCTAGAAGATTTTATGTGGATTGTTATAAGGCTTACGGTAATATTTACGGAGACGAAACGGCGATTAATTACCCCGATTCTCAGACGATCCGATTTACGGAAGATTATTCCACAAAAGCTTTTCGTTCCAATTTGAGAGAGACGGGGGGAACGATTCTTACCTTCGAATGTGATAACCTAATCAGCGTGAAATATTTTTCGACGAATTGTACGGCCTCAACTCTGGGAACCTTTACGGCTCCCGTTTTCAATCCGACTATCAACTTTACGGATAATTACGCGGTTCAGTATTTTATAACGACTGCAAAAGGAAGTTGTAAGATCGGTTTTCAATGAGTTGTTGAAAAATTCCATCGTTCAGATTTAACAAAACTGCTTCAATCATCCATTTCAATGAAGCAAAAACAGATGGGGAATTAATTTTTCAACAACTTCTAATGAGTAAATCTTCAGAGTGTGGGAACTCCTACTTTTTGAACTCAAAGAATCTTTTCTAAAAATTACGGGTTCCTACGTTTTCTGAACTGAAAAAACGGATATTTGCGGCCATGCAAAAATATAAGAGTTCCCACATTTTACAGAACTTGTGGCCCAAACGTTAGGAATCTAACATCCGATCGAATTCTCATTAAAAAATGTTTGGTTTTTTTCATAAATCTGTTAGAGTTCGATTAGGAGTTGTATCATGAAGGTAGTTTCCTCCGTTCAGCTAGGGCTTCCGGAAAAAGGAGTCAAGGATACAAGAAAAATCCCTAAAGAAGAGGGGATGGTTCGCGTCGAGCCTTATGAAAATAAGCAGGCTAACGTTTCAGACAAGAGAGCCTTTGCAGTTGAAGCCGGTCAAAACGGGGATTTCTACAAGGTTAAGGGTACTTTTATCGATAAGGTAAGCTGAGCCGGGAGGAAATGGCTCGGAACTTTAGAGAATAAAAAAGCCTCTCAAAGAGAGGCTTTTTTTATACCTGAAAGAAAATATTTCTTAATTCCTATCGTGGAGTTTTCACTCATTCGAGTGATTTTTCTTCCTCAGTCTTTGTAGCTAATCTCTAAAACGTTTCCGGATGGATCTAGGAAATGTAAAAATTCGCCTGCACTATTTGTTTCAGGTCCGCGAACGATCGATATTTTGTTTTCTTCCAACTCCGCGATCGCTTCGGTAAAATCGTCCACATCCAGAACGAAACTGAGAACGGGAATCTTGTTCTCTCCTAAGGAGTTTTTGAAGCCGGAAATTTTCTGAAGTTTGATGTTGATTGTATCCAATCCCATCACCACGTATTCGCCGGATTTTTCGTCTACCGATTCAAAATCGAATATATCAGAATAAAACTTCGCAGAGACTTCCGGATTCTCCGCAGGTATTAAGAAATAGTCGATTCCTTCAACGATAATCATGGATCCATTCCTGTTTAACTTTTTCGTCATTGTGGAAGGAAAACCTGGATTGTCTATTTAAAAACTAAAACCGGTTTCGAATGTGATAGAATTTCAAAAAAACGCGTTTTTGTAATTATCTTCGGAAATCTCAAAAAAGTGAGATAGTCTTGGATTGTGTTTTCCGATCTTCCAGAGATACGCATCCAAAACATAATGAGTAAATTGAGGAAGAAAAAGTAAGGAAATCAAAAGAGCTGAAGCGAATTCGGGAAGTTCGAAGGAATAGAAACTTGAGTTTTTAAAAATGGAAGAATGATCTTTCCAAATAAAACTGTCCCAGATCCATTCTTCCGCAAAAGCAAACAAGAATAGAACGCATAAAAAGCAGATAAGAATTTTCATCCAAGATCCGGTTTGAAACGTTTTTACTTTGATTTCCGAAACATTTTGAACCGTGTAATAAAAAAGTAAAAAAATATAGGGAACACCGTGATTGATTACGTTCGTAATCGTAAAAGAAAAATCGGAATTGAAATAAACGATTCCAAAATACCAAACGACCCAAGTATTGAATACGAGTAAAATCTTACCCAAAGGTAAGGAACGATATTTTACGAAATAATATACATGAACGAGAATATAAAGACAAAGCCAAATTTTTTGAAACCAAAGTAATACGTTTGCCAAATCAGGAAGCGGATACGTCCAAAAATCCCCGTCCATAAACCAAGAAAATTCTCTTTTCTGATCGGTAAGGTGCCAGTATACAATCGGAACGCCGCCCATCAAATAGATCGTAACTTTATCGAGTAGGAAGGGAATTTGAACCGAAGTAGTTTTCTTTCGATAAAGAGCCAAGAATCCGAACTGTTGTCGAATGAAGTGAAACACGGCAAGGTAAGCCATGATTCTCCAAAACCAAATCGTTCCGAAAGAATACAAAAAAACAGAAAACAAAAAACAAACGATCGGCGCCGTAATCAAAAGATTTTTTTTCTCTTTCCATTCTTCCTCGTTGAAGTATGACCGAAAGAGAGTCGAGTATACGTGGGCTACGTCGATCAGTAAAACTGCGCAGAACCAAGTCCAAGGACCGATTTCAAAAGGAAGAATATTCCATTCTCTTAATATAAATAAGGATAATACGGAAACGATTCCCGGAAGAATGATGAAAGTAAGATCGAGAGAGGGTTTAAAGATCCAACCTTTGGAATTCATACTTTTTGTTCTCCGAGAACTTTATTGGCCGCGTCGTATCCTCGTATCAGGGCTTCTTCGAAAATGGAAATTCCGCTAAGATCCGAATGAGCGAAATGGAGATTCGGATAGGAGACGGAAAGTTTTTCCCTTTGTCCTCCCCAAATCAATCCGGGAACGGGACGAATCATCGCGTGCGCGTAGGTCATCACGTCGAGGTTTTGGATTCTCTTTTCGATATCCGGATGGGCTTTTTTTAAATCGGACAAAATCGATTCCTTCCAATCGGACCAAGAAGTTCTCATCATTCTTTTGCGTGTGGAAACCGTGTCCTTTTCACCGAAGGCTTGGTAATACGTGAGAACGGATTCCTCCCTGCCCGCGCGCAAATCTTGGTGCGTCGATACGATGTAACCTAGGGAGGGACTCTGATAAATCACGTTGTCCCAACAAGGAGGAATTCCTTTTCCTGTCGGGACTTTATCCACGCTCAAATTGGCAACGAGCCAAGGAGAATAAATCAGTCCTTCGGTTACGTTCGACTTTTCGCCGAGAATATACTTTCGAGTGAAAGATGGAAGAGCGTAAACGATCGAATTACAGAGAATGTTTTTTTGTTCCTTTGTGGATGGGTTATAAATCCGAACTTCGAATCGACCTTCCTTTGAATCCGATGGTTTTACTTTTTCTACGAGTGTTGCGGTTTGAATTTTGGATCGAATAGGAGATTTTAATTTTTCCGCTAAAAAACCGTTTCCTTCCGGCCAAGTGAGAAGAGTTAGGTCCTCTCCGTTTTTATCCACGGGACGAGAACAAAAATAATGCAGGCCGATCCACGCGGAAACCGTGTTTAAAGAACCGCCGAAATCGTCTCTAACGGAATAATCCAAAAACCAAAATAGTTCTTTGGTTTTGAATCCCTGCTCTTTGATATATTCAAAAAAATTAATTTGATCCAGTTTTAAAATTTCCGGATCTCTGGAAGATAAATCGACCGGAATCGAGAACGCTTTTTTACCGTCTCTTCCGATCTTTGATCTCCAATTCAGAACGAGTTTTTTAAATTTTTGTTCCTCGTTTGCGGCCGTTGACCCGGATGTTCCTGCGGGATATAAACCCTCGTTCCATCTTCCTTGATAGAAAATTCTTTCTTCGGGATCAAAACAAAGAAATCTTTCGTCGTAGACGGGTTTTCCGTTTTTATCCTTACCCACGATGATTTTGTTCTCTTCTAAAAACTTGCGGACAAGAACCGCTTCTTCTCCGGGTTGCGGTAAATAATGCGCCCCCCAAGGATAAGAGCCGATTGAATTTCTCCCCGATCTCGAATTTCCGCCGGAGTCATTTTCCAATTCGAGAATTTTAAACTCATCAAATCCCGATTTTTGAAGATAATAACCCGCGCTGAGTCCGGAGATTCCTCCGCCTAAGATCAACACTTTTACCGTTTCGGAAATCGAAAGATTTATGTTGGAAGTTACGTTTGATTCGATATCCTTTCGAATTCTGTGACCGACTTCCGCGTCGGGACCGAGAATTTTTCCGGAAATTTTTTGTTTGAATCTTAAAAACCAGATTCCGCTAACGAGCGCTGAAAGACAAAAACCCAAAATTGCAAGAAAGGATTTTCGGGATATGATTTCTGGATTGTCGTTCATGCTTGTTGGGAAGGTTGAAGGGAATGTCCAATCCTGCAAGGAAAAATGGAGTAAAAGAATTGCGTTTGAAGTCGTAAGGATTCTTTTGCAAGGAATGGCTCTTTTTCTGGATTTTGACAATACTCTTTTGGATTCGATCGGAATCTACGAAACGACGATTCGGCAACTTTGTGAAAACGCAAAAGAATACGGATTTTCTTCAACGAAAGAATTTTCACAATTTTACGAGACCGCGAGAAAGGAAACAAAGTCGCAATTACGAGATTCTCCTTCGAATCGTCTTCGTTTGATCTATTTCAAAAAAATGTGTTTGTCCAAATGGGGAACTCTGGACCCGAAATGGATTTTAAAATTAGAAAACGATTACTTTCGATCCTTTCAAGAAGGGATTCAAATTCGTAAAAAAAAATACGAAAAAGAATACAAAGAAGTTTTTGCGCTTTTGAAAACAATTTCAGAAAAACATAAACTTCTTTTTTGCACGAACGAAAACTTGAGAACACAATTGATTAAGTTCAGTCTTCTGATTCCAAAAACGTTTCCGTATGCGATCTTGAGTTCGGAAGAAGTCGGAAAGGAAAAACCTTCGAAAGAATTCTTTTCCATGGCCGAGGCACTTGTGAATCCCGAGGCTGCGATTGCCATGATCGGAGATTCCTTAAAAGACGACGTGGAAGGCGCGCTTCGTTATGGAATTCCGGCAGTTCATCTGAAATCGGTTTTTTCTAAAAAACAAAGTCCAATCGAGGATAGAAAAATCACTTTTGAGATCGGTTCGAACCAACAAGAATATTCTTATCTGGAAGCGAACGATCTGAGAACGGCTTTGAAGTTATTTCTTTAAGACGGCGAATAACGTGTTGTTCAAATTCATCGTTTTGAAAGTGAATAACCAGAGAATTTTGGTCGCGTAATAATAAACTTTTTTAAAAAGAGAACCGAAACTTCCGCCTTGACTCCCCGAAACCGAAGCGATCGGTTTGAGAATCGTAAACTTACAATCCGTAAACCCGGTTTGTTTTGCGAGCATTTTCATCGTTTTTTCGGCGTAGTCGTTGATATGATCCTTTGCTTCGAGATAGTGACCGTCGGGTCTCATACCTTTCAACATCACTTTTAATTTCGCTTTAAAAAGTTGGATTGGAAAATTCGGCGTTTGTAAAAAAAGAATTCCGCCAGGTTTTAAAAGAGAATGCAAATATTCTAATAAACTATGAGGTTTCGGAATGTGCTCGATTACGTCCCAGAGAGTGATGACGTCCAAGGAGCCTTTTGCAATGCCGGAGTTTTGAACGATTCCCGGAAAAACGTTTTTCAATCCGTTTTTATCCCTGGCAAATCGAACCGCCTTTTCGGATATTTCGTAACCCGTAGCTTCCCAACCGGTTTTTTGATCTGCAATTCGCTTAACAAAAAAACCGAGCCCGCAACCCACGTCTAAAATTTTGCCCGAAGGCGCGGTTAAAAATTCATCGATAAAGTCCTGATAGATTTCTCTGTGAGCGTGATCCCACCATCCGAGATCATAAGAGGAATCGTCGTCCCAATAACCTTCGTAGTGTTCATCTTGTTCGTATGTGGAAAAAACGTGACTACAATCGGAACAACGCACGATATCGATTCCATTCTCCACAAAAACCGTGGAATTTTGAGTGCTTGAGCAGAGATAACAGGTTCGGTTCAAAAAAGCCCCCGGGCGAATCGTCGCATTTTCAACATCTTTGTTTGAAGTCGAAAAAGCCAGAAAAAAGCGCGCGGCTTTTTCTTGTTTTTGAATTTCCTCAGGTAACAGTCTAAGAAAATATAGAACTCAATTCATCTCTAGGAGTTTCCGTGGCAGCGCTTAAATTTACCAAAATGGAAGGAATCGGTAACGACTACGTTTATATCGATTCAACTCGGACCGATATTCGTCTGACTCCGGAACAGATTCAAAAAATATCCGATCGTAATTTCGGAATCGGAAGCGACGGAGTTATCTTTATCCGCAGTTCAAAACAAGGCGACTTTATGATGGATATGTACAACTCGGACGGAAGTTCTTCCGAGATGTGCGGGAACGGAATCCGCTGCGTTGCCAAGTACATCTACGATCACGGTTTGACGAATTCTAAAAATCCGAAAATCGAAACCGGCGCTGGAATCCTCGAAGTGGATTTGAAAATCGGATCCGGCAATAAAGTCGATCTCGTCAGCGTTGATATGGGAAAACCCATTCTTGTACCCTCCAAAGTTCCTGTGATTTGGAACAACGAAGATACGATCATCGATCAATCTTTTGAGATTGATGGAAGGAGTTTGAAGTTCACGGCCGTTAGTATGGGAAATCCGCACTGCGTGATTTTTGTGGACGATGGCGATCGATTTCCCGTAAGAGAAATCGGTCCGTTGATCGAACGTTATTCTATCTTTCCAAAACGGGTGAACGTGGAGTTTGTCACCGTTCGCGGTAAGGATCATCTTTATCAAAGAACCTGGGAAAGAGGAGCGGGAGAAACCCTTGCCTGTGGAACCGGAGCCTGTGCGGTTATGGTTGCGGGAAATTTAACGGAAAGATCCGGAAAGGACGTTCAGATCGATTTAAGAGGGGGAACTCTTAGGATTCAATGGCAGGAATCGGGAAACGTTTTAATGACCGGACCCGCTCGTGAAATTTTTTCGGGAGAAATCGAAGTTTAGAATTTTCTAAACTTCGAATGTAATTTAAACTACTTCCGTTTTTTGTAAACTTTGCATTCTCGCTCGAACCTCGTCGGAAAGTTTTTTGAGATTGTCTTCCAACTTTCCTTCGAGATAAGGTCTATGATCGATTTTAGGTCCGTAAAGAACGCGGACCTTTTTGTAAATGGATCTTCGTTTGATATCACAGACTTCTTTCGGCATTCCCATAAAAGAACGAACTAAGGAAGGAATCGGAATATCGGAGTAACTTTCTTCGGTTGGAACGATTACCGAAGGAAGAATATCGACTTTGTTTCGAATCGAGAACGCCGCAAAACCTTCGTGAAATCGCACCATCGGCGCGGAGAAGTCGTTTTGAACCATGTAGTCGTGACCTTCGGGAAAAATTCCCAAAACACCTTCTCTCTTAAAAACCTGCTGCACCATTTTGATGCTTGCCATGGAAATTTTTCCGTCGATCGCCATCGGAATTCCTCCGGCCAACTTGGCTAAGTCTTTGAAGATGGGAATTCGAAACGTATAATCCGCAGCGATCCAGGAAATATATCGAGGAAAGGTATAGGAAAGAATAAACGGGTCCATATCGGATCTGTGATTACTAACAAGGATTAGTTTGCCTTCCCGGGTGATGTGTTCCGTGCCATACGCGTTGATGTTAACGGCAAAACCCAAAAAAGGGGCCACAAACTGCTTCAGTCTAAGATATGTTTGAGCTTCCTTTTCCATGATTTACTCCCTCGAATCGTTGCGATGAGGGCGGTTATTTTACTCACCCGTAAAAATAGACCACCATTTCTTTTTTTCCTCCGGAGAATTTGCATTTCTTGAATCGGAGGAGTCGTAAGATCGATCTCTTTCGAAGTCCTGAGGGCGGGACGGATCCCTTCTTTTTCTAACATTCTGCGGTACGGAACGTCTTAATTCTTCCAATTCTCTTTGTGCGGAAGCGCTGGACTTAATATAATTTCTTATATCGGCCCATTCGGGATCTTGTTCGTTCCCGTAAATTGCATAATTCATCAGATCAATCGAATCAAACTCAGGCATAGAGCTTCTTTCCAGGTTTATTTATATGAATGGGTAAAATTCCCACAATCTCATATAGTCTTCTTAGGCGAGCGATGTTGCAAGAGTTTTCATATCATAGGTTCTAAAAAATGCGCTGAAACAACGTAAACCAACGAGCGAAAAAATAATTTGGAGCTAAGTCCTCTTTTTTACTGGGTTTCCTGAAGATCGCCTATCCCAAATCCGAAAATACTACTCATGGAGAAGATAGAAAGCGAATCCTTAAAACGACATAATTCAAAAATTGCGGAAGTCAAACAAAGCACCGATTTCAAAAACGCCGAAGGAGGTAGAATTCTAGAATTTCCGAAAAAAAGCATCTGGAATGCGGAAAAGATACGAAAGCTCTGCGAAAAGTTATTCTTTCAGTGAACGCTTATCTAAAGTATCATCGAAAAGATTTGTCTTTTTTGTAAAAATAGAAGAAATGCCTTCTTATTTTTAAATAGTTAGGTATGATTTTTAAAAAGACAATAGCCTTTTGGCGTAGTGGAAAGTGAAAAATGGAAATTTTAAAAGAAGAAGACTATTCCGTCGAAACGGAAAAGAGCCGCGGAAGGATAAAAATTTCCGGAACTCTTCGTTTGCTCAATGTGGAAGAATACGATCCGATCATCTCCGCTATCGAAACTATGTTGGAACATTCAGGACGTGGAAAGGCGGTCATTGATATTAAGAATTTGGATTTTTTAAATAGCGCCGGAATTGCCAGTTTTTCCAGATTTGTTGCCGTTTATGATAAGAAAAACGTTCGCAATATAGAAATCAAAGGTAATAAAAATAGGTATTGGCAGATTAAATTTTTGGAGAATGTCAAAAAACTCAGATCGGAAATTAAAACAAGTCTCGAATAAAAAGAATCAAACGTTTAAGGTTTTGAATTTCGTTTTTACAACTTCATTTAAATCCAGATACGCTCTCACGACCACCTCGTAAGTTCCGAACGAATTTTCGTTGATTAAAAATCCCAATCGAACCGGAAAATCTTTTGAAAGAAGCATAAGACCAAGTCCTGAGTTCGTCTCGTTTCCGTCTCCGTTTTTGAGTTTATCGATATAAATTTTCTCCGAATTTCGGTCAATGAGAGTCGAGATGGAGTTTTCCAATTTATTTTTGCAAGTCTCGTCCGTTAGGTTTTTAATTTCGATTTTAAGTATCTCGGAATAATATTTAAGATCTAAAAGAATTTCTCCCTTTCTATCTTTGGAAAATTTCGCGGCGTTTTCTATCAGTTCGTTTAATACGATTGAAACCGTATTGGAGGAATCCGAATCCAGTTTTTCCTGATAAGAGCAATAGTTGGAAACGAAATCCGCAGTGAGCGAGCAGCGCCTCCATTGAACCCGAAGATCCATGGGCCGCAATTTTAGCGTAAACTCACTTTCACAGGGAAGAGAGTCCGGTATCAGATTGTAATGGCCGTATTGGACGGGATAGTTCATAACATTTTTTGAATCTTTAAAATTCGACGATCCGTATTGCAAAAATAGAAACTCGAATCCCCGTAAGGAAAGTAAAAAACCGACTTCGAATAAAAAACAAAATCGAATTAAAAAAGTTTTCTTAATTGATCAAGATATTCGTTTCGATTTGGGGCCGTTTCCGAAGGAGCCCAGGGTGCAAAATCCTTGTCAGTAGTAGGTTCGTAGGGTCCCGATTTACCTTCAAAACAAATCGCATTTTCGGAAAGGCAAACGAGGGTATGGTATACTCCGGGAGCGATATCGATTCCGTAGACCGGACCTTCCGAACTTAGGTAATGTGTTTCTAGAACCGAGCCGTCTTCATGAAAGAGAATAAATCCTAAATTTCCTTTGAGGACCAAAAACGTTTCCGGCTTAGGAGGAGATTTATGTCTATGTGCTTGTACATATGTATCTTGAGTGAGAACGTTCAAAAATCTTTGGTAAACTTCCGAAAGTTCGTGAAAATTATGATTGGCTCTTTTACGAGGGGAGGAATTCGCCTTTTGCAATACTTCCGAAAAAAGAGAATCCGTAATGAGTTGTTTATGCGGTCTGGAGGAGTTCGAGTCTGGATTCACAGTACTCAATAAGATATGACTTGCAGGCAGTGCAAGTATTTCCCGCGTTTACCCTTTCTATAATTTCTTGGTAACTTACACCTTCACCTTTTGCTGTTTCTACAATGGTCTCGAAGGCTACTTGTGCGCAGTGACATTTATCCATTTTTGAACCTAACTTTTTTACCAGTGTTCGTTACAATGGAAATGAGACTCAGTCTTAATGTCAAATCGTACATTGGTTTTTTAAGAATTTTTTCGGAAAAATCGAAGGATTATTGTAATTTAGAAAGAGACATAATTTTAAAAATTTCGAGGGAATTCTATCTTTTAGAAATTCTTTAAACGAATATAGACCTGTTACAAACGTTAAATCAGCGTAAATCTGTCGGAATTACGACAATCCTCCGTGAAAAATCGGCCCTCAACGCGCCCCTTAGGAAGCGTTGTGTTGAGTTTCCTCAACGCGATCCATAGAGCGTTGCATTGAGTTTTCCCCGTGTTTGGGTGGAGGCGCGGGAAGATTCGGAAGACTTTTCTCTATCAGAAAATCATACTTTTTGCAAGTAAAAAGCTCCATTCTTGTCGGAACACTTGCGTTTTATTGTATGTAAAGGTCACCGACCCTAAAACCACCTCGCCACTTAAAACGTCGGAACTCCGACGTTTTAATCATTAGCGGATAGAAATTTTATAACGACGTGCGAATCTTACGCTGAGTTTAGGAACGAAATTCACAGTCGTTTTCTGTTTTCTTTTAGAAAATCAAAAAGCGTTTCTAAATGCAGTAATAGATTATATGAAAAATTACAAAAACTTCATAACATGAATCTAATAAAATGTCCAAAGCTGGATCGCAAGAATGTAATGTCGTGCCGTTTCAGAATGCGGGTAAGCGATCGCCGGCAAAGACAAATTAACAAAATGAAATAAAAAGGAGGAATACAACTGATCCCTATAAAATTTAGTACCGTTAATTTTTATCGAAAAACAATGTCTCAACGCAAAATATTGGGTAATTTATTATATAGCGATGAGTAAAGACGAAGCTCTGAGTTTTCACAAATCTCATACGTTTCATTCAATATTCATGCTAAAATATACATTTAACTTAATTTATAATATACTAAAGTAATGTTTCTAAAAAAGTAGGGAGTGTTAGGGCGTACCTTAGTAACATTTAGTTGCGGAAAAACCAAAGGTTCTCTTAAAGTAAAGCCTGTGACAAAAGCTTTTCTCCTTTCTGGTTCGAAATTAAATTTTCCGAATCATTTTATTGAAAGTATTGGAAAGTTTTATCCCATCGACTCGAATTGGTTCTTAAATGGAAATCATATCGATCCTAAAAGGATTTTTTAGAAAAAATTCAAAAATCTACTCCCTATTATTCGGTTTTTACGGAAGTCTGTTTTTAATTCTCTTCTTAAACGAGGAATTCGGATTTCCTCTTATCACTTCAAAAAATTTAGCGTTAAGGGCTATTAGTATATGCCTAATATATGGATTTCTAATATTCTTATTTTATTTTCATCTCCCTAAAAGAAGAAAAGAGAGATTTCATGCCGCAAAAATAATCGGTTTTCTTTTTGTGTTTTGGATAAGTTTGATCGTTTTACATCTATCGAATTTTCCCTATGAAAAATTTTTATCCCACCTTCCGAGAGAATGGATTTTTTGGACTTGGAAAGTTATCAAACAATTCACTCACACCCTTCCCTTATTGGCCTTTCCATTGTTATACGATTTTTATAGGTACAAAACGAATCCGGTTCCGTTTGAAAAAAAGAAAATTCCTTCTTATTATCCGATCTTAATTCTCGCATTGATGATCGCGGCAATCGGTTCTTTTGTCCCCGGTTTTAAAGAATTTTACCCGAGGGCTCCAAATACAAACGAACGACTTTTGTATCATGCGACTTGGATTACTACTCTCGTTTTTGAAATCGTATATCTTTACACTTTTTATTTTACGGAATTCTTTTTTAGAAAGTTTCTCATTCGATATTTGAAAGTTGTGGGCCGTTATCACGCGGTGGGAATGGCCGCTTTAATTTACGGCATGGTCCACTTTCAAAAACCTAGAGGAGAAATTCTAAGTTCGTTTTTCGGAGGATTATTGATGGGAGCTTTGAGTCTTAGAACTCATTCGATTCGAGGCGGGCTTTACGCGCATATCATACTTGCAGGCGGTATGGAGTTTTTTGCGGGAATTTATGTTTGGGATAAATTATTTTGATCAAGGTGTACATATTTAAAATTTATATACGAATCAATCGAACCGCCGAAATCAAACGGATCGGAACTCGGCTTAAGCTGCGAGTTTTCTGCTATCAAATTTGATAAAATTAAATTTTGGGTGCGTTGTAAATTCATTTACACATCCTTAAAAAGTAGTACTTTGACTCGAATCTTATGAAGACCGATTCAAACAAAGTTATTTTTTTGCTAATCCGAATTCCTCAATATTTTTTCTATTTCTTTCTCATCCTTTCGAGTGTTTCCATACAAGCGGAAGAAAATCAGAACGTAGAAGATTCCATCGATTACGAAAAAGAAATCCCGGAAGGAAGTTCTATATCTCATTGGAGAAAAGAATCCAATCGAACTTGGAAAGCCTGGATCAAAAGTGAAAATACTACGAATGAAAGCCAGGCAAAGTCGGATTTTGATTTTGAGTATTTGCAATGTATAAAATTTTACCGGAGCGGATCCGATACTATCAAAACCGAATTGAGGGACAAGGTTTTATATTGGACCGCCGACAATTTCAATCAGAGTTTGAATTTACGAAAAATGGAACGCGCGACTCATATTCTAAAATTATTTTATGATGTTAGTCGTGCGATCGGTATTGGAAACGGAACTCATTCCGGTGTCGATTCCCAAAATGAATACAATACGCGAGAATATTTTGCAGGAGATATAATTGCATATATGCATGAAATAAAGGACTTCCAGCATGAACCTTTTATGGAAACGTTAATTCCGCTGCAAATTACCGATAGTCGACTTGCTTTTAATCTAGCCTGTTTGAACTCTAACCGAGGTAAAAAACAGGAAATGCTAAAGTATATGAAAATTGCTCTCTCCTTGGGAAAACCGAAAAGTCATTTCAAAGGGGAACCGGAGTTTAAAAATTTTTGGAAGGATCCTGATTTTTTAAAACTGATAGAATAAAGGATCCGTTTTTGTTAAGCGTATTTTCTTTTTTCAAACTTTTTAAAAATCTATTTTAAATTTATTTTATAAACGTTTTATGAGGAATCAAAATGTTAGACGTATTTTTAGACCTTATGTTGGATCATCGTTTTTTATCGGAAATACAATTAGCCAAAAATAATACGACTCAGCATGAGATTGATAAGGAAGAGGAGAAAACATCTTCCCAAAGAAATCTTTTAGTCTATTCCATTTCAGTCGGAGAATTGAAAACCGCAAAGTCACTCATTGATTCCGGTTCCGACGTCAATTCCACCGATGAAACGGGAAAAACTCCTTTGATCGCCGCTTCTAAATTCGGTTCTTTAGAAATCGCTAATCTACTTCTGGAAAAAAAAGCCAAAGTCGATGCGGTAGATAAAGAAGGAATGTCCGCGATATTTCACGCGGCGGCCAATAACAAAAGGGAAATCATCGAACTTTTGATTTTAAAAGAGGCAAATCTAAATTTAAAAAATTCGAGAGAAGAAACGCTTCTTTATCTGGCGGTAAAGAATTATAACTTTCGAATTGCAAAGTTACTGCTTAATAAAGGCGCTCAAATCGATTTGAGCAAAGACGATAAAAATATTTTAGCGTTGTCGATTCAAAGAGAAAGATACGATTATGATGAAAATAACGAACAGGAATTTACGAAATTATTATTGAGTAAAATCAAGGATTTTAATTACAAAGATTCAAGAAATTGCAACTATCTTTGTCTTTCGATCAAGGCGGGACGGTTTCCTACTGCAAAACTTTTATTGGAGAAAGGAATCGACCTTGATGAAAAAGACGACGATTCCCGTACCGCATTGGGAATCGCTTTAAGAGAAAATCAATTTGAAATCGCCAAATATCTTATAGAAAAAGGGGCTAACGTAAACGTTAAGGATCGATACAATCAAACTCCTTTGATGCTTGCGATTCAGGAGCGTAAAAAGGACTTAGCCGAATTAATCCTAGAAAAAGGCGGAGATCTTCATGTGAAAGACAACGACGGATATAGTCTTTTAGCGATCGCAGCGAAACAAGGTGATCGATCCATAGTCGAACTCTTACTTGAAAAAGGAATGAATATCGACGATCTAGGTTCGGTTAAAATGCATGGAAGAACGGCTCTAATGACCGCAGCCGAAAACGGAGACGAATCCTTAGTTCGCTATCTTTTGGATAAAGGAGCTCAGATCGATCTCGCGAGCGGAGCTTCCGATTATTCTAAAACAGCGTTGATGTTCGCAATTCAAAACAATCATATCGGAATCGTAAAACTCCTACTTGAGCACGGAGCCAACGTCAGCTTAGAAGATAAAAAAGGTTACAACGCGATGACCTATGCTATTGAAACCGGCAATACGAATCTTGTCGAACTCTTGTTATCTAAAAATTATCCGATCCATTCTAAAAATCGATATGGAAAAACTCCGCTTATCTATGCGGTCGAATCCGGATCGTTGTCTTTGACACAACTATTGGTTGATAAGGGAAGCGATATTCATCTTCGGGATAACAACGGGCAAAGCGCGATTTTCTACGCGACTTTAAAAGGTAATTTCGCGATTTTCAAATTGCTTGCCGAAAAAGAAACCGATCTCAATACGGTCGATGTCGAAGGTAAGTCTTTGTTAATCTACGCAAGCAATCGCGGAGACAAGAATATCGTTGATTATCTCATCCAAAAAGGCGTAGACTTAAACATACAAGAAAGAATCGGAAAAACGGCGTTGATGTTTGCCGCTGACAAGGGCTTTAAAGAAATCGTGAAACTTCTTCTGGAAAAAGGAGCCGATCCTAAAATTTTCAATAACGCAAATATGAACGCATTACAATACGCGGAAAAAAACGGTTACAAAGAAATTGCAAAAATGCTAACCCCGACTAACAAACAATGATAAAATACCATCTTCGTTTCCGCTTAATTCGCATATTACAATAGATACTTTATATTTTTATAATATTTATTACTTTTTCCCTAACCGCGGAAAAAAGTAAGCAGTCCAGGGGATATGGTTTTAGAATGGTCTGCAGGAAAGTTCAATGAGGATTTATTCTCTCAGAAAATGAATCATACTAACGCTTTTCTATTTTCAAAATACAAGCGCCTCGAATAGGAAGCTGCGTTACATTCTTTGCAAATTTGAACTCGTTCGATGAAGTTTCAATGCTACCGCCTTCAACTTCTTCGCAGGATTTCGCTATGATAAACCAATCTTCCTTAGATTGAGAATTTTTTTCGAAGTCAAATTCTTCTTTTTTCCGCTTTTCTCTTACTTCTTGATGATTGATAAAACCGGCGCGATAAAAGGAAAGAGTAATGTCCGGTCTATTGTGATTTTCTAATGGAAGCATATTCCATAAAACGGAAGAACGATTCACCGTTTTGAAAAAAACGCCTTCTGCATCCTCTGCGGTAAAAAATAAACTACGGTCCACGTCTGAAAAACAGAGATTGGTCTTTTCCCAAATATCAAAATGTTTCCAACTCCAATATCCTAAGGTAAACATTAAAAATATGGAATATATGAAAGAGGATAAAATCCTCGCTCTTTCATTTGAAAATTCCTCGTAACAAAAGATCCCGATCGCGATCAGCAAAGCCGGATAGAGATGATAGATATGTCTGGGCTGGTGATTCGGCGTCATCAGAGTTAGTCCCAAAATCGAAACGAACACCGATAAAAAAAGAAAAAACGAGGCGCGGACTTTGCGATCTTTTTGATAGCGAAAAATTCCAAAGACGATTCCTAAAATCAAACCGCCGCATAAAACCCATCCACCATAAGGCGCGTAAAAAGAATTTTCTGAAATTTCTTGGAAATACGTGAGACTGAAAATCGAATCATCACCTTGCCCCGGCATCAAACCGGCTCCCTGTGCGTGTTGAATCGTACTGCTGGAACTCGAGAAACGATCCGGATGCAACAGAACCCAAGAACCGATCGGAAGAATTACATACGTCCAGAAATACTTCCAAACAAAAAGATTCTCATATGAACTGGAGCCGTTATGAGCGGAGCTACCTGCAACAAACGGAGTATCGATTTCCTTGTCTTGATCGAAGGAAAAAAGATTAGGATCTTTTCCGATGTTTTCTTTCCGAACATAAAAAATTTTCCAAAGTGTAACGCTGATAGAAATCCAAAATATCAAAACTCCCGCATAACGCAAAAACGCCTTTGTCTTTCCCGGTAAAACTTCTTTGGAAAGAATCAAGGAAACAAAAATCAATAGAACAGAAATTCCAATCGGAATCAGAGCTGCCCATTGGATTCTTCTGAAAAAATCCCTCTCTAAAAAAATAGATTTTTTTTGTTCTAAGTTATTCTTTTTAGAAGAACTTAAATTTTTGGGATCCAATGGATTTTCAGCCGATAAATCGAAATCATTTGGATTCGACTTACCTTGAAGACCAAAATTATCTTTGGAATACAATCCATAAAAATTCAAAATTTTGAATATGAATCGTTTCGTTTCATCCAAACGAAAGATAATTAAAAACAAACCGCCGAAAAAAATAAAAATATAACCGTACGGATATTTCGTATGAAATAAAAGATTAACGCTGATGCATAAAAACCACGGCGAATACGCGGCGGTCGTATGGAATTCTTCGGATCGAGATTGGGAGTTATCCCGTTTTGTATCTTTCGTTAAAAAAGAATTCGAGTTGTGGGACGGGTCTAAAAATTTCTCTTTCTCAGAGAAATACTTTTGTAATTCCCAAAAAGAAAGGATCGCCGGAAGAAAAAAAAGAGCTCCCTGAATTTCCAACATTCCCGAAAAGGAATAATGCATAAATCCGGGATTCTGCAATAAACCGGCCCAAACAAGCGGAAATAAAATCGATGGTACGACCCAGCTTTTCGATTTGCTAAAACGAAATAAAATCCAAGGAACGATCAAAAAAAGAAGAATCAATTCTCCGAATGTAAACAATGAAACGGGAGTTCCGCCCGGCCCTAACCATAATACGATCATCGCTTCCGGAAAATTTCTTAAAACGGGCCAAGTGGGAGAATCAAAAGTCAACTTTACGACCGTCCAAAGATCGAAAGAACGAACCGCTTCCGCAAATCGGATCGAAGTTATCAGTCTTGCGTCGGGGTCCCAAGTTAAAAAGTTTTGATTGGGACAGAACGATAGAAATTTCAAATAGAGTTTATGGAAATAGATTCCTAAAATAACGAACTGTGGTAAAAAAAGTCCCAGAGAAAAAAATTTGGAAGAGCGGATGTTATCAAAAAATTGCATGATCTTTAAGAAGAATTATTACGGCTTTCTTCCTATCGCGGTCAACCTTCTAATCGGAATCCATTTTTTATTCCCTTTTTTTTTCTCACTTCAAGCGGATGAACGTCCTTTGGTTTTTCCAAAAGACCATTCTTTTCATCCCAAACACCGAGTGGAATGGTGTTATTTTGTAGGAGTTCTGCAATCTTCGGAAGGAAAAAAATACGGATACGAACTCAGTTTTTTCAAGGGAGTTTTCGGAAAAAACAAGGAAGTATTTCCGGTTCATTTTGCGATCTCCGATTTGGAAAATAAAAAACACAACATCGCTCAAGTCGTAGAACGCAAGTTAGGTGGAATGGCGGGTTACGATTCCGAACAAATCTTCAGCGGCGACTTCATTCTCAAGATCGAAGGTAAGACAAAATTTCATCTCATCGCAAAACCGAAACATTCTCCCGGTATGGTTTTGGATTTATTTTTAAGCGGCAAGGATTCGGATCTTCTTTTACACGGAGAAAAGGGCAAGTCGCTCAAGAGCAGAAGAAATCCGGATTTTTATTCTTATTACTACAGTATCCCCCGCTTATCCACTCGGGGAGAATTGACTCTGGATGGAAAACAAATCCGGATCGAAAGCGGCAACTCCTGGATGGATCACGAATGGAGTAGTCCTTTCGACTCGACTCGACAAGCCGAACTTTCGGACAAATCCAATTCTTGGGACTGGATTTGCATTCAACTCGAAGACGGAAGCGACATCATGGCTTTCAACTTTAGAGAAACTCCGAATTCAATTTCCGAAAGTTTTGCGACCCTTCGTTTAAAATCCGGAGAAAAAACATACTTTGAACAAGAAGGAGAGATTACGTTCGTCCATGATTCTTCCCTTTGGACAAGTCCAAGAACGAATCAAAAATATCCGCTCGTTTGGAATCTTTTCACTCGTGTTTTTTCTCAACAAGAATCCGCACTTCATCTTATAATCGAACCTTTCTTTGAAGATCAAGAATTCGATTCTCGAATTACTACGGGGTTTAGTTATTGGGAAGGAGCCGTAAAGGTCCAAGGAACCAGAGGTGGAAAAGCCGTCCGCGGAATCGGTTACCTGGAACTCAAAGGAAACCGAGATTAAAATTTAAAACGACATATCCATGCAATTTCTCTTAACAATTAAAATTCTTTTTTGAAAAAGGCTTTGTCTTAAGATCCGATTCCTTGAAGCTGTTTACGGAAACAAAATGAAAAAATATTTCCTAAAACGATTTCTTCTGATCATTCCTACGTTGTTGGGAATGACGTTTATCGTTTTTTTAATTTCTCATTTTGCACCGGGCGGTCCTCTGGAAACGGAAATCGCAAAGATTCGAGGATATGCGAATTCCCAGGGAGGAAACGCGAAAACGATTTCGGAAGAGGAAATCGACATCATCAAAAAAAGATTACATTTGGATCAACCCGTAGGAATCGCGTATCTTTACTGGCTCAAAGAAATTCTCGTTTTCAATTTGGGAGAATCCAGACTTCACACTCGACAAGTATCGGATCTTATCTTGGAAAAACTTCCCGTATCTCTTACCTTCGGACTTTCGGGATTTTTACTTTCTTATCTCATCTGCATCCCTTTAGGAATTTCAAAGGCGCTTCAAAACGGAGAACGTTTCGACATCGTCTCCAGCGGAATCATTTTGATCACGTATTCGATTCCGGTATTCGCGCTTTCCGTTTTACTTCTTTATATATTCGCTTCGGGGGAATTGTTATCCATCTTTCCCTTAGGACACGAGGTTTCGGACGAGTACGAATCTTTTACTTTTTGGGAAAGGGCAGCGGACCGAATGGAACATATGTTTCTTCCGGTGATTTGTTACGTTTCCGGTTCCTTTGCGGTCCTCACGTTACTTATGAAAAATTCCCTTTTGGATCAGATTTCAAAAGAATACGTTCGCACGGCGCTTTCCAAAGGTTTTAGTTTTAAAGAAGCGATCTTTAAACACGCCTTTCGAAATTCTTTGATTCCGATCGCAACCGGATTCGGAAGTAATCTCAGTCTTATTTTTGCGGGATCGCTGGTGATCGAACTCGTATTTAACATAGACGGAATGGGACTTTTGAGTTTTCAAGCGGTTACGGAAAGGGATACGGATCTGATGATGGGGCTTTTACTCGTACAAAGCCTTCTTTCATTAACGGGAAATATTCTATCAGATTTTTGTTATGTACTAATCGATCCGAGGATTCAGTTCGAATGATCCTAAGTCCGATTTTAAAAAAAAGATTTCAGAAATTCAGAGCGAACAAAAGAGCTTGGTACGCTTTGAATCTATTAATCATTTCTTATATAATTTCCCTGTTTGCGCCGCTTATCGCCACCAATCAACCTTTGATCGTAAGTTATCAAAACAAACTGCATTTCCCTATTTTTTCTTTTTACCCCGAATCGGAGTTCGGAGGGGAGAATCTAACGCCTCCGAACTACAAAAAACTTTCGCAAAGAGAGGATTTTACATCCGGCCCTAATTGGATTCTTTTCGCTCCGATTTCCTACGGATCCAACGAAGACAATCTGGAAAGTTTGGAAGAAGGCGAAACTCCACCTTCTTCCCCGAATCGTAAACACTGGCTTGGGACGGACGATCGAGGTAGGGACGTTTTTACGAGGGTTTTTTACGCGTATAGAAACGCCCTGAGTTTCGGGCTTATATTAGTTTTTCTTGAATTAGCGATGGGTACTTTGATCGGAGGAATACAAGGCTACTTCGGAGGAAAAACGGATATTCTGATGCAAAGAATCGTAGAAATACTTTCCGCGATTCCTTTTTTGTATTTGATACTGATTGTCGGAGCATTTTTCGGAAGAGGTTTTACGGTTCTTTTGATCACGTACGGCGCGTTGAGTTGGATCGGAATTTCTTATTATATGCGAGGAGAATTCTACAAACTTAAAGAATTGACTTACGTGGATTCGGCAAAGGCGTTGGGAGTAAGTTCGTTTCGGATCATGATTCGTCATATTCTCCCCAACGCAATTACACCTTTGGTAACTTTTTTACCGTTCACACTCATCGGATCGATTTCCATTTTAAGTGCGTTAGACTTCCTTGGTTACGGAATTCCCGCGCCGAATCCATCCTGGGGAGAAATGATCGGGCAAGGAAGAGAACGGCTCGGCGCTTGGTGGTTGATCACATTTCCTTCGGCTGCGCTTTTTATAACGATTTTATTGACTTCGTTTATCGGCGAAGGTTTGCGAGACTCCTTCGATTCGAGAGAAAAGGCGGTGTATGAATGACCGGGCCTTCTTTGCTTCAAGTTAAGAATTTTTCACTGGATCTTCTTTCGGAAAATCGATGGCTTCCGGTTCTCCAGGATTTGAGTTTTGACGTGAGACAGGGCGAAATTTTATCTCTCATCGGAGAATCTGGTTGCGGCAAGTCGCTCACTTCTCTTGCTCTAACAAGATTAATTCCTTCAAATATTTCCAGAGTAAAATCCGGCGAAATCCTGTATCAAGGAAAGAATCTTTTAAAACTTTCTTCTGAAGAATTGAGAAAAATCAGAGGGAAGGAAATCGCATACGTCTTTCAAGAACCCTTTGCCGCTCTCAATCCTTTGTTAAAAATTCAAGATCAAATGACCGAAGCGTATTTAATGCACGTTTCTTCCAATCAAAAGGAGGCTCTGGAAAAAGCGGAGTTTCTTCTTTTTTCGGTGGGGATCACGGACATTAAACAAAGATTATATTCTTATCCCAATCAGATGAGCGGAGGAATCCTACAAAGAATCAGCATCGCGATGGCTCTTATGTGCGATCCTACGCTTCTTATCGCGGACGAACCAACGAGTGCGATCGACGTAACCATTCAGGCGCAATTGGTGGAACTTCTTTTGAGTCTTCAAAAACAAAACGGAATGTCCATCTTATTCATCTCGCACGACTTCGGACTTGTGGGAACGATCGCGGACAGAATTGCAGTGATGTATGCCGGGAGAATTGCCGAAATCGGAGATACGGATTCCGTCATAGATTCGCCTAATCATCCTTATACGGAAGATCTGCTTCGATCGATTCCTTCTCTTGCAAAGTCCGTTGAAGATTTACAGCCGATCCATGGAATCGTTCCTTCTCCGGATCAGTATCCGATCGGATGTCATTATTCAACTCGTTGTCAAATCGCAGTCAATTCTTGTAAAGAAAGTAAGCCGGAATTGTTTCCTATACGTTCCAACGTGGAACCCCATCTTTCAGCTTGTTTCCTCGCAAAAAATCGGCAATAAAATCAGAACGAATCATGATTCGCATTCAAGATCTTACAATCAGTTATTATACGAAATCGGGATTCGGTTTTAAAAAGAATCGAATCGTAGCGGTGGACGGAATCGATCTTGAGATCGAAAGCAATGAAATTCTGGGGCTCGTAGGAGAATCGGGCTGCGGTAAAACCACGTTAGGAAGAAGTCTTGTAAAACTAATAAGGCCCGAATTCGGATCGATCCATTTCGAAAATCGGGAAATCACTTCTCTCTCTTCTTCCGAGTTCTTTCCTTTTAGAAAAGATATTCAGATTATCTTTCAAGATCCGTATTCTTCTCTCAACCCGAGAATGACGATTGCAGAAATTCTAATGGAAGGATTGGAACTTCACGAAAGATTATCCGGGAAAGAAGCGGAAACAAAGATCAGGGAAATTCTGGAAAGAGTGAATTTATCTTCCGATATTCTTTCCAGGTTCCCCCACGAATTTTCCGGGGGACAAAGGCAAAGAATTGCGATCGCACGATCGCTCGTTTTAAAACCTAAGTTCGTCATTTGTGACGAATCGGTTTCCGCTCTTGACGTTTCCACGGGAACTCAAGTTTTAAAACTTTTGGTCGAATTAAAAAACGAATTCGGTCTTTCATATTTGTTTATCTCTCACGATCTCGGTGTGGTAAAATCGATCTCGGACAGGATCGCGGTTATGTATTTGGGAAAAATCGTCGAACTCGGCAAAACGAAAGACATTGTCTCTTCTCCGGCACATCCTTATACAAGAGCGCTTTTTCAATCCACGTTCGACGTTTACGACAGAAAAAAAATTAGAAATCCTCTCAAGGGAGAAATCCCGAGCGTCGTAAATAAACCTTCCGGGTGCCACTTTCATACCCGATGCCCGATCGCTCAGGATTTATGCAAGTCTCAGGTCCCGACTTGGAAGGAAATCAAAAACGGCCAAAAAACATTGTGCCACTTTCCACTGGATTATATAAAATGAAATTTTTGAAGCGCATTCGAGAATTCTTATATAATAATCGAATCAAGTTCCTTGCGATTCTTCTGTTTCAGATCCTTACGCTTGTTCTATTCACGTTAGTTCCCATTCTTGTCCGCCAGGATTTTTACAAGGACTTCATTCTTACCGAAATCGAAAAGGAAACGGGTCTGGAAGTAAAAGTGGATACTTCGGACCTGGTTTTGTTTCCGTTTCCGGGAATAGAACTCAAAACCGTTCAGGTTCGAAGCGGGGATGTGATCGTAGGAATCAGCGATCGAATTAAGATTGATATTACCTGGCTCGGTTTATTGGGTCAGAAAGTGGAAATCAGAGACATTTATATATCCGGCGGTAAGATCAATCTTCATAAAAACAAGGACGGTTCCGTCGATCTAATCGAGTTTTTTCAGCAGGAAAAAGAAGAGCCGGAGAACGTTCATCAAACACAGACCGTAAGGATTTTCGATCCGTCTCCGGGAGGCGGTTCTTCATTCAATCCGAAAGAAATTTTTAAAGTCGGATTAAAAAACGTTCAAATCGAAAATTTTTACGTTCACTATCAGGACGATGCTCATGATAGAACATACGGAATTTATCTTTGGAATTCGGCGTTCAGCATTTCCTTTTACGGAAACACTTTTGATCTGACGTTACAGGGGAAGTTAGACGGTCAAAGTTTTCAGATTTATGGAAGTGCGGGTTTAGACGAATTTCCGACAACTCTTGAAAAGTTAAAATTTAAATCTACGATCATTTTAGATAAGTGTTCTCTTTCGATTTTTAGGGATTTGTTGTTTATTTTTCCAAACGCGGATTTTTCAAAGACGATCTTGGACGGTACAATCAAAATCGATAAAGCTTCCAATGAATCGATCAAATTCAACGTAACCGCACAAGCGAAAAATTTCGCTTATAAAGGCGGTAGTCCCTTCGGCGACATCAAAGTAAACATGGAAATGAAATTGGATATTCCGAATAAAAAGTTGGAATTTCCATATATCTCCGTTGTCTGGCCCGGAATCGCCGAAGGAAGCGCAAAAGGAAAAGTATTATGGAATTACAAAACGAACGTTTTCTTTCAAGTCACTGCGAATTACGCGGATTATCACAGTATATTTCGATTGGGAAAACTTTTCGAATTCACAAAGAAGTTCGACGATCCGAATCGACCGGACGGAGTTTTTTATTTTAGTGCGGATTTAAAGAACGTCTATGCGTTAAAACACAGATTTCCCGTTTTAAAAGCGGAGATCAAGTACACTTATCCATGGATTTACATATCGAGTTTTCACGCTTACGTATACAACGGAGAAATATTAGGAAAATCTAAAATTAATCCGTTCCAATCCAGGTTCGAGGTTCAAGGCGAAGTGTATCGAATTCAATCCGATCGACTTCTCATGCCTTACGTAAGCGAACAAATCATCATCGGAAACATGTTCAGCAAGTTCAGCTTTGTAACGGAAGTTCGAAACCAATCTTCGGATTTCGTGGCGGAATTTTTCAGGAATATGGAAGGTTCCGGAAATCTTCAAATAATCAACGGAGAACTGCTCGGTTACGCAAACTTCATGATTCCGGTTTTGAACACTCTCGGCAAAATCATTTCTTTCAACGGAATCGACGGAAGAAAGGTTGAATTCTCTTCCTTGAAATCGGATTTTAAAATCGAGAACAATCATCTTTATTTTCCGAATCTAAAACTGCAAGGAAACGGATTGGAAGCCGACGGGAAAGGAAACATCAGTTTTGAAAAAAACGTGGATGTCATCGTTAACTTAAGACTCGGCGGAAATATTGTGGGAAGAGCGTTAAAAATTCCTATTATTTATAAGGGGGTTTATAAACAATCGATTCCTTATATAGATCCGATCTGGTTGGGTTCGGTTTTTGCGGGAAGTACGATCCTCGCCCCGTTTTTCACGCTGGTCGGCGGACCTTTCGGCGGAGGAATTGCCGGTTCGGTCGCATCGGAATACGTGAGGGACGCTTGGGAAGGATTTAAGGGATTGTTCACATCCAAAGAAAAGGACAAAAAGAAATAATCTAAAGGAAATTTTATGAAACCAAAATTATTCATTCGCGTCGCATCGGTTTTGATGCTCGTTTTTGCAATCGGACATTCGATCGGTCATTTCACTCGATACAACACGACGGATCCCCAAGCCTTAAAAGCGATTTCTACGATGCAACAAAGCAGGATTCCGATGGACGGAGTTACGAGCACTTACGATCAATTTTATACGGGAATGAGTTTGAATTTGAGTATCGTATTGATTTCTTTGACGATACTTCTTTGGTTATTATCCAATCTTTCCGAATCGAATCCGAACGCAGCGTTGAAACTTTTGATTCCGGTTTTCTTTTGTATAACCTGTTTCGGGGTTACGGGCTTTCTTTATTTTTTTCCCGTGCCTACTTTGGTCGCTTCCTTAGGCGCACTTTCCCTTTTAGTGAGTATCTTTCTATTAAATAAGAGTTAGATTAAAAAGGGGGAAGTTTCCCCCTCGCTGCAGACGCGTTATGTGCCTTTTGTAATGATCGTTTTGCGGACGTACTTAAAACCTATCCGACGCGCGTCTTTCGCTACCCCCTCTCCGGGTTGTTTCACCGCGTTCTCCCCGGACCCAGCGCTTTTAAAATATAAGAATTTTAACACGTATTCATTTTTTTGAATTTATCTTTTCCATCTTCAGGAACTAAATCCGCTCATGCCCTGCTTTTAAGGCGGAACTCGCGTTAAGTGAAATCCAAATCCAACCCTTCTTGGACTAAAATTCGTAACGCGTTGCTGGTTTGAACCAATCCTTCTCGGATTTTATAATCAAAATACATGGTACCGTTTAAAATTTCTTCTTGGAAATGTTTTAAGACAACGCCCCCGACTTTAGCGAGTTCCAAATCATGACTTGTGACTAAACAAATAACGCGATTTTTTTTGAGCTCTTTTAAAATTCCTTTGCAAGCAAGAGAACGCTCTCTCGTGTTCGTGCCTTTTAAAATCTCATCAAACAAAACGAGATGAGGCAAATCCTGATTTTTAATTTTTTTGACGATCTCGGAAAGTCTTCTTACTTCCGCGTAAAAAAAGGAAATTCCTTCCTCTAAATTATCTTCGTTTCTCATACTCGTATGAATTTGCAAAATCGGTAGGGAAAATCGGGACGCAGGCGCCGGACCGCCCGCTAAGGCAAGAATCGAAGCGACTCCGATCGTACGCAGATATGTGGTTTTACCGGACATGTTCGAACCCGTGATGAGAACGATATTCCCTTCTTGAACTGGATCCAACGGGTTGGAAACTCCGAACTCCGAAGGAATAAGGGGATGAAAAAGATCTTTCCCGGAAATTCCTTCCTTGGAATTTTCGGAAATGATTTCCGGAAAACAATAATCGGCGAACATCCATTTCAAATTCGCAAAAGGAAAAAGAAAATCGAATACGGTTAAATCATCGATGGATTTTTCCAAAAGTACGGAGTGTTTCTCTTTCCATTTGGAAATCTTCTGCAGGATCCAAAGATCGTAAAGAAAGAGATTATTTAAAATCAGATGTAATAGGGGAGCTTCGGTCAAAGCGACACGTTTTAAAATACGATCCAGATCTTCGTACGCGGATTTTAATTCTTCCTTGGAAGTATCCTGTAAAAGGAATCGGCCGTTTTTGTCCCGGACGTTCAGTCCTTTTAAGTATATTAGAATTTTCTGAAGTCCTCCGATACTTCCCGAAAGAGAATAATATTGACGAAAAATTTCCAAAGAACGGGAACGATACAATCCGAATAGAATTAAGTTTAAAAACAAAACGGATGCCGGAAAAGGAACGCCCAAAAACACGTTCGCCGGAATAAAAGCAAGGACCAGGATTGTAACGGGTCTGTAAATTTTTTTCAACCAGGGATATCGGTCCCAGAGTTCTGAAGTGTCGTCGCTCTGAATCAATTTCATTTCCGTCTTTTTAGGATTCAAGGGAAAATCCTGATTTTCATGCAGATAAGAAGCGAGTCTGAGTATTTTAGGAATTGCTAATGTTTTTTCGGAAATCGATCGAACGATTGACTGACGGAGTAAAACATTCTCTCTTTTAAAATCGGCGGAAAAGTCCTCAGGGTCCAAAACGGAAATCAACTTCCGTTCCGCATTTGCGGTAAACGTAGTATCCAACCAAGGAAACAGACCCGTTTCCTTAAATAGATCCAAATCCCTGGCTAAGGGAGAAATTTTTTCCAATCGAATCTGAGTTCCGAATTTTTTACCGAAACCTTTGATTGCGATTCTCGCTGATTCCCTTTCTAAAACGAAAATCCAAAGTCGAATTCTTTCCCGAGTTGAAAGGGTTTTTTTATATCTTCCGATAAAAAAGAAAAAAACAAAAAGAAGAACTAAAGAAGGAAGATAATAAACGATCGAAGAACGTAAATAATAGAAGACTGAAATCCAAAGAACAAATGCGGAAAAGAAAATGAGTCGAAATAAGGAAAGTCTGGAAAGAAGGACGGAAACTCGATCGTAAAATCGTTTTAATTTTTCGACTCTACGCTTGAGTCGATCGATCCGGTTGGAAGGTGTCATCCGGTAAGGGAACTTATGTTTTCGTAATGTTCGTTTTCTCGTTTATAAATCTCAAAGTCCAACAAACGAACCAATGATCCGAGGTCGGGCATAACCCAGCGCGAAACCAATTTACCGCGCTCCTTACCTTTGATTTTATCCACGTATACGTATCCGAACAAATCCGTTCCGTACTCGTACGCGACGAATCTTCCCGTTCTTTTACCCGTATTGTTGATCAGCCGGATCTGCATTTTTTTGCAATTTTATCGTTTTAGGAAAATTCGTACAAGAAAAAAAACCTCAAGGATTTTCCAATTTCTTCGATAGATAGTTCTGGGGGTCAATTGCTTTCTCAAGGAAGAGAATCGAAAGGCTCCCAATAGATAAATTTCGAACCAAACCAGAAAGTCGCACGGAGGCGCAAAAATGTTTTACCCAGAGATGGACCCGGACTTAAAAAGTTCCTTTCTTTCAATTAACAAAACCGTCGCAAACCTCGTAAACAACACGATTCTTCCGCAATCCGGCCTAAAAGCGGGAAATCTTCTCAACGCAGATCAAATGAAAAAATTAAAGGAAATCCGCAAACGCAGATTTAGATCTGGCGAATGGAAGAATTTTTTGAAAGACTAAGGTTTCATTTTGTGCGTTTTAAAGCCTAACAACAAAAAAGCCCGCTGTTAGAGCGGGCTTTCGTTTAGAATCGAAATACGATTTTTAGTATTTCGTTTTGGTGGATGGCATCTTGACGTTTAGAATGACATCCACTTTGGTAACGTCTCCTTCTCTTACGTTGATCATTGAATTGTTGAGATTCAAATCCTCCGCAAAAGAAGCTTTGATTTCATAATCGCCCGGCTTGAGATTCGTGAACCAGAAATTTCCGTCGTTGTCCGTATTCAATTTCTGAATTCCGGTAACGCTGGAAATTGTAGGCATAAAAATCGGCTGATTCATCACCGGATTGTCCAGGGTTTTGTAAAAAACTTTTCCTTGAATCGCCCCGAAACCGCTCATAGAAACGTTAATCGGAAGTTCATTCTTCTTATTCGGAAGAACCGCAAACGTTTCCTGAATTTCTGGATAATCATCCGCCTTGATCGTAATCTTATGCACTCCCGCAGGAACTTTGTTCAGGGTGATCGTATAAATATTACCCGGAATCAACTGTCCCTGTCTTTTCGTCGCGCCCCAAAAGTTAGAAGAGATCGCAGTCACGTTCGAGGTAAATTCCTGATCGTCGATATAAACCTTAACGTTTCGGTTCCCTTTTCTTTTCTTTTTCGCAAAGATTAAAATATCGGGAGGAAGATCCGAAAGTCCGTACGCGCGATCTTGAATGATCGTAGTCTTTAACACCAAATCCCCTCTTTCATTCGTCGGAACCACGGGCGGTTCTTCCGGAGTTACAACGGGCTGAGAAGGATCTGGTTTTACCGGATCGGGTTCGGGTTCAACGGATGGAGCCGGAGGTTTTGGGGGATCGATCGGTTTTGGCGGCTCGGGAGTTTTTTTACCGGAAAGGAAAATACCCGAAGCGTTTCCTGAAATCTGAGGAACCTGTTCGTGTTGAAACTTCTTGGCCATCTGAACGGTTTCTTCTCTCGATTTGAAGAAGGCTTCCAACGCGGTAACAACGTTATCCTTATTTAAGTCCGCAGTACCAAGCGCGCGTCCGAAGTTGTAGGTAAAAATCCCGTGATTGATGCTTCCGCCGACTTCGATCGCGGTTTGATTATCATCGGCGGAAGAAATGATCGTTTTATCTTGAAAGAAAAAATCTTCCGCGTCTTGTTTTACGGTTCCGTTACTTCCTTCCGGAATCGGAACATCGGCGGATCCTCGGGTTGATTTTCCTTTTTTAGCGATTCCTCCGGAGAAGCAGCAGTCAAAGATAAAAACCGTTTTTGGAGATTTTACTTTCTCTAAATACTTATTCAGTTCGTCGTCCGGAAGGTGCGGTCTATCATAACAAATGATCAGGTTCCTCATTCCGTTTTTCGCGGACGCGTCTCTTTGAAAAGCGCCGTGGCCTGAGAAATAAAGTAGAACGGTATCGTTATCACCCGCTCTTTTTGCTAATGCCTTTATCTCTTTTTCTATATTATCTTTTGTGACTTCTTTTCCGAGAACGATCTTTACTTCGTCGAAGTTTCCGACCTTCCGAATTTCGTCGTTCAGATAAGTTGCGTCCGCTTCGCAAAGATTGAGTTCCGGAATTCCGGCTTTATTGCCGGTATAATTGGAACCGAAAATAAGTCCGTATCTCTTTTGCGCAAATACGTCCGTTGCGAAAAACAAAAACAAACAGACGCTGAATGCCGATAACTTGGATTTCAAATCTGGCCTCCTAGAATGATTTAGAATGGAATCAGGGTAATAAAAGAAATCCTTTTGTCATTATTTTTTTGTAGATGGTTTTCAGGGATCGTTGCTCTTTTTCGACGTAACCTAGATGTATTTTTGCCGATCCCGTATCATAATAATTCGCGGAATCCAAAATTCATCGAGCGCCTTCGGGAAACGAGACGCTGAGTTTCTTGGAATGATCCACAAAGCACCTACATTGCGACACATACGGAGTTGAGTTTAGGAAAGTTCTGTGCTAAGTTCAGAGAGTGAGATGCTGATTTCTTCAAGTACCCCGTCGAGTTTCTCAAAATGGAGGAACTCCTACAAATTTTCTTTCATGATTTGAAATAAGCTTTTATAAAAAAGGTTGAGCTGAGCTTACTCAATGTAAGACTTTCCGAAGGGCAACACAAAGACTAAAAACCGTTTCGGTTTTTTGCAAGAATAAAGGTGAAACTGCTTTTTATGTTCAAAATTTATTATCTTGTTTCCAAGAATGATCCATTGGATTTTTGGAATTTAGAAATCAAAGGAAATTCATTCACTATATTTACCTATGACAAAACTGATTTAGATTTTGAAATTGAGGAGTCTCAAACTTTTGAAACGGATGACCTATGCTTTCAAGAAGCCGAGAAACTAATTCGTGAAAAACTAGATAATGGATACGAAGCGGTGAGCCCTGAAACGTTACAAAGGATTGATCAACTTGAAGATAAGCTTGGCGATTTGGCGATGGAATATAGAGCTAGTGATTTGGGATCTGAAGAAGAGATCATTTCAGATTATCATAAAGTTCTAAATATTTTATTTCAAAAAAATTTGATTCATTTTTGGCCTCAGCGTCCGGATTCTGATAGCCTTCTTCCCGATGAACATATGCCCAAGTTCTATCGCGATCATTGGGATAGACGAATTCAAAAATGGAAAATGAAAAATTGGAAATGAGTCGCAGCAGCTTACAAAATTAATTGTATCTGCGTGTGCAAAAACTTAGAACTTGTCGCAAATTACGATTTTACGAACAAATTCTAAAATTGTATAAATTCATACTTCTAAAAACTTGTTCTTATTTTCTTACGCCGAACTCACTTTGTTTTACAATTACCAATAAAAAATGTAACGTTTGTCAGTAACAAAGTTTTTTAAATATAAGAACTTTTTTATCTTTTACTGAAACGCCAATCGTCGAATTGGAGAAAAAATAAAAAACCCGGAGATTTTACTCGCCGGGTTTTCATTAAAAGAGAAGCTAAACGGAAATTATCTGTTATTTAGATAACCATTTCATCATGCTTCTTAATTTTTTACCCACCGATTCGATCGGATGAGCGGCATTCTTATCTCTCATATTCTTAAAGTTCGGATAACCCGCTTTTGTTTCGGCCATCCAGTTGGTCGCAAACTTCGCACCTTTATCTTTTTGAATATCGTTCAGAACTTCCTTCATCCTTTGTTTTACACCCGCGTCGATTATGCGAGGTCCGCTTACGTAATCGCCGTATTCCGCGGTGTCGGAAATGGAGAATCTCATTCTTGCCAATCCGCCTTCGTAGATGAGATCGGTGATGAGTTTCACTTCGTGAAGACATTCGAAATATGCGATTTCAGGATCGTAACCCGCTTCCGTTAAGGTTTCGAAACCGGCCATGATCAGATTGGAAAGGCCTCCGCAAAGAACGACTTGTTCTCCGAAAAGGTCCGTTTCCGTTTCTTCGCGAAAAGAAGTCTCCAGAATTCCGGCGCGACCGCCGCCGACTCCAGCCGCGTGTGCGAGCGCTCTTTTTTTAGCCTCGCCGGTTGAATCCTGATAAATTGCGATCAAACAAGGAACTCCACCGCCTTCCGTATAAACTCTACGAACGAGATGGCCGGGACCTTTGGGCGCGACCATATAAACGTCCACTTCTTTAGGCGGTTGAATGAAGTCGTAGTGAATATTAAATCCGTGTGAAAAAACGAGGGCGTCCCCTTTTTTAAGATTCGGTTCGATATCTTTTTTATAAAGATCCGCTTGAATCGTGTCCGGCGCAAGAATTTGGATGATGTCCGCTTTTTGAGAAGCTTCAGCGACGCTGTAAACTTCGAAACCTGCGTTCTTGGCGTCTTGAACCGATTTGGATCCTTCTTTTAAACCGATGATGACTTTGAGTCCCGAATCCTTCATATTTTGAGCCTGAGCATGCCCCTGGCTTCCGTAGCCGATCACTGCGATGGTTTTACCTTTGAGCGAGTTTAAATCACAATCGGCGTCGTAATAGATATTTGCCATTTTTCCTTTCCTCGAGTGTTCCTTTTTACAAAACATTTGAAAAAGGATAGAATGACAACTGAAATAACCCTCACGTATTGAAGGGTCTTTTATTTTCCAAATGACAAGGTCAACAATCTGCGACTCATCCGGATTCCATTTTTGAATTTGTCGATCTTTTGCCTGAAGGATTTACACTTCTAGTGTTAGCTTACGAATCAAAACCGATCTCCCATTCTTAGCAAACTTATAAGTCCGGTTATCGTATTCATAACGGGAACTCCCTAGTGCGACTCACCCAGGTTCCCTATATTAAATATTTGCAATAGAGTTTTTGAAAAATTTCATAGTTCTTAACGTGAGTTGGGTATGACAAATGCGAAAGCGATTGAAGCATTATGTTTTTACCCGTAGGGAGAAACATTGAGTTCAAGCGCGGTCCGCTCTGTTAAGGTCGGATTCGCCCAACTTTCTTACGTCGAACTCACGTTTCTTATTAACAAAACCGTTTGAATTTTTCGTTTTACTGATCTCTATAAAATGAGTACCGCTAATTTTTATCGCAAAACATTGTTTCAATGCAAAATATTAGGTAATTTATTATATAGCTATGAGTAATGAAAAGAAATCAATTGAAAATGAATTCTTCAACAACTGGACTACGGGTTTGTCCCCGATCGTTTTATGAGAGTTTAAAATTTTGAAGGAAATTGGCGCGCCCAGAAGGAGTCGAACCTCCGACCTTCTGATCCGTAGTCAGACGCTCTATCCAGCTGAGCTATGGGCGCGTGGGTTAATGGATATAAGATTCCAAAAGAGAAAGATGTTTCTCAGGAATCTTAAGTGCAATCTTTTTTGTGCTTGTGTAATTGTATAGCAGTAATCCGGAAATTCCAAGATAAATCAAAATCCCGGTAAGATGGACGATATGACCGAGCCAAGGGCCCGCAATCGGAACCCAAGAAATCAAAACACTCACCGAAAGAAATCCGAGAAAATAAAGAAAGTTCACGAAGGAAATTCCGGAATATTTTCGAACCGTCCGATTCTCCCAATAAAAAGTAAAGCCGATCAACCAGGTTCCGAAAAAAGGTAGAGAGACAAAGTAGACTAGAAATCTTTCCGATCTGAAAAATCGATTGGCGATTTCGGGAAAGTTACGGAGAACCGGTTCGTATTTTTTTAAATATTTTTTGAAGTTCATTTTCCATCTCCGGGAAATAAGGCAGAGTAAATTCTTTTTCTTGATACGCGTTCCAAGCTCCCAACGCGCTGTAACCTAAAAATACGATCCAAGAAACATAGCTGATAAAGTCCGTAACGATCGGATTAACTCGAATCAAAGATAAGATCCAGCTAATAACGGGAAATTCTCTTAGAAACCAAATCACGGAAGCAATAACGATAAATCCTACATTGAGTTTTAACGCCTGAAGAATGTGAAAAGAGGCGAATTTTTGAGTCTTGCGAAAAATCCAAAGGAACGCCCATCCGAAAAAAGGAACGTAAGAAACGGCTGCGATTAAACCAGGAAGCTCGTCGCTTTTTAAAATTCTCAATGTTTCCTGAATAAATTCACGAGTTTTGAAACGCTCAGAGGACATAGAGGGGATGATTCCGATTGCTCAAGTAAAATGAAAACAAAATTCGGAGACGCAGGGATTCGAACCCTGGGTACAGTTACCCGTACGACAGTTTAGCAAACTGCTCCTTTCGGCCACTCAGGCACGTCTCCATGAGCGGAGAAGGTAGGATTCGAACCCACGGTGGGATTACCACGACGGTTTTCAAGACCGCTGCTTTAGACCACTCAGCCACTTCTCCTGACGAAATTACTTTACCGCGAGAAAACCCCCCTATGTCAAGGTGAATTGTTCTTTGCGCTCGTGTATCTTGGTATTTCCTGGAAGAGGCTGTCGAAAGTGATGAGAACCGAGGGACATAAAAATCATTCTCAAAAACAAATTCATAAAAATCTTTCGGATAAAATTTTACTCGAGCCTCGTTCTTGGGTGAATTTAGGTTATTCGATCGCAAATTCCGAAGAAGACACTTTCTTTTTGAAGAATGCGATCCCCGGCGAATCGGTTCATGTGATTCCCCGTAAACAATCCGGTTCTTTGTTTTGGGGAGTTGTCTCCGAAATTGAAGAAGTTTCACCGGAACGGATTTCGTCCGATTGTAGTGCGTTTCCCCGTTGCGGAGGTTGTTCTTATCGTCACGTTTCTTATCAAAAGGAATTGGAGATCAAAAAATTTCTTCTTCAAGAAACGCTGGAACGTTCTTTATCCAAAAATCATATTCAAATTCCTGAAATCGAAATTCTCAGCGGCGAGCCGAACGGATACAGAAACACGGCACAGATTCAATTGGGATTTGCAGGGAACAAAAGACTCGCGGGTTTTTATGAAGAGTTCTCGCATTCGATCGTAAATTTTCCCGAAGACGGATGCAAAAATCTTCCGGAAGAAATGAACTCGGCTTTCGTTGAATTTCTAAAAAAAGAAAAAGCGGGATCCGCGCCCGTTTCCAAATCGAAAACTCTTTCCTTTCGATTGGAAGGAACAAAGGTCGTTCCCTATAAAAAGGAATCGGTAACGTTTCGAGAGAAAATTAAAATTCCGCAATCTAAGGAAATCGTTTGGGAAATCCCTGCAGGCGGGTTCTCGCAAGTAAATCGATATCTCCTTGTTCCTTGGCTCGAAAAAATTTTCGAACTGGTTCCGGAAAATCAAAATGGAATATTAGAATTATATTGTGGATCTGGATTGATCGCGATCGCTCTTGGATCCAAGGCCAAGAATTGGATCGGTTACGAGCTTTCTTCGGATTCCGTCAAACAAGCCCGGGAGAATGTCCGACAAAACGGAATTTTTTCCTGCGATTTCAAAACTTTGAATTTAGAAACGGATTGGATCGATTCAAAGGATGCGTTGCGTTCTTCTTTTTGGATTATGAATCCGCCGAGGGCGGGTTTGTCCAAAAAGATTTTGCAAACCCTAACTGAAAAAAATCCGAACGGATTTTTATATTCGAGCTGTAATCATACCACTCTTGCGAGAGATTTATCTCTGATTTTGAATGGGAATTATAAACTTTTGAACGTAACGTTAGTCGATTTTTTTCCACGAACGAAACATTTCGAAGTCGTCGTAAAGGTTGAAAGAATAGTTTAGGAATCGATTGTAAGCTTGAATCCGTCTTTTAGGCACGGAATTTCCAACACAGATTTGTGCGCTATATAATAGAAACATTATATATTAGAGTTGTTGAAAAATTAATTCCCCATTTACCTCTGTTTCATTGAAATGTACGATTGAGGCAGTTTTGTTAATCGTGACTATCGAATTTTTCAATAACTCTATTCTTTAGTAAATCATATTACTTGAGTATGGGTTTTCGTATTTATACTGAATTCATATTTTCAAATATTCCATATCAATCATGTGATATAAATCTTCATCTATTACTCTTGTATCAAATTTTACGTTAGGCTGTAAAAAAAATTCTCGTTACGGACGTATTTTGCAAATCCTATTGACGAACTCCTTTTTAGCGCTCAGCTTCATTATAATAACGAGGGTTCTAGGATAACGAGATCGAGTTCTTTCTTGAATGAATCGTTTTCCAAGCTCTTGATAAAATGGAGAATAGTGATGGTGAAAAAAGTGAAGTGGATTGTGGTTTTTACGTTGTGGTTCGTATTTGAAGTCGGCGCCTTAGCCGCTCAATCTCAGCGCGAGCTTTTTGCAAAACCCGGAGTGATCGGTGATTCTTTGAGCCAAGGTTTCTTCGGCGCTACAGTGGAGAAAAAAACTCAGGATTGGGCATATCCCGTTTTGGTCAGCAAACAAGCCGGATCTTCGGTTTCGTATAACGTTCTTTATGGACCTTATCTCAACTTCGAAGATATATTGAAAGGAAACTGCGGTATTTTTTGTATAGTGAAGTCTCTCATTGGAGGAAACGTTTCCACTGTGGACCTTCCTACAAATGTGGGAATTTCGGGAGCTCAATATAGTTCCGTTTTAAAAACCTCAGGGAAATGCGACGACATTACGGCAACTAAATGGGGTAAAGAATGGTATTGGGCGGCATGGTATTGGTATACGTATCGCTGGGTGCGGGTTAACGATTGTAAAACTCCCGATAAGTTCCATCGATTCGGTCTTCGAAATTCCGGTACACAACTTGAGATTATGGAAAAAGTCAAACCTACTTTTCTTTTCGGAACTGCGGCGGGGAACTATGTTCTTTGCAGCGCACTTTTGACTTCTACTGATTGTTTGAACGAGGCTCGTTTTAAGCATGATATTCGTAAGGTGATGAAACGTTTGGCCGCGATCGGAAGCATAAAAGGCGGAGTCCTATTTACGACTCCGGACTTAACCGCGATTTCATACTTAGAGCACTACAAAGATCCTCAAGGAAAAAAGAATCACACGGGGCTGAAAGCATTCTATCGTAATTCCGTATCCCATCCGGGCCAGGTATTAGATGCGCATGAAGTTGCAAATATTACTAAATTCTCAACTATGTTGAACAACGAAGTTAAGGCTCAAGGTGCGGCGATGGGATTTGCCGTTGCGGATCTGAAAGTCGTTTTTGACGACTTAAAAGAGAACGGACGTCTCATTAAAAGTCATTCCGGTTGGAGTCCGGGTTATGCGCGTGCCAACTGGCCTTTACCGGGTCAGCCGGGAATTTTTAGTCTGGACGGGGTTCACCCTAATATGCTCGGGCATGCGATTTTAGCGAACGAGTTGATTAAAGCCATTAACGATCGGTACTGTTTGAACATACATCAAGTCAGCGAATACACCGCTTGGTACTACGACAGCTTAAATAGAAATCCGATCGACTTAAAAAAATTCCTGACTGAAACTTTTTTCGGACGATTCATCTCTTGGATAATCGGAGTTTTTGTCTAAGAAATTCTTTTTCAACCTAAAGAAAAAAGGAAATAAAATAGAAACGTCGCCTTTGTTGGAGGCGTCGTTCTTTTGTTTTGGAGATCGATTTTGTGGAATTCAAAAAGAAACTTTTTTTGGCAACCTTTACACTTGCGATATTTTTAATATTCTTCCTGATTTTTTGGCTCGAAGATTCGAAAAAAAGGCCTCTTTCAACCGCGGAGAAAGAGGGAAAAGATTTTGTTTTAAAAACGAAATATTATTCCGAAATGGATCCTTATTTTCCGGACGCACCTCATCCTTTTAACGAAGATCCGGATTTGGAAGGTCAGGCGAAAAAACTTTGGCCCGAAGCGTTTCGTCCTAAAAAAACTCCCGAAGAAAAAGAACAGATTCGGAAGGAATGGGCGGACTTCATAGCGAGGCATCCGAAAAACTTATACATTCCTTCGGAGTTCAGACCCGTCCCGACGGAAGCGGAGAAAAAAGAAGCGAGAGAAAGATTGGATACGGTCACAGATTTGGAAACCAAGGACGCAATCGCGCGTTCTTTGGGAAAATACGAGGAGCCCGGAAGCGAACCCAAAGCTCCTTCCGAATCGAGTGTGGATCCGAAAGAACAACTCGTTTACGTCGATTATAAGATAGAAGAGCTGGAATCTAGAATTCAATTAATTGAATATACCATTCAACAAGAGAAGCTGGATTTGGAACAGATGGATACGGCCAATCAGGATCTCATCCTTTGGAAAAAAGAGCTTTCGGATTTAAAACAAGTTCGAAAACAGATTCCGGATTCTTGATATTTTCCATTTTTATAAAATCGTTTACGAGAAGTATAGGGAAGTTTATGCGATTATTCTTATTTTGTACGTTGATTTTATGGAGTTGCGAAGGGCCTTCAAAACCGGATATGTTACCGGTCCCGGAGGAGAAAACGGAAATTCCATTGGAACAAATCCGGGAAGAATTGAATTCCTCAGATCCTCGAATTAGAGCTCAGGCAATTTTAGAACTTTCTAATAGAGATGATAAACCTTCTTTGGATAAGATTCGGAATTTACTTAAAACGGATACGAATCCTGCGGCGAGGGGAACGGCCGCGATTGTACTCGGAACTTGGAAGGACCGGGTTTCCATTCCGGAAATCATAAACCTATTGTCGAACGGGTCCGGAGTTACTCCCGATATCGTATTGGAAGCTCTCGCGAGAATGGAAGATTCTTCTTCGGCTAAAGCGGTTCTTCCTTTTTTGCAATCTCGGGATTCTACTTTAAGGTTGATCGCGGTTGATACCTTGGTTCGTATCGGGGCTAATTTTTACGGTAAAGAGATTTTGAGTTTAGCCGACAAAAATCAAGATCCGGAACTCGCAAAAACGTATGCGATGGCTTTAGGAAAACTTAAAGTTCGTTCCGCCGAATCGTATTTGATAAGGCTTGCAAAAACGACGGAACCGTCTCCTACGTTAGCCGCCACTTATTTGGCGCTCGGAAGAATTTCCGGTAAAAACGCGATTCCGATTTTAGTCCAAGGACTTGCGGGAGATTTCGACAAAGGGAGCGAAAATTCCGCGATCGCCCTAATTGAAATTAAAAGTCCGGCTGCGATTTCATCCACGATCCCTATCTTGAAACATAAAAATCGAGAAATTCGTTATCGCGCCGTAAACGTTCTTTCGGAAATTCCTTCTCCGGAAACCGGACCCAAGGTTTTGAAAATTCTTGAGGCAAACGATCCGAATGCGATTGCGCCTGCTGCCATGGTCTTAGGGAGAATTCGTTTTAATCGGGCGCGTGCGGTAATCGAAAAGAGATTCGTAAATTCTAAATTACCCGATAGAGAAATTATCGGTAAATCCCTCGGTTATCTCGGAGATAAAAAGAGTATTCCGGTTTTATTGAATGTTCTTAGAGAATCCGAAGGCGAGGGCCGGTACGGAGCGGTTTGGTCTTTGGGAATTTTACAAGCGACCGAAGCATTGGATGATCTGATTGCGGCTTCAAAATCCGCCGATCCGAAACTGTCTTTCTTGGCCGTTGAATCACTCGGGCTTTTGCGTTCTCCCGACGCGCTTTCCACTCTGGCGGAGATTGCGGAAAACAATCCGGATTCGGCTTCCGTTGTCGTTTCCGCGATCGCGTCGATTCCGGGTGAAAAATCACGTAAGATTTTGGAGAATTTTGCGCAAAATAAAAACGTTTCCTTACAACAGGTTGCGATCTCCGAGTTGGGAAAGAGAAAAGATCAAAACAGCGTTCCCGTTCTGATCGGAATTTTAGAGAAAAACTCGGCCGTAAGTTCTAAACTTTTAATTGCTTCGCTCTCATCAATTACAGGAAAGAACTTTTACTCTCGGAACGAATGGTTGAACTGGTATAAACTCAACTCGAAGTAATCAGGTTTATGTTTCACTTTAAAACGATGCCGTTTATTTTAGCGGTATTTATTGTACTCGGTTCGTCTTGTAAAACCCCTCCTCCGAAAAATCCGTGGATCGTTTCTCCTCTTGAGGAAAATGAAAAACTATTTTTAGCTCCTTTGAAAACCGACGAATTCGATTCCAAGGATTTGGGAGGCAGACATTATCCCGCATCGAACGAACTCCGGATCGATCTTTTCAGACCTTATATCGAAAATTTGGAAGGCGGTTATCTCGGGGCCGGAACCGATCAGAACTTTACTTTCATCGCTTGGGCAAAGAGTAAATACGCATGGTTGATGGATTTCGATTATACGATTTGTTTGATCAATCGGATTCATCTTTTATTCTTTAAACTTGCTCCCGATCCGGAATCGTACCGAGAACTTTGGTCCCGAAAAAATAAACAATCCTCCTTTGAACTTCTAAAAAAGGAATGGGCAAACGATCCGGAATGGTCCTTGATTCGAGAGGCCTGGGAGGTTGCGCATCGAGGTAAATCGGATATTCCTCAAAGATGGAACGAACTGGATCGAACTTCTCAGAGATTCGGTCTTAAGACTTTCATTCATTCCAAGGAAGAATACGATTACGTTCGTAATATGGTTCTTCAAGGAAGAATTCAGATTTTAAAAGGGGATATCAACGCCGAAAAAAGCATGAGGTCCGTCGGAGAAAGAGCCGCAAGGTTGAACGTTCCGATCCGAGTCGTATACCTTTCCAACATCGAGGATTATTTTTCCTACACTCCCGGTTTTCGAGACAACTTACTGAGTCTGCCTACGGATGAAAAAGGAATCGTTTTGAGAACGATGCAGAACGGAACCAAGGAGGAATACGGATCTCCGGACGGAGAAAAAATTCCGGTGGATTATCCTTTGCATTATAACGTTCAATCTCTGGAGAACTTACAGGATTGGATTTTGTTACCGGGACATCTTCATAAAGGAATTTTAATGCAATTTAGAACTCCTCTTCAAAAAGGATTTTCTATGATCAAAAGTCGACCCGTAGAAGCTTTGAAATGAAAACCACTTGGTTCGTATTGTTTGTGGTTCTCGGTTTTCTCTTGAACTGCACTTCGAATCAACAAAGCGGCAATGATGCCGTTTTCAAAAATCAAAATGTAAATTCTCCAGTGGCGGATGTTGCAAAAAATTGTAAGTCAAACTTCGGGCTTTACGCGTTCACCTACGGAAGAAGTTTATACCCGGATCGTTTTTTAAACGTCGAAGAAAATAAGGGAAGTCGTGAGATCGTCTATCTCTTCTATCTGATTCGAATTTCCGGAAGAAACATTCTCCTGGATACGGGTTTCTTAAACGAACTTTACAAAAAAAAATTCGATTTTTTAAGCTTTGAAAGACCCGATCATCTTTTGAAAAAATGCGGAATCGATCCGAAAGAAATCACGGACGTCGTACTCACTCACTTTCATTTCGATCATGCGGGAGGAATTTTTCTTTTTCCTTCCGCGACCTTACACGTTCAAAATCACGATTTGGATCTTTTAAAAAAACAGTCTTATTTTCCAAATCAATCTTCTTACTTGAGCGCTTTGAATCAAACGAATCGACTTCATTCTTTCGACGGACCTTATTCCCTTTTACCCGGTTTGCAAATCTTATTTACGGGCGGTCACACTCCGGGTTCCCAAGCTTTGGAGTGGATTGTTTCTTCAGGGAAACAGTTTTTATTCACGGGTGACGAGTGTTACTTTATCGAAGAATGTAAAAATGGAATCGGTCTTCCCAAAGAAGCCGCGTTTTCTTTAAAACGAAATCGCGATTTTATGGAATACGTCCGGATCTTAAGCGATAAAGGAACGAAAATTTTCACGTTTCATGATCCTTCCGTTTTGCGGGAAGGGGAAGAAATCGTTCCGGGAGTTTTTCTTCTCGATTCCTTCTAAAAAAAATGAAGGCGTTTGTTTGTGCTTCGATTTTAAGATTGTTGTAAAACTCAACTTTCTCTCTCTACAAAAAGAATCGAAGTAGTTCCCCCTCAAACGTATCGTTTGAATTATCTCATTTCGATTTGAATTTGATTACCGGTCGTTTTGGAAATTTGTTTCAATCGGTTCTATTCGTAAGACGAAGAAATCAAAAAGCCCGAAGTATAAGACCCGGGCTTTTCCTTTTACGACAAAAACGAATTTTAAATTCAGTTTTTATCGTAGAGTTTTTTAATTTCTTTATTGTATTTTTCGGTGATCACATGTCGTTTCATCTTGAGAAGGTTGGTCAACTCATCGCCCACCTCGAAAGGTTTTTTGGCGAGAATGATATGTTGAACCTGTTCGAAAGATTTGAAACCCGTTTTTGTGCTGTTATAATTACGAACTTCCTTTTTGTAGAAGTCGATCACCTTAGGATCTTTGATCAATTCATCGACTTTGGAAGAATCGATTCCGTTTTCCTTACACCAGGCGGTTAACTGATCCCAATCGGGAACGATAATCGCTCCGAGAACCTTTTGATCCTGACCTATTACCATAGATTGTTTGATAAAAGGAGATTCGTCCATCTTGTTCTCGATCGGAATCGGTTCCACGTTTTCTCCACCTAACAGTACGATGGTGTCCTTCGCTCTTCCGGTTAACGTGAGAGTTTTTTTGAAGTTGATAAATCCGATATCTCCGGTATTCATCCAACCGTCCACGATGGTTTTTTTAGTGACTTCGGGGTTTTTGTAATAACCTTTCATCACTTGCGGACCTTTTACAAAAATGATTCCTTTTTGTCCCAATTTACCCGCGAGAACCTCGAACTTATCGTCGATATGAGTCAATACGTTGCCGTTTTCGTCTTTGATAACCAGTTCGGATTTAGGAACCAAAAAGCCCACGGAACCGATGATCGGTTTTAGAAAAGGTCTCACCGAAATCACGGGGCTGGTTTCGGTCATTCCGTAACCTTCCAAAACGAGCATTCCGATATCGTTGAAGAAATTATCCACGTGTGATTGTAACGCCCCTCCGCCTGATAAGGATCCTTTCAGTCTTCCGCCCGTAGCCGCGCGAATTTTAGAAAGAACGATCGCATCCAAAGTTTTAGCGTTGAAGATAAGTCCTAAACCGGCGATCGTAAAGAAAAGCCAGCCGGGAAGACGAATTCCGTAAGCGGGAAGAGTCAAATAAGCCAGAATCGCCATAGCGCTTATCGTAAAAGGTCCCGTTAACAAAAGAACAATCAGAGATTTGGTTCCGATCGCAAAAGACTTAAGTATATTTCTATTCTCGTAGTCCACTTCCAATCCGTTCAAAAATCTTTTGGAGGCGTTGTAATGTTTGGAGAAGAAATATGCGAGTTTGAACAAACCTCTGCGGATCGGGGGAGTTTGTTTAGGATCGTTTACTTTGTTGTAAATTCCGGTGTAAACGCTTTCCCAAACGCGAGGCGCCGAACCCATAAAGGAAGGTTTAGCTTTGGTTAAATCGTTTTTGAGATCGGATACTTTGGTATAATACGTTTGAATGCCGCGCGAAATGGCTCCGTATTCGTTCACTCTTTCGAATATATGCCAAATCGGTAATATAGAAAGCATACTGTCCGTAGATTTTATGTCCGTCAAAAGCATGGGCACCACATGAACCATTTGATGGATCATGTTGGAGTGCATGAGCATTACGCCTTTCGGCATTCCGGTCGTTCCCGAAGTATAGATGAGGGTAAAAAGATCGTCGGGTTTGATCTCTTCGATTCTTTTTTCCGCCTTTTTACTTCCTTTCGCTCTAAGGGCTTTTCCTTCCTCGATCAGATCGTAAATTTTATGAATGTGTTTTCCTTTTGCAGCGGATGCCTTATCCATAATAACGATCGTTTCCACTTTAGGAAGTTTTGATTTAACCTTATTGTATTTTTCCAACATCTTATCGTTTTCGATAAAAACGATTTTTGCTTCCGAGTGATGAAGGATGTATTCCAATTCGGATTCGGTGACGTCTACTCCTCTAGGCACGTTAGCCGCGCCGGAAAGCTGAACCGCATAATCAGCAATCATCCACTCAAGTCTGTTATCCGCCAATACTCCGATGTGTTCCCTTGCTTTTAATCCTAGGTGAATGAGGGCTTCCGCAAGTGCGATTCCCATGTCATATAATTGTTTATAAGAAGTAGGGTGAAATTCCTTATCTTCTCCCTTACTCCAAAATACGGGGCGATCTCCATATTTCTCGGTGGATTGTATGAACATATCCGCGAGGTTTTTATACATTTTCAATTCCTCTTGTGTGGGTTTTTACCGAAATGATTTCGGTAGATTAAAGGCTGAATTAAGCTAAGAGAAAAATGGAGAGAGTCAATCAAATTTTAGAGAACGGTTCGGGAGAGTGCGGCGCAAAAAGAGAATCCGTCTATCTTTAAAAAGATAGACGGAGGAAGATATTATTGCTCTTCGCCGGCAGGAGCAGAAGACTCGGAAGAAGGAGCCGCTTCTTCTTTTTTACTTTCCGCTTTTTCTTTTTTGGATTTTTTCGATTTCTTGGACTTTTTAGCTTTCTTGGATTTCTTAGCTTTTTTTCCTTTTTTCTCGGACTTAGTTTCTTTCGGACTTTCAGTCTGTTCACTCGGAGCTTCCGTAGCAGGTTCTTCTGCGACGAGTCCTGAGAATCCGGTCAAAGCCATAGCGGCGATCAAAAGTTGAACAAGAATTTTCTTAAAAAGGGTCATTGGTAAATTTCCTATTGAATAGAGTGATTGATTGGAGAAGTCCAACACCCTAAGCAAAAATGTAAATACGTTTTTTTAAAGAACGGAACGAGAAGGGTTCCATTTTTTGTCGGAAGCGAGGGCCGATTCCAATCGTTTGAGATATTCTTTTTTTGGAATTTGATAAGCCCCGAGACCCAGAGTAACGATGTTGAGTTGTTGCGTATCGAACAGAGTGAACCGATCCTTTTTAAGAGCTTCAAATAAATAAAAGAGTCCGATTTTTCCGAAATCGGGAACGAAGGAGAACATAGACTCGCCCGCAAAAAAGTTTCCGATTGCGACTCCGTAAACCCCGCCGCCCAATTTTCCATCTTCATCCCAAACTTCTAGGGAATGGGCGTAACCGAGTTTATGAAATTCGGCGTAACCTTTGATAAAAAGATCCGTGATCCAGGTTTCTTCTCCCGGACGATAGGCGCAACAGCGCATAACTTGTTCGAAGGCCCGGTTGAAGGTGATCGTATAACGTTTTTGATTGATTTTTCTTTTCAATCGTTTTGAAACGTGAAGTTTATTGAGATCGAAAATTCCTCTCGGATCCAAGCAGTACCAAAGAATCGGTTGATCCGACCAAGGAAAGATTCCGTTTTTATAAGCGTATAAAAGTCGCTCGGGAGAAAGATCGCCGCCGACGGCGACGATTTCACGATCCCAAACGTGCGGGTTTCGGAAAAAATCGGAAAAATCTTTCAATGTGTGTTTCCCATTCTACAACTTTACGTATCTTTACGATTGGACTCTCTCATGATTCTTGTAAGACGGTAAAAGTGAAAAAGATTCTTCGATGGAATAGAACGGCCCGTCGGAAAAGGTTTTGGAAGAATAGATATGAAATTCGGAAACTCTAAAGTTCGAAGAAGTAAAATCGGAAAACTCTTCCAAATACGTCGATACTCTTGTCCCGTTCGAATTTTTAAAACGACCGATCGTAAGATGAGGATGATAATCTTGTCGATCCGGAGAAAGACCGAGCCGGCGAGTACCCGAATCTAAAGTTTTCCGAAGTTGTAAAAGTTCGGGGGAAGGATTGAGAGCCGCAAAAAGAATCGAAGGAGATTTTTGTTTCCCGAAAGTCCCCACCGACTTTAGGCTCAAATCGAATTCCGGAAAAGAAATCCGCGAACAGAAATCGGATAAAACATCGATCCGGTCGGCGGATTGTTCGCCTAAGAAAACTAAAGTAACGTGAAAATTTTCTTTCGGGACCCATCGTACGTCGGGGAGGCCGAAACAAATCGAAGTTAGTTGTTCTTTCACTTCTTCCGGAATGGAAATCCCGAGGAAAGTTCTCATGCTTAAAAGTTTAGGATCCCATTTGATTTTCGCAACTAGATTCCGGCGTTATTTTTTGCGAAATCACGGACTTCTTTCACTTTCAAGATTCCTCGGAGAGAGTTGCAGAGAAATATAGATTCCGATCGTCGCAAATCATCCAAGGAAAGAATTTTCTCATAAAACCCTTTTCGTTTTAAAAGACGGCCTCGAAAAATACCCGGAAGAACTCCCAAAGAAATCGGAGGTGTAAAATAAGAATTTCCGATTTTTACGAATATGTTGCAGATACTTCCTTCGGTGATTTCTTTTTTTTCATTTAAGAATAAAACGTCGAGGTAACCCGCGTCCCTGGCGAGTTTTCCTTCCCGATCGTATGTTTCCCTCAGGTCCGTTTTGTGTTTTCTAAACTCGGAAGAGGAATCGATTTCAATTTTGCCGATCCGTAGAATTCCTTCTTTCTGAAATTTCGAAAGTTCGTGCGATTCAAAACTGAATTTCCCGAAAGAATTCAAGCTGATTTTGATACGATAGGGGATAGGATCGGAACAGTTTAAGGCGATTTGTTTTAGGGTGGAATTCCATTCTTTTTCCGAAAATGGAAACCGGAAAACCTCGGCGGATTTTTTGATTCTTTCCAAATGCCCTTTCAGAAAGTAGAATATTCTGTTTTTATAAAGTATGGTTTCAAAAAGGGAAAACCTCTGCGGCGCTTCCGAGAAAAATTTCGCCTTTTCAAAAATTTCGAGCCATTCTTGTTCGGGATCGGAATCCCAGGTGATTCCAGAACCGATTCCTATATTCCCTTTTCCTTTTTTTAATTCCAGAGTTCGGATTCCGATCGAAAAAACCGCGTTTTGATTCGGTTGAATGACTCCGATCGCGCCCGTGTAAATTCCTCTCGGTTTTTCCAATTGTCGGATCAACTGCATCGCTCTGAGTTTCGGCGCGCCTGTGATGGACCCGCCGGGAAAAAGTTCTTTGAAAATATCCTTCCATTCGATCGAGTCGGAAAGTTCCGATCGGATCGTACTCGTCATTTGAAAAATCGTTTTGTATTTTTCCACGGAAAACAAGGCTTGAACTTCAACGCTTCCTTCTTTGCTGATTTTTCCGAGGTCGTTTCGCATTAGATCCGTAATCATCAGATTTTCCGCTTTTTCCTTTTCAGAATTCATAAGAATTCGAGCGTTTTTTTCGTCTTCTTTTTCGGACTTTCCTCTTTTGTATGTTCCTTTCATCGGTTTAGTGATTAGAGTTGTTCCCTTTTTTTCGAAAAAAAGTTCCGGTGAAAAAGAAAGTACGTCCAAGCCCGGAAGTCGGATCCAACAGCCGTAGGAGACGGGTTGTCTTTCCGAAAGTATTTTATAAAACGATAATATATCTCCTTCGAAATCGAAGGAGATTTTATCCGTATAATTGATTTGATAAATTTCTCCCTGATAAAGTTTGGTTCGAACGGTATCCAAATTTTGAAAGTAGGTTTTACGATTCGGCGTGGAAGAAATATAAAAGCCGTAATTTTGCGAAGGTTCCGTTTGAATTTCCGAAAGTTTTTCAGGGTTTTGAAAAACCCCAAAATATAAAAGCGGTGAAACCGTTTCGGTTTCTTTCCAATTCATATCGGAAAAAAAATAACCTACTTCGTAAGAAATAAAACCCGCCACGTAATATCCTTGTTTTAGGTAATCGTTTATTTCGTTGAGTGAAACTAACAACGTATCGAAATGATAAACCTCGATCGTTTTAACGGGATTACGGAAGATAATTTTTCCGAAAGGATGGAATCCTTCGTCAAAAATCATAAAAGGCTGGTCAGAGAATAGGAACTCTTCGATTCTCATTTTAAAACGAATTTAATTTGGATTAATCATTTTGTCTCTTCGTTTCAAAGAAATAATAAGGATCTCGGGAATCATTTTCATTTCCGGGTCCGTCTATTACGTCCTCGCGCAAATCGGAAAAAATACCGCGATCTATCCGGGTTACACATCCTCGATTTGGCCTGCTTCGGGAGCGGCTCTCGGTTTCACTTTACTTTTCGGGAATTATGCGATCTTAGGAGTTTTTTTCGCTTCTTTTCTTTCCAACTCCGGAACGGATTTATTGTCAGGTGTGTGGATCGACACCGGAAAAAATTTATATCTTAGTTTTTTGATCGGTTTTTTTTCCGCGTTTCAAAGTTACATGGGGAAGGTAGTGATTTCCCGTAAGATTCCCGGATACAAAATTTCGGATCGTACTCAGTTCGTATTTCTTTTTATTTTTCTCGAAGCGATTGTATGTATGATCGGTTCGACCGGTTCCGTAGCTTCTATGTACTTTTTAGGAAAGATGGAACTTTCCTCAATTCGTCATAGCTGGATGACTTGGTGGATCGGAGACGCACTCGGAGTTTATATCGGAGCGCCGTTTATTCTTTTCTGGTTTCGAGGGGATTATACGATGCCACGATGGAAAGAATTTTTAGAATCCACGGTGCTTCTTTTTTTGATCGTATTCTTTTCTCTTACTTCTTTTGATTTGGTCACACCGATTATCTCTTTCGGTTATCCCTTAGGTTATATTTTAATTCCATTGATTCTTTGGTCCGCGTTTCGATTGGGAGAAAGAGCCAGCAGTTTGGCGGTTGTACTTTCTTCCAATATCGCAATTTTGGGAACAATCTCCGGATCTCCGCAGTTTCACGCCGAATCCATAAACACTTCCAACATCCTCCTGCAATTTTTTATCGCAGCGTTGTCGATCACGAGTTTGCTCGTTGTGAGTATGGTAAACGAAAGAAAGGAAGCGGAGAATCAACTCAGAATTTCCCATCAAAGTTTAGAAGGGAAGGTTGAAAAAAGAACTCACGAACTTCTTCATTCCAATGAAATCCTTCGTGAAGAAATTCAGGAGAAAAACGAAGCGAGAGCCGCTCTTGAAAAAAGTCAGACTCGATATATGGGATTGTTCGAACATCTTCCCGTTGCGATCATCGAAGCGGATTACTCCGAACTCAAACGGGTTTTGGATACCTTACCTACGGATCTTCAAGGAGACGCGTTCACGGATTACGTGGAAGCGCATCCCGATTTCGTTCGACTTTGTTTCGATTCGATTCAAGTGATCGGGGTCAATCAAGAAACCGTAAACTTGTTGAGAGTCGAGTCCGCGGATGCGGTTTACAAAAATTGGAAACGTTTTTTCAGTCAGGATAACTTCAAGGTTTTCAGAATCGTTTTAAGAAAGATTCGTGAAAAATCTTATTTTTACGAAGTTGAAGTCGGGTTTAGGATTCAGGATAACACAAGGCTCGACATCAAAATTCGTTGGTCCGTTCCTCCGGGGTTCGAATCATCCCTTTCGAGTGTGATCGTAACCCTTCTTGATTTTACGGACATTAAGTCCGCCGAAAGAAAATTACAGCTTTCTCTGGATGAAAAGGAGGTTATGTTGAAGGAAATTCACCATAGAGTGAAAAATAATCTTCAAGTGATTTCTTCGTTATTGTCCATGCAGTCCGATTACGTTCAAGACAAACAAAGCCTTTCCGTTTTTATAGAAAGTCAAAATCGACTCAGAACGATGTCCATGATTCACGAGGAACTCTATCAATCGGAGAATTTGGGGAAGATTCAATATTCCGTATATATCGAAAAACTTTTAAACCAACTCTTTCAAGTTTACGGAAAATCGGAATCCGTCGAGTTGATAACCCTATTGGAATCCTTGGATATCACCGTCAACCGTGCGATTCCGATCGGACTGATCATCAACGAACTGGTTTCAAATTCCCTAAAATACGCTTTTCCGGAAGGGAAATCGGCTAAGAAAAAACCTGAGTTACGGGTTTCATTTTCCAAATCGGATGAAAATTTGGAAATGCGGATCGAGGACAACGGAGTAGGTATGCCTTTCGGTTTTGACTTGGAAGATTCCAACACCCTAGGATTAAAACTTGTGAATATACTCGTAAGACAACTGGGCGGTAAAATCGATTTTTCTTCCGATTCCATAAAAGGAACTCAGTTTAAAATTCATATCCCTCTTTCGGTCGACCTGATCTGAAGAATTTTTCGGTTTACGATCGGCGTAGAGTTTAAACTTCCAGAGCCTTTTTGTATTCTTGGATCAAAAGATCCGTGTCTTCGATACCGACGGAGATTCGGATCAAGTTCGGATCCAACCCGTTTTCCTTTAAGAATTTTCTACCTTCTTCTTCGGTCACCAATTCGTAGTGGGCCAAATATACGTAGAGCATGTTGAGAGTGAACTCGGTTCCGAAACTCGGTCCTTTGAGTAAGGCAAGTCGATCATAAAACTTTTCTAATGGAATTGAAAGTTCGATCGATAGAACTCCGGATTGAATCCCGGGAATTCTTGCGATCTTTTCGAAATTTTTAGAGGAATCCGCGGAGCCCGTCCAGAATACGTTTCTAATTCCGGGTTGCTGCGAAAAAAATGCAGCTAGTTTTTTTACGTTCTCACTGATCTTGAGAACCCTTTCCTCGAATCCTTGGATTTCGTAGGCGAGTCTTTCGCAATCCCTTAAATATGGTTCTTCGATCCATTCTTTGCACAGAGGAAGAATTTCGGAAAACCAACGCGAACTCTTGTTTAAAACGATCGCCCCCATCATGAGATCACCGTTTCCACAAGCGAACTTGGTCAGACTTTCCACGACTACGTCCACGTAAGGAAGAATGTTGATCACCGCCGAACCAGCGACGGAAATATCAGCGATCAACGGGATTTGGTATAGATCCACGATGGATTTTAGTCTTTCATAATCCGGAACTAAAAGGAGAGGGTTGGTCGGGCATTCCGTGATGATTCCGGCGACTTGTCCCGAATTTCGTTTAAGAAATTGTTCCAGATCTTCAAGATCCGTCGCGTTATGGATCACGTAAGAATCTTTAGTATATTTTTCTAAAATTCTAATATTGTCCACGTAAAGCCAACCGAGACGAATCCAAATTGTTTTTCCTTTTTTTCTCTGAATCCCATCCAAGGATTCAAAGGCGGAATAAACTCCGTTCATTCCCGAAACACAAAGAAGAATTTCCGGATTTAGATTCCCGTAAAAGGAAGATAACGTAGAAATAATTTTCCGATTCGGATTTTCTTTTTCGACCTTCTCCCTGAAAATTTCCTGTAAGATTCCTTTTTTTAAAAGGAAGTCCTCGGCCATTCTCGAAGATGCAAGGCATCCCGTGTGTTGAATGAAGGAAAGAATTTCTTTTTCCAAATCTTTCAGATTGGGGATGACTAACGTTATGATCCCTTCGTCCTCTATGATTTCGTATTTTTGAATGGAGAATTTTTCTACGATCGTGTTCGCAGCTTTTTTGGAAGAAACGATGAACTGAGGCGTGCTGATTTTTTTGACTTCGCGATTATAGTCTAAAATTCTCGCGATGTAGGAATGGGCCACAAATCTCGGATAACCCGATTTCAGTCTGGAAAGGGTTTCGGTTCTTTTTTCTTCGTAGCCGATCACGTCCGCTAATTGCGGAAGGCTTACGGAAACCGCGTGAATGTTCTCGAACGGAATTCTTTCCCCACAAAGCGTTCGGTGGGGTTCGTTGATTTCTTTTAACATCTCTATTGATTCCAGTCGGAAATCGATCACGGATTTTTCAACCCGGATTCGATCTAAATTCCTTAATGCGCCTGAGTTTCTGAAATTTTACGCGTTCTGTCCTCTTCGGTCAAGGCTCCGATCAGTTCGTCCAGATCGCCTTCCATGATCGCGGAAAGATTGTGGCTCGTAAAACCGATTCTATGATCCGTACATCTGCCCTGAGGAAAGTTGTAAGTCCTGACTCGTTCGGAACGATCTCCACTTCCGATCATTTGTTTCTTGATCGCGTCCGATGCTTGTTTTTTATCTTCGGCTTGTTTTTCGAGAATTCTCGCGCTCAAAATTCGTAAGGCCTTTGCTTTGTTTTTGTGTTGAGATTTTTCATCCTGACAAGCCACGACGACACCGGTTGGAATGTGAGTGATTCGAACCGCGGAGTCGGTCGTGTTTACGTGCTGACCCCCGGCTCCGGAAGAACGATATACGTCGATTCGAAGGTCGTTCTCGTTGATCTCTACCTCTTCCTCGTCGGCTTCGGGAAGAATCGCAACGGTGACCGCGCTCGTATGAATTCTTCCTCCGGACTCGGTGCTTGGGATTCTTTGAACTCGATGAGTTCCGCCTTCGAACTTGAAAAGGTCGTAAGCGCGATCGTCTTCCAACGCAAAAATAATTTCTTTCAAACCACCGATTCCGGTCGGAGAGGAATCTATGATTTCCGTTTTGATTTTTTGTTTGTCCGCAAATTTGGAATACATTCTGAAAAGATCCGCCACGAACAATCCCGCTTCTTCTCCGCCGGTTCCCGCTCGGATTTCCACGAGAATATTTTTTCCCGAATTCGGATCGGGAGTTAAGAGTAAAATTTCGAGTTCCTTTTCCAGCTCGTCGAGTCTTTCACCCGCCTGACGAATTTCTTCCTTGAGCATGGAATGCATTTCTTCGTCCTTTTCGGACTGAATCAATTCTTCCGCGTCCTTTCTATCTTTATAGATTTTGAGATACTCTTCCACTTTGAGATAAAGAGGAGTCAGTCTGGATCTTTCTTTGTAAAGATTTTTCAGCGAAGAGGGATCTTTGGCCAGATTCAACTCTTCGCTGATTCGAAGGTATTTTTCTTGTATTTTTTCAAGTCTATCTATCATTGAATGAACTCGACCTTTCCTTTGTAAATCAACGCACTCTATGGAAAACCATATTTCCGTCGCAGAAGCTTTTTCTGAAAAATTCTTATCCTTACTGACCGATCTCCGTGGATATCGGAGTCCGTTCGGTAAAACCGTGGGCGATCCCGACGATTTCATTCAAGAATGTATTCAAAAGGCTGCAATCCGAGCCGGAGCGATCAGCGCCGGACTTTCCATTCCGAAAAGACATATCGGTTATCTGACTTTGTTGCCCGAAATGATTCTATTCTATAGGATCCAAGGCCGCCTCGTAAAAGATATCGCCGCGCTTTACGGAAAAGAATCTCAGGTATCTCCTGAAATCATGAGTTATTGTATCTTTCCGGATAAAAATCACGCCTTGATTCGATCCATCATTAGGGACACCGGCAGTAGGATACTCGTTAGACCGGCTTCGCTGGAAATTTTGCGTTCGATCGGATTTCATCTTGGATGGAAATTATTTCGCAAGAACGGCGGGAATTCATCCGCGAAATATGCGTGGCTTCCGTACATCGGCGCTTTTTTAAACGGAGGAATTTCGTTTTTAGATACGAAAACAACGGGACACAGGGCCTGCGAACTTTTTCAAAAGGAATTGGAATTTACGGGTCGATTTTAAGAATAGCCCTGGAAGAAATTTTTTACTATCTTAAAAATGATTACAATGTCGCTTAACGGTCCGATAACGCAAGATACGGGGTTTTTGAGATAAAATATAACTATATTATGAAATTTGAATTTATTTCGAAACATAAGAACCCGTCCATTTGGTGCAGCACCTTGCAGCTTGGTATTTTTAATAAAACAAAACTAGGTTCTGAAACACTCTGTAAAATCGCGTTGGATCTTTTTGTTAAAAGCAATACGATCCTGATTTTGTTTGCGATTTTCTTTTTCAATCTCTGTAAAAGTAGTCACGAAACTTTTATCGAAGAGATTCAGGAACTCGTCGAACAAGAGAAGTACGAAAAGGCTTCCGAAAAACTGAAGGAAAAACTTCAATCTCCGAAAGACAGGGACGAACTTCTTTCTACGGACGCTCCCGATTCGACCCGAATCATAGAATTTTCCAACGACCGTTTAAAACTCGTTTGGACCGAGGATCAGAAAATTTTTTTTCAAGATCTTGCAACGGGAGACAATAATTCCAGAAGTTTGGATCAACTTCCTTCCAACCTTTCTCTTTCTCAAAACGCGAATTACGCTTTGGTAGAATACACAATGCAGGCTTCGGGCGGTTGCAGATACGTTGCAATTTCCTTAAAGGATTCCAGTCTTTCTTACGAAGCGGGCGCTCAGGTTTCCTGTAAAAGTCGAGGATCGATTTTGCCGAACGGTTCGAAAATTTATTACTTTGTGGACGATAACCTTTACGAGGAAAAAACCGTCGAGCCTAGAAAACCGGTTCTGGTTTTAAACAAAGAAAAAATCGTATCACCTTTTCCTAATTTAAAAACCCGTTTTCTCATGTATCCGTCCGGAAATTCTTTTTTGATTTTTTCGGGAAACGCGGGCGCATATAATTTGTATTGGTTTCATCCTTCTCAAAAAACGGCGGAAAAAATTGATAAGGATATTTTGAGTCCGATCTTATATTATGGAAACGGAGAAAACGCTTATTACGTAGGCGGTGAAATCGGAAAACTACATCTCAGAAGAATTAATTTTTCTTCTAAGGGTAAACCGGCGGTTACAAAACTTTTTACGGTGAGTAGAAAGGAAATCAATCCTTGGAAATTATCGAAAAAGAACGAATTCCTATCCGGTTATTCCGGGAAGGTTCATCTTTGGGGGCCCGCGAAAAAAAGTCAGAATCTTCCGATTCTTTGCGAGCGCGTTCTTTTGACGGGTGATGATCGAATCGTTTGTGAAACGGAACCGGGGCAGTTGTTCCTCAGCAAATTGGATTTTCAACCTGAGGATTGGAGCATCTGGAAACTCTACGAAGAAGTTCGTAGTAAATAACTATAAAAACAAGTTCAAGATCAAAGGTTCTTTAGTGTTCACACGCGGGGTCGGAAAGCCGTATCTTGTTTTGATATAACTTCCTCCGTCATAGTGTTTATCCAAAAAAGAACCAGAGGGAATCATTCGAATCGTGGATTCGATATTGGATTTAGTCGCCCATTCGATCAATTGGGTTTCGGAGGAATTTTCATCCATAGCGATCAATCTAGAAACGAAAGTCTTTTTCACCTTCTCTTGAAACTCGGGATTTTTAAAGTCTTCCAGATAAAAGATTCCGAATCTTGCAAACGGGAATTGATAAATTGCTAAAGATTTATCTTCGGTTACGTTAGGCGTGTTTGATATTTCCGAGGATTTTAACGCCGCCAAATTTTTCTTCCACATTGTCGTAGGTATTCGAGTTAGAACATTGTCTTTAAAGGAAATTTGTCTATTCGGGTCGAAGATATAAACGACTTCGCGCCAAACTTCGGGATCGGAACTTTCGGAATCTGACTTATCGATCGGCATTAGAATCGAACCGGACAAAATATAAACCCCGTAGGTTCTGGAAAGATTGGAAAAAATTCTCAAATAGGTCGCGCTTGCCTCCGCGTAAGGGTCCGATTTTTTTCCCAAATTCGATCCGATCACGGATTTAAAAAGAATTTCTAATTTAATAAAATTGAATGCTTCCTCCAATGTAGGCTTTTCAAAAACTTCCCGACGGGAATTTAAAAAATACAAAAAACTTCCGGTATGAGAAGGGAAAACGACGAGAGTATTTTTTTTCAAAAGTCCTTTTTGTTTGGCTTGTTTGAGAGGAATTTCGACCGATTTCAGAAATCTTTCCTCCGAGGAAAAATTTTCCAACCTCCATTCCGGTTGAACTAAGACGACGTTTCCGGCGTTTCGATCGTAACCTTCACTAAGAATCTGATATTCCTTTTGCGGGAGCTTGTTGTATTGTTCCGATGAAATCTGTTTTCCGGAAAAGATATACGCAATTCCTAAAAAAATCGGTATTAAAACAAAAGAAACGATTGCATTTTTCCAAAATGGATTCATATTATTTTTTTCTAATGCGCGAGAGATGCGTATTCCTTAAGATACAGATTTACCGCGTCGAGCATATATTCGGTGAACAAGGGACTAGGTTTGTAGGATTGTACTTTTTCCCAAGCGATATAATCGTGTTCGTCGGAAAGAATGATTTCTCCTTCGAGAAATTCCGCGTGATAGGCGATGATGACGCAGGGAAAATTTCCCTCGTTTACCCTGTGTTTGTGAACGAACAAGGGTTTCGGAGAAATTTTGATCCGGACTTGCGAACCCAATTCTTCCTCGATTTCGCGTTTCATACTCAGGGTCCAGTCTTCGAAGAATTCGTCTTCGTTCATCCTTCCACCGGGAAGATCTCCCAAACCGGATTTTCGATCTCTGAGAATCAAAAGTTCGTCCCCTTTTCTCAAGAAAAGTTTTTGAGTGATTTGAAAAAAGCCGTGTTTGCTCAAGTATAATTCGTTCTCCGAGTTTCCTACAAGGGCTGATATTTTTTCCTTACTGACAATCATTTTTATCTCGGTCCCCTATTTTACAAGGTTTGGATTGAAGAGACGGAAAGCGAACGTATAAGACAAGAGCCCGGTTCCGTTTTTAGAACGAGATCCTTAAGTGTGGGTTTTAACATCTCGTTATAAAAACGATCTTATATGTCATCGGTTTGAATAGAAAAATGCCAGAATCAAAGTTAAAATGATAAATATCAAATTGAGAATGAAACCGGAATGAAGTTGTTTTCGTTCCGTCGGTTTTAAAAAATAGGCGGCAAAGATTACGGAAATGAAACCGCCTAAGTGCGCCCAACGCGCTACTCCGTCTTCGGTAAAAACGTTCGTGATGTCGGAATAAACCATGATCCAAGCCACGAGAAAAACGGGAAAAGGAATGTTCTTCCGATTAAAACGAAGAGAAAACGGAGAGAGTAATGCGGCCACCGCGGCGATTCCTGAGATCGCCCCCGAAGCTCCGACCACGGGAGTCGAATCGTGCAAAATCACGCCGCGGATAAAAGAATCCAACAAAGAAGAAACCAAAGCGGCCATAAAAAAGAACAAAAGCCATCTTCCTTTTCCGGCCTTGTATTCTACGGCTCTTCCGAGGAAAAAAAGATAAAAAACATTCCCGAATAAGTGTATTAGACTTCCGTGATAGAACACGGCTCCGATCCAAGACACGGGTTGAATTTGTCCGGGATGATTTAGGAAATATTGTCGAATCAGATGTTCCGGAAGAAAAATGTTCACGATAAAAAAAGTCGCGACCATTAAAAAAACGAAAAATGTAGTTAAGGGAAATTCAAAAAGAAGAATCCGAATCAAAGCGTTTTTGTCCTCCGGGGAAATATCGGGTCAGATAAGATTTTAGAATGATCTTCAATTCGATGATCATTCTATCCGAAAATTCCTTATCTTTCTGTTCTCGGATCCAGCGATTTAGAATTGCGTCGGTCACTTCCACGATAATCCTCGATATAATTCTATTTTCGGCCGGATCCACGTTAAATTGAGAAAGAATCATAGAAACATTCTGCGAGATTTTTAAATTATTTTCACGATCGATTTCGATCAGTTCCGGATCTTGTTTCATCGAAGACCAAAGAGGCGCAAAGCCGGGTTCCGTGAGATAAAAATTCGCAAAAGAATCGATTACGGAATCGATCAAATTTTCCCAAGATTTTCGGGAAAGATTCGATTGAAAAATTTCGAAAAGCATCAAATTGATTCTTTCCAAATGTCTTTGCCCAACCGCGTTGAGAACCGCACGTTTGTTGGGAAAATATTGATACAAAGATCCGATCGGAATACCGGCTTCGAGCGCAATCATATTCGTAGTGATTGCCTCGGCTCCGTGTTTTTCCAAAAGCTCGGCGACTATATCCAGAATTTTTTGGACTCGATCGATGGATCTTTTTTGAGAAGGTTCTTTCCTCGGATTGAGAAGAGACGGATCTTTTCCCGATTCGTTATCGATGATTTTTTTTGTATTGATCGTTTTCTTGGAAACCAATTCAAATCTCCGTCCTATGGACGATCCGATTCCATTTATGGATTTGATTGGATAAATTCAAGAAAAGTATTCTACCGAAAACGAATAGTTCTCAAGTTTCACTTTGAGCGCTAATTTGAAATTCATATTAAAATTTGAAAAGAAATCATTCGATTCCTGCGTTTTAGCGTCCGCTATCTTCGGGCGGCTCCATTTCTTGGACAAATCCCAAGAAATGGACCGGGCTCTCCGCTATAGTCAATAAATTGAATCATAAAAACGTTATACAAAATATCTCTTCAATTCCCAATTTATTGACTCCGCCTCGATCCCTGCCGCGGCCTCATAGGGAAGCGCGGTACTTTAGTTTCCTCCGCGTCGTGTTTGTATGTTTTCTGACGGATAGATTTTAGAGAGAACCCCGTCTGTCAAAAGACATCGGTTTTTTTAGGATCGGGATGTTCGGGAGTCGTCGGTCAAGTTTAGTGTGACCTCTTCCGTCAGACGTTGATCTTATAGAATTGTTACGGGAAACTTAGATTTCAATTTTTATATCTTTTTGAAATCTACTCCTTTGCTTTCGAGAACCGTATTCAGCGGAGAGAAAAATGCGCTTGAACTCGAATCAGGCAAAGGAGTAAATAATGTTGATGGACTTAATCTATAAAATCCCGAACAGAATGGAAGAGCTGTTAGGTCCGGAAGGAAAGGATCAATTTTTACTTTTCTTAAACGAAGCTTTTACGGTTTCAAAAAACTCGATTTTGGAAACAACTTTTCAACAATTTGAAAAGCTACTAAAATCCGAGATTTCACGATTACATTCCGCAATTGAAGCGGTTAAAATTGCCTTCTCAGGAGAAATAGAAAAACTTCGCTATGAGATGGATATTAAAATCGTAAATATTCGCGGAGAAATTTCGGAGTTTCGTGCGGAAATGAAAACCGGCTTCAGCGAACTCAATTCTAAGATTCTCAGAGTACAATTCGGATCTGAAACGGAAGCCGCCAAGATGAGAAAGGAACTGGGCGATGTTCGTACGGAGTTGAAGATCGAGATTTCCAGTGTTCGCACGGAATTAAAAACGGAAGTCGCGGAACTCAAAACTGAGGTCTTTGATCTTCGGGCGGAATTAAAAACGGAGATCGCTGATCTTAAGACAGAACTCAAAACCGAAGTCGCCGGTCTTCAGACGGAACTTAAAACTGAGATTGTCGATCTTAGGACAGAATTAAAAACAGATATCGCTGATCTTAGAACAGGAATTTCAAATGTGAGAAAAGAAATCTCGGAAGTTCGAACTAAATTGCAAGAAGACATCGTGACACTCAGGATGGAATTAAAAACAGATATCGCTGATCTTCGTACGGAGTTGAAAACAGACATTGCGGGTCTTAGAGCGGAAACAAAATCCGACCTTCTCGAATTGCAAAAGTCCATCGTGGATATTCATAAGACCATTGCCATTCAAACTCGTTGGATCTTAGGTGGAATGTTAGGAATCGCGACTTTATCTGCAGCAATCGGAAAAATCATAAATTAATTTTTGCCGAAGAAGGGACTCGCCCCTCCACAGTCTCGCATCCTGCTCGACTGAGTTCCGGGGCGTCTTTCTCGCGTGTTCGTCCATCCATGGACTCACATCGCATTTCTTCACTCCCTATGGGTCGTTCAAAATGCTCTCGCTCGAAAGCTTCGAGTCCATGTTATGTTGTTGTAATTAATTTTTGCCGAAGAAGGGACTCGAACCCCCACGACCTTGCGATCGCTGGCACCTGAAGCCAGTGCGTCTACCAATTCCGCCACTTCGGCGCGGTGGAATGCAGCAAGAAACTGCTCTTACTATTTCGGTAGGTTTCGGTTTTCCGTCATCCATTATTTTGGAATTCATTGACACGAGGGTTGATCGGATTCTATGATCCAGTTAGAATGAAAGCAGAAAGAAAAACCTCCGAGACCGAGATCAAATTGGAGATGAATCTCCGCGGAACCGGTAAGTATCAATTCGATACCGAGATTCCTTTTTTCGAACATATGCTTTCTCATATCTCCAAACACGGATTGATCGATTTGAACCTCTGGTTAAGAGGGGATATCGAAATCGACTGCCATCATTCCGTCGAAGACACTGCGATCTTGATGGGAAATACGATTCATAAACAGTTAGGCGACAAGGCCGGAATTTTTAGATACGGACATTTCACTCTGACCATGGACGAAGTTTTGACAACGGTCGCGGTTGATCTCGGCGGTAGATATTTTTTCAAATACACCGGTCCTGTGCTCACGGGTAAATTTGGAATTTATGACGCGGAACTTTCTTTGGAATTTTTACAAAAGCTCGCATTGAATGCCAAGATGAATCTGCACGTGTTGGTTCATTACGGAGATAACAGACATCATATTCACGAATCTATTTTTAAGGCCTTGGGCAAGGCTCTCAGAATGGCGATTGCGCACGACTCTTCCGCCGCGGGTGCGATCCCTTCTACAAAAGGGGTTCTGGAATGATAGCTATTCTAGATTACGGAATGGGCAACATTCATTCCTGTATCAAAGCCGTATCTCTTTATACCAAAGATTTTGTTTTTACGAAAGATCGGACAACGATCGAAAATTCAAAAGCTCTAATATTGCCCGGCGACGGACATTTTGATAAGGCGATGGAGAATTTAAATTCGACCGGACTCCGGGAAACGATCGATAAGCACGTAAATTCCGGAAAACCTCTCTTTGGGATTTGTATAGGCTTTCAAATTCTTTTTGAGTCTTCCGAAGAGATCGCTCAAGGTACTAAAAAGGAACAAATCGAAGGTCTGGGATATATCAAAGGAAAGATCAAAAAATTTCACGGAAAAGATTTTAAAGTTCCGCACATCGGTTGGAACCGGCTTCGGGTCCGCAGAAAGGACAAGAGCGTTCTTTTGAAGGGAATAGGGGATGAAGCTTTTTTTTATTTCATTCATTCTTATAGACCGACGGACGCGGAAGGAAACGCGATTACCGGGCTTTGCGATTACTACCAAGAAAAATTTCCGGCCGTTGTGGAAAAAAATAATATTTTCGGGACTCAGTTCCATCCTGAAAAATCTCATACTCATGGACTTAAACTTTTGGAGAATTTCATTCGTTTCGTATGATTATCATTCCGGCCATCGATCTATTCGATAATTGTGCAGTTCGTTTATTCAAGGGAAATTACGAGGAAAAGAAAATCTATTCCTCCGAACCTTGGAAACTTGCGGAAGGTTTCGCTAAAAATGGGGCGACCTTACTTCATTTGGTCGATTTGAACGGCGCTAGAAATCAAATCGGAATCAACGAACTTTCCGTCTTGAAAATCCGCGAAACGACTTCCCTGAAAATTCAGTTAGGCGGCGGGATTCGGGATAAGGAAAAATTGACTTATTATGATAAGATCGGAATCGATCGTTTTATTCTCGGGACCGCCGCGATCACTCATCCCGATCTTTTGAAATACGCTCTTGAAACGTACGGAAAAGAAAGAGTCGTAGTCGCAGTGGACGCAAGGGACGGGATCGTAAAAATTGCGGGTTGGGAAAAAGACTCGGGTGTTAATTATCACGATCTTATGGACCAACTCGCAAAGGCCGGAATCGAACACGTCGTCTTTACGGATATCGCCCAAGACGGAACTCTTGCCGGACCGAATCTCGAAGCCTATCGGGAGATCTTAAATTCTTATCCGTTTCAAGTCATCGCTTCCGGCGGAATTTCCTCGCTCAAAGATCTTATGGATCTTTCCTCGCTCAAAACTAAAATTCCGCTCTACGGCGTGATTACGGGAAAGGCTTTGTACGAAGGAAAACTGGATCTTGCCAAGGCGATCTCATCCATTTGAGGAAACCGACAAGAGAATTGGATTTTTCTTTTCATTTCGAAAGGAACTTTACATAAAGGTAAATCGATCTCAAAGGATCGGGGATATTCATGAGCCAATTGTCTAAAAATAAAATATCGATCATTCTTTCCGTATTAGGATTGATTCTTTCTTTTTTACTCATCCAAAAATACTACGGTGATCCTAGTTCGGTCGGGGAAACTCTCTGCAACGCGCTCAGCGAATCCGGTTCCTGCGATAAGGTTTCCGAAAGTTCTTATTCGGCGATTCGAAACGTTCCCATTCTCGGAGATCTTCCGATCGCATTGTTCGGTTTTCTTTTTTACGGTTTTGTAGGTTTTCTTTTCGTATTCTCCGAAATCAAAAAAGAAACCGCGGAAGCGAATCTTAGATTAGCGTTTTATGTTTTAATCCTCGGCTTTGTAGCCGACTTGGGGTTGTTTATTATTTCCGTAGGAGTGATCAAAGCGTTATGCGGTCTTTGCGCCGCAACTTATGTCGTGACGATCGCGCTCCTTGCGGTGAACTTTCCCGATTTTAAATCTCTTTCCGATAAATCGGTCCGTGTGGTTCTGAATTCTTTAAGCGGAAATGCCTTAAATTTTCTTATCGTGATTCTTTCCTTTTTTGTGTTGGGTCTTTACGGAGGAAAAATTTCCACGGGCGGAGCGAGACTGGTTTCCGGAGCGGCTAACGGTGAAAAGTCGATTCAAGAACAACTAAAAGAATTTGAAACGACTCCGACGGTTCCGATCGACCTAAAAGACGCTCCGGTTGTAGGTGATCCGAACGCACCGATTACGATCGTGAAATACGCGGACTTTAACTGCGGGCATTGTATGCACACGAGTAAGATTTTAAAATCTTTCCTGAGCGAATACGACGGAATTATCAAAGTCGCTTATAAGAATTTTCCGTTGGATGGAAATTGCAATCGATTGGTGGGAAGAAAATCTCCGGAAGCGAGCTCTTGTGTTGCGGCGAGCGCCGCGCTTTGTGCAAATCAACAAAATAAATTTTATCCGGTTTATACGGGGCTTTACGATGACAACGAAGCGGGAGTGATGCATACTGCGGTGACCGTAACTCGTCTCGCGGAAAAAAGCGGTCTGAAGATGGATCAGTTCCGAGCTTGTATGGGTTCTCCAAAGATCAGGGATCAGATCAATCGGGAAGTGGACGAGGCTGAAAAGCTGAAGATCAATTCCACTCCTACGTTGTTCATAAACAACAAACCTCTTCCGAAAAGCGGAACTCCGGACGCGGATTTTTTACGCCAGTTGATTCATCGACTTATCAATCAGAGCTGAACCCTTATCGTCGAAGATGGAGAATGAGAAACGATTCTGCAGGAACTGCGGCACGCATATCTTAGCGGAGTCGATCCAGTGTGTATTTTGCGGATCGTTTCAGTCTCGGAATTCTATCCCTTTTTTCCGTTACGCGGCAGAAAGTAAATTTTTGAGAACCAAAATTCTTTATCCGTTTTTGCCGGTTCTTGGGATGTTTTTTCTTGCGGCTCATATTTTTCTTCGATTCGGAGCGATCCCGTTATCCGCGTCGATATTATTCTTTGTATGGACTTTGATTTTTTCCGTCGCCGGATGGATCGGAGAATTGATCTTGGACTTAAAGTTTCGCGGAGACGTAAAGGACTTTAAGGAAGGATTTATAGAATGGCAAAAACATCTCTATGATCGTTCGCCGTATCTTTCCTACTTGGGAATGATTTTGTTCGTGGCAACTCCCCTGATCCAATGGCAGAATTCACTTTGGTTCTCTTTGTCTTCCGCCGGAATCTGGACCTTACTCGTTTCCTTTGTTTTTCTAATTATCGTCCCATTAGTTTAGAAAATTATGAAATTCTAAACTACTGCCCATTAGACTCTCGCAAAAAACGCTTTCAATAGGTCTTATTTCAAAAACCTTTTTAACTTACGGGTCGGTTAAGAACGGATCGGGGCGGCTCCATCTCTTGGGCTTTGCCCAAGGATGGACCGGGCTCTTCGTTTCAATCTGCAAAGCAACATGAAATAAGACCGTCGCAATTAAAATTATATTGAGTGCATGTTGCATTGCAGTATTTTCACTTCGATCCCTTCCGCGTTCTCTTCGAAGTTTTCATCTTATTGTGTTTTACGAGAGATGTTTTGTATCTTTTCTTTTGCGCGACCGTGTCCACTAATTCGGGTAATAAGGTTCGGATGTCGGGGTTGACGGAAACTCACTTCTTTCATTTCGATATTTGGATAAGCGTAAAACGCACTTCTAAAGCATTCTATAATATAGATTTTCAAAAAATGCGGGTTTTTTAGAGGTTCCCTTTATAAAAATAGAATTTTCATTTTCTCAGGCATTCCGTACTTTGTTTTACTATGTCGAATACTTCTCTTTTCAAAAGAATTCTTTTCGGGATCTTGATCTTACTTTCCTTAACGTTCACTTTGTTTTTACATACGATTTTCTTTAAACCGCTCACGATCGGATTGTTTTATGAAAAGATTTTTTGGGAATCCGTTTTGGATGACCCGGAATATCTGACTTCTCTCGGAATTTTGAACAACTTCGGAATCGGCGGTTATCAAAAAAAGCTTACCGACATATCGATTGAAAAACAAAAACGGGATTTGGAAAAAGCGAAGGACAACCTCCAAACTCTTTTATCCTACGGAAAAGAAGGTTTATCCGGTCAGGAGTTATTATCCTTTGAAATATTGGAATGGTCTCTTCGTTTAAAAACTTCGGGCGAAAGATTTCTATTCCACGATTATCCCGCAAATCAGTTGTTCGGAGTTCAAAGTCAGCTCCCGACTTTTTTAGCGACCCAACATCCGATCACTTCTTCTCAAGACGTCGACGATTACGTCGCAAGACTGGAAGCCGTTCCCAAAAAAATCGACCAACTGATCGAGGGAATTTTATACAGGGATAAGAATGAAATTCTCCCGCCCGATTTCATATTGGATCGGCTGATCTCGGAAGTAAGGGGGTTCGTAGAAGTACCGACAAAGCAAAATATTTTATACGCCGCATTCGAGAAAAAAATCGGAAAAATCGATTCGATCGCCGCAGTTTCAAAGGCAAGTTATTTAGAGAGAGTTCAACGATCGATCGAATCGGGAGTTTATCCATCGTATTCAAAATTGCTAAATCTATTATTAGAGCAAAAAAAACACGCGGACTCAAGAGCCGGTGTTTGGAAACTTCCGGACGGGGACGCCTATTATTCCCACGAATTGAAAAAACATACCACGACCGAATTGGGTCCCGAACAGATTCATAAAATCGGTTTGTCGGAGGTTTCTCGTATTCAAAGCGAAATGAGAACGATTTTGAAAAGTATCGGAAAAAATCAATCCATTCCGATTGTTATGTCCGAACTCAGAAAAGATCCTCGCTTTTTATTTCCCGACAACGAGGAGGGCAAGTTACAGGCTTTGGAAGAATATAAGAAAATTCTAAAGGACTCCGAGGATAAAACGAAACCGTTGTTTTTCAGGATGCCTGAAAGCAAAGTGGAAGTGGAAAGGATTCCCGTTTTTAAGGAGAAAACTGCGCCGGGTGCCTATTACGACGAACCTGCGTTAGACGGTTCTAGGCCGGGAGTTTTTTACGCAAATCTTCGGGACACAAAAGAAATTCCTAAATTTGGAATGAAAACTTTGACTTATCACGAAACCATTCCGGGTCATCACCTTCAGATCGCGATCATGCAGGAACTCAAAGGACTTCCGCGTTTTAGAAACACGACTACGTTTACCGCTTATGTGGAGGGTTGGGCCTTGTATGCGGAACGTCTTGCAAAGGATTACGATTTTTTTCAGGATCCTTATTCGGATTTAGGGAGGCTCCAGGCGGAATTGTTCAGAGCCGTTCGCCTTGTAGTCGATACCGGGTTGCATTATAAACGATGGAATAGGGAACAGGCGATCTCTTATATGATGCAGAATACGGGAATGGCTCCGAAGGACGTGACTGCGGAGATCGAAAGATACATTGTTTATCCGGGACAGGCTTGTTCGTATAAACTCGGAATGTTGAAAATTCTCGAGCTGAGAGAAAAGGTAAGAACTGATAAAAAGGAAACCTTCGATATCCGAAAATTTCATTCGGTTGTTTTAGACAGCGGATCTTTGCCTTTGACCATTCTGGAAAAACTTGTAGAGGACGAATTGTTAAACGAAAAGAAATGAATTTTACTTTTGTTAAAACCTTTTACGAAACCGACTTTATGGTATATGAATTTAAAACATTCACGAAAAAGTTTTCTCTTTGGTCGTTCGGAATAATCGAGGCATTGAAAAATAAACGATTATTTCGTTTAACGGTCAATAGGTATAAACTTTAAGGTTTTGAGTTTGTAATGAAAATGAATTCAACCTTATGACGTTCGTTTTGACACAGACTCTGATATGTTGCACCCAAGCGCAACACTTGAGTTTCTTATTCGCCCAATCTTTATTACATCGAATTCAAATTAAGAGCTTGTCCCAAAACCTCGAAGGAAATTTGCAGGAGTTCCCACATTTCAAGTGGCGAGGGTTTAGTGGATAGGGTTTAGGTGGGGGATCGTTCTTTCTTCTGAGTGTGTGAGTTCCCACAGATTACGTCTCTTAGGTGCGGTGTAAAGTCTTAACAACTCGCTACTAATCACTCGAAGTGTGAGTTCCCACATTTTCGGGTTTTGGACAAGCTCTAAATAAAAATACAATCTTATTAAATTGAAAACAAAGTTCTAATCAAATATCGGAGTGTGATTTAACGTTTTATCTTTTCCTGCGGTATAAGATTGTTCGATTGCCGCGTGTAAATATTCTTTCGCAAATCGAACCGCTTCGGCCAACTTCTCGCCTCGAGCCAGATAAGAAGCGATCGCAGAAGAGTAAGTACATCCGGTTCCGTGCGGATAAAATCCTCTTACGAACGGTTTTTCAAATTTGTAAATCGTTTTCCCGTCGTACAGAATATCGAGCGCAACTTCCTCGTTTTGTAAATGACCGCCTTTTAAAAGAACGGGAACTTTAAACTTTTCGAATATTTCTTTTGCAAGATCCGGCATATCTCGACTTCTATCGATTTTTTTTCCGGAAAGGATTTCCGCTTCGTCCAGATTGGGAGTGATTAAGTCTGCGATAGGGATCAACTTTGTTAACAAAACGTCGATTGCAGAGTCTTGTAAAAGTTTGGCGCCGCTCGTCGCGACCATCACGGGATCGATCACGAGTGAAAAATCTTTTTTAGAGTTCTTTCTCTTTGAAAGAAGAGAACTCGTTCTTTCGATGATGGCCGTCGAAAATAACATTCCCGTTTTAATCGATTTTACGGGAAAATAATCCAGAACGGCTACGATTTGTTTTTCCAAAAAGTCCGCATCCACTTCCAAGATTCCGGTAACACCCGAAGGGTTTTGCGAAGTAAGACAAGTAATTGCGGTGGTTCCGAACGTATCCAATGCGGTGAACGTTTTTAAGTCCGCTTGAATTCCGGCGCCTCCTCCGGAATCGGAGCCCGCGATCGTCAGAGTGACCGGTTTGATTTTTTGAGTCATCGGTGAGTTTCCATATTCTACTTTTTGAAAGAATGCATTTTTATTTTGAATTTACGAAGTTGTATCCGAACTTACTCGCTTTTTTCGATCGTTTTTATTTCGAAACCTCGTTTTAATCTTTTGATCGTATTCGATTTTGAGATGTGCGCTTCCTTTTTTTACGAACTATAGGCTTATGAGGGATCATATCCGGCCAACCGAATACTTTCAAGTCGATCGTTTCCGCAGAATTGAATTTGATTCCTTCGTCTTCGAGTATTTTCTTTTGCAGGATCGAACGACCCGAGTCTCCTCGAAAGGAAATTTTTCCCTGACTGTTGATGACCCTTTGCCAGGGAACTTTCTGTTCTTGACCTTTGGAAAGCGCGTTTAACGCGTAGCCGACCGCACGAGCGGCTCTCGGTTTTCCCAAAAGCGCCGCGATCCTGCCGTAAGAAGTCACTTTGCCTTTGGGAACCTTCTTAACCAAGGTATAAACTTCCTTGAAGAATGAAATTTCCGAATTCTCTTTGTCGCGTTTCACGTTATGCGTTCTTGATCGTATTTTAAATTTTCGTAATGAATCAGGACTTTTTGTTTTCGGAGACGACTTCCGGATTGACGGGTAATTCCACTCGGAAAATCGTTTTTCCGGGATTGGAAGTTAAAGTGATTTTGCCTTTGTGTTTTTCCACGATTCCCTTTACGATTCCGAGTCCCAGTCCCGTTCCTTCTCCTTGATCCTTGGTCGTAAAAAAAGGATCCCAAATACGATCTTGAATTTTGGTTGGAATTCCGGGTCCGTCGTCTTCGATTTCAACTACGACCAAATCGTTTAAAGGAAAGACCGAAATATTCACTTTACCTTTTCCTTTTAAGGCTTGCATCGCGTTTTGAATCAGGTTCGTCCATACTTGGTTCAGCTCGTCGGGGTTACAGAATACGAGAGGGATTTCCTGAAAATTCCGAATCACCTCGATTCCGTGTTTCACTTGGTTATGAAGAATGATTAACGTATTTTCCAAACCTTCTACGAGGTTTGCGGGAGAAAAGATTTTGGATTGATCCAAATGGGAGTAGGATTTCAACGCTTTTACGATTCGAACGATATTTCGGATCGCGTATCGGATGTTTTTTATGTTTCGATTGATGTAAGCCGCGTTTTTGAGCATCATATATCCGCGATCGTCGTCTTTTAGAAGAACGTTATATATGTATTTTCTTTCCTCTCCGATCTGATTCTCTATAATAAAATTTGAAAGTTCCGAGGCAAGAGAAGGCCCGAAGTTCATACTTTTCATCTCTTCTTTGAGTTCGTTTTTTAAACGGAACTTTTCTCTCGAATCGAGCTCCGAACTTTTTTTGTCCCGAAGCAGATGAAGAAGAGCGAGTTCGAAATTTTTTCTAAGTTTTCTATTTTTAGCCAAAAGGACGATATCGAAAACGTTTCGAACCAGATAATTCATATTTTGATCCAGGTTGTCCGCGGCTCCGTTGATCACACCGGCAGGTGTGTTGATCTCGTGTGCGATTCCGGCCACCATGATCCCGAGAGAAGCCATCTTCTCGGACAGGATCAATTGTGATTGGGCGTTTTCCAATTCTCGAGTGCGGATCTTAACTTTTTCCTCCAAGGTTTCGGTTAACTCGATCAAACGTTCGTAGAAAATCGCATTGGAAAGCGCCATTACGGAAACGGAACGTATTTCGTTGAGTTTATCGATTTCGGAAGAGCTGTAACTTTTTCGATTTTTTCTTTCTCCCAAAACGATCATTCCCAAAAGACTTTTGTTGAGAATTAAGGGAACAATCAGTTCCGCTTCGGTTTTTGTGAAAAAGTTTTCGGCGGAATTTCTAATCTTACTCAAACTGAAATCGGTTGCAAATTCCTTAAAGTTATAGATCCTATCGTTTTCGGTGATCCAAAGAAGAAACGGATCGAAAATAAAAAATTGAATTTCTCCGGAATCGGGACAAGGAGCGAATTTTCCCATTTCCTCTTTCCAAAGAAAGATCGTAACCTTTTTTGCGGGGACGACGGCTTGGATGAATTTTAGAATTTTCTCACATACGAGCCCCGTTAGGTTCGTCGCGATCAGATCGTTTTTAAATTGGTCCAAAACCGAAAGATATCGAACAATCTCGGCATTGGAAGATTGAAGGAACGGAAAAATTCTTCCTAAAAACTTTCCGGAAATTCTTCTTAAAATTCGAATGGAAAGGATGTAGACTATAAATCCTAAAACCGTACCCGGAATAAGGGCGAAAAGAAGTCCGTGAGAATTGAAAGAAAAGAAATGAAATGACTGTAAAGTTAGCACGTTGATAAGCTGAAAACAGGTTATCAAAAGAATTAAATATACGATTGGCCCTAAGGCATTGAGTCTCCGAATCAGCATACAAAACGCGTTGAAATCATGTTAGAATCGAATCCTTCAGTCAAAGAATTTTTTATCATTTCCCGAGTTTACGGAGCTTATTATGAAATTTATTCTCCCGAGCGAGGGATTGTAAGAGCTTTTCTCAAAGGAAAACTGAGGACCGTTTCCGCGGAAGAAAGGCATCCGTTCGTGGTCGGAGATAAAATTCTCGCGGAACTTTCTTCGGGTAAGGATTGGGTAATCTGTGAAAGATTGGAAAGAAGATCTTTCCTAACTCGCAAAAGCCGCGAAGGGGATACTCAGGTTTTATGTGCGAACGCGGATCAAACCGCGGTTCTTATTTCTCTAAAATCACCCGAAACCAAGGACGGTTTTCTGGATCGATGTTTGGCGGCGGTTTTCACCTCTCGCACACAACCGCTGATTCTATTTACAAAGTTGGATCTTACTTCCGAGAGCGAAGCCGAAAAGCGTATGAAAGTTTATCGGGACCTCGGTTATCAGGTGCTTGGAATTTCTTGTACGACCGGGGAAGGGGTCCCCGAATTGCAAAAATATCTACGGAGAAAAATGACGTTTCTCGTCGGAAATTCGGGCGTTGGCAAGTCTACTTTAATCAATCTATTGACTCGAACTCAGGTTCAGAAAACTTCCGGGATTAGCGTTTCGAAAGATAAGGGAAAACATACGACTACAAATTCCCTTTTGCTCGTTTTGGAAGACGGAACGACTTTGATCGATTCTCCGGGGATAAAAGAATGGGGGATTCTCCATCTAAAAAAAGAGGAAATTCTGGAAAGTTTTCCAGAACTTTCCAGTCAAAAAAAACATTGTGAAGAATCGAATTGTTGTAAACTGTCATCCGATTGCGTGATGTTGTCCGTTTTGAAAACCGAATCGATAACTTTGGAAAGAAGGAAAAGTTTGGAATCGATGCTTACAAGCCTTGATAATCCGCATAGAGTTACACGCAGAGATAGGATTTCAAAATGAAAGTCACACATTCTTATCTGGAATTCGATTCAATCGACGATCTAATTGATTTTACAAGAGAATTTGAAACCGGATCTATGATTCGTTTTCTTTCTCCGATTGAAGACAATTCGGGAAATGTGTTGATAAAAGAGGAAGTGCAGATTAAAGAATCCACGCTTACCCGATTGAAGGATATCAAAGGACAATATACTTCCAAATTCAACGTGAAGTTGAATAAGGAACTTGTGGAACAGATTCAGAATATTCTCGCCCTAAAAATTATAAATCAACTCAAATCTACGGATATGAAGTTTCTGAAATTCATGTATGAAAATTCGATTTATAATTACAAGGGAATCATTAGAAATTCCTTACTTTCCAAAAAGACGGTTTTGACCCTTTTAAAAGTCTACAATCAAAATTTAAACTTCTTTAAGTACATCAGCGAGTTGGGGCTTTTGGCTCTCGGGATCGTGATGATTCCGGATACGATGAAGTTTAGACTTCTAAGACGATACGCTTTCACAGCGGGAATCCTCATGGACGTTCCACGGATCGCGGCGGATCGGTTTATCAAATTGCCCGCCGATGACGCAGAAAAAGTCCGAGTCGCAAATAAGTGTTCGGATACATTACAAAAACTTGATCTTATCGAATTCACATACGCAGCGATTTCCAATCATATGCCTCTCGGGATGATCGACAATCCGGATAAACCGATTTCGATCGAAAAAGGCGGACATAGCGAAAGCATCGACGAAACTTTTTTGGATGATATCGTCTCCAACGACGGCGAAAGCGATAGCAAGGTGGAAAGTTCGAAAGAAGACGCGATTCCGGAAAAATCCTACGATTTTTTCCAATCCTTACTGACCGACACTTTGAAGTTGACCCGCTATATCGCAAACATCAGTCACCACGCTTCCGATAAGGACTACGTTATGGAAGAATTGGTCTATTATATCGCTTACAATACTTCCAAAAAATACTTCGACGAACTTCTTGCAAATCCCTTGGTTTCTACTTTCAAAGAATTTGAAGTAAACGTCAAAAGATTGAGAAAGATCGCGGAAGTGGAAATGAAATGTGTTTATCCTCCTTCCGCTTGGGCTTATCCGAAACCGAAATCCAGTCAAGTTTTATGCAAAAACAAAGTTTGGGGTTGTCCGAATATCGTCATGGGCTGGGATATTCACGTAATCACCGCCCAGGAAGCTTTCGGTTGGGTAGGGACCAGTCTTCCGATCGACAATTATCCGAAATGTAAGTTGGAAGAGGAATTGGACGCGATTATCGTCGAACCGGAAAAACCGAAAAAAAAATAAATCTATCAAACGACTTGTAGGGAGTGAGATTGAGTTGAGGAAGGCGTTCATTGAGTTTCCAGGGGCGCAATTCAGGGAAGAAACTCTATTCCGCTTCCTAAGGGGCGCGAAATAGGAGGTGGAAAGGCTCGGGAGGCTTTTCTCTATCAGAAAATCATACTTTTTGCAAGTAAAAAGCTCCATTCTTGTCGGAACACTTGATAAATGTGCGTTTTTGATCCTTTTTCTTCCAAAATCCTTCTCAACGCGTGGGAGTCCTACAGAAACCGTCTCTTTCCTTAGTTTATAGGTTTTAAACGGCTTTTTTGCCGTATAAGTTCCCATATCCGGTTTCCGCTTACGATTTTTTATATAAAATACTTACATTCGTATGATATACTAATTCTAAATTCTTGCAATTTTTCCTTTGATGGGCTGTTATCCATAATGCAATCTTTTTAAAGTTTGGGGGATTTATGAAACGTTATCTATTTATTGCGATTATCAGCGCATTGTCCGCGTTATTGATCGTTTGTAGCACTAACAAATCATCCGGTAGCGATCAGGTCAAAACCGAATCCAATGCCGCCACGGCAAGAATCGTATGGGTTCTTGGAGACGTGAAAATTCTTTCCGATTCCGGGGAAAGAAAAGCGGAGTTAGGAGCCGAGCTTTCTTCCACAGATCGGATTCAGACCAGCTCGAACGGTGGAGCCGAGATTATGGTTGCCGACAGCGGTATTATCAAGATGTCAAAAAATTCCGATATCGCGATTTCCTCTCTTATGAATCCGAACGGATCGGACACCAACGTTCAAGTGAACTACGGAAAAATCGTGACGATGGTAAAGAAAAATCAGAAAACTACCGAGTTTACGGTTTCCACTCCGACCGCACTTGCAGGTGTTAGGGGAACTTCCTTTTTAACTTCCGTAGAAAGCCCGCAAGGATCCAAAGTCAATTGTGCGAAAGAAAATTGTACCGTTCGTTTTGCGGTGATCGAAGGAAGTATCGCAGTCTCTAAAAAGGGAGAATCTTCCGAAGTGATCCTGGGCAAGAATCGCGAACTTAGAATCGAGAAAAATCAAAAACTTACGGACAAGTTGATTCGTTCACTTCAAAACGATTCGCTTTCCGAAATGAAAGAACTAATCGTTCTTCATAAAAACGAAACTTTTGAATACGGAAAACTCGTTGAAGAACTCAAATCCTCCAGTGAAGAACTTAAAATCCTAAGTCAATCCGGTTCCGTAGAGGAAGTAAAAGCCGAGTTTCAAAAACGCGAAGCCGACCGTAATAACGCGGACGAGGTTACCAAAACCGCCAAGGTCGTAAATGAAACCAAATATATTCAGCAGGATGTACAAAAGGAAAAACTGAAATTAAACCCGAAAGAAACCTTTTAGGGTTTCGGTAAACCCTTGAACTAACGTTTTACAAACCGGAGAAATCTCTCCGGTTTTTTTATTTTTAATCGAATCATCGAAAATTACGGATGATCCTTCCTTAGATCTTTTTATAATGGATTTCTTATTCAACTGATGAAAATTCATGGAACTGCTATGAAATTGATTTTTAACCCGATACGATTCCTCTTTTTCTTATTGATTCTTATCGATTGTTCTTCCGTTCAAAAAATCGAAAACTTCAATTCCGTTTTGCAAGAGCCGACGTTCAAGTCTCTCAAAGAGGAAGAAGCGATTTTTGGAGCAGGTTCCGAGACCGATTATAAGATTCGAAAAACGGGAAATGCGGTTCCGGTATTCGTTATGGCTCCGATCCATGTTCCCGACCAAATGGATTCCAAGTTGGGTTCTTTCTTAAGCGACGAGGTTCGTTTGATTTGGGCTAAAGTAAAAGGAAAACAAGTGCGTATAACGGAAGTGGCTTGGAAGGATCCTTCGCAACTTTCCCAAGAACTCAAAAGGTTGAACGTTGACGCGGTGATAAAAACCGATATTCGCGAAGTCTCCGGGAAATGGATCGTAAATCAAAAAATCACGGATCCGGTAAAAGAGATCGTTTATGGAAACGTGGACGGGTCCTTTCAACCTCCTCAAACAGCGGATGAATTACAAACGAATCAAGCTTATTATCTGAAACATAGTTCCGGAGTTCTTGCACTCGATCAAAAATCCTCTTTGGTTCCGATTTGGGAAAAGTCTTTGAGTTCCGGAGAAATCGATTTGATTCTTAAAAAATCGATTCAAGGTTATCTTTCATTCAGCGCCTCTTCCGCGGATACCGAAGTTTCGTTTCAAGGCGAAAAGATCGGAATCGCGTCCTTTCGAAATTATCCTTTGCCGGAAGGTTTACAACAAATTCAAATCACTCGTCCCGGACAAAAAGATATTATCAAATCCTTACAAATCCGTTCAGGCCAAACGATTTCCATTTATCAAGAATGGAAAGAGGATCGAACGCTGGGGGGCCTAAGGATTTTGAGTTTTCCGGAAGCCCTTCAAGTCGCGTTAGACGGTTTAAGAATCGGAGAAACTCCTTTATATAGAAGTAATCTTACTCCGGGTGCGATGCAGTTGGAATTGGTTCGCGACACAGAAAACGGGCCTTTGGTTTATTACGAAGGGCAAATGATCGTGGACGCGGATAAAATTACCGAAATCGCGTTACCTTATAAAACCGATAACTTGGTTTCCGAACCCGAGTTTTGGAAACTTTCGGGCGAAAAAGGATTTCAGGCTTTTTCCGGAAAAACATTAGATTTTCAGAATGTTTCTTCTTTACCCTCCGGTTGGTACGGAGTTTTTTCCGTTCCGTTTGTTCCCGAAAATATGGAGTTGGAAGGAATCATTCCGATCACTTCCGACATGGATTCCGGAATCGTGGCGATTTCTTTTCACACGTCGAAAAAAACGATCAGCTTGGAATATGAAAAAGAAAGACTCAGCGTGTATTCTTTTCCTTCCAACGGAAACGACGTCGGAACATACAAATTCAAGAAGGAAGACAAAGAAGACGGACGTCCGTTCCGGATCGTAACCGACGTAAAAGAGGGAACGGTTCGATTGTATTTAGGATATTCTAAAGTTTTGGAAGACAAGTTGGATGTTTCCGGCGTTTGGCGGATTTCCATTCTTACGAGAGGGGAAAAATTTTCAAAACGTTCTCCGTTAAGAAATCTCAAGATCGAATACAAGGGATATAAATGAAAGGTTTGAATTTTATGAAAAACAATATCATATCGACTATCATACTCGTTCTTATTAGCGGACAATTTACGGTTCATTGTTTGAGTAAGGATTTTAGAAAATCCCAAACTCAAGACTCGGTTTTGGAAAAGGATTCGGCGACCCGTGAAAAACTGAAACGAGTATCAAAAATCTTGAATGAAGGAAATTCGTTCTTTCAAAAAGGAAATTTTGAAAGGTCGTTGGAAAAGGCCAATCTTGCGGTAAATACGTATCCGACCGCGCCCGGTTATTATCTCGCGGGAGTTTCCGAATACAAACTCGGCAAAAATCAAGACGCTCTTGTTTCCTTGAAAAAAGGAACCGATATCGATCCCGAAAACGAACAGATTCTGCTCACGTTAGGCATCATTTACACCGCCGAAGGTAAAAACGAAGACGCGATCGAAGTTTACGAAAAGTTAGAATCTTTGCCGGTCAAAGACAAATACAATTATTCCTTCAAAAAAGCGGTGATCTTAAAAAATCAAGGTAGGTTCGAACAATCCTACGAAACTCTCAAAAGGATTCCCGTAAAAGAATTCGCGTTCCCCGCCCAATTGAACATGCAGCTTGGAGACGCCTCAGTACAGTTGAAGAAGTACGAGGAAGCCGAGGTCTATTTCGAAGAAGCAAGAAAGAACGATCCGGAATTGTTGTCCGCAAAAAAATCCGCTTCCGTAACCAGAGTCGCGTCGGCTTTGGAAAACGGGAACCAAGCGATGAGAAAAAAGAATTATAAGGAAGCTGCGTCCCATTTTCAAACCGCAATTCAAAACGATCCGAAAAATCCTGCGCCTTATATCTTTTTAGGGAACGCCCGAATTTTAACGGGAGAATACGAAGCCGCTCTGAAAGCGTTCGAAAGTTCTCTTGCGCTTAAGTCCGACTATCAAGAGGCGATTTCGGGCATTGCGGCGGTATATTACAAAACCGGAAACTACAGAAAGTCCGTATCCGTTTTGGAAAAAGCGACTTCCCAGTTTCCGAACAACGCGATCTATCAAAATCAAATGGGTTTGAACATGAAGGCCTTGGGCGAACCCGCAAAGGCGCTTGTGTATTTTACAAGAGCCCGAGATTTGGACACGGCATTTGTCGAGCCGGTGACAAACCTAGTGTTCTTGTTGATCGCCGAAAATCGTTATAAAGTCGCGAGAAAGGAAGCGGAGTCCTTAAAGTCCGAATCCGAAAAAAAACAAATCATCTCGTTCATCGACGTTTCCGAACAGATTTACGAAGGGGATAAACATCTTAGAAAGGGAGACACCAAAGGAGCGAAAGTCTTTTATGAAAAAGCGAAAAAAGCCTCTTCGGAAGAACCTTCCGTTTATAATGCATTCGGAAGATTGTATTTCATTTCGGGAGAATCGAAGTCCTCGGAGGAAAATTTTAAGAAAGCGCTTTCCATAGATAAACAAAACATTCCTGCGCTTCAAGGATTGATTCGCCTTTATTCTTCTCAAAAGAATCAAACCCTCGCCAACCAATACACGAAAGAATTGGAAAATTTAACCGGCAACGATCCTTCCGCTGCGATCGTTTTGGGAAGAACGTACGAAGATAAAAAGGAATACGAAAAGGCGGAAAACGTTTATAAGAATCTTCAGAAAAAATTTCCGAACAACGAAGCGGTCAATTTTCGTCTCGCGATGTTGTATTATAAAATCTCTCTGGAAGAGAACGAAAAGAACAATCATGATTCCGCATTAAACTGGATTTCCAAGGCGGAGAAGTTATCCAAAGATATTCCCGAAATCGCAGAAACGAGAAAAACGATCCAAGAAAATCAAAAGTTCGCGACCGTAATACCGACCATTCAAAAAGCGAATAAACTTTTCAATATGCGTCAATATGAAAAAGCGATACCGCTTTATCAGGATGCGTTTCAAAAAACGGGAAAATTGACTTTGTATATTAAAATTGCTGAATGTCATTTGGCTTTAGGAAACGAAGAAAAAGGAATTTCGATGTTGGAAAGTCCTCCGCCCGGAACCCGCAATCTTCAAACGAGGGAAGCGATCAATGCATTTTTGCTCAGAAAGGGGGAAGTGGATAAGGCCGAGGCGGGTTTTAAGGAGATTCTTGCTAAAAAGCCGGATTCCTATTACAGTCACTATCAGATGGGAATCATTCATCTTCAAAGAAAAAAATACGAAGCTTCGATCGATTCTTTTGATAGATCTCTACTTCTCAACACTGATTTCGTAGCTGCGAGAATCGGTAAGGGAATCTCCATGTATCATTCCGGAAATAAGAAAATCGCCAAGGAAGAATTTGAAGCCGCGATGCAACAGGATTCCGCGAACGAACTTGCGCCTTACAATATCGGGATTATACTTTTTAACGATAATCTTTACAACGAAGCGATTGCGATCTTTAAGGAAATTGTACAGAAAAATCCGGAATTTTCGGACGCTCACTATCAGATCTCTTACATCTATTACAAACGCGGAGATTTGGAACAGGCCGAAAAAGAAATTCGTAAAGCGTTGGAATTGGAAAGAAACGAAAGGGATATTTTCGCTTTGATTCGTATCCTTTCGGAGCAAAAAACGAAGATGGCCAATCCGGCGATTAAAAAAGAAGTTCTGGAATTAGGAAGAGAACTCGCGGAAAAATTTCCTGGTTCTCCACACGCAGCCCAAGCCGAAAGATTGGTGATTGCGGACGAAGACAATCCCGTGATTCTGCAATCTTATCAGAGCAGAGGAAAGTTGATCGGTGTTCCCGTTCTCATTAATAATTCCGTAATATTAAACTATGGAACCAGCGTAGAATCTTTGGATAAGGATCGTGGGGTTCGTCACTGGAGGATTCAGACCGCGACTCCTTATAAGTTTTTGTTGGCCGATAAACGTCTGATCGGAATTTCGGAAAAAAAACTCGAAGTTATGGATCTTAAAACCGGAATCCTACTCAGAGAAACTAAACTTCCATCCGGTGAAATCAAAAAGGCAAATTTTTCCGGAGAAAACATTCTAGTAGAAGTTGTGACCGGAAAAAGTTCTAAAATTTACAGTTATTCGGATCAACTCGAACTGAACGGTTCGGTTTCCTTTGAAGGATCTTTTTGGTCGGGGATTAAATCCGGCGCTTTATTTTCGGTCGCGCAAAAAGAAGGAATTCAAGCGCAAGTATATGATGCTTCCCTAAAGGACTTGAACGCCAAAAAGATCATACAAAAAGGAACCGGGGAACTTAGATATTTAGGATCTTATGAAACTGGAATTTTCTTTTTATCCGGAAAGAAAATCGTTTCGATCGATAATGAAAAATCTGCTTCGATCGATCTGCCGAACGACTCCGCCTCTCAGTTCGTGGTTCGTTCTTCTTATCTTTGGTTTCATGCCGGAAAAACCGTATATCGTGTCGAATCCGGTTCTCTCAAAGTAAATTCTTTTATCGTGGAAGCGTCCGACATTGAAGGAATTCTTCCGGGTAAAAAAGACGACGGAATCGTTCTTTTTAAATCCGGAAAGGCGATTCGTTACGGGATCGACGGCAAACCGATTTGGTCTTATCCGTTGAAAGACGAGGAAGGAAAAATATATTCCCTAGTCTATCGCTGAAAAAAAATTCATACTTTTTAAAACGCTGAATTTTCTTTTAGGAAGTTCGGCGTTTTGTTTTGATAACATGCGGAATTGATATTCTCGCGTTTGGATTTTTATTTTTTGATCAAAACCTGATCGATGTAGTAGATCCTTTTTCCTTCTTCCCGTTTTTTTCTTTCAAAGTGAGAAACGGGGATTTCGCTCCTTTCCGATCTAAGTTCGACCGTTTCCGGTCTGAAAACTTCCGAATCCCTGAAAAGACGAATCGCTTTTCTCGCATAAGGACCGTAGTCCGTTGCAAAGGAAAATTTTCCTTGTTCCGGAAGAAGAATTCTAAGAGATTCTAAAAACTTGGAATTCATCGTTCTTTTTTTATGATGCCTTCTCTTGGGCCAAGGATCCGGAAAATTGAGTAGGACTTCGGAAAAAAGGTTCTCTTCAAATACGTCTTCCAAGAACCAATTGAAGTTGACACAGAGAATTTTCACGTTATTGAGAGAATGTTTTTCGATTCCGCGTATCGTGTGCCGGATTCGATCGAACTTCTTCTCCATCAGTACGAAACCTGTGTTCGGTCTTTGAAGGGCCATCGAGATCGCAACTTCTCCCCAGCCGGAGCCCAACTCTAAAAAATATGTCTCGAACACTTTTGAGAATAAATTTTCTTTTTTCAGTTTCCTTAAAGGGCTAGCCCGCAAAAAATAATCCGAAGCGAAAGGGATTCCGCTTGCGATCGACCAGAGTTTTTGTTCGAGTTCTTGGACCATGGTTTATCGTCAGAGAATTTTACACATTTTGTTTGTCTAATATAATACAGTGAAAGTAAAACTATACGGCGTTCGGGGCTCGCTCCCCACACCACTGAGTGAATCGGAATACAGGGAGAAAATTCTTAAAATTCTGAAGGCGGCTCATTCCGAAATCAAAAAGAAGAACGGCAATTTTTCAGAGGAAAAGTTTTTAAATTCCTTAGATCCTTCTCTATCTCGAACCATCGGGGGGAACACTACTTGCGTCTTTATACAAGCTCGATCCGGAGAACGTTATATCATTGATTGCGGATCCGGAATTCGACAGTTAGGAAACGATCTGCTTGCGGAAGGTCTCAAACCCGGAGATACGATTCACATTTTGATCACTCACACTCATTGGGATCATATACAAGGTTGGATGTTTTTTAAACCCGCTTATTTTCCAGGTGTGGATATTCATTTTTATTCCACCATTCCGAATCTTCAAGAAAGATTTGAAAGGCAACAAAACGAGGAGCATTTCCCCATTCCGCTTTCCGGTATGATGTCCAAAAAGACCTTTCACCTTTTGGAAAAAAATAAAAGCACGGACATCGGATCCGTAAAGGTGACTCCGTTTCTTCTCAGACATCCGGGAAATTGTACCGGGTTTCGATTTGAGGAAGATGGTAAGAGTTTTTTATTTTGTACCGACGTCGAGGTTCAGGAACCCGATCTCGAAGAATTTTTCGAACTCAAAAAGTCTTTCGGGAAAACGGATCTGTTGATCATCGACGCTCAGTATAGTTCCGAAGAGGCTGAAAAAAAAGTAGGTTGGGGACACACTTGCGGTAAGGTTGCGGTTCGTTGCGGAGAAATTTTAGAGGTTAAACGCCTGGTATTGACACATCACGAACCGGATCACAAAGACGAAGACATTTTTAGAATTTTTCATCAGGAATCCGGAGCTTCTGTGAAGATGGAAGTTCTTTTAGGGCGAGAAAACGATTCGTTTTCTCTCTAAGAAGTTGTTTTTTGGGATCGACTCGCTTTTTAAGAAGGCTTCTAAAAAGAATTTGAAGTTTGTTATTTTTTACTTTCTTAAAAATTTTCTTTTATTTCATTTAATTTGAGTTATTCTAGACGGTCTATGCAAACTGATATAGGGCAACAAAAGAGAAGTACGAGCGATACTTTTGCCGATAAACGTTTTTATAAACGTTTCCAGAAGAACAACTTAGTGAAGGTGGTTCTTGGTAAGAATGAAATTTTGGGAAATCTTGAAGATATGAGTATGATCGGAGCGTCGATTAGTTCAAGAGAGGAAATTCTTTTGGGTCAACGTGTAAAACTTATGTCCCCTATGTTTTTCGCTGAAATTGAAGCCGATATTATCAGGAAAGATTTGATTCACGAAAAATATAAATACGGGCTTTTGTTTTACGATTTATCAGATGCAGTTATCGCGGAAATTTTAAATAAGATTGCTTCCGCCGATTGAGAGCTTGCCCTAAAACTATCATAATCCAGTGATTTCTTGTATGAGTTGCCCCAAAACCGCGAAGGGAAATTTGCGGGAGTTCCCACATTTTTGCGACCATTCGGGGCTCGTTTATTGGCGCTGGATGGGATACGAAAATTCTTAATCAATCTTATTATAATTTCTATTCTTCTTTTTATCAAAGAATTTTATCCATTTTGGAAATATTTTATAAACCAATCCTTAACTTAGGATTTTATAAGCCGACACTAGTATTAGAGTGAAAATCGGCGGAGAACATAGGACTCAACTTGGAATTCCACGAGATGAATCTTTGCATTATATCGGACATGGACAATTGGAAAGCGCTCCTTCGTCTACTTCCGTTCTTCATGTAATTTCTCATGAACTTGGACATGTTGCCGAGTTCCGCTCCGAGGCGATGAGGGACCGAGCCGAAATCCGTTCTTTAAACATGAAAATCCATTACGAGTTTCGAAATGGAAAACTCGTTGCCGTTTCCGGTGAAACCGAGGCCGTCACCGCGAAAAAGTCGGAAGAAACTCCGCGTAAAAATGAAATCTCGCAGGACGAATCTTCGAAAGAAAAGGACACGCTTAAAAAAGAAGAAAAACTCTCGGCTTTCAGTGCAGGATCGGAAGACAGGGAAAAACAAATTCTTTCCGAGATACGCAGAATTGAATCGGAACTTCAGTCTTTTGAAACGAAAAAAAACGTAGAAGAACAAAGATTCGATTCTATCCGAAAAACGGAATTGGAAGGAAGAAAGAGAAAACTTGAAATGGCTCTGAACCGAGAAAAATTAAAAGATATTTTAGAAGATACGTTGAATACTTTTAAGGAATTGGTGGATAAACAGACCCAAGTCAGTTTGAGGATACTAAACGCGAACGCTTCCGATAAACTCGGCAGTATTTTCGACGCCAAGGCCTGATTTTTTCAAGAAATTTCTTCGATTTTTTCCGTATCATTATTTTTCATCGGCGTTCTAACCGTATTGATTAACGAATCCACGATCTTTCTGAGCTCCGGCAGACCCTTTCCTGATTTATTTGAAACAAGAACGGTCTCCAACATGGGGTATAGCTCGTGAATATTTTTCATTTTTTTTCTCAGTTTGGAAAGATCGCTTTGATTGAGTTTGTCGATTTTTGTTCTTACCAAAACCGGTTTTATATTTCTTTCAAAACAGGTTCCGATCAATTCCAGTTCTTCTTCCGGAAGTTCTCTCTGAGAATCGCAGACTAAGAAAAGACATTTCAAATCTTTTGCAAGATTTAAGTAATCCATAAGGAGACCCATCATCGCTTCGTGGTCTTTATGGGAATTTGCGGAATAACCGAAACCAGGTAAATCCACCAGATAGATAGAACGATTTACGAAAAAGAAATTGAGTAGTTTCGTTTTTCCGGGTGTTGAAGAGACTTTTGCGAGAGATTTTCTTTCGAGGATCGCGTTGAGTAGAGAAGACTTACCTGCGTTGGAACGACCTGCAAATGCAATTTGAGGCATCCCTTGGGAAGGGATCTGGTTCGCATCTCCATAAGATGCTTTGAACTCAACGTCCTTGAAGAATGGCTCGTCCTTTTTTTGAGGATCCTCGTTCATATTCCGGGCTCCTGAAAGTCAGGTAAAATTTTCAACTTCCGTCAGCTGCAATGTCCCCTATCCTCGGATCCCAAAGACTCAGACAAATCACATCAACTTTCCCTTCCCTATAAAGTATGGGTAGCATTTTTCTAACCGGGACCGGAATCTCTTTTTGCCGGAAGATTTCGGAAATTTCTATACTCATCCCGTTTTTGCGAATTTTGGCACCGGGAGGGCATAAATCCGGAATCAAACCGGAAGGAATTTTTTTTTGATTTCCGTTCCATTTGAGAATCATCTCTTTCGGTTCGAATCTGAATTTTTTCAGACAAGAAGAATTTTTAGGAATCAGATAAAGATCGGAAGAAGTCGATTTCCAAAACCACACTTCTTTATTTTCAAGGCCGAAAGAATTTTCCCTTTCCAAACAATCCGTAATATCCTGAAAAAAATTTCGAGTGATCGGATGTAAACTTAAAGACCGCAGATAACGGTCTATCAGGAATTTTCTCTCCCTTTGAGAGAGGTCATTCAGAACCCAGACGTCGATTTTCAAAAAAGAGGGAAACTTACGCAGCAAAACGTCTTTAGGAATAATTTTAGACGAGGGCTTTTCCATCCGATGAAAGTTTTTATAAATTCTATCCGGGTCCGCTCCTTCCCTTAATAATAAAGGTGTAATATAATTTCGAATTCGATTTCTAAGGTATTCGTTACTTTGATTGGATTCGTCTTCGAAAACCGGCCAAAACTCGGATTGTAAGATCGTCTTGATTTCGTTCTTCTGAAAAGCGAAAAGAGGTCTAAACCGATTTTTTTCATACCAACCTAGGGTACGTAAGGAATTCCAACCGCCTCCTCGAATCAAATTGAGAAGAACGGTTTCAAGGTAATCGTCTGAATGATGTCCGGTAACGATATAACCTTCGTATCGAGTCGAAATTTTCTCCAGATCCTTATATCGAAAAATCCTTCCGGTTTCTTCGAGTGTTTTACCTAACTTTCGGGATAGGAGCGGAATATTTTTTTTTTTGAATAATTTCGGGAACGGAAACATACTTTCCGCATAATTGAGAATTTTTTTTTCCTCCTCCAAGTTGAATCGAATCGAATGATCGAGATGATAGATATAAGGCGCGGGAATTTTTTTTTCGATCCAAAGCCAAAAGTAAAAATGAATTAAAAGGGAAGAATCTTTTCCGCCGGAATAGGAAAGAACTCCCGGACGAGATAAGATCATTTCGTGAAAAGGAGTGATTCTTTCCCAGACAGTATCAAATATCTTTTGGGTGGATTCTGAGATTTTATCTCTCATTGGAATTGGCTAATGCAGGTTTAACGGATTCTTCGGATTGCTGCAAGAGTTATATCGTTTCATCTATTCTTGGTTTTCGATTTAAACTGCCCGGTCCGCTCACAATCTTCAAAGGATGAACGAGAATTATAGATGTGGGATTTATGTTTAAATTGCTGACTCAAAGTTAAACTTGTGGGGTTGGTTATGCGTTTTAGGAATCGGCGGGTAAGCCTAAGACGACTTTTAAATACATTCTATTCTCCAATTTTACTCGTAATGATACATAAAAAAACCAGTGTTTTTCCGTTCGATTCAAGATTGTAGGAGTTCCCACGTACTAGGAGTCAGTGGTTAGGGTTCAGAGTTAAAATTTTTCCGTTTTATCCATTAAGGCAGGTAAGAGATCCGGGTTTTATCGTTCGTTTAAAATTGCGGGAGTTCCCACGTACTAGGTCAGATGAAGGGCGAATTTCCTTGAAATTGAATCAAACTCAGTCGAGTCATAAATATTTATTAGCATTTTTAAAAAAATAGCTTTATAAATAAGCGAAAAATAAAAATTCGATTGACCTTAAAGTTATCAAATCGCAAAAATTTTAAGCATGTCAGGATATGTGAAGCCAAGTCCCTTAAGATCTATACAAGAAGTTGCAACTGCTATGAACTCTACTTTGGATCCGGATAAGCTTCTGGATTTGATTTTAGAACGTTGTATTCAGATTTGCGAAGTCGGTTCGGGTTCTCTCATGTTGATCAATGAAAAAGAAAACGTCTTGGACATCGTGACTTTCCGAGGTATGAATCCTTCCGTCCGAACCAAGGTGAAATTGAAAGTCGGAGAAGGAATTACCGGGATTGTTGCGGCGTCCGGCGAAGGTATGATCGTCAGCGACGTTACCGCCAATCCACATTACATTTCCATAAAGGACGATATTATGTCGGAGCTTGCGGTTCCGATGATCGTCGAGGACGTGGTGATCGGTGTGATCTCCTTGGATTCGAGTCGTAAAGGCGCTTTCAACGAAGAACACCTGGAAATCATCTCAACCCTTGCCAATCAGGCTGCGCAGATTTTTAAGAACTTACAAATTTTTAGACAACTCGAACAAAAAAATAAAATCCAACAGGTGTTGATCGACATTTCCAGAACCGTTACTTCCACTTTGGTTCTTCAGGAAATTTTCGAAGATATCATGGATCGTTTGGAAAAATCACTAAACTTAGAGCGGGGAAGTATCGTCCTTTTCGAAGCGGAAAAAGCGATTTTGAAACTCGAAGCAGCTTCTGGTTTAACCGCAGAAGAAATGGAAAAAGGGGTTTATCTTCCCGGAGAAGGAGTTACCGGAAAAGTTTTTGAAACGGGAGAGCCGATTATCGTGGAATCGATCGCAAACGACGAAAACTTTGTGAACCGCGTGGGCAACGCCGCTCATTTTAAGAATAATCCCGAGAACGTTAGTTTTCTTGCGGCTCCGATCAAGTCCGATACGGACGTTTTGGGTGTGGTCAGCGTTTATTTCGTTCATAAGAAATACATCGATTTAAAAACTTATTTAGACTTTTTGCAAGTAGTCGCTTCCGTCGTCTATCAGGCGATTCGAATTCAAAAACTGATCGACGAGGAAAAAAGGGAGATATCGAGAGAGAACGTTCTCCTTAAAAGAGAATTAAAGAACAAATATAAGTTCGGCTCTTTGATCGGCAAATCCAAACCGATGGAAAAACTTTTCGAGATGATCCATCTCGTTTCGGATTCGCGCGCTTCCGTTTTGATTACGGGAGAATCCGGAACCGGTAAGGAAATGATCGCATCCGCGATTCATTACAATTCTTCCCGTGCGGATAAGCCGTTTATTAAAATCAACTGTGCGGCGATTCCCGAAAATCTGCTCGAAAGCGAACTGTTCGGTCATAAGAAAGGTTCCTTTACCGGAGCGGTTTCGGATAAAAAAGGAAAATTTGAGATGGCCGATACGGGAACGATCTTTTTAGACGAGATCGGCGAGATGGATCTCAATTTACAATCCAAACTCTTAAGAGTCCTTCAAGAAAAAGAGATCGAAGCGGTCGGTTCCGTTAAACCGAAAAAAATCGATGTGAGAATTATCGCGGCGACCAATGCCGATTTGGAAAAACTGATCTCCGAGAAAAAATTCAGACCGGATCTTTTCTATAGACTCAACGTCGTTAATATGGTCACTCCTCCTCTTCGTGAAAGAGCGGACGATATTCCGCTTTTGATCAATCACTTCATCGCAAAGTATGCGGAAGAAAACGGTAAAAAAATTACCGGAGTCACAAGAGAAGCACATAAACTTTTGATGAATTACAATTGGCCCGGAAACGTCCGAGAACTCGAAAACGTTATCGAACGCGCGGTCGTTCTTTCACAGTTGGAAATGTTGGATATCCAAGACTTCTCCGAAATCAGCGGGCGTCTTCTCTACGGAGATCATGACTTCGATCCTGAAACGGGCGATTCGGAAGGATCCGTGGAAATCGCCAGTTCCAGATTCGCTTCCTCCAATTTGGACGCTTTGGATGGAAGGGCTATTGAAGTTGTCGTAGGCGAGGTGGAAGCTCGTTTGATTAAATACGCAATGAAAAAGTTCAAATACACGAAGACAAGAGTCGCCAAATTTTTAGGGATCAATCGAAACACTTTGGATAAAAAAATCAAGGATCTCAAAATCGATTACTAATTTTCGATCGGCTTGTAAAAAGGCGGAAAGGTGCCAACACGATCCATTTCCGATTTCGTTTCAATTTCCAGCCTTGCGTCTTTTTGTGGTGGAAGATTTCGCTTTTCGAATAATCTATAAAAAATACGTGTAAAAATTTTCAAAACTTCCAATTATAGCAATCGTTCGTTTCGGGATCTTTAAATTCGACTCTGATTTCGCGCTTCGAATAAAGATGTATCTCTTAAGTAGTCTAATATATCTTCGGATGATTTTTTATAAAAAGAATTTTGAGAAGATTGTAGATTAGAAAGTTTAAAGTTCTCAGATTCCCTTAGGGGAATAAAATATAATCGTTATTAGGTGAAAAACATGATTCAAACCGCCGATCAAAAATCCACGTTAAACACTCAGAACTTTTATAAATACCTACCGACGCTTTCGTCCTTTACGGATATCATCGAACCTTCCAATTATTTTACCGTTCCCGACGATTGGAATCTTATCATTACGGACGTGGTGAATTCGACGGACGCGATTCGAAACGGACATTACAAGGACGTAAATATTGCGGGTTGTATCACGGCGATGGCCGTTTCGAATCTTATGAGAGATATGGATTATCCGTTTTTATTCGGAGGAGACGGAATGACGTTGTTGCTTCCGGATAACGTTCTCTCCGGAGTGAAGGATATTTTATTTTCGGTCCGAGAATTGGTGAAAAGCAGTTTCGGATTAAAACTCAGAGCGGGAATCGTAAACGTAGGCGAGTTGAAAAGAATCGGAAAAGAATTAAAACTTTGTAAATTAAAGATTTCTGATTTTTATAATCAGGCGATCTTAACGGGAAACGCTTTGGATGTCGCGGAAAGTCTCGTTAAAAACGAGGATTCCGCAAATCCTTATATCATTCCTTTAACGCATAAGACCAAGATCAAACCGGATTTTACTGGATTTACTTGTCGTTGGCAGGATATTCCGAGTCACCGGGGAGAAACGGTTTCGTTTATCGTTAAGATGAATTCTCCGAGCGCCGCTTCCGATCAGGCATTGTTGAAAGTTGTTTTGGATCAAATCGGTGTTCTCCTGGGGAACGACGTGGAAATCCATCCTCTCAAGGAAGAAAAAATCAAAGTGGATTTGTCCGGAAAGTATCCTCGTAAAGAAGCGACTATTCATTCCGGAAGTGGAAAAGGATTTTTTTTCTTTTTGAGAAGGCTTAAGATCAAAATCGAAGGAATTGCGGTTAACTTTGCCATCAATTCACAATGGAAATTCGGTCCGAAAGTGAACGGGGCGGAACTGAGAGAATTAAGAAAGTCGCAAGTGATCGCTTCCGATTTTAGAAAATATGACGGAACTTTAAAGATGGTCGTCGCTTGCGATTCCGATTCCAGAGAATCGTTTCTGAAATTTTTGGACGACCTTTATCGACAAGGAAAACTTTTTTACGGATATCACGTTTCCGATAGGGCTTTGATGACTTGCGCCCTACACGAAGGTTCGGTGAGAGAGGTTCATTTCGTGGATTCTGCGGACGGAGGTTACGCTCTCGCCGCGGTTCAACTCAAAGAACAAATCAAAGCTTCAAGAGGTTGAACCGAGTTTTATTTTCCAGTTATCGTCGAAGAGTTTATAGTCGCACGTAAGCTCTTCTCCTTTTCGAATCAATCTTGTCGCACTATCCTGTCCCATCGGATTCGTTCGATCGCTCGTAAAATCCTCTTTCGTATTCGGATCGTCGCTGTGATTCATAAACTTGGAATTGTCCGAACAGTAGAACCATTTTCCGTCGGTTTGATAGGAATAAGTGCGAAACATTTCCTGAACGGATGTCGGAAGAGAATTCAATTCTTGATCGGTTAAAACCCAGACCGTTTTAGGATTGTATTTCCAAATCAATTCGCCTTTTTGAATATCTCGGCCGGCAAAAAGACCGAAACCGCCGATCGGAGAATCGGCGATGTATGTGGGTACTAAAAGCATTGGAAGAAATGTAATTTAGCCGGGAAAAAAATTGCAAGTAAGAAAAGGAATTCTTACAGGACCATTGCTTGTTGTTCGGGTTCGGGAACCGAAAAACTTTCCAGTTTTCCGTTGCGCATTTGAAAAACCTGATCCGCTTCCCGAATCGTGGAAAGTCTATGTGTGACCGAGATCACCGTTCTTCCCTCTCTCAATAAAGAAAGGGTTTTCATGATTCTCGCTTCCGTTACCGGATCCAAGGAAGAAGTCGCTTCGTCCAAAAGGAGAATCTGAGGATTTCTTAAAAAGGCTCTTGCGATCGCGATTCTTTGTCTTTCGCCGCCGGAAAGTTTGGTTCCTCGATCCCCTGCGTTCGTTTCGTAACCCATAGGCAAGGAAAGAATCGTCTCGTGAATCTCGGCCCTTTTTGCGGCTTCGATCACTTCTTCCAGAGTCACGCTCGGTTTGCCGATCCGGATGTTTTCAAAAATCGTAGTGTTAAAAAGAAAGGTTTCTTGAAATACAACCCCGACTAAAGATCGAACGGAACTTCTGGATAAGGAATTTAGATCCATACCGTCGAAAAGAATTTTTCCCTCGCTCGGTTGAACCATTCCCAAAAGAAGTTTGATGAAAGTACTTTTACCGACTCCGGAACCGCCTACGATAGCCGTATAACTTCCTTTGGGAATGGTGAGAGTGATGTCGCTTAGGTTTTTCGATCTTCCTTTGTATCGAAAATGAACGTTCTCGAAATGAATGGCCACTTTCAATTCGGGAATCGAAAATTCTTCCGGATCGGATTCAAAAACGGGAGCGCGTAACAATTCTAAGATTCGTTTTGCCGAGCCGCTTGCGTGATTCAGCGCCGGTAAATATTGGGAAAGATACAATAAGGAATAACTTAAATTTAAGAACGGCGGCAGAAACGCGGCTAACGTTCCTATGCTTAGAGTATTATTATATGCGAATACGGTCCCCACGAGCAAAAGGATCCCTTGAAGTAAAAGAATTCCCGAACCTGCGGAACGCTCCAAATAGGAGTTTGTCAGTCCGAGCCGTAGAGAAACTTGAAACAGTTTTTCACAATTGTTTTTAAATCGACTGAAGAAGTAGTCGTTTAGATCGTAAGCCCGGATCAAATTCTGCGCGGAGATGGATTCTTCCACGAGGCTGAGTACTTGAGCTTCTTCTAATTTTCTTGCATAACTGATTTCCGTGGACTTTCTGGATAAAAATCCCGGACCTAAAAAACTGATCGGCCAGATCAACAATGCGATCAAGGCCAACTTCCAATCCAATAAAAAAAGTAGAATGGTTCCGAAAACCGCTTCCAATATAGGACCGAGTCCCCAAGGAATAAACGCTAAAAGCGCGTGTTCCAATGCCGCGAGGTCGTTGAAAAATCGGGAAAGAATGTCTCCCAACTTATTGTTGGAAAAAAAATCCAAACTCAATCGATCCAAATGTTCGTACATCTGCAATCGAAGGTCTTGGATGATTCTTGCGGAAGCCCAGTTATAAAGATAATCCCTTACGGTTCCAAGGATAGCAAATGTGACCGTTCCGATTGCGAGGTAAGCTCCGATCCAATAGAGTGCGCTTTGATTTCGATTGATGAGGGCTTCGTCGATTAAGTATTTAAAACTGAAAGGGATACTCGCATAAAATCCGATTTCGAAACAAAGAAGTCCGATGATGACGAAAATTCTCCCCTTGTATTTTTTAACAAATCGGAATAACCCGAAAATCAAAAGGCCGGGTGCGCCTTCCGAGTCCGGCTTTTCTTTTTTCGGATTCGGGGCTTTCCATTTTTTAGCGGTGCCTTTTTCTTTTTCAAGAGGCAAAGGTTCCGACTTTTGGATTAGATCCGGATTGTATTCGAGGGGTCTTTTCATACCGTTTTGGGAAGTATCTCCTTTTATTTTCGGCAGATATCTTTCATTTCCACTCTACTTTGACTGTTTTTCCCGGAAACCCCGAGGCAAGAATTTTTCACCGGATAAGAGACAGAATACGTCCGGAAAAGAGTCGTTTTTTTTGAAACGGGCATTATCTTTGTACCCAGGTCTATAGAATGATTCATTTTCACTATAAAGAAAACGACGGATTCTATACGGTTACGTTAAAAACATCCGAAACGGCTCCGGGTACTCTTCATAAAATGGTGAAAGCGATGTTCTTTATGGGATGGGAAATCGTTTCCGGCGACATTGAAACGATAGAAGAGGAAGGCCAGCCTTATAGTTACGATATTTTTACGCTAAGATCGGATGAAACGGATACTAAAATCAAGGCTTCTAAATTGGGAGTTCTCATGTCTTCCGTATTTACGGACGATTTCGCTTTGGAAGAAATCATTCATCACTCAAGCGAGATCGATCTCAGAAATACCTATCACCTCGGCGCCGATTCCAAGTTGGAATTTGAAGATATAGAATCGGGCGCTAAAACCAAATTTTTCCTCGAAGCTCCCGATAGAAAAGGTCTTCTTTACTTTGTTACCGGAGTTCTCAAAGAAAACGGAATTAACATTTATTCGGCTACAATTCGGACGGATCGAACCGGAAATCGGGCTCAAGATACGTTTATACTTTCCGATACAAAAGGGGGAGGTTTTGCAGGTTCTTCCTTAGAAGATCGCGTAAGTCGAAATATACTCGAAATCAGTTTGAATTCTTCCTGGAGATAATCGGTAAAATATTTTTTTTCGTCCCTTATAAAAAATATTCGGTGCAAACGGTTTATTCCCGCCTTTTCATGGATTAAAAATGGAATTCTTGAACGGTTATTTTTAATTAGCGTTAGCTCGCATATCCATATCCCAAAAGCAAATTTCACTATTTAAGATTATTCTCATGGACGCCCAAAAAGACTTACAGAAATTCGACTTTACTGAAGAGATCATCCAACACTTTAAAATCAACAGCGTCATTCCCGTTGATTTCTATAATAGAAACGGGCAAATTCTTATTCATAAAAAGGAAAATGCGGACGGAGAAGACATTACAAAATTATTAAGATTTGAAAGTCAGGGGATCTACTTTCTAAAATCCGAATTTGAAAAAATTGCCGGTGGAAAATCGGATTCCGGACCGAATAACGTAAACGGCCGAGACGTCAGTTTTGCGAAACTGGTCAACTCCGAACTGACTGTCGATCTTGCAAAGAACGCTTCCAGCTTCTTATCGGAATTAAAAAAATTCCCTCTCAACGGAGGTCAGGTAAGAAACCTCAACAAATCCATCGACGGAATATTAGAAGATTTTAAATCGACGCCGGATATGGAAAACGGGTTGGTCAACATCATCGAGGTTATGAGTAGCGCCGGAGTTCCGATGGATTCCGAAATACTCACCAAACGCACCGTAATCGCGATGGCGATGAAGGTGAGAGCGGGAAAAGCTTTTACCAAAGTCGACATGGAACAGAAAAAATTGGATCAGATGAATCTGATGATGTCTTCCTATCTCGCGGATGTCGGTTATACTCAGATGAAAATTCCGATTCAGAAGGATTTGAAAACGGAAGAATTTGAATATATCAAAAATCATCCGATCATCAGTTATCTTATGGTCGCTAATCTTCCAGAATTGGACGATAACATCAAAACCCTGGTTCTCAATCACCATCGTCCTCACAAAGGCGAAGGGATGAACAATAATTATCCTCAACCGAAGGCTCTCATTCATAAGCTTAATCTTTATAAGGAAAAATATAAGGACGATCTGAAAAGGACCGTTTTAGTCGGCGATATTCAAAAACAAATACGAAATATTCTCACCAACAACCTACCCATAGAGGATATCGGAGTCATTTCCATTGCGGGAGAATTCGCTTCCTTGACCACAAAACAGGAATGGAGGGAAGCGTTCGAACCTCTGGTCGCGATGAAACTGATTTTGAATAACAGTTTTTTTGCATATAATGAAAAGACCCTGAGAGACTTTTACGATCACATCGGCCTTTCCTTATGCAATAACCAGCCGTTTATTCGGGAAGGGGATTTCGTAATCGTAGTTACTCAGGATTCCAATCAAAAAGTGTTTTTCGAAATTTGTATCATTCGGGAAATGTATAAAACCCAGATTCGCCCCATGCTGGAAAGAGTCGGAACCATTCGGCCGAATTTCAGCAATATGGGAAAACTCAGGATTTCGGGATTCGACATTTCTTCGTTAAAACTCGATCGAAGAAAAGCGGTCTACAACCTCGAAAAAAATCAGGATCCGAGAAGAATCGTCTACGTTTTGGATCCGAAGATGGACGCCCGCCTTTACGAAGAATTGACCAAACAAACCGGCGAAATTCCCAAAGAAAGCGCCTGAAGGATTTCTAAAAATAACGGTCAGTTTACATAAAAACTCCGTTTAAACCGTAGATCGCCGAGTTTTTTCACGTTATAATTCATCTTATATAGAACTTCTAATCGAATTCTTTGGAAATAATTTTTTGATTATTTTTGAATCGAACGGATTTTGAGTTAGAATGTACGTTCAATAAATAATTTTTTTCCAGTCGGATTGTTTATTATCTTCAAGAAGGCGTTGTTAAAGGATTTTATGTTATACGATTCTTTTTCGAAAAATGACCGACGGTATTTGATAAAAAGCCTGTCTCATCTTTGCTTCCCTAAGAGCCGTCGCTTCGCTGCGGCTATCTCGCTTCTATGGTCGCTCGATAGGGAAGGAAATTTGCAGGAGTTCCTAAGAATTACGTCTACTTACGTTCGTTTCAAGTCGCGAGGGTTTAGCTCAAAATGAATTCTAATACGACTCATAACTCGCATTCGGTCAATAGGGAACTCTTGGAAAAGTTCGAATTCAATTCCGAGGTGATCAGAAGTTTTATCAGTCAGAGTGAAATACCGGTCAATTTTTATAATAAAAACGGGCAGGTCCTAATCCACAAAAAGTCGGACGCATCCGAAGAGGACGTTACGAGGCTTCAAAAATTCGCAAGTCAAGGGATTTACTTTCTTATATCGGAAAAAGACAAATTTATTAAACCGAAAAATCCCGATGCGGTTCACGGAAGGAACGTTTCGCTTACGAAACTCGTAAACGCCGATCTTACGCTTGCTCTTGCGAGAGAAGCCTCCGATCTTTTGGAAGAACTCAAACACTTTCCTTTAAGTAATCATAATATTCGTATGGTTCAAAAGGGAATCGACGACATTCTTACCGACTTCAAGACAAGTTCGGATATGGAACTCGGCCTTGTAAACGTGATCGAAGTTATGCGGCAGAGCGGAATCAAGACGGATTCGGAGATGATGACAAAACGCACCGTGATTGCGATGGCGATGAAACTAAGAGGGATGAAGGCTCTTAGTAAGACCGATAACGAGATTCAAAAAGCAAAACAACTGAACGTTATGCTCGCTTCGTTTATGGTGGATATAGGCAAATCCAGAATGAAACTGCCGAATCATTCCAATCTTCGTCCCGAAGAATTCGATTATATCAAAAGCCATCCTATCATCAGTTATCTCATGATCGGAAATTTAAGCGGAATCGATTCGGAAGTCAAATCCGCCGTACTCAACAGCCACAGAACCTTTCGCGGCGAAGGTCTGAATAACAATTATCCTTCCAACAATATTATCCTCCGAAGATTAACCGAGTATCTCCGGAAATATAAGGATGATCAAACGAAACACGTTCTCATTGAAGACATTCAAAAACAAATTCATCGTATACTGAGCAACACTTATACGGACGAGGATCCCGGAATCATTTCGATTTCGGGGGAATTCGCTTCCCTCACTTCCGATCAAGAATGGCGGCCTGCGTACGATTCTCTCACGGCTATGAAGTTGATTTTGAACAATAGTTTCTTTTCCTACAATGAAAAGATCGTCCGAGATTTTTTCGATCTAATGGGTTTGAGTCTTTGCGAGAACAGAAGTGTTCTCAATCCGGGCGATTACGTCATAGTCGTTTCGATGGATTCCCAAAGAAAGGTTCACTTTGAAATCTGCGTGATCAAAGAAATTTTCAGACATCAAACAAGACCGCTTTTGGAAAGAATCGGAACGATCCGACCCGTAATCACCAACAAAGGAAAGATAAAAATCGAAGGTTATGACCCTCATTCTTTTCGTCAGGATAGAAGGAAGGCGGTTTTCGATCTGAACAACAGTATGGATCCGAGAAGGGTAATTTATGTAATCGATCCCGAATTGGAACCGAATCTCTATGAGAAAGTCGATCAAAGTTTTAGAGGAACCGCACCTCGTTCCGTGGCCTGACAAAACCGAAGGATTCCTTTAGAAACTCGCTTTATCCCTGAGCTTTCCCTTGTTTTTTTGGTATTATGCCTTCTAGTTGGGGAAAAATTTTTAAAGTCAGTACGTTCGGTGAATCTCACGGAACATCCGTGGGAGTTGTTGTCGAAGGAGTTCCCGCGGGAATCCCCATTCGTTTAGAAGAAATTCAAAAAGATTTAAACCGGAGAAGACCGGGGCAGAGCGATCTCACCACACCTCGAGACGAAACCGACACGGTTCGCGCGGTTTCGGGTGTCTTTGAGGGAAAAACGATCGGATCTCCGATTGCCTTGATCGTGGACAACCAAAACACGATCTCCAAAGATTACGAAAATTTAAGAACCACATTCAGACCTTCTCATGCGGATTATACGTATCAAATGAAATACGGCTTTCGTGCTCACGTAGGAGGCGGTCGATCTTCCGTTAGAGAAACGATCGGTCGGGTCGCTGCCGCTGCGATCGCGAGAATGATCCTCAAGGACGATCTTGGAATCGAAACCGTAGCTTGGGTAGATTCCATCGGTACCGTTCCATCTACGATCGGCGAAAAATATCCTAAGTCAAGGGAAGAAGTGGATCAAAACGAAGTTCGTTGCCCGGACGCCGCAAGCGCGGAAAAGATGCGTTCCTTGATTCTTCAAATGAAAGAAGCGGGGGATAGCGTCGGAGGAACGATCAAATGCGTGTCCTACAATCTTCCTCCCGGTTTAGGCGATCCCGTCTACGATAAATTAGACGGGGATTTGGCAAAGGCCGTTCTTTCCATTCCCGCGTGTAAGGGATTTGAAGTAGGCTCCGGGTTTTCTGGAACTCTTTTGACGGGAAGTTCGCATAACGATGAATTTTATACGGAAGAAGGAACCGGAAAAGTCAGAACCAAGACGAACAATTCCGGCGGACTCCAAGGTGGAATTTCCAACGGAGAAGAACTGGTAATCTGCGCCGCGTTTAAACCGACCTCGACGATTTTTAAAAAGCAGAATACGGTAAATCTCAAAGGAGAAGAAACCGTCCTGGAAGCAAAGGGCCGTCACGATCCTTGCGTTCTTCCGAGGGCCGTTCCGATCATCGAAGCCGTGGTTAACTTGGTTCTCGTGGACGCGTATCTCTATCAAAGAGCGATTAATCCCCAGTGGTTTCGGAAGTGGGCTCGCGTTCCCGATTATTACAAAAACTTGGAACTTTAAGAATCAATCTCAAAATGGATGCGAATTTTGAAACTCATCTAAAATCCGAATCCAGTGAAAGCGGTCCGAAAGTCCTAAGGAACGTGGTAGTTCCCACATTTTAGGAGTCAGTGGATAGGGATCAGATGTCAGGGTTAAAGTTTTTCCGATTAACGGTACGGAAGAGATCAAATTTAGCGTTCATTTAAAAACGTAGGAGTTTCCACGCTAGGTTTTAAGACAGGTTCATAATACAAAAATTGATAAACGATCAATTCTATAGAAACGTGTTGCCAGAATGATAATGGTACGTTTCTATAGAATTGTTTCCCGGTACCGGGTACTATCAATAGGATGATTCCATGGTAAAAATCAAGATCGACGGAATCGAGTATGAGGTGGACGAAAAAAAGAACCTCATATCGGCGGCTAAAGATGTCGGAATCGATATTCCTTTTTTTTGTTATCACCCCAAACTTTCCATCGTGGGCATGTGCAGAATGTGCCTTATCGAAATCGAAGGAGTTCCTAGACTTCAGGTGGCTTGTAATACAAAGGTGACGGAAGGTCTTTCCATCTTTACAAAAAACGATCGGATCAAAGAGGCGCGGGAAGGAACGATGGAGTTTCTTTTAGCCAATCATCCGTTGGATTGTCCCGTTTGCGATAAAGCCGGAGAATGCCAACTCCAAGACAATGCCTTCCAGGAAGGAAACGGCAATTCCAGATTTACATTAGAAAAAAGGAATGTTCCTCAGGAAGAAATCGGCACCAATCTGATCATCAATCATAATCGTTGTATCGTATGTTATCGTTGTGTTCGTTTCGAAGAAGAAATAGTAGGGGAATCCAATCTCGGTCTTTTTGAAAGAGGATATCATTCCATCATCGGTCTTGCAAAAAACGAACCGATTCAACATAACTTTCAAGGAGCGCTTGCGGACATTTGTCCGACTGGGGCTCTTCTCAACAATAAGACCTTATTCAAGTCGAGAGTCTGGTGGTACAAAAACGCGGAATCGATCTGTCACGGTTGTAGTACCGGTTGTAATATTACGACTAACGTAAGAGATAACAAAATGTATCGGTATATGCCTCGAATCGACGAAGAAAAGGATATGTATTTTCTTTGCGATAAAGGACGTTTTGATATCGATTGGTTGAACGAAAATCGTTTGTTCGCTTATTATCGAAACGGAAACGTTTCGGAAAGCGCGGTCGTATTGTCTGCAATCGCGGAAAAGGTCCTAAACGCAAAGAAGATTGCGGTTCTCGGCGGTGCAACCGAGTCGAATGAAAATCTAAAAACAATCCTACAAAGTGTGGAGTCTTTCGGAAAATCGGTTATCCTGGAAGCAAGGGTGGACGCGGTTCAATACAAGACGCCCGAACAAAAAGACTTTTTGATGACTACGGATTTAAGACCCAATACAAAAGGCGCCGTGGAGAGCGGGTTCGTTTCTTCCCAAGGAATTGAAACGATTCGTAAGTCGATCGAATCGGGAGAAATCGATTTGGTTTTTGTAATTAAGGAAAACGTAATGGAGTTTCTACCTTCTATTCCTTTCGATACGACCGTTGTATCGTTGGATACGAATTTAACTCAGGGAATTTCCGACGCAGCTTATGGGGTTCCGATTCAAACGTTTGCGGAACAAGCGGGTTCCTTTACGAATAAGAACGGATTGAACCAAAGTTTTCAAAAGGCAATGGAACCGCCGAAGGGATTGTTGAATTCCGGCTCCGTTTTCCGGAGACTCGCGGAACTGGTTCAAGAATCCGCGTCTTCTCCCAAGGAGGTTGGCGTTGGGAACCGTTAACGTAATAAACGTAGCAAGTCGTCATAAACTTTCCTGGTACGAAAAATTTTATTTTTATTCCATCGGCAAAGGACTTTGGATCACACTCAAACATTTTATCAAGGCCGCGATTTTAAGAAGAACGGTCACGATCGAATATCCGGAGAAAAAAAGAAAATACTCCACTCGTTTTCGTGGAATGCATACGATGAAACGGGACGAACAAGGTCGCGAAAGATGTACAAGCTGTTTCTGTTGTATGTGGATTTGCCCTGCCGACGCGATTTATATCGAAGCGGCGGAAGTAACTCCTGAGATTCAACATCTTCATCCCGAAGACAAGTACGCAAAGAAGTTTGAAATCGACTTATTGCGTTGTATTTTTTGCGGGTTGTGTGAGGAGGCTTGTCCGAAAGGTGCGATTTATCTGGATGGACCGGGTGAGATGGCAACCGATAACCGAGAAGATTTGATTTTAACCAAAGAAAGAATGATGCAACTCGTGGGCGGGCCGATCATCGGAGAAAGACAATAAATCTAACTCGCGTTATTTTCGTGCCTCCAAGGTTGGAATTTAAAACGGTTTGATTCGGGTTGTGGGTTTTGATTGAGATCGATCTGAGAAGGCCGTCTTAATTAGAGTTGTTGAAAAATTCAATAACCGCATTAACAACACTACTTCAATCGTCCATTTCAATGAAACAGAAACAAATGGAGAATTAATTTTTAAACAACTCTATTGATCTCAACTTACCTTTTCATTCGTATATTGATTCTGCCTTGCTATTTCTAATTTAGCTTCCAGAAAAGATACGGCCGAATCGATGTCATCGTTGGAAATTCCGGGATATTCTCTCAAAATTCCTTTTCTGGATATTCCCGATAGCAGCAAATCCAATATTTCCGAAACACGCACCCCAGTTCCCCTGATAAAGGGTTTTCCTCCCAGATAACCCGGGATAATATCTATCGAAGTAAATTCGTCTTTACTCATATACTATTTTAACAATAGAACCCGACAAAATTAGAACGAAAATTTTTTCTCGGGTTTGAATTTTCCTTTTTATCGAAACTTTTCACGGTGAACCGGCAAACTACCACTGCCTACAAACTACGCGGTAAACCCAAGTTTTTATGTATCATTGAAATCAAATCGAGCCGGATATAGCTTCCTTGAAAAAGATTCCTTCAAAAGAGAAAATAATAGACCGGAAATCGGCATATTTTAACCAAACAAAGTTCAGGGAACGACCTGGGTTTTAATTTCTTTTTTGTGCTTTTAGAATCACAATTTACCTAAAAAACTGCAAAAGACCGATTTCCCGGTATTTTTCTCAATGGACCGATCCGATTCTGCAGATTTTTCAATTTTATACGAGGAGAACTACCGAACCGTATATCATTTTCTTTTAAAGATCTCCGGTGACCAGGAGGTTGCGGAAGATATAACTCAAGAAGCTTTCTTAAAAGCGTTTACTTTTTTTGCCAAATTCGATTCTAGGATCGCCTCCTTCAGCACATGGACGTGTTCGATTGCAAAAAACTTGTATTTCAAACATTACAATAAGCAGAAAAAAGAATTCGGAAACGTAAGTCTGAGCGATTTGATCGGCGATATTGAAATCAATCCGGAGATTCCCGAAAACTTGGAGAAGGTTTTTTTGGAAAAAGCGATAAAAGATACGATTGAGAGTCTTCCTGAGCCGGAAAAAAGTATAATATTATATAAGGAATTGGAAAGGAAAACTCTGAAAGAAACCGCGCAAGCGTTGGGAATTTCGGAAAGGACGGTAAGTAGAAGATTGATTTCGGCCGTTTCCTTACTCAGGGCAAAAATGGAAAAACAAGGATTCCAATTCTAATTAATATTTCATCATGAAAACGGAAGTAGACGACATAGAACGTTTTGAAGACCTTTTAGGGAGATATTTATACGGCGAGTTGAATGCCGAAGGTAAACGTGAACTTCTTCAGTTCATAATCAAAAATAAAAAAGCTCGTTCTATATACCAGACTTCTACTCGGATCAATTCAATTTTATCTCACGTACTTTCCGACCCCAAACCCGGTTTAAAATCGGGCCTTGCCGGAAAAATATTAGCGTTTCCGAATATAATTTTGAAATCACGAACGATGGTTTCCGGACTAACCGCGGCCGCAGTCATTTTAAGCGTCGTGTTTTCTTTTTGGTTCAGCTATGGATTTTGGTCGGATTCTAAATTGGACCAGGCGTTTATCAATTCTTACGGGGATTGTAAAATCGACGGAACCGCGTCTCAGCCGGGGGAGAGTCTTCTCAATCGTAAAGTGGTTTCCGGTAATTTTTCGATTTGTGAATTTCAAGTCGAAGGATCCAAAAGTGTTGCTGTTCGAATGTTACCCGATTCGGAAGTTTCGGTAACGGGGGATAAAAAATATTCCTTTTTGAATGTGGCTCGAGGATCGGTTCTTGTGGATTCCGTTCGGAACGAATCGGCGGAAGAAGGTCTACTTACGATTCTTTCCCCGGATGTGAGAGCGTTTTTAATCGGAACGAAGGTGGTTTATTCCCGCGAAGCGGGAGAATCCTATTCCAAATTGGATCTCGACGTTTTGGACGGAAAGGTCGAAATTGAAACCGGACCTAGCGTCGCTTTTGAAAAAACAGCCAACACTTTAACCGAAGAGGAAAAGGAATTTTTAAAAATGAATTTTCCGATCCTTTTTCAAAGTAAGAAAGTTCGGATCAACAGTGGACAATCGTTGTCTTGGAAGGGAATTCCCGAATCGAGTTTAAAGAAAATTCGTTCTTTGGAAAAAAGTATCGAAGAAACGAAAGCTAAGGGGGCGAAGCTTGAGGAGAGTTTCGTTTTCGCATTAAATTCGGACGTTCGTAAACTCGGCGAAGGAAATACGCCCGGAATGTTTTCGATGGATGACGATTTGAGTAAAAAAATCAAAAACATACTTCCCAACCAGGAAAAAGATTTGGAAGAAAAATTCAAATCTATGGTTCGTTTCGCTCCGAACGATTTGAAACAAATTGACAAACTGAAGTCTTTGGTTGCAAAGCTCGATAATACCGCTTTGATTCAAATCCTAAAAGACAAAAGTCAACCTGATGTTGAAAGAGTAATTCATTTTAAAGACGGCTCTCAAGTGAAAGGTTTCGTTTATCAACACGAAAGTTTTTATATACTTTTAAAAAATGACGGTAACCTTTTGTTTCCCATCGACGCGGTCGATTCGATCCATTTCGAATAAAATTTATATCTTAATTCTCCGTAACGAGATCATTACGAATAATATCCTACTGAACGATGTGTAAATAGAGGGTCAGGAATTGTGTCTAAAAGTCGATTTAGAGTTTTATCCTTGAAAGGAAATTTGCATGAGTTCCCGCATTTCAAGTGACTATGAGTTAGTGAATTAGGGGGTCAGTGAATAGAAGTCAGTGTCAAAATTTTTCTGATTTTATCATAACGGCACGGAAGAGGTCCGAGTTTACTGTCGTTTAAAAACGCAGGAGTTCCCACACTTCTGTAAAACTCAGCGTTTCGCTTTTATTGGCACTTAAGGGTTTTTTGGGGACAGTGCTTAGGTCGTAAGCTCAAGAGACCGGCCCAGACTCTTTTTGAAAGGGCCGTCGCGTCGAAAACCCGATCGACGACGGCCTGAATGAATTTAAGCGGCTACGGAATTTCTTCCCATTTTTCCTAAAAAATAGAGAAGCACACCTATTACCACCAATCCTGCTCTGATTCCCCAGCCGGTCGTGGTTCCCCAATTATCGATCCAAATTAAAATACTTAAGTTGTAATTGAAAAAGCTCAACGCAGCGGAAACAACACCTGCAAAAGAAAGGAAAGCACCGAACGACGAAATCTTATCCTTAATTTGATCCATATTGAAAACACCTCTTATGATTGAATTGATTAAAGGATTAACAAACGATTTCTTTTTTTTCCCTGAATTTAAAGTAAGAATATCGATTTTGATCCAAAATTTTTTTCAATGATTCCTAATAAAATTCGAAGTAAACTCGCTCAGATAGAATACGGATGGGACATTCTGCCTAGTTCTCACCGGCGCGTGCGAATAATCGTCTCGATAAGACACGACTTAAGGCGATAGCCCGGCGCGGAACATAACCTGGACTTCACCTAAATCGTAAAAAATTTATTTTACGGTTTATGCAAGCCGAACGCCGAATTTTTTTTGGAGATTCTTGTTCTTTTGAATGTCCGTTTTGGGATAACTTTCAATGTTTGATAAAAAACTTGCGGTAAAATTTCAGTTATCTACTTTTGACAGTCTAATCAAAGAACATCAGGGGACGAAATTGGTTTCGACTGTTGTTGCCAGGGATTATGTGGCGTGTAGAGGTTGTAGGCTCCTCTCAAAACCTTCAAACAATAACCGCTAATAACGAATTAGCTTTAGCAGCTTAATCTCTGCTACGGAGCTTTGGTTTTTTCTCTTGGATTCCAAACGTTCTGAAACTTATCAAGAGGCGGCTCTTTTGGTTTTCGGTTCCTAAAAGAGACTGTATTTGAGCCGGGTAGGAGAAAGAGTCCTGTCTGAGGGTTAACCTTTTTCCGAAACTTTATACACAGACTACACACGTAGAGGCTGATCTGGGGCGCAATAGGACGCGGGTTCGAACCCCGCCGTCTCCATTGTTTTTCGAATTTTTATAGTCGATTCGAGAATACTTTCTTAATATTTAGATTCAGTTTTAAATTAAGCGAGTTCATTCGAACCAAATCGTTTTTTGATTCGATTTCGATAGTTCTAACTTTCTGTTTGAACTAAATCCAATTTTATAAAGTCCGACACAATAGAGGAAGATCGACAGTCTTGCAAAAAGAGCTTCGTTCGTTTTTGTTCTACATTGCATTAGAGTTTTATAATTTTCGGGAATTTGAATTAAGAGCTTGTCCCAAAACCTGAAAATGTGGGAACTACTACGTTTCTAAACGATAAGTAAAATCGTACAAAAACCTAAAGACCGCCAAAGAGACTTAATCTGTGGGAACTCCTGCAAATTTCCTTTGAGGTTTTGGGACAAGCTCTAAAAATTTGGGACTTCAATCGCCTGAAACGTCTTGATTTTTTCGAAGGATGCGAACGATTCTAAAAAAGAAATCATTCTTTCTTTTTTAGAATTTGGGAGGATATGGCGGTGGAAACAAAAATCGCAATTTATTCGGACGTTGTTTGTCCTTGGTGTTATATCGGGAAAAAAAGACTGGAAGATGCGATTTCCCTTCGAAAAAAGTCCCACCCAGACGATATAATTGAAATAGAATGGAGAGCGTTTCAACTCAATCCGGATCTTTCCCCCGAAGGAGAGGATCGTGTACTTCATATGGCTCGAAAGTTCGGATCGATGGATCGGGTGAAAACGATGGTTCAAAGAGTCGCCGATATAGCGAAATCCGAAGGTCTTTCTTTTTCAACGGAACAAGTGGGACATCAACCCAACACGTTTTTATTACACGCACTCATTCGAAAAGCAAAGGAAACCGGAAAGGCTTCGATTCTTTCGGAAATCTTTTTTAGAAAATTTTTTGCCGAAGGTAAAAATCTTTCGGATACGAATATTATTCTCGAAAGTTTGCGGGAAGCCGGAATGAACGAGGAAGATTTTTATTCCGTAAAGGAAGACGAAATTCTCCTGAAAGAAGTCCACGAGGAAGAATTGAAAGGTCGTCAACTGGGAGTTTCCGGAGTACCCTTCTTCATATTCGACGAAAAATACGCCGTTTCCGGCGCTCAGGAATCCGATCTTTTCTTACAGGTATTCGATCGATTGGAATCCGAAAATTCTTAATTTATTATATTTATATTTTTGAATATTCAAAAGTCGGTTTTATTTGCTTTTCGTTTGAAAACAAGTTATAGCCGGCCTCCTCTTGGGACCCGGGGGAGTTGAAAAGAAATCCGGTTCTTTTGTTAAACGAAGACGGTCCATGAGCTAAGGCCGGAACGTTTCGATTTCTATGTCGAGTTCGAATTACAAGAGGGAATCGATCGGTTTTTCGAACCGAATCCATTGTTGAGGCCCAGGATATCGATTCAAGTGATCGTTAAAATTCGATATTTCTAAGGATTTGATTTCGTTTCGATTTCTTTCTATATTCAATTCCGGTTTTCCGTTTAAAAAATATGCAAAGACGATCGTGTTCTTTCAAAAAAGAATCTACAAAATTTCTCTTTTCGTTTAGATTCTAGTTCCTGGATTAGAGTTCGGAAGAAGTTTGGTACGTTATGCAATATTCTATTTTTGGCCGGAAATTTTCGGAACAAACCGGAATCGGACAGTTGATGGACGATTTGGCGAGTTCTCGTCCGGATTCCTGTTTGTTGGGCGGAGGAAATCCCGCTTTAATCCCGGAAGCGGCCGAAGTCTGGAAAGAAATCGTATTGAAACAAATCGAATCCGAAAGAATGGAAAAAATTCTCGGGAGTTACGAATCGCCTTCCGGAATTCCCGAACTTCGAGAAACGATCGCTTCGATTTTATCGGAAGAATCCGGAACGAAGATTCAAGAGGATCAAATCGCAATCACGAACGGAAGTCAAAACGCGTTTTATTTCCTGCTGAATTTTTTCTCTGGGAATTTTGGAAACGGTCAAAGAAAAAAGATTCTTTTCCCTATTCTTCCGGAATACATCGGTTACACGGACCAAACCTTGGAATCCGATTCGTTCTTATCCTTTGCACCCGAGATCCGAGAAATCGGAGATCGATATTATAAATACTTTATATCCTCCGCAAAGTTCGATTCGGTCTCGAATTGGCGGGAGGAAGCGGGTTGTATATGCGTTTCCCGTCCCACAAATCCCACCGGCAACGTGATTACGGATCAAGAACTCGAATTTTTGATTGAAAGAGCGAATAACGTAGGAATTCCGTTGTTAGTCGATAATGCCTACGGATTTCCGTTTCCCAACGTGGTTTTCGGCAAAAGTTCTTTTATCCACAAACCGGGAATGATTCAGGGTTTTAGTCTTTCCAAGTTGGGTCTTCCCGGAGTTCGTACCGGCTTTGTGGTCGGCGATTCGGAGACGATTTCCATGTTGCACAGAGCCAATTCGGTTATCAATTTGACGAGCGCCAATCCGGGACAGTTTATCGCATTGGATCTTTTTCGTTCGGGTCGTTGGAAAAACTTGTGCGAAAAAATAATATTACCCTTTTATCAAAAGAAATCGATTTTCGCCCAGGAAACGATCTTAAACAATTGGAGTTCCAAGGTCGACTATCGGATCCATCAAAGCGAAGGCGCTTTCTTTCTTTGGATTTGGGTAAGGAATTTATCTCTGCCCGTCAGCGATCTTTATCCGATTTTAAAGGAAGCGGGTGTGATTATCGTTCCCGGTAAAACTTTTTTTCCGGGGGCCGATCCGCTCTGGTCTCATAGAGAAGAATGTTTTCGATTGAGTTTTGTCAGAGAAGATAAGGAAATCGAAGAGGGAATTTTGAGAATCGGAAAGATATTGGAAAAATTCTCGAAATAAATGGTTTTGTCCAGCCATTTGAGTGGAAGACTGGACAAGTAGAAAGGTTCATCTAATAAGATCGTATTGTCGATTTGATAGGAAATATGGAAAGCACTGAACAGGACATAAGCTTTGAGGAACTGGCGGCGAGTAAGCCTACGGAAATTCAGTCTCTTGCACCCGATTATATTTTTTTAAACGAAGGGGCAGTCGGCTTATCCGCAACCGCGCGTTGTATTTTGGACGAACTTAGGGATTGGCATAAAAAAACAGAAAAACACGGTTCCAAAAGTATTCATCCGTCTTATCTACTTACGTTAGACAAGCTTGCGGAACTTTTGAATAAATATAGGAATTTAAGCGAACAGTCCAAATCCCCGCCGAGTGTCGACCTCGCCTTACGACAGTTAGTCGATTATGAGAAAAAAGGGAAAAATAAATCCGCATATATCTATCCTTTTTTAGTTCGTAACGGAGTCAAGATCCAGGCTAGAATCGCGATCGCGAGTCCTCAGAAAGATGCAAAGACGGACGTAAATCCGTATCGAGTCGCTTGTTTTGAATTTTCGGAAGAGATGATTGATCTCATTCTTCAGAACCGAGCTAAAAAACCGAAACTTCCGGACGAAGACAATCCCGGTACGTTTTTACTTCATAAAAATAAGGCGGGAAAGAATTGGCTTTTTCCAAAATTGGCCTCGCTTGAAGCGGAGTTTTCCACTCTTTTAAAGAAAGGGTTTCAGCCTTACAGTTATATTCCTATGACGGATTTCCTTCGGGATTTTCTCACGTATGCGACTAAGAGAAATTACGTGATGAAAATTCTTCCCGACTATCACGTCATATTGGACGATCTTCAGTTGAATCCCGACGGTACTTACGTGAATCAACCGGAGGTTATCGCACATTATCGTTGTCAGGCGGATGCGCTCGAAAAATTCGCGATTCCTTATTTAAAAGAGCTGAGTGAAAGAGCCGGTTACGGCCTTTTCGGAACTCGAATTGCCGAATTTGAGCAAACGCATATTCAAATGGTAGAACCGGGAAGAAAACAAAACGGTGAAAAAGTAAAAGCGCTGATTTCGCTTATCAACGATTATCCGTTCGATCGTGAAACGGACGAACTCGGTAAGAAAGTATCCGAAACCTGCAGACTTTCCATTCAAATCATTTCCAGACTGATGGAGGAAAAAGAAAAACTCGTTCAAAGAAAGGAAGAGAGCGTTTTTAAGTCCTTTAAGTTAAAAATTCTTCATAAGATCGGCGAAAATACGATTCAGGAACAAACTTTGTATCGTTTTTCTCCGGAGCAGAAATTGAAATCTTCCGGTTTGTCGGACGAGACACGTTATCCGGCATTGATTGATGAATTGAAAAAGGAAATCTCCGATCAATACGGAATGAAGGTGATCGAAAAACCGGATCAGACTTCGGAGATTTACGCGGTTGATCCGGGTTATATGTCCGCAGTCCTTCATAAGTTGAGCGGTATGGCTACGAAAAATACCGCTTATCAAAAAGAACTGGAAATCGCCAAAGAGATCAACGCAAGTTTGAGTAATCCGAAACATCCTGGATTAAACGCAAAACTCAAAGCCGATGACATCGTAAGACTCCAACAGGGAATCCAGTCGATGGAACTGTTGAAAGTTGAAAAACAACGCTCCCAAGAATTCGCGAAAAAATTCAATCTTCCGATGGGGATGTTGGGTTTTGTAGCGAGTATGATCTTATTTTTGATCGCATCCGTACATTTTAGAACTACTGGTATCTTGTTCGTGGGGATTCCGGTCAGTTTGTTTCTGGGATTGATGCTCGCCTTTCATTTTAGAAATAAAGAAAAATCGGATATTCTTTCCGGCGGAGGTTCCGCCTCGCTCGGATCCGGCTTTAAGGGAGAATACGGTTCGATGACTTCCTTTGAAAGTGATGCTTCCGGAAACGACTCCGATGACGAACGTTTTCAGTCCAAGGGAGAAGCCCCAAAGGAAAAGAAAGTAAGTTTGATCGCAAAAGGCGCGGAACGATTTATTTTCCCGAGCCGGTTTACGAAGATCACGGACAAGATTCACGATTCCCGTTCTTTGCGTAAAAAAATCTTCGAAAATTTAGACAACATTCGAAGTAGTGTCGCACATCTCAAAGGGGAAAAAGACGACGATAAAGTCGCTTCCACAATCGAATACGCCCTTTTGCAGAATTCGGCCACGATCTTGATTCCGGACGATATCGTTCCGCAGGGAATGGCGGGTTCCATCATTCTCAGCCATAACGATTTAAAGGCCCCTTTGATCCGGGATCAAATTGCGGAGTTTTTACGGAACGAGGCCCAAAAGAAACAATACGATAAAAAACTCGTAAAATATTATACTTTCCTAATCAATACGATCGAAGTGGAATATTATAAATATCTTCCGAGTCGGAAAAAGAAATAAACGTTTCATAGGCGGTTCAGTCTTTTTTTGTTTCGCAGCGGTTATCCGCTTCTATAACTTTCTCCATAGATCGCTCGGGGATCTCGAAACTTCGCTTCTTAAAGAAATACGAAGTGAGTTTGAAACATTTTATATAAGGAAAATGTAATGAAACACGCAGATAATGGAATCGGTTCTAAGCTGAAGAAAATATTTCTCTTTGTTCTTTTGTCCATCGTAATGTTTGCGGGGACTTTTGAAATCGTCTTGTATTTTTTTCTACCGCTTTCACCGGATCCGATAGGCGTGGATTTATCGCATATTCCCGGTCCTTGGGAAAATTCTATGATCGACCTTCCCAAACGAAACGGTTCCTCGGCCCTGCGAGTACATTTTCTGAGCGCCGGACCTTTAACTGCGCCGGTTGTGGTATTGTTGCACGGATTTCCGGATACATCCTACGGATGGCGTTCTATGATTCCCTTACTTTCAAAACAGTATAGAGTATTGGTTCCCGATTTGCGAGGTTACGCCGGAACGGACAAACCGGAGGACGGTTACGATCTGCGATCGCTGAGCGAGGATTTGTTTACCTTTGTGGAAGAAACGAATAAAAAAGAAGGTCGGGATTCCGATAGTCCGATACACGTGCTTGGACATGATTGGGGCGCTTCCATCGTATGGTTTGCTATTACGGAAAAGCCGAAGTTTTTCCGAACGGCGACCGTTCTGGACATACCGCATCCGAACGCATTTGAAGAACAGACGTCCGTTTCTTCAAAACAAAGAGAATATCGTCATTTTGTATATCGATTGATCGCGCCTCGTTCCGCTCGCCTTCTTGCCGGGCTCAGCCAAGAAACGCGTGCAAGAATTTTTTATCTGAATGAATTACAAAACAATCATGTTCTTCATGATTCGGATAAACCGATTTACCACGCTGCGTTTAATACTCCCGAGGAAATGTTCGGGCCGTTGGAATACTACCGGGAACTTGCATTTCATGGGGATTCCGTTCTGGAATACTTTAAAAACGCCGGCCCTGTAAAGGTGGAGACTCTCGTTCTTTGGGGAGCGAAAGACAATTACATGATGAGTGAGATGGCCGCATTGTCTTGCAAATCGGTCGAGGCGCGCTGTGAATTTGAAATTTATCCGAATTCGGGTCACTGGCTTCCATGGGAAGAGCCCGTGAAAGTTTTCAATCGATGGAAGAAGTTTATAGATCAATAATCCGATTTACGTTCGAAGAGCTTTTCGAAAAAATCGAACGAGAAAAGTATTATGGTTTCATAGTAAGAATTTGAACTTTTTTATAATTTTTAGATTGACTGAAGAAACCGGTACGCGAATCTGACTTCAAGATTCCCGGTGACTATAGAGAGAGGGCCACACCCGTTCCCATCCCGAACACGGAAGTTAAGCCTCTCATCGCTGATGGTACTGTGTGGTTCGCTGCATGGGAGAGTAGGACGTTGCCGGGTTTTCTTGTTTTAGGACAGAGGATTGATTCTGACAATTCTCCTCCGGTCGTTCGGGCCTTCCTCAGGGTTTTCTTTTCCCTGAAAATTCCAAAGAATAGAATTCCCGATCCAGACAAACTTCGCATCAAGTCCGGATGTGAAATAGGTTGACTCAAACCTTTTCAGAAAGCTTTTGTATGGAAAGAGCATTGAATTCTTCCAAACGGAAGAGAAACGCAATCATTAATGCCAATCAGGGATAAGTATGAAAAGAAATTACCAGCCCAGCCGAGTTAAAAGAGCGAGAACACACGGATTTCGCGCAAGAATGGCTACTGCAGGTGGAAGAAAGGTTCTTTCACGCAGAAGAAAAAAGGGCAGACATAAACTGACTGTTTCCGACGAAAAACTCGGTAAAAAATACTAAGAATTAAGTCATCGAAGAGACATTAAAATCCAGGAAGGAGATACAATCTCTTTTTAAGGCTGGAAAAAGAGTCTCCCGTTTCCCGATCGTTCTTGTATTCCTTCCCAATTCTTTATCAAGAAATCGTTTTCTTTACTGTCCGGAACGTACGGTAAAAACTGCGGTTCAAAGAAATCGGATCAAAAGGAAACTCAGAGCGGTCATACGCGAGGAAGAGAAAAATTTTCTAAAAGGTTTTGATATCGCGATATTAGCCAAAAAAGAAATTTTGGATCTGAATCACGGGGAGCTGGTCAAGATTCTGGTCTCTCTGATCAATCGAATCTGATGAACCAACTTGCAATCCAACTGATTCAGCTCTACAAAAAGTTAGTCTCTCCGTTACTCCCACCGGCTTGTCGTTTTACACCCACTTGTTCCGAATATGCCGCTGAGGCTTTTCAAGAATACGGATTTTTCCGCGCATTGCAATTGAGTACTTGGAGAATTTTGAGATGTAACCCTCTTTCTCGGGGTTTTGAAGATCCCTTGCCACCTAACACTAAAAGGACGAAATGATGGAAGATAGACAAAGTAGATTATTTTTAGCTTTGATTCTCAGTATGGGAATTTGGATGGGGGTGAATTATTTTTTCTTCCCTTCTGCCCCGCCTAAAAAGACGCCGGATGCAAAAGAAGCGAATTCCGATAAACCTTCGGACAATAAAAAACAAAATCAAGTTCAGACTGAAAAAACAAAAGAGTCTCAGATTACCGCTCCCGTTAAGGAAATAAAAGCGACTTCTTCCGAAAATAAAAAGACGTTAGTCGTAACCGATTCTTATATCGTAGAGTTCGGTTCTCTCGGCGGAAAAATTTCCAAATTCTATGTAAAGGATTACGTCGGTTCGGACGGTCATACCGTTCAGGTAGCTCGTAAAAATCCCGAAACTCTCGTAGTGGACGGCAAGACGTATCAGGCGGTGGAATTATCCAGAGAAAAAGGTTTCGACTTTAACTTTACGGATTCGTTAAACGAACTTCCGGAGTCGGAATGGAATCGGATTCCTTTTTCTTTGGAGGAAAACAAAACCGACGGTTCCGTGGTATATATAATATTTACCGCCTTGTCTCCGGATAAAACCTACCAATTGAAAAAAACGTTTCGTTTCTTTAAAGGCGAGAATTATTTCAAAGTTACAGTTTCCATTATCAACTTAACGAAAGAAAAACTTTCCTTCGCTTCACAAAAGAACGTTCAGTATCTGAAAACCTTCGGAAGTCTCGGGCCCTTTCCGAAAGATAGGCCTTTGAACGATAGGGACACGGCGAATTTCTTTCGTTTTTACCATTTAGGCGGTTCCTTTAACGACACGTTAGACGGAAGTTCCTCCGTAAGTTTTTGGTCTTCGATCGGAAATTTTTTTACGGGAAGTTCCGGCGCCGACGAATCTTTCAGCGTAAAAACAAACGCCGAATCCGGAGTTGATTTTGCGGGAACGGGTTCCCGTTATTTTATCGCGGTCGCGGATCCGTTGGATCATAAACCGCAAGGTGTCGTTTTAGACAATCGACCTAAAAACGAAAGCGGAGTAGTATTATTATATGATAATATTACTTTAAGTCCGGGCGAAAGATACAACATGGATTTTGCATCCTATGTGGGAATCAGAGAAAGTATGGGAATGGTTTTCCGTAATCCGGAACTCGATCCGAATCAAGCCAAAAACAGTCCTTTTGCAGGTTTGAGCGGCGATCTTAATAAATCTTTTAATCAGGGAATCACCACTCCATTCCGTAACGGAATCATCTGGGTTTTGAAACAAATTTATCGATTTACCATTCCGAATTACGGATGGAGCATCATCATCTTCGCGATTCTTTTTAAACTCGTTTTCTATCCTTTGAACCAAAAGCAAGCGAATAGCATGAAGAAGATGCAGGAGCTCAGCCCTCAACTCAAGACGATCAACGAGAAATTCGCGAACGATCCTAAGATGCGTCAGCAAAAAACCATGGAACTTTATAAGAAGAATAACGTGAATCCGGTGGGCGGTTGTCTTCCTATGGTGATCCAGATTCCGATTTTTATCGCTCTTTATACGGCTTTTTCTGATACAATAGATCTTTGGAATTCACCGTTTTTATGGGTCAAAGATCTCAGCGAACCGGACGTAATCTGGACTTCTCCCGCGATTCCTTACTTTACTCAAACGGGACTCGGTTTAAACCTTCTCGCTCTTTTGATGGTTGGAACACAAGTTTTGCAAACGAGAATGACTTCGGTATCTATGGATCCGAATCAGAAAATGCTAATGTACGTAATGCCGGTAATGATGCTTTACATTTTCTGGAATATGCCTTCCGGTGTTACTCTCTACTGGACTTTCCAAAACGTTCTTTCCATCGGTCAACAGTGGATCACAAATCATCTGAAAAAGACCGAAGAAAAGAAGAAGGCAAAAGTTTAATTGTTACGAACTCATTATCGAGGATAAACACATGGAAAATTACATCTTTGAAGCCGAGGCGAAATCCAAGTCCGAAGCCGAAGATTACACACTCAAAACTCTCCGATTGAATTCGGACGAGGTTCGTTTTGAAACCGTCGATTCCGGAAAAGGAGGTTTTTTCGGAATCTCCCAAAAAAAACCGGCGATAGTCCGGGCTTACGTAACTTCTCGGGATCTTCCCGCGGAGAAAATCATTCACGGGGTCGTTCTTACCGTTTTGAAAAAAATGGGAATCGAAGCCGAAGTGGTCGGTATGGGCGACGTCGACGGTAAGATTTACGTTGAAATTGCGAGCAAAGAATCCGGACTCGTGATCGGAAAAAGAGGAGCAACGTTAGACGCTCTTCAGTTCATATTCAACTTGATGGTGGATTCCAAAATCAGACACGGAAGAAAAATCGTTCTGGATATAGAATCTTACAGGGATAAAAGGGAACTTTCTTTGGTTCGTCTCGGAAAATCCGTTGCGGCAACCGTAGCCAAAACCGGAAAATCGAAACTGTTGGAACCGATGAATCCTTTCGAAAGAAGAATCATTCACATGGCGCTTCAGGAAAACGAAAAGGTTTTTACGAGATCGGAAGGAAACGGCACTTACAAAAAAGTAAGAATCATTCCGATGAAAGACAAACACAAGTACAAAGACGTTGTCGAGAAAGGTCCGAACAACGACCTTCTCGAAGAAGCGAACTTTGAATGATACGATAGCAGCCGTATCAACAGCTTCCGGATCCGGAGCAATAGGAATTATCCGAATTTCCGGGCCGGAAGCCCTCACGATTTCTTCCTCGTTTCTTTTCTCGAAAAATAAATTTCTTACTTCATCCGACATACAGCCGAGGATCGCGATTCAATGTGTCTTTCAAATCGGCGATAGAAAAGTAGATCAGATCTTATTCTTTTATTTTAAAGCCCCGAATTCTTATACGGGCGAGCACCTCTGTGAATTTCACTTTCACGGGAATCCGATTTTATTAAGAGAAGCGTTAGACGCCATCTTTAGGGCGGGAGCGCGTCCGGCCAAACAGGGCGAATTTTCCCGCAGGGCGTTCTTAAATGAAAAATTGGATCTTACCGAAGCGGAAGCGATCGGAAGATTGATCTCCGCGCGTTCCCGTTTCGAGTTGGAACTCGCGCAAAAAAACGTCTTCGGTGAAGTTTCTCGTTTCACTTCCAATCTTAGAAGTCAGCTGATATCGCTCAAAGCGGAATGCGAAGCCGAGATCGATTTTTCCACCGAAGATCTCACGTACGAATCCTTGGAAGAAAGAAAGACTCGTATCGAAAAAGTGAAAACGCTTTGTCAAACCGTGATTTCCAAATCGGATTCGGCGGAAAAATTAATTCAACAACTTAGGATCGTTCTCTACGGCGAACCGAACACGGGTAAGTCCAGCTTGATGAACGTTTTACTCGGAAAAGATCGCTCCATCATTTCCGAAATTCCCGGAACAACCCGGGATTATATCAGCGAAGAAATTTTACTCGAAGGAATTCCGGTAAGACTCGTGGACACGGCGGGTGTTCGAGAAACGACGGACCATATCGAAAAGCTCGGGATCGAAAGGAGCGAAAAGGAGTTTCAATCCGCGGACATCAGATTGTTTCTCATCGACACTTCTAAAAAAGAAGAATGGAAAGAATTTATCGTCCGAGCGCAAGATCGTCTTGAAGGATCGATCCTCGTTGCGAACAAGATCGATATTCGAGATTCTTTCTGGGATCCTAATTTATTTGCAGACGTTCAGAACTTAACGGTTTGCGAAATTTCCTGTAAAACAAAAGAGGGGATTTCGATTCTTTTGGGAGCGATTAAGGAAAAAGCCGGGGCTATGGGGCATTCCGAAGATTATGTCCTTTTGGAGGAACGTCAAAGATATCACTTTGAGACCATCGTTCGATGCCTTGACAAAACTCTTCATTTGATCGAGGAAGGAGCTCCCGCGGAAATTTATATCCAAGAAATCAATTACGCCCTTTCCGAAATCGGCGAGGTCAACGGTAGAGTGGACACGGAGGAGATTCTCGGGAGAATCTTCAGCAAGTTCTGCGTTGGCAAATGAAATTTTATCGTCGCACTACTTAATTTGAAAAACATGGGAAAAATCTTATGAGGGAAAAATCATTACAATACCACGCGCTTCATCCGAAGGGAAAAATTGAAGTCGTTCCTACAAAACCGACTCAGGATTCTTACGATCTTTCCCTCGCCTATTCTCCCGGCGTCGCTTATCCTTGTTTGGAAATCAAGGAAGTCCCCGACTTGGTTTACGAATATACGAACAAAGGGAATCTTGTAGGCATCATCACGAACGGAACAGCGATTCTCGGTCTCGGAGATATCGGCGCACTTGCCGGTAAACCGGTGATGGAAGGAAAGGCCGTTCTTTTCAAAAAGTTTGCGGGTATAGACGTGTTCGATATCGAGATCAACACAAAAGATCCGGACGAATTTATCAATGCCGTTCGGCTTCTCGAACCGACTTTCGGCGGAATCAATCTGGAAGATATTAAGGCTCCGGAAAGTTTTTATATCGAAGAACAACTCATCGAAAAGATGGACATTCCCGTTTTTCACGACGATCAACACGGAACCGCGATCATTACGGTCGCGGGTTTATTGAATTCTTTCGAACTTACCGGTAAAAAACCCGGCAACGTTAAGGTCGTGATCTGCGGCGCTGGCGCCGCGGGAATCGCGATTGCCGAACTTATACAACACATAGGAATCAAAAAAGAACAAATTTTTCTCGTAGATACCAAAGGTGTGATTCATCATAACAGAACCGATTTGAACGATTCCAAAAAGAAGTATATTCAAAAAACTGAAAATACGACTCTCCGAGACGTGATGAAAGGTTCGGATATTTTTATCGGGGTTTCCGTTGAGAATATGGTGGACGAGGATATGGTTCGTTCCATGTCGAAAGATCCCGTGATTTTTGCCCTTGCAAATCCCAATCCCGAAATTCCGTATCAAGTTGCAAAGGCGGTTCGTTCCGACTTGATCATGGGAACCGGAAGAAGCGATAATCCGAACCAGGTTAACAACGTATTAGGATTTCCTTTTATTTTCAGAGGCGCGCTGGATGTGAGAGCGCGTCATATCACTCTAGAGATGAAACTCGCAGCGGCTCGCGCTTTGGCGGAATTGGCCCGTCTTGAGGTTCCCGATGCGGTTAGCAAGGCTTACGGCGGAGAGAAGTTTACGTTCGGATCGGAATATCTGATTCCTAAGCCGTTCGATAAACGAGTTTTATTTCACGTGGCTCCCGCAGTCGCCGAGGCCGCCGTCGCAAGCGGTTCGTCTCGAATTCCTTATTTGGGAAGAGAAAAATATCTCGGGTTTCTCGAAGGAATTATCAGAGGCTGATTTTTTTTCGTCCTCTCGAATCCGATATTCATAAGGATCAGATTTTTTCCGAACATGTCTTGAAAGCGTTTCGAATGAATATCGAATCGGGCGGAAACATTTGATTCCAAGAAATGGAAAATCCGATTTTGAGACAAAGAGTAATAGACTTTTCTAATTTTCTACGGTCCCCTAATGGTATGACCCTTTGGGGCGCGGTGGATTATGTCCAAATCTGAAAATCAAGTCCCGACTCCCGAAACCTTCGTTTTTAATTCGGAGGACACTCAGGATATGATTGGGGACCAAGAACTCAAAGTTCTAATGCTTCAATTCAATCCGGGTGCGTTTAAGGATATCGATTTGATCGAGAAGGGAGTGGAAAATTATTTCTTATTCAACCAATCTCCCTTTGCTCTTACAAAAATCGAACAACTCCAACATCTCAAACTTCATGATCTCAAATTCTTAGAGGAACGAAAAGGGATTCAATCCTATCAGTTTCTTCAGTTTCAAAAAGAAATTAGGGAACTCCAAATCGCAAACGTAATCATTCGCCCCGCTTCCTTGAAGGCCGATCAGATCGTAAAAGTAAAACGCGGTTGTCTCCTTCAAAGTACGGCCGCGATCTTGGAAATGTTGTACGCAAGGGATCAGTTTATTTTGAACGTTTCCAAAAGTAACGACATTGAGGACTGGGTTCATCAGAATTATCTTAATGTGGACGATAAGGGAATGCCGATCAATTTATCGGATTCCAAGTTTTTGGAAAAGTCCATGCAAAATTTGGAATCTCTTTCTTTGGAATTTCTTTTGAGTCGATTGCAGGTTCGAGGGGATTTATTCAGCAATATTTTTCAAGCGTTGAATCAAAAACCCGCAGAAATAATAAATCAGCTTTCTCTAATAAAGGTGGAACCGGAAGTTTTACAAGCGCTTGAAAAAAGAGGATCGAGATCCCCTCTTTTGCAATTACATCCTCGTTTTCATTTGTTTCAACCTTCTTTGGACGAACTTTTAAGTTTTAGACACGCCTCGAAAGAAAAAGGAGAACAGGGAAAAATTACGGAATTGGAAATCATATTCGATTTGTTCACCGTGATATCCCGTAAGATACTTCTCCAAATCCTTCCCGGAGAAGAGGCTTCCTGGATCGAGCTGACCGGAAATTCTCAAGCTGAAAGATATCTGCAGGAATTAAAAAAACATCCCGCATTTACGTCCGGAAAAAGTTGGGTGGGCGGCGGAGATTTTATCAAATCTTACGAAGTATTACTTCAAACCGTAAGAACTCTCGAACATCTTAAAAAAGAATCCCTGATCAATTTGATCACGATGGAAAATCTATTTCGTTTTAAAGAATCCAGAGAACCGGTAAATTTCGATCTTTCCAATTTTGAAGCGGAAGACTCCGCGATCAAAAGTGTGGGAATGAACAGAACCGAATTGTTCCGCGAAGTTTTGGAGCGAATTCGTACAAGAGAAGACTTTCTGAAAAAAGAAAGGAAAAGCACCGGCGGCGAAACGATCGGACTGATGATTTTGGCGAAGAGTATGATTCTTCGAGCTTTTATCGAGGTTCGTCCGAGAAGAACTTCGATTCACAATCTGATCCGTCAAAACGGATATCCGCGCGGGATCTATGAATTCTTAAAGGAAGTGTCCGACTTGAAAGACGGCCAAGCCGCCGTCGACGAACAAATTCGTCTTAGCAAAGCGATCGCCGAATGGGAAGAAGACACGGAAAAAGAAAGGATCCGTTCCGAAAGGGCGTCCAAGTCGATCTTCGAAAGAATCATCGAATTCATTCTAAGTCTATTCGGGATCAAGTTTTCTTCGAAGGAACGAGAAACTTCGAACAAGGGCCAGGCCAGAAAAGATCTTAAAAATATCGAAACGGATCATTCTTCTCAAGAGTCCGTTAAACCGAAAAAGAAAATGTCTCTCGGGGTGATCGTAGGTCCGAAAGAAAAAGAACTGATGGTTCCCGCTCGCGTTCAAAAGGCGATCGATTACGTGGACCGCAAAAATAACGGTTTGATCTGGCTTGATGAAGTTGTCGCCGCCGTGTCCTCTCCGGAATTCGGAAAAGACAAAGTGGCCGACCTCATATACTATGACCAGAAGCGGAGATATCTGGAAATTAGAGCGATGAACCAGGTCAGACACGTTTTTATACGGAGAGAATTGGAATCCGATTCGACTTGGATCCAGACCACTCTGGATTATCTGGACAATGTTTCCGCCAAAAAACCGGAGTTTTCCGCGCTTGCGGACACTCTGAGACGATTCCAAAACGAATGACGATTTGATTCGATTTTAATTGTATTAGAATTTTATTGAATACTGATATTCTATTTGGAGGATCTTATCTTTCAATCAAACTATAACCTTTCGGAGGATTCATGAAAACCAGAATCGAAACGGATTCAATGGGCGAAATCGCCGTAGACGATTCCAAATATTGGGGAGCACAAACCGAACGTTCTCTGCATCATTTCCATATCGGAAACGATCGATTTCCAAGGGAAATGATTCGCGCTTTGGGAATTTTGAAAAAATCGGCCGCGATCGTAAACTCGGAACTCGGTCTTCTCGCCGAAGATAAAAAGAAACTCATAGTCCAAGCCGCCGACGAAGTGATTTCCGGTAAGTTGGACGAACATTTTCCCCTTTCCGTTTGGCAGACCGGTTCCGGAACCCAGACGAACATGAATTCCAACGAAGTGATTTCGAACCGTGCGATCGAAATTGCGGGCGGAGTGAAAGGTTCCAAAAAGCCGATTCATCCGAACGACGACGTAAACAAGGCCCAGTCCTCGAACGATACTTTTCCCACTGCGATGCACATCGCCGCGGCGGAACAATTGAATCACAAACTGATTCCGGCATTAACTCAACTTAAGATTACGCTCAAAAAGAAAACGGATGAATTTCAGAATATTATAAAAATCGGAAGAACTCATCTCCAGGACGCGACTCCGCTGACGTTAGGCCAGGAATTTTCCGGTTACGTTCAACAGTTGGATTACAATATAGCGAGAGTGAAGGCGGTTTTACCCGCGGTTTATAGACTTGCGTTAGGCGGAACTGCGGTTGGAACGGGACTCAATACACATCCCGAATTTGCGGTAAAGGCGGCCGCTCAGATCGCAAAGGAAACCGGACTTCCTTTCGTAAGCGCGGAAAATAAATTCGAAGCTCTTGCGGCTCACGATTCTCTTGTGGAGGCGAGCGGGGTTTTGAAAACGATCGCGGCCTCTTTGATGAAAATCGCAAACGACGTCCGTTGGCTTTCTTCCGGTCCTCGTTGCGGAATCGGCGAGATCAGTATTCCGGAAAACGAACCGGGTTCTTCGATCATGCCCGGAAAAGTGAACCCGACTCAGTCGGAGCAGATGACGATGGTCGCCGCTCAGGTGATCGCAAACGACGTTGCGGTCAATATCGGAGGCGCTTCCGGAAATTTCGAGTTGAACGTTTTTAAGCCGTTGATCATTCACAACGTTTTGAATTCGATTCGTTTACTGTCCGACTCTTGTGTTTCTTTCGAGGAACACTGCGCGCGGGGAATCACTCCGAACAAAGAGAAATTGAACGAACACTTGAATAATTCTTTGATGCTCGTAACCGCTTTGAATCCGCATATCGGTTATGACAACGCGGCTAAGATCGCGAAGAACGCTCATAAGAAAGGAACGACTCTGAAAGAGTCCGGAATCGAATTGGGACTTTTAACAAGCGAACAATTCGATCAGTGGGTTCTTCCCGAAAAGATGATTCACCCTTCCGTAGATTAAAATCGAACGGGGGATTTTAAATCCCCCGTTTCAAAACAAATTCGAAATCAGATAAGTTAGTAAAAAAGAATATTCTAATTTCCTAAATCATCATGATCGATTTTGAGTTTATCAGCTTCGTTCTTATTAAGGCTTTTGTTTTTGTTTCGGAAAAACATTAACGAAAGCCAGAATGCCGCCGCCGCTGCTGCGATAAACGACCAAAACAGAAAAGTCCAGAAGAAAGTATAACCGAAAACTAAAACGAAGACGTCGAAGGTTTTCAAGGTGCAACTTCCCATTCTTTACTTTCATCTTTCGGTTTTGCGGAAGGTTCGCCGAATAGACGAACGAATCGATATACGTACGAGGCTCTAAAGGAATTCATTCCGTCTTCTAAGCATATTTTTTTAAGAAGTTGATCCGCATTTTCCCGATATTTTAACCGATCCAATTTTTCCTCGCGCATCAACTGATAAAGTGCGTCGTGTACGAGAGAACCGCGCATGAAAGTTTTTGTGTCTATTGTCGGACCGCTCGGACCGTCCCAGGCGTATCCCGCGTCGATTTTCAATAAACCTTCCGGATCAAGATCCACAAAAATTTTTACGCCGGACGTCCCGATCCGAAGTGAGGTGATATGTTTGATTTCCGTTTGAAAATTGTAAGGTTTTACGAGCTGGTATTTATAGTTTTTGAGATTTTTGTAAAGTATATGATCCATTTTATTCCCTCCTTTCTTTTGCTTCTTTTTAGGAATCCGATAACTTTTAAAAATTTAACTACGATTAGGCGGCATCCTCTACGGCTTCTATTTCCAGTTCGGTTTCATTCGGAGCTATGTATAAACGTTCCGCTTCTTCGTTCATTTGAATCCCGATCTTTTTCATCGCTTTTAACGGCTCCGATAGAATTCGTTCCTTATCAAGTTCTATTTTTACTCTTAGATAAACTCCGTTTAATCTGGAAACAAGACCGTTAAACCTTTCCAAAAGACCGTATTCGACGAGAATTTTCTCATAGAACTTTGCGGTTCCTCTCGTTTTTACGGAAGGAGGAACTTTACGAAGTCTTAAAGTTCCGGTCGTCAATTTGCAGGTTTTATACTCCGGGTCCGGAAATAATTCTTCCGGATGATGATCGGCATAAAATTTGATTCCAGATGCAATGTGTTGTATCTTTAAATCCAAAGGGGATACTTCGTTTTGAAGATCCAATAGGAGTTTGCCGATTTGATCGTCCGTTTTACCTTTGATCCTATCTCTTTCCCGTTTGAATTCTCCGAGTTGTTGAACGGCTCGCGCGATATCGGAGCGTCCTTCGTAACGATTATCGGGTAAATCGGTACGGATCGTTTTGTTAAGCGAATTCTTTGATTTTAACATCGTTCCTCCTATTTGGACGATTTTGTTTTTTGCGGTGTCATGTTCACAGCGATTCCGTTAGTCGAAGAAGATAGAACCGGAACGGAAGGAATCTTCTTTACGGATGGCTTTTTATTATTCTTCTGGACTTTCGTTTTTATCGATTTTCCTTTTGTCATTTTAGATTCTCCTAATTTACTTTGCGGTCTTCGCTTTCAGACAGCCACTTCCCTTATATTTTGATCTGGAATTTGCAAACCGTTCGGAGATTCTTTTTTAGAACGCAGAAAATCTCTGTACCACTTCGCAAATTCTTGAATTGAAATCGAATCCAACTTTTCCATTCTTTTTTCCGCTTCCTTATCTTCTCGATAAATGGAACGGATTTTTTCGATCGGTAGTTTCCAGGATTCTTCGAGAGCTTTCACATAACGTGCCGTGTTTCGGGTTCCTTTGACTACGTCCGCTAGATGTTCACGGTAAATACGAGCGGGTGGATCCAAACGATCGTTATCGGGATTCGGAGAATATTTGAACGCTATATCCTTGAGATTTAACTTCGATTCGATGACGATCTGTTCCAATCTCTGAGAAAGTTTTCTTCCTCTTCTCCAAAATTTTCCTTTGTGAACGATTTCTCCGTTTACGATAAATCTTTTGATGCTTTCGGAATTCATAATTTTAATACTATGCCGCTCCTTTGGGTTTGTCGTGTATCAAAGATCCTTCCTTGTTCGCGTGAAAGGAACGAATCTTATCCGAAAGGGAGATCAGGGGTTTAAAACTTTGAATCAAACAATCTTCGCAAAGATCGGTTTGACGCATGGACTCCCTTTGATTGCATTGAACGCATGGGTTAACTATCATACTAAAATTCTCCTTAATCGTTTTTAGTTCGGATCATTCGCCGAATTCTTCTTCCAAAATATATTCAAGAATACTGATGAACTCTTGAATCTTATTCGGGTTTTTTTCGCAAATTTGGGCGATATCGTTTTTTACGAGGAAAAGGGAAGTAACCGCTTTATCGCTCATTTCGCTATGATCGTCCCATCTCCAATCGAACGTCATAAATTGGTCTTTGACGTACTCGGCGATTTGAACGATTTTTTTCTCCTCGATATCGGAAAGAACGATTGGATCCAAATTGTTCCTATCCGGGATTGGATTTTTTTCGGCGACAGCGGTCGCTCTCAGTTGTTTCATTACGCTACCCTCCTGTTTTTTGATTTGTTATAAGATCGTGTCGAACGACCCATACGATACGGAACATTCCATTTTTTGAATGCTTCCCTGACTTCGGTATAGGAATGTTGTCCGTTTAAACTTTTCGAAAGGTAGTCGTAGTTTACTTCCGCTTCCCTTGCGAACTTAGCGAGGGTTTTCATTTTTAATGTGATACAAATGAAATCCTTGCATTCGTCTCCGTTAATGATGATCATCGAGCCTCCTTTTTGTGATTGCGATTTCGTTTCCATCTGCGAGTCTTGGGTCGTGCGAAAGACCGAATTCCGATTCGAAATCCACTTTGATTGCGGCGAGTCCTGTCCCGCCTGAAATGACCATACGTTAAAAATGTATTATTGTCAATAATAAAATACGATAAAAATGTATAGAGCGAACAAAAAATTTCCAGATCGTTTAAAGAAACTCATCGAAACTTTGGGGCTTTCTCAGGCTGAATTTGCAAGATCGATTGATCTGAAGCCCGCGTTTATCAGCGATCTTATCAATGAGAGGGCGAAAAGTTTTTCGCAAGAATCCTTATTGCGACTTCGAACCGTGCACAATGTAAACCCTCTTTGGTTGATTGCGGGTGAGGGCGAAATGTTAATCGCTGAAATTGAAATAAAGACGGATCTGGAAACGGATCGTTATAGAACGATTCTTAGAAAGATGAGAACTCGTCCGCAGATTGAAACCTTACTAGAGAGTCTTTTGGAAGTTCCGGATTCGGAGTTGGAAGCGTTGGGTGTGGTTATAGAAAAATTTCGCAAGAAAAAATGATTACTTTTTCTCCAAAGATTCGAATACAAGATTTACGATTTCTTGAGCGTAAGTATGTCTAAGCGTTTGAATCGGTTCCGGAGAAACTTGAAAATCGTATTCGAATTTTTTCAAAGTCCCTTCCAATTTCCAATAAAGAAATTCGCGTAATTCTTCGGTTGTCTCCAAATTCTTGCTCCAACAAAATAGCTATATATATGTGGCCCTTCAGGAAAAATCATGGGTAAACGTCCAAACCGCCTAAATGAAAGAGAATAGCGACGCGGAAGAAATCGAAATTTCTGAAGCCTCTTGCATTCGATTTAATTTTCTGAATACTTGAATTAATACTTTCCGAACCAGCGTTTGTGATTCGATGAGCGAAGTAGGTAAGGATATATTTAATGTTTTTATAAAGCATCTTAGCGACTTTAATAATAGGTTTAAGTTTAGAATGAGTAGCCCAAAAATACCAACGTTTGAAAAACTTTTCCGCATTACCTTTATAGCTGTAAGACCAAAAATAACGAAAGGCTTCTTTTATCTGCCATCCTTTCCCGACTTTATACAGATTTAGTTTAAGAGAATTGAAAGCTTCCTTTTGCTTATCA
>NZ_ANIK01000004.1 GCF_000347175.1 Leptospira alstonii serovar Sichuan str. 79601
GTAACTTTACGTTTCTTACGCCGTGAGCTTCACATTGAGCGCGTGGGATTCGAGCATGAATCAATGTCTGGAATTGCATCGTATCCAAATGGCGCCAGGTTCTTTTTTCTGTATGATCTTTCCGAGGACATTTTTTACCACAATCCGGACACTCTACAGCTTCCCGCTCATCGTATGAGACTTCGATATCTACCTTCTTTGCTGAGATATTTAATTCTACGGTTTCAACCGACCAAGGTGATGAGATTCCTAAAAGGAGAGAGTAATGTTTTTCTAAGTTTTCGTTTGCGTTCATTAGGAATATTATTCATTGGTTATGTTATGATTTTGCAATGACGAAATTTGCTCGAAACTCATCTGCAACCTCTTCTCACCGTCATTTATGAAGTAGTTTCTTCCCACGAAATTCTCCGAAGGGCCTCATCGAACCGCTACCTAAATATAAAACCTGCACCTACTCATTTAACGATCTAAAAAAACCTATTATAGATACGGATGATCCGTTAAAAGAATTTTCAGAAAAAGAACGTAGCACATTCATTAAGTTGCTTCTTTCTGGATTAATTCCCGTTGCTAAAGATAATAAGCCAAGCTTTAATCCATATTCACATCAAATGGAAATGTTAAGCAAAGGACTTCAAATAGGTAAGCCTGCTATAATTGCATCTGGTACAGGATCTGGAAAAACCGAAGCCTTTTTAATGCCGATACTTGCCGCAATAAGCCGCGAAGCGCTAAAATGGCCTAAGCCAGAAATTGGGTTCCTAGAAACAAGATGGTGGCATAATCCCGAAAACGGAAAACCATATAGAGATATTAAAAGCAAGCAAGCTATTCATGAAGACTATATGTTACCGACTAAATTACTCCCTAATCTAAGATTCCCAGACCGTTCTCCATTTCAGTTACATAGGAAATATGAATCAGAAAAACGACCTAAGGCAGTTCGCGCTTTAATAATTTATCCAATGAACGCCTTAGTTGAAGATCAGCTAGTTAGGCTACGTAGAGCCTTAGATTCAGCAGAAGCGCGTGAAGTGATGGATTTAGAATTCGGAGGAAACCGAATATTTTTTGGAAAATATACTAGTAAAACTCCTGTTACAGGGTTTCCCAATATTCACCCTGGTTTTCAAAACTTAATCAAAATTGATAACAAAGACCCTCTTTTAAAATCAACTCCAGTCTACCCCTACAATGATCTAAAATACTCATATAAAGAACTGCGAAAGAAGGCAGTAAATCGTTTTAGAAAATCAATTCAAGATCTTTTTCAATCTACAGTCGAGATGGAATTAACTCAGCAAGAAGCACGTAAGCGACAGTCGGAAATACTGAACAATAAAGCTTATCATTTACAACAACCAGCGTCCGCGCATGGAAGTGATGATCCGTTTATGTTCCCAGCAATCGATGGTAGTGAACTTACTTCAAGATGGGATATGCAACTGACTCCACCAGATATTCTCATAACAAATTTTTCCATGTTGAATACCATGTTAACCCGTGAGGTTGAAGATCCAATATTCTCCTCTACTCGCACATGGATAGAATCAGACGATAATTCTTACTTCTACTTAGTTCTTGACGAATTGCATTTACAAAGAGGTTCAGCAGGAACGGAAATCTCATTTCTTGTACGTTTACTTATCCATCGGTTGGGATTAGATAATCCAAAGCACGCTCATAAGCTACATATCCTTGGTTCAACTGCTTCACTACCTGAACAATCAATAGATTCACAAACGGACAAAAACGTTTCTTACTTGTCAGATTTCTTCGGAACACATGGCACAATGACTCTAGATGGTAAAAAACAAAATTCAATCTGGAAAGACGCAATTATTCGAGGGGAAGAAATTAAACCTAGTTTACAGAGTAATCAGCCTGGAATGCTGGCGCCAACGCCATTTTTGGAGCTTTATGAAAACTTCTTCAGCGAAACTATCGAGAATGATCTATTTACCGCTGACAACAACTCAAAATCAATTAGAGCGAAACTATGGGAAAACATCGGCAATCACCTTAGAATCAACTTTGATGGCGATTTTGATTCTTTAATCTTCAATATTGCACGCAATTTAACTGAACGAATTTATTTCGCGTGCATTGAGAACCAACGCACGCGACCAATTCCGCTGAGCAAATTGGTCACACGACTATTTGGAGAACTGCAAGAGAATGAAGATTATATAAAATTGGGAAGAATCATACTGTTTATCCGCGGGCATATTTCAACATCTGGATTCAAACCTTCCAAAGATTCTCTTCTTCAGTCTTTCCGCATTCACACTTTTTTTCGAAGTATCGAAGGACTATATGGTCCCGCAATTAAGGGGGCAAAATTTGCGAACGATAAGGATTATACAATTCCGGTAAAGCGAGTCTTCCCAATTGGTCAAATATCAATTGAAAGAGAACCAACAGCAAATTTTAAGCTATTAGACGGCACCGAAAAGATCCTACGATTATTCGAACTATTGTACTGTGAAGCTTGTGGGGAACTATTCTATGGCGGTATGCGAGCAAAGCCCAGCGAACTAGGGAATAACAATATCGCAGAACTACTTCCATTTGAAAGTAAATTGGATGGATTACCGGATGATGCTCCTTCACCGCTATTCGAACATCTAAACTTTAATCAATATATCCTTTTTTGGCCAACAAATCTTATACCTGATATACCTCAAAAGCACCCTCGTCCTTTTAGACCAGCATGGAGACACGGCCTCTTTGATCCGGAATCAGGCATTGTTTCTCGACCAAGTCCTTTTGAGCAAAAGCCTTCTAAAGATAATGTTTTGTCTGGGTATTATTATGATCTTGAAATAGATGACCTTGTTCGCAATGAATCTGAATCACATGTCCCCAAAGCCTGTCCAAAATGTGGGACTGATTATTCACGTCGCGCACCTGGACAAGGTCGAAAATCACCCGTTAGAAACTTTCGTGTCGGGTTTGCGAGAACGACCGAACTCCTTGGATCAGAGCTATTATCTGCTCAAGCACATACTGATTCAGATCAAAGTCAGGCCAAATTAGTCTCATTTTCAGATAGCAGAAACGATGCAGCGAGAGCAGCATTAGGATTAGAAAGACGTCACCACCAAGATTTCTATAGAGATGCCCTTCTAATCTCATTAAATCAATATCTCAATAACTTGGGATCCGAATCCGAATTAGAAATCAAAAAGAAAGAATGTTTATTAAATTTATCGCTTGCAGTTCAAAATAGCAGTCATCAACAAATAACTGAGCTAACAGAAAAATTAAAAAATCTTCATAATAATTCTGAAGAAGTAAAATCCAGAATCATTCCGTTAAATGCATTAATCGAAAAAATCAATGTCGCTCCACGGGATGTGGTTTCTCCTTTCATCAAGATGCTAGTAAAATTTGGAATTCACCCTTACGATGCTCAAGGAATAGAAGAAATCGAAATTAGAAATACTAAATTTAAATGGTATGAATTATTTGAAATTTCTGATAATGAAAATATACGATGGGTGAATCATATCAAGCAAAGACCAGGCCCAGAAATTGATGAAGCTAAAATCAAATTAATAACGAATTTACTTCGTAATATGCCAGAAGTAATTTTTGGCAAAACATATTTCAACTTAGAAGAAACCGGATTAGGGTATGCCTCCATTTACAACTGTGAACATTCAATCCAAAAAGAAAGGAGAGAACAATTAAGCTCGCTGATGCGAGTATTAGCTGATAGTTATCGATATACCCCAAGAATTGAACAATACGGTGATCCTGAGGATAACGCATGGGATTCACCCTCCCAAATCACAACAAAAAGAATTATAGAATTCGCAAAGGTAATTTGGGGAGATGATCAATGGAAGGACCCGCTTTGGAGCGCAGTTCAAGAACTAGAAAGCTATGGGCATCGTGGTGGTATAATTGAACTCATCTCAATCGGAATTTACCTAGCTCAGCCAAAGGATATTGTATATAGATGCGAGACTTGCTCGCGCGTTCACCTCCACTACGGATTCGGTATATGTACACGCTGTTTTTCCAAGCTCAAGACTTCCCAAAGTGAAACTGCCGAAGTTCTACAACAAAAAAACTTCCTAGGAAAAAAGGTTTTACGAACACTAAATACGAATAATAAAAACGCCGGCCTCTTTAGAATGCGTTGCGAAGAATTAACTGGACAAACAACTGATCCAGCAGATCGACAAAGAAGATTCAGAGGAATCTTCATTAACGCAGAAGGTGAAACCCCACCACCTCAACAAGTTGCCGAAATTGATGTCCTGTCCGTTACTACCACGATGGAGGTAGGGATTGACATTGGTTATTTGAATGCAGTATTGCAATCAAATATGCCACCGCAGCGTTTTAACTATCAACAAAGAGTTGGACGAGCAGGCCGTAGGGGGCAAGCTTTTTCTATTGCACTAACAATATGCCGATCCAAAAGCCATGATCTATTCTATTTTAGACACCCAGATCGTATTACTGGAGATCCACCACCGGCTCCGTTCTTAGTTAAACGGCTTCTGAATATCCCTCGCCGATTTCTATGGAAATATTGGATAAACCTTGCTTTCAAAGAACTTCGAGAAACCGCGCGAGAGTCAGATTTGCCATTTCTTGGTGATATAATGAGTATCATACAGCCTGATATTCACGGTGAATTTATCCCCGTTACAGCTTACCTAAACCCTTCACAAAAATGGGAAAAGGAGCTTGCCAATGCGTTAAATTCAGAACTGGTAATTCAAGCTCTTAAAGAATTCCAAAATACTATGTTTTCCGAAATGGATGAAAAACCTTTCATATCCAGCTCTTCACTCATCAAGAGCATTCATGAACGACTATATGCTGCAACTAATCTCGGATTAGGGCATGCTCTAGCCGACTACGGACTCTTTCCTATGTATGGGTTACCAACGCGAATAAGGCCATTATATATCGACGTGAAAATTAATAAGAATGGAAATGATTTTGATACAGTTCAAGTAGATCGAGATCTTGAAATAGCTATATTTGAATTTGCTCCCCTCTCTACTGTAGTAAGAGATAAATTAGAGCACAAAAGCATTGGCCTCACTCCACAATTCACTTTTTCAAAATACACAAGATATAGAGAAAATCTTGATGTAATTTACTTAAATAATAATGCCTATTCTGAAAGCTTTCAATTGTTTCAATGTTCTGAATGCAAGGCATGGCAAAGAGGTGAGCATCCCATCAACTGTCCTGCATGTAAAAGTGCAAATTTCGAAACGGAAGTAAAATGCGTAGTTCCCGCAGCGTTTATCACAAATTTTAATCCAGTAAAGGCTCAAATAGAAGAAGGAATTGGAAATAGACAGAAAAGTTTGCAAGCTGAGGGAAAAGAAATATTATTAGAGCCATTCTTCACTCAGGAAAATGGAAAAAAACATTCGTTAAGAGTCTACTTAGATGAAGTGGCTCTTACATATCGTCTAAATAGGGGTCCCGCAAAACAAGGGTTTAATGTAGTTGATGTAACTAGCACAAGTGTTTTATCAAGAAGACACCAATTCATATTAGATCATCAGAAGATTATCGAATCCTCAATCGAATCAGATTGGCAAAGGGCAGAAACGACTGAAAACATTTGGCTAGCCGCCCCGAAAACAACAGATTCAATATATATAGCGGCAGATCAATTTGCCCCTGGACTTGCTTTTCTTCCTCATAAATTCGGTCTTCGCGAAAGATGGTTAGGTATTCGTGCAGGAGCAATCTCTGCGACTTTCTTCATTGTTAACTGGATAGCCGAATACTTAGATATTGACCCAGAAGAGCTTGAGGTCCTAGAACCTCGATTCTATGGAGTTAGTCCAGTACGAATGGTATTGCAGATAGCAGATAGACTAATTAATGGTGCTGGTTATTGCGCATATTTCGCAGAAAAGGAAAATGGAATACCGCGTATTTTAAGATTATTGGAAAATAAATTAGAGTCTGAAAATTTAATTAGGGAATTCTTTCATATGAATCATCGATGCAGTGAAGCATGCTACCAATGCTTGCTTAGATATGGAAACCAAGCTTACCACGGACTTCTAGATTGGAAACTTGGCCTCACCTATCTCCAAACAATGATCGACCCAAATTTTGAATGTGGTCTAAATGGCTCTGATCAAGGGTATCCTCTGCTAAAGGATTGGACAACCAACAGCTCTTTATATTTAGCCAAATTTCTTGCAGAAAACTATAATGCAAAAATTCTACGAAACAATGAATCCGATATCCAGGTAGTTTCCTTCTCAATTTCAAATAAAGAAATTTGTATATTACTATCACACCCATTTTGGGACTGCAACGAAACGAATTCGCCAAACCATGAGTCAATTTTCAAACAAACATATCAAAGATTTAAAGAAAAATACCCAATTGTTGAGTGCTGGGACACTTTTAATTTATCCAGAAGGCCACTACAGGTAAAAGAATGGCTTAAGTCAGCACATGGTTAAAAACTTTCTATCGCTACGACATGTAATACAATCGTAACCATCCACTAAAGGTAAGCGACTAATGAAACACAGGCTCCCAGAATTGTGGTAAATCAGTCCAAGCAAGTCTTCTCTGCTCCCTTTCCCAAGATTTAAACAGATCTCGCAAAAACGCGTAAGGATCTATTCCTCACACTTTAGCATTTTGAATTAGAGAATAGAATCCTGCACTAGCAGTTGCTCCTTGCGGACAACCGGAGAAGAGCCAATTTTTTCTACCGATTACAAAGGGACGAATATCATTCTCGACAAGATTCATATCTAATTGCAATTCAGGATGATCCAAAAAAACAAGAAGCTTTCCCCACTGCCCGGCAAGATACGAAAGAGCTTTCCCCATCGAAGATTTGGGAGCAACTTCAACCATCCGTTTGTTCATTCAGGAACGAATCTCGTTAACAATCGGCCTGGATTCTGATTGCCTGAGTTTCAAATGTTCTTCCGAATTTAGATTTGCTTCTTTAGCTTTTGACTCAATCGCATACAATTTACGAATCTCTTTTACGATCCATTCGGCTTGAACATTCTTAGAATCAATTTTTAAAATTTCAAAAAATCTCATCCGAGCATGATTCCAACAACCTGCATGAAGAATTTTTGATTTCGTTTTCAAAAGAGAATCATACGATTCAAAACCATCCGTTTGAATGATGCCCACAACGCGATCCGTAGAGAGTCATAACCTTACCCACAAATATGAGAAAAAACTAGATTTTTCAACCTTTATTTCCAAAGTTAGTAAGGGCCTTATAATGAACACTACACATTGGTGGCCCTTCGGAGAATTTCGTGGGAAGAAACTACTTCATAAATGACGGTGAGAAGAGGTTGCAGATGAGTTTCGAGCAAATTTCGTCATTGCAAAATCATAACATAACCAATGAATAATATTCCTAATGAACGCAAACGAAAACTTAGAAAAACATTACTCTCTCCTTTTAGGAATCTCATCACCTTGGTCGGTTGAAACCGTAGAATTAAATATCGCAGCAAAGAAAGTAGATATCGAAGTCTCATACGATGAGCGGGAAGCTGTAGA
>NZ_ANIK01000005.1 GCF_000347175.1 Leptospira alstonii serovar Sichuan str. 79601
TTTACTTTGTGAGGTATGTGACTTTAAGAGATTTAAAACAGCCGGTTCTTTCATGAGCTTTCTTGGGCTGGTTCCTGGAGAATATTCCAGCGGTTCCAAAAGAAAACAAACGGGGATTACAAAAACGGGAAGTCCCAGACTTAGAAGGATTTTGACGGAAGCTGCTTGGCAGCATCGCTTTCCCGGAACAGGTAGTAAGATCGTAACTGCAAGGAGGGTCGGACAACCTGCGTTAGTCGTTGCTTTAGCAGAAAAAGCTTCCTTAAGATTACACAAGAAGTTTCGTAATATGCAGCAAAGAGGAAAAACACCTCAAGTAATGATAACGGCAGTCTCACGAGAGCTATCCGGTTTTCTTTGGGCAGCGATGAATCTAGTAGCTTAGAGTTAGAATAATGTTTCATCAAATGGTTTTATTCGTTAGAGAAGATGTACGATAAAGGAGGAATACTTGTTGACTCAGTGTTGAAGCAAATTTGAATTTCAAATTTGACCTTCGTTTTTAGACTAAGAACAGCTCCCGATGTATAGATTATCCTGCGGTATCCAACCCGCGAATATCAGTCTGATCAATCGTCGCGAATGCTTTTCTCTAACGAGTTAAACTATTTGATGATAAAAATGCGAAAAAATATTTACGGCTCGGTTGGGTGCGCCATATCAGAGTTAATCCTAAAATTTTCACAATGCAAAAATTCCCTCACAGATGCGAAAAAGGAAACTGGATTTACGGCAAACTCTTAGCATCCGACCCGCCGACAGTCGTCAAATTGCATACAATATTTTTATAATATAATAAAATCATACTTTTTGCAAGTAAAAATTCAGAATCTACAAAACCTCGTCGGAACTCCGACATTTTACATGTCGGTAGAAAGAAAGCGAGATGCCAGGAATGAATATTCCAAAATCCTCCTCGACTTGCGAATTGGTTACGGCTCTCGCAAATCGCACGGCAAAGAAGAACATTGAATTCAAACCCATCTTTCAACCGCCAAACGCGCGTTAATCAGGAGCCGGTCTTAAAATGTTAAAGGAAATTTGTAGTAGTTCCCACGTTTCAAGGGTTAGGATTTTACATACAGCTACAGCTGTACCTAATTCTTATCCACTCGTCCCTAACATCGAATATGTGGGAGTTCCCACATTTTCAAGTTTTGAGACAGGCTCTAAGGGAGATTCCTCACACAACGAACGAAGTGTCGGCTCGTTTTCGCAAAAGCGGTCTCTTCTCCGAAATGAGTGGCTCCGAAATTTACGGCACGAGCCGTATCCACCGTTCCTTCTTTCGCCCAAGAGGTCCAATAATAGTCTTCCAAGGTATTCGGAAATTTTAAAAGAAGGGCGTTCAAACTTCCGGAACCCGCCAAGGCCTTTAACTCCGAAAAGGTGGGAAGTCTCCAATCGAAATGACCTCCGGTACGATCCTGATTGCAGGAGTCGTAAGCCTCACTCGTTCCTGTAAGCCCGGGTATTTGTCCGACCAAAACCTGAGGTAAGGAAATCGTATTACAGTCGTTCAGATTGAGGGAACAATACTGAAAAAGAGCCGCCCCGTATCTTCCGATGATCGTAGTTGTGTCGTTGATTCCCTCACAATCGTACTGACCGTTTTGTCCGACTCTAAGAACCTGGCCTTGTGTACAAATTTTCCACATAAGACCGCTCGTAGAATTCGTGATCGTTCCCGAAGCCGTGTTCGCCGAATAAGGATCGAACAATAACATTCCCGCAAGAAGGACTTTCGCGTCTTCATTGATAAAACCCAGGGTCGTATCGTCCGGTTTTTCCTCGCAATTTGCAAAAAGAAAAAGTGAAATACTGAGTATTAGAATATTCTTATATTTTTTCATGATTTCCTCAGAAAATGTGATTAAAGTTCATAAATACCTGTTTGTCTTCCTTGGAAATGGCATAATCCAACATCAGGATCGTACTCTGGTTCCAAGCGATTCTAAATCCCAAACCCCGGGAATATTTATAATCTTTAAGTCCCACCTTATGCTCGTCGTCCCATACCCGACCGAAATCCATAAAAGGCACCAAATTCAAGGCGAAATGTTGTCCGGCCACGTTAAAATCGAAAAATTTCCAGCGAAGTTCGATGTTTCCCCATCCCATCGCCTTCCCCGCAAAACGATCCTGTTTGTAACCGCGTAAGGTTCTTAAACCACCGAGCCCCGTAATCCCGCCTTCCGTTGACCAGAGATTTCTATATTCAAAAAAGGGAGCGTCTCCCTCGGTCAAACCGAACGCGCCTCGACCAGCGATCACCAGTTTATCAAAAACTTTCGGAAACGGACTATAAAACAATTTCAACTGGGTAAAATACTTGGAATATTGAAAATCGGATCCGAAGGATTTGGCGACTTTTTCATAAGTTGTTTCTAAAAACATTCCTCGGTTCGGATCGGGTTCCAAATCCCGAGTATCCAAAACCAATCCGAATCGTATCGAGTTCACGTTACCGCCGTTGGCTCCGATGATTTTTCCCGCCTCGGCGTCTTCGGTTACTTTCGTTTTTGCGTTCGGCGCCGTACCCGAATTGCTAAGCGGAGTCCCTTCCGTCAACGGATCCGTACTTTTTACAAACTGGCCGTCAAAGGTTTTGATGATGTTTTGGGAAACCCTAAGTCCAGCAACCGTCCGGACCAAACCTCCGAAAAAGATATGTTCCCCGCTGATATTGGCCTGCGGAGAACGGATGTCGTAGCGATTGTACATTCGATCGGTAACTCGAAACGCGTCGTTAGCGGGAAAACCGGAATAATTGGTTCCCTGAAAATCGAGAGGATCTCCGGGCCCGCCCGGCCTCGTGAAGTAGATATTCTTTTCCCGTTCGTGATAAGTCGCGTTTCTTACGATTTCCCCGCCGGATTGATTTCGCTCCTGATACGAAAGTGTCTCCAAGGATTTCTCGCCGATTCCGTAGTACAAGGTGTTCGGATTGGTATCGTAAATCAAATCTCCTCGTAGTCTCCACTTGGTATCGAAAACATACGGTGCGTCGAAGCTGATATCCTGGTACTGTCTGTTTTTAGTCGTATTAAAATACTGCGCAAACATCCGAAAACGATAAGGAGTATATTCAAAAAACGGATCGGACTTTTTACCGTTATTGATTAAGAATACGCGAACCCCATAACCCACACCCACGTTCGGATCGGAGTTCAAAAGAGGAAGACCCGTAGGAAACCAACCTTCTTTCTTTTTACAGATATCCTCCGGCCTCAGACGTCTCATTTCCGAGATGAAAAAGGGTAAATCCGTCCTTGGCTTTCTCGCAACGTCGTCCGTAAAGGCCAGTTTCGAACAATCCTCTTGTCCATACGTCGACCCTGCGGTAAGAAAAAGCAGGCTCATTGCAACACTTACGATTTTCAGAAATTTCTTCATGGATTTCCTATTTCTTTATTTCAGATCAAAACGGAAACCGTTCAGGCATATACTGTCAATTGGATTTTTCAAAGAATCCGGAAATACGTTCCGAATTCTCAGACGAAACTTCTTTTATCCATAACATTTGATATGATATCTTGGTAAATTTATTTTCGAATGAGTTGGGAGTATCGTTCTAAAAAAAGCTGTCAGGAAAAGAAGGGAGAAAATGACAACGATCAAACGTTACATGAAGCGTTTAAGTGGAAAGTAATCGAGGAAATATAGGATCGCAAATAACGTGAATTCGTGGAGAAAATTTGGGCGAATCAATTTATGAATTTTGAATCAAAGATTCACACTTCTTTAAGCCGTTGGGTTTTATCGGTTATTACTACGAACCGGACCTTTGTTTTTTAGTTTTCGATGATCGCGAATGAATTCTTTCGGATTGAGATAACCCGAAGGATTTCTGCTGTAGCCCGGGCCCGTCGGAAGAAAAAAATCATCCCGCATTTCAAAGTGAAGATGCGGTCCGTAACGCCGATTTGCGTCTCCGATTTTTCCGATCACCTTTCCTTTTCGCACTCGATCCCCTTTGGAAACGTTCATCTTGGAAAGATGCGCATACAGGGAATTGATCCTCTTTCCGTCCGGAAGCAGATGTGTTACGATGATTACATTCCCCCAACCGGGTCCCTCTTCTCCCGCGAACTTTACGATTCCGTGTGAAACCGCATAAACCGGATCTCCGTAGTCGTTTCGACCGATCGCGTTCCAGTCTTCTCCGAGATGAAAATTCTTTCCGAAGGGTTGTTTGTCTATATAACCCTTTGCGTTGGGTTTGCCTACGGGGAAATCAAATCCGTCGGATATGTATTCGGGATATTTGGCGAAGAATTCTTTCGCGTCTTCCAGTGCAAGTTCGTCATTCATTCCCGAAACTTCGTCGGATTCTTTCGTTTCTAAACAGGAAATAAAAAGAATAAAAACGCAGAAGACCAAAGACACGTTATACGAAACCACGTTCCGAAAGAACAACCAAGCGCAAAATGGAAACTCTTTTTCTTGAATCACTTTTCTATTAAACACTTTCGTCTCAGCGATGCAAATGTTATCGTTGGAATCGTCTTCTACAAAAACAACTTTTATAGGACACGACTTACTTGCGTGCTGCGTTGTTAAGTGTCAGGAATCTGCGCCTAAAAGGCGGATTTGCGCTAAAATTCACGTTCACTCATAAGTAGGACTTAAGCAATTTCTAATATCAACCCAGGTTCAATTTCAAAATCACGTCGTCCTGAGAAACCATACTTCCTTCCCTAACTAAAACCTCTTCCACGGTTCCGTCTCCAGGAGAGAGAATATTGTTTTCCATCTTCATCGCTTCCACGATCGCAAGTACGGTTCCTTTTTTAACGGAGGCTCCTGCGGAAACTCCGACACGAATTACCTTACCCGGCATCGGACTTTTGATCAGCCCCCCGCTTCCTTCTTCCAAATGAATTTCACGATTGGAAAGAACGATCTTTGTGTTCCATCCTTTGTAGTGAATGAAAATTTGGTTTCCTTTTCTGAGAATTCTCCAGTGATTACCCGGACCCGAAAAAAGACCGTTTCCTTCGCTCTGAAAATTTCTGGAAATCCGAAAATCGTGAACGATTCCGTCTAACGTAATCGATACGGACACGTCTCCGGGAGAACCCGAACGAACCCGAACCGGAATCTCCTCTTCCCTGTGTCTAAATCGAAAATTTTCTTCGATCACCAAAACCCTCCCGAACCGACCGCTTCCCAGATTCCCTGGGATTTTTTCTTTTCGGAAAGCGCCGCCGCTACAAAGGAAAACGCGTCGGCTTGAACTTCCCTTTCGGGAATAAAAAGAATCGTTTGTTCTTCCAGAAAATGCGTATGGATTTTTCCTTTTTTAAATTCCTCATGGGAAAGAATTCCGGAGAGAAAAAACGTGTTGGTTACCGGCCCGAAGATCACCGTGGATTCGACGGATTCTTTCAGACGGGCGGCGCATTCTTCCCTGGTTTTTCCCCAAGCGATCATCTTTGCAATCATCGGATCGTAATGAACCGTGATCTCGGAACCGGTTTCGACTCCGGTGTCCACGCGTAAAAAATCACGATCCGGAAATTCAATATATTCTAATATACCTGTGGATGGTAGAAAATTGTTCTCGGGATCTTCCGCGTAAATCCGCGCTTCGATCGCGTGTCCGTTTTGCGTGAGTGTTTTCCCGCCGGTGAGATCGGAAAGTTTTTTCCCTTCCGCCACCCGGATCTGCCATTCCACAAGATCCTGTCCAGTGACGTATTCCGTAACAGGATGTTCCACTTGAAGTCTAGTGTTCATCTCCAGGAAATAAAACTTTCCGTCCTTTCCCAGAATGAATTCGACGGTCCCGGCGCCCACATAACGAATCGATTGTGCGGCCTTAACCGCGACTTGACAGATTTCATCCACCAGGGCGGGAGCTAAATTCGGCGCCGGAGATTCCTCGATCACCTTTTGATGTCTTCTTTGGATCGAACATTCCCTTTCGAAAAGGTGCATAACGTTTCCGTGTTTGTCTCCGAAAACCTGCACTTCTATATGTCTGGGAGTTTCTATATATTTTTCCAGAAACACGGTTCCGTCTCCGAAGGCCTTCTCGGCCTCCCTTTGCGCCGACTCGAGCGAGGAAAGGAATTCCTCCCGGTTGTAAACCCGTTTCATTCCTTTTCCGCCGCCTCCCGCGGTCGCCTTAATCATCAAAGGATATCCGATTTTTTCGGCTTCCTTTTGAAGAATTTTAGGATCTTGATCCTGTCCGTTGTAACCCGGAACGACCGGAACTCCCGAAGCCTCCATCTTGATACGGGAGTTGATCTTATCTCCCATGAGCTCCATCGATTCGGGACTCGGGCCTAAAAATAATACATTCTCTTTTTCTAATGCTTTTGCGAATTCGCTTTTTTCGGATAAAAATCCGTAACCGGGATGTACTGCCTCGGCCTTCGTTTTTTTGATCGCATCGAGAATATTAGGAATATTTAAATAAGAAGAGGCGGGACTCGGTTCCCCCACGTAAACGGATTCGTCCGCAAGTTTTACGTGCGGCGAATCCTTATCCGCGTCCGAATAGACCGCAACGGTTTTAATTCCCAGCCTTTTGCAGGTACGGATCACACGAACCGCGATTTCTCCGCGATTCGCGATCAGTAGTTTAGAGATCAAGATACGAGCACCGATTCGTTTCGGACTTCGGTGGAAAGCATCGCATCCAGGTCCTTCTTTTCCCGATCCATCGTTTCGAAAATGAAATCCTTAAATTCTTCCCAGGAAGAATAGTTCGTCGATTCGTAAATTCCGATTTGTTTGTATGCGACCACAAAACCTCTTTCCAGAGTTTGATAACCCGTCAGTCCCGATTTGAGCACGATCACGACCGGAATCTTATTCTCCCAAGCGAGTTTGATCATCCCTTTTTGCAAGGGTTGAATTTCTTCCTGATAAGAATTATGACCTTCCGGATATACGATGAACGAAGTCGTACTCAAACCCTTGAGCAAGTTTCTAACCGAAACCGCGATCGTAGCCGCCTTTGAGGATTCGAAAACCTGGGAACCCATCGCTTTCATCCACCAATAGGCGACTAACGTTTTTTTGATCACTTGGTTGGCGAGATAGGGTTTGTTGATTACGAGACAATCGTAGGGAAAGTCCAGCTCGTTGACGTGGTTCGAAAAAATCATATGTCCCTTGGGCGGAATCTGAAATTCTCCGATCTTGAAAAAACGGGTTTTGGTCATCCAACGGATCGCATCCCCCCAAACGGCCGACCCTTTTAAAAAGGCCGCGTTTTTTCTTTTTTGATTTCCGATCAGCGCGAAAAACAATCCCGCGACAAAACTGGGAAACGCAAAACTAAATACCAGAACGATTGTTATTAAATATGTTTTGAGAACGATCTTTCGATAGGATTTCGAAAAGCGGCCCAAACGGCTTTCCATAAATTTCAACGGGTTCATCGAAAACAATCTTCCCAAAGAATCGTTTTTAGAAAAGCTAGTTTTTGCCGCGCCAGAGATCGAAGCGACGCGAAAGCGGTCCGCAGGACCGGAGCGAATGCGAAGTCGCGAAAGAGCTCGGTCCATTCCTTGAGCAAAGCTCAAGGAATGGAGGCGCCCCCGTTTTATTTGGGAGGAGCCTTATCTCCGAGCAATTGTTTGCGTTTTTCCTGATCCCATTTTAAGAAGATTCGGTTTTTGACTTCGTCGTCGAAAATCTTTTCCAAAACGTCAACGGCATCCCTGCGGTATTCTTCCGGAAGTCTCCGATCGAATACGGGACTCATTCTATGATCGTATTCTAATGTAGGATTTTGTGTGAAATCGTACGTGACTCCCTGCAAAGAAACCGGCTCGGAAGGCCCCGCTTTTCCCTCGTCGTCTTTGATGGCTTCGGTTTTTGCGTCGCTTTTAAAAAGATAATAATTGTCGTACGGATATTTCAGTTTGAAGATATTGATCGCGTTCGATTTTGCGTCCCTGCAAAGTTGAATCGCGGCGATGTAGTGTTCGATCCTATGTTTTCTATGATTCGGCTGAAGTTTCTGGTGTTTCTCGAGATGTTTTTCGATTTTGAGCGCGTTGTTACGGGTTTCCTTGGCAAGCCCTAAAAATCTGTAACCCATTTCCATATTCTTTTCGATCGCGTATTTGTTGGTTACGTAGTGAAAATCTCTCGGGTTGTACATTCTTCTCGTGAGCGGCGCTTCGCGATTCGCGGTCATATCCTTAACGACAAAAGAATTCTTACTCCACTCGATCGCGATATCGACCAAATTTCTGTCTTCCGGATTATTCGGATTCTTCTTTTCGATCGCGGCTTTTAACATTTCTTCCGTTCTTTCCACGTAAAACTGGGAAAGTTCTTCCAGAAGCATTTCGGTTCCGAGTTGCGCTTCCAAAAATCTGCGATATGCGTTTACGTGATTGTTTTCGAAAAAGTATTGAAGTCCTTCCTGGTAAAGCCTTTTGAGTTCCTTATACTTTTTGATCCTGTCTCCTTCCGACTCCGGGGCTCCGCCTTGTGCATTGTTAGTCGAAGCGGGCGTTTGCTGATTCTGTCCGCCGGAAATTTCGCCCTTGTAGTTTCGAACGATCGGTTCGACGGCGCGGAGGTAGACGAGTAATTCCACTCTTTTTTTATAGGCTTTGCTGGAGACGGCCTCTCCAAATACGGTAACGGGAAGAATGGAAATTGCAATTAATATGAGAATCAGTCTTTTCATCGGTTAACCTTTTCCAGAGCTTTTCCGGTTCTTAGACCGGAGGCAACAAAGAAATTAGTGCTTTTCTTCCTACTCTATCGGTTAGAATGGTGTTCGAATTGACAGCCCGTTCCCGTTTTTTTCGGGTTTTTCACAGATAAGACTATGACAGCCAGCGCTCTCGCACAAGGAAAAAAGATCTCATTTCGTGCAAAGGAAGATACGGTTTGTCCGATCTGCAACGAGATCCATCAAAAAGAAAATATGTTTCAGGGCGGCGGTCGTTTGATCGCCGGAAAACTCACCTCCGAACTCAGAAGACTTTACGAAAAGAATAAGAAGTTCGGTCGAGTCAGTCCCAACGACTACGTCGTAAGCGTTTGTCCCCGTTGCCTTTATTCCTCATTTTCAAAAGACTGGTCCGCGTTAGACGGCGAAGAGAGCGAAAAGATCCGTACTCAGTTCGATACGAGACGTTCGCATTTGGAAAAAATTCTCGGTCCTATCGATTTCTATCAAGATCGCAATTTGGTCCTTGGGGCGGCTTCTTATCTTCTCGCGATCGAATGTTATCAAAACCGAAAGGCCACCGTAGCGCCCACTCCTAAGAAGGCCGTTTGTTCCGTTCGAGGAGCTTGGTACTTCGACGACTTGAACAACGACTTCCCGAATATGGGATTCGACAAGGTTCGAGACCTACTCTATCAAAAATCCGCGGGTTGGTACACCGAAACGATGGAAATCATGCAGAGCGGTTCGGAACCGGTGGATCAGGCTTCGTATCTCTTAGGTCCGGACACGGATAAGAACTGGGCTTTTGACGGAGTCATTTATCTTTCCGCCTATCTCACGATGAAGTTCAAGGACGAACTCGCATCGAACCCCGCGGCCAAACTGAATCTTTTAGTGAGGGCCAAAAGAACCCTTTCCAGACTTTACGGTTCGGGAAAAGGATCCAAATCCAAACCTTCCGTAATCATCGATATGGCAAAGGAACTCTACGACGAATACAACAAACTCATCGAGGAAATGGGAGGGGAAAAATAAACTACGCCCTCCTCGTCGAATACGACGGACTTTGTTTCCACGGTTTTCAAACTCAAAAGGATCTTCCCAGCATTCAGGAGAATCTAGAAAAGGCCGCAAAAATTCTTCTTAAGGAAGAAATCTCGGTCACGGGAGCGGGCAGAACCGACACGGGGGTTCACGCTCGGGGAATGATCGTGAATTTCAAAACGCAAACGACGATACAAAATTTCGGAAAGTTTCTTCTGAGCCTAAACGCGATCACCGATGTCGGACTTTCTATCCTGGGCATGGCGGAAGTAGGTGAAAATTTCGATTCCCGTTTTTCCTGCAATTCGAGAGAATACGAATATTGGATTCTCAATACGAAATATCCTAGGCCTACTTGGAAAAATCGAGCCTTCTGGTATCAACATAAGATTGACGTTACCCGCTTAGAAGCCGAACTTGAACTATTAAAAGGAGAACACGATTTTCGGAGTTTGGCTAAGGCCACATCCTTAAAAGGTCGTTCCACGATTCGGACGATTTTGGATGTAAGACTGGAACGAAGCGCCGAATTGGACGGTCTCCTTAAGGTAAGAATTCGGGCAAACGGTTTTCTTCACAATATGATTCGGATTCTTACGGGTACTCTTTTGGAAATCGCAAACGGCAAACGAAAAGTTAGGAACGTTTTGGACATACTCTCCTCCAAGGACAGAACGATTGCCGGTATCACACTCCCGCCTTACGGACTTTATTTTATCAGAGCGTACTACGATTTTCATCCCGAGATCGATTTGATGTATTCCCATCGGGACTTTCAAAAATAATCATGTTTCTGTCGTCCCGAATTTTCGCAAAACCTTCGATCCTAGTTTTACTTTCGATCCTTCCCGGAATTTTATCCGCCTCTCCTAAAAACCCCGGAGTGTTCGAACTCTTGGGCGGGTACCAACCGGACTTAGGCGGAAATAAATTCTTTCCCGACTTCTTTCCGAAACGTACGGCGCAAATGGGAAGCCTTCCTTCCAGCGGAGTCGTTTCCAAAGAAGAGGAAGAAACGGAAAATACCGAGGAAGAGGAAAAGGAAGAAAAACAGGAAGGATATTACGAAAATCGAAAGGCCGAGGCGGGAGTTTGGATGGGCGCGTCGAATCCTTGGCCCGGAACCGAAACTCAAAAATATCTGGATACTACCTTGGGCGGAGGTTTCTTTTTTAGGATTCCCTGGCCTTGGATTTTTTATCTCGAAATGGGCGCCTTTTACGCGAACTATCTTTCCGCTACGGAGAGAGGTTTGACTACGATTCCGGTTTACCTCGCCTTAGGTTATAAGATTCCGGTCGATCTTCCGATTTCGTTCATCATTCGTGCGGGAGGCGGGGAAGCCTTTGTGGTCGCAAGGCCTTCCAACACTTCTCGTTGGGACCACATGATGATCGTGGGTTTGGAAACGAGTTTTGTGGCCGGAAAAAAAATCAGAATCGGAATCCGAATCGATTACAATAAGATCTACGAGTCTCAAATGAACGCGCCTGCGGAAGCGAAATATTATTACACGAGTCCTTACAGCGATTCCAGGCTGAACAATCCGAATTATTATAGGGTTGTCGACACTGAATTTTTTCATTTCGGTTTGATGGTGAGCGTATTTTTATGAAACGATCCTATGCCCTAATACTTTCCAGTTTTCTAATGTTCTTTTGTAAAGTCGGCAACTGGCACGGAAACGGTACCAAAAACGCGGTAATCAGCACTCTCTTCAATCAGAGAATGTTGCTACTCGTAAAAGGAACCTACGCCACCGATAACCCGATCGGATTCGAAGCCTATTCGGGTGGAACCGGACAACTCTACCAAGATACGAGCGGGGAAGGTTTCGATCCCACTCTCGGTTTAGCCGGAGTTCCTTTGGCTCAAAATCTTCCGATCTTTATAGACATCGGAGAAATCCGTATGTCGACGAAATATCAGGAAGGAACCTTCGATCTAAGTTTGATTAAGAACGTAAAAGACACGAAAAAGTTTTGGGACGAAGTCGCTCCGAACCGACAGGTTTTTTGTACGATTCCCTATACTACCAACTCGAATTCCTGTCGTTTAAACGACGGAGAAATCAAAGCGATTCAATTTTTCAACGGAGAGGGAGTCGCCTACCCTTCGAACGATCCTACTTCCGCAACGGACTGGGGTGCGTTCGGAAACGGTCCCGTTCAATTCTACTATACCGGTTTGTATCTGAGGTCTTTGGTGACCGCTTGGGCGACGGAACCCGGGCTTACGTTTTCCAATCTCACTCTATTTGACAACTACAGAGTTCCCGGAATCAACATCGTTCCCAGGTTGAGTTATAGGCCGGGGGCCGATTCCACTACAAAATCCGTTTTTCCTCCTCTCGTGTTTCCTACGCTCTACAAAGCGGAGAACGGAGACCAGGATATGCTCGTTTATCCCGGCTTTGATCCCTACATCTTGGAAGTAAGAATCAACTTGAAAGAAAACCTGATGATCCATTCTTACGTTTCGAGCATCGGAGGAGTTAGAACCTTGGTCGGTATCAGCGATTGGAACAGCGATCATAAGGGAGAATCGGATATGGGAGGCGGTCTTCTGGTTCGCTCCCGTATTATTCGTCCCGAAATCGCTTCCAGCTTGACCGTGTTCGGCGGAACCGCTTCCACAACCCACTACTACAGCGTATATCGGGTTTCAGAAGGAGATATCGATACGAAACTCCCGCTCATGGCCTCTCCCGTTCAAGGCGCCTCGACGAAAATGAAATACATTCATCCCGGAGAATATAGACTTCGTTGTGTTGGAGATCTTGCCAGAGTCGACGGTTATCCGGAAACCGTGGTGAGAGAAACCGTGTTTACGGTTCCGGAAAACGCCCCTCGTTCCGAAGTTCAAGTCAACCTGAGTTGTCCATAATTCGCGACCCGTAGAGTTAAGGTTTAAAACCCGCCGTTGAGGAGATTTCTTTCCTGAAACTAAAATTAATACTTTTAACAATGATAACTTTGACTCAATGTATTGCCGATTCCGAACGAACGAATTGCAGAGAAAATTTAGCGGAGATCAATTTTGAACGGGATACGTTACTCGCCATCTTACTTGCCCCGAAAAATGATTCCGGCAACCCGCAAAATGAAATCAACAAGTCGGCCTATTTTGCATACTATGATTATCTTTATGAAAAATCGATCGAAAGAGAAAGAAAATGCGATAACGATTTTATCTTGAAAATTTTTTCACCCGAATCCAAGGATCTTCAATAGAGGATTGCAAAAGAATTTTTTAATATAGAAAAAAATTCAGACGACGAGCAATTCTTATTTCGTAGAAGAAGGAACGGAAATCGTTTCTAAGAAAGTGTTGTACTCGGCGCACTCCGGAATCTGGTAGGTAACGATAGAACCGCAATCCGCACGTTCCACATTTTTGATACAAAGCTCCGCTTCCAACTTCAGACTATCGCTGAGTTTTTTTAAAACGATCGGCTCGGACTTATCGTAGTCGAAATTAAAATCGCTATAACACTGGGCGTTATCCGGATAAGTAAGAGCGGCTTCCTTTCTGAGTTTTCCTTCCAAAGAAGAAAGATAAGGTTCTTTGCAACGGCTCATTTGAGAACAGTACGCTTCGGCGACTCTTTTAAACGTTTCTGCAGAAGCGGACTGTGAGGAAGTTTTTTTTCCACACTGAATCGTAAACAGTCCGGCGAGAAGCAACGCTAATATTCCTTTTAAATTGCCGCACATATAGAAAGAATGGAGACGGAACTCTCGTTGGCAAGTTTTTTCCGGACTTCGACATGGAATTGGAACCGAGATTTTAAAACCAAAAAAGATCCCTTTTACGAGTTCGTCTTAAATCGAAATCCGAAAAAGTTTCGCGCTGTTTTCCAGAAAAATCTTCCTTTTGATTTCCTCGGAAAGGGGAGAATTCAAAAGATTACAGATCGGATGACTGAGGGTGTACGGAATATTCGGAAAATCCGAACCGAAATGAACCCGATCCGGATAACGTTCTATAATTTCAAGACAACGATCCGTATTTTCTCCCGTAGCCAAAAAGTCCACAAAGACCATCGTAGTATCCAAACGAAGCTCAGGATAAATTCTTAAAAGTTCGGCGTATTCCCAAACTTCCGAAGCTCCCATATGAGCGACTACGACCTTCAATTTCGGATAACGTTCTATAAAGGATTTAAAATATTTAATATTCGTATAAAGCCCCGGAAGAGGAGCGTCTCCCGAATGGATCACGAGTGGAATTTCTTTTTTTTCAAGATAAGAGAACGTCTCCGAAAGTTCGATTCTTGTCAGATCCAACCGACCCACTTCGCAATGAAGTTTAAATCCTTTAAATCCGTATTCTTCCACGGCTCGTTTCGTATAATCGAAACAACCTTCTTCGGGGAAGAAGGTTCCGAAAAGGATCCCACCTTTCGTATCGGAATGGGTTTCAAATACCCATCGATTCAGTCCTTCCGCCATTCTTTCCTTATGAGCGTAGTTCAAAGTAGTGAAATGAAAAATCCGATTTTCCCTTAGGATTTCCAGTCTTCTTATTTCCGTTTCCCGGTACGCGATTTCCCAATGAACTCCGTCGAACCATTTCCAAATTCGTTTCATCACGTATTCCGGAAAAAAATGCGTATGAATATCGATGATGAACGAAAGCCCGTATTTTTCCAAAAGAGGAATGTGTGCGGGAAAGACATCGTCCCTTAAAGGAGGAAGATTTTTCGGATCTTTCCAAGGAAACGGAGAATGCTCCGGAGAGATTCGATTGGAAGAAAGAATATAATGACAACAAGGCAACATACATTCAATATCTTACTTTACGAATTCGAGTCAATCGATTGAATCTTTTTTCCTTGGTCTATCCGGTAGAAAAGTTATGCGGTTCTTCATTACGAATGGGAAACCCTTTTTTCCTTGACCGGTCCGACCGAAAAGTTTCAATAACGAAAAATTTTTTATAACCGATTTCAAATAGAATCCTTCGTATCTTGAAATCTAGTTTTCAAACGAAAGAAAAAATTTTTGAAGCGCGTTTTAGGAACAAAACCTATGAATTCGTTATTACAAGCCGTCAAAATCGGAATCGCTTTTTTTTGGATCGTATTCGGGGCCGATCTGTTCGGTTGGATTCAAATGGGAGAACCGATCGACTTTCTAATTCAAACGATCGGATTTGGAACGTTTGTTGTACATCTATTCGAGATCTCTTATTTCTGGTTCACACTCAGATACAAATCGACAAACGTCTTTGGGGACGTTCTACAAATTTTGGCCTTCGGAGTCTTTCATATGATTCCTCTACGAAACAAACGTATCTAACGTCTCGTATCACGACCCGTTACTCGAACGTTATATAACTAACGCAAATTTTACGGTTAAAAATTTGGGCGAATCCGGCTCTTGGCTTTGCCAAGAGCCGGACCGCGCTTTCAGCTCCAATCAACAAATTGATGATGCTCTAAATGCGAAATTCTTTCGTCATTTTAATTTGTTGATTCCGCCTCAATCGCTTTCGCATCGGTATTCACGTTACCGGTCTCTATAAAATTGAGTACCGATAGTTTTTATCGCAAAACACTGCTTCAATTCAAAATATTAGGCACTTCATTAGATTTGTTGAAAAATTAATTCTCCAAAAGATTCATCGGGGCAAACGATTTAGAATATCAGAATATTCTTTGTGCGACGGCGATCAACGCGTCCGCACCGGCCTTTGCGATAATATTATAATATCTTAAAGTAGTCACGTCGCAAAAAACCTTAGCGCCCGCGCTTTTAGCCTCGTTTACTACGGTGCGCGGACTTCCCAAACTTGTGATCAAAAGTTCCACCTTTGCGTCCAAAACGATTTCCAATAGTTTGGACCAATTTGGGTTATGCGATTTATGAAGAATCAAATTTACGCCGATCGGCTTTTTCGTTTTGGAACGAATTTCCCGAAGTCCTTCTTTCAGTTGTGAGGATTTTTCTTCCCAAAAGACAAGCGTTTCGAAACTCTGAATCTATGATCGTGATCGTATCCTCTTATAAAGTTTTGGAAGAAAAAATCGAAGAGTTCAAAACAATCAGTCATGAGATGGCAAAAGAATCTCTTGATACGGAAGAAGGCGTCCTCAGACTCGACGTGCTTCAAGGAGACGGGGATCCGGGTAGATTCTTATTTATGGAAGTATATAAAAGCGAAGCCGCAAGAAAAAAACATCTCGACACTCCCCAGTTTCTTTCTTGGCGAAGAGCGGTGCCGGATTGGTTCAGCCAAGGAAGCACATCCATTCAATATCTTCCCGTTCATATCGATCTTCCCGGTTGAACGTAAGACTTCTACTCTCTACAAAATCAAAAAATATCCGACCAAAAGAAACGACTGCGAAAATCGATATCCGTCTCCGTTACGAGACAAAAGCGGCGGGATACTACTTTACGGATATTTAAAGTCTTTTATACTCAAATCGTAAAATCGTTACGACTAAAAAATTCCGAGACGGAATTCGTATAAGATCAAGTCGTACAAAAAATTTACGATTCGGATGAATACGTTCTACCCAAGTCAAGCTTTAACTTGACAGGGATTCCTCTATTTCGTATTCTGTAACTAGAAGCCTTACAGATATGACGAGTCGATTTACGGTCGCGATCCATATTCTTTCCCTACTTTCTCTCGGAGAAGGTAAGACCAAAACTTCCGAAGAACTTGCGGAAAGCGTAAATACGAATCCGGTCGTGATTCGTAAAATCTTGTCTCTCCTTAAAAATCGGGGAATCGTGCGGAATCAAATGGGTCCGAACGGGGGTTATGTTCTTGCAAAAGCTCCTTCCACGATCAACTTAAAGGAAATCTACGAAGCCATCGACGAAAAGATCTTCCAAATGCATTCCAAATCCCCGAATAAAAAATGCATCTGCGGTCATGCGATCCAGCCGATTCTTTCGAAGGTTTATGAAAAAGCGCAGAAGGTTTTGGAAGAAGAACTCGGTTCCACAAACCTGGATTTGATCACTCGAGAAATCCTAGGTTTTTCCAAAAAATAAAACGGAACGATCCCGTAAGTCGGTTTAACGTATTTTATTCTAAACCGAAGTAAAATAAGAACGGAAGACGGGTCTTAATCATAGCTAAATAATAAAGTATCTAATATTTTGCATTGAAGTAATGTTTTGCGATAAAAATTAATGGTTCTCAATTTTATGTAAATTAGTACGACAAATTTTTATTTCTCAACTTATACCTTCTTTTAAATCGATCCCAATATCGAATCTGCCAGTCCTGAATCTCTTTCTCGACGGAAATTGAATCCATAAATGTGTTCTCCCATTTCCCGCTATAAGCCGCCGCAATCAAATGTCCTATTTTAAAATCTTTCTTCTCTTCTTTGAAATAACTCGACTGAAAAAGATCGACGTTTACCGAAACCCGCATCCATCTAAATATCTTTTTTATCAAAGCAAAACTTAAAATCACGGGAAAACGGATGAACAGAACCAACGCATTTCCGAATGAAATTCCTTCCTCATAAAAGTATTCCTTAAAATTCCAAGACGACCAATCGATCCGAACGTATTTATCGATATCCTCCCATAAATCATCCACGTCGTCCCCGTCCAGCCCCAAATCCCGATTTAAGGAAGTTGTCATCGTAAGTTTATCAAGATCAACCCCTCTGTTTCTAACAACACATATCAAAATTTTTTTAACTAGTTTGACGGCTCTTGCGCGTTCCGGATCGTTTGAACTCGTTGTTATCATAGAAAAATCCTCATTTTCTTGGAATATTAGTTATTCATGATATAATAGCCATGAATTTCAAAACGAATTCCCGTTTTAAAGTTAGAATTCCGGACGCTGTTTTATGCGGTTCTGAATAAAGATTTATAAAACGATTGGAAACGATCCATTACAAAACGAATCTTTGTCAAGGGGTATTCCTCTTTTCAAAATATTCAAATATCCTTATGACTTCTTATTCTTTTTTTCCTTATTTTCTTTTACCCGGTACTTAACGATTTTTGCAATCAATTTGAAGGGCAAAGGTTGATCGATCGGAAACTGTACGGCGCCTTTCGAGGTTTTATATTTCGTCAACTCGGATTGAAACGCTCGGATCCCGCTCGAAGTCGGATAAAATCCGATATGTTTTTTGTACGCGGCGAAGTACACCAAGTTACCGTAAAACGCAAACGCAGGCATTTGATAACTGATCTTTTCCTCCGCTTTAGGCGCCGCGTCTCGGATAACGGAACGTAATTCTTCCAAAATTTTCCGCGTATCTTCGGGAAAACGATTTATATAGTTGTCTATATTCTTAAAATCTAATTTTTTCGATTGCATAGTTCGAACCCTTTGAAATCGAATCCCTAAAAAAATCCGAGATTCGATTTCAAAACATTAGAGTTGTTGAAAAATTAATTCTCCATTTGTTTCTGTTTCGTTGAAATGGGCGATGGAAGCAGTTTTGTTAATTGCGACTATTGAATTTTTCAACAATTCTATTTTTAACCGAAAAGGTTCAAAACAAGAAAAATACTTCGACATTGGTCCGTGTGAATTATAAAAGGAATTTTACAAACCCGGTAACACATCCTAAAAAGAATCCCAAAATACTTCCGTTGATCCGAATCGTTTCCAAAACATTCCGTGTTTTCCATTCCAAATTCTTTCTAAGATCCTTAGGATCCAGGCTTTGAAGTCGGATCGTGATTTGCCTTCCGATATAACCGGAAACGCTCTCGTCTATGCGTTTTTCAATGAACTCCAAAACGGAACGAAGAGGAGCGTATTCCTGCAAGGTATCGATCTCACCGATTTCCTTAAGATGTGATTGAACCAGAGTTCCCAAAAGCCGACTCGCCTGATCTTTTAAAAATCCCATCAAGGATCGCACCGCCTTTTCCCTCTGTTCCAAATGTAATTCGTTCCAGGATGAAATGTACGTTTCCGTGGAAGCGGCCATAAGATTGACCAGTTTCTCGATGGTCTTTTCGTCCCTGGATTCGATTACCAAACCCTGTTTGACGTGATTTCCGTATTCTTTCAATTTTTTAGGGAAGTCGACGACTAAGTTTAAAACGACCTGAGCCACTAAATTCATTTTTCCTAATATTTCCTGAAGAAGGGACTTGAATTCCTCCGTATCGGCGACCTTGATCATCGATTCTCCGATCAAAAGTTTGATCGTGTCCATAATCTCTTTTTGTCGATTTAATTCTTTTAATAATGCGACATCGGTTCCGGAAAACTGATAGTGAACGACGTATTGAACGATGTCCTCTTCCACCTTGGAAAAAAGTCGATTCAGAACTTCGTTCGTTTTTTCTTCGTTTCCGAAAGTTTCCACTAAAACCTCGTGAACCTCGTCCCGAGTCGACGGGTCTTCCAAAACCTTTCTGATTCTGGAACGAATGACCTCGTGATGCAAAAGATCGCTTGAGACCCAGTTTCCGATCTCGGAAGAAAGTTTGGATCCGTCTTCCTCGATCGCTTTGTAGGTTTTCCATACGGCAAACCAATCGCAAAGTCCCCCGATCAAACCTCCTTCCAATGCGGAAAGAATGATTTTTACGACAGGGGATTCCGGATTTCCGAAGAACAAAATGGAAAGTATCGCGATCGAAAATCCGATCAGAAGCAAATTGGAAAAAAGTTGTCTTTTTCCGAAAGGGGTTTTTCGAGAATCGGGTAAGAAGAACGTCAATTGGATATTTTCCTGCGTGTCAGAAACGCTGCTCCAAAAAAGGAAAGCGGGAGCAGAAGTTGTACGAGAGTAATCAAATACGTGCGAATATCATAAAATACGAATTGATTCTTTCTTTCCTTAGAACAGAAATAGAACTGCCCTTCCGAAGTTCGATATACGTTCTCTCCGGATATAAGTTTCCAGAGAGGAAAAAAACCGGAACGAAGTAGTATCGGAAAACAAACGTCCGGCTTTTTCTCTTTCGATAGTTCCCATTGGATTTCGGAGTCGTTCCAAGAAAGCGGTTCAATCTCAGGGAAGAAAGGAGTCGATTCCTTCTTTTCCCTTTTTATCGTAGGCTTTCTTTCGGCTTCCCTTTCCGCTTCTTCTTCGGCCCTTTTTTGAAAGTAAGAATGAAGTTGTGAAACCTCATAAACTCCCGAAAAGTCTGCCTTGTTCGATTCGAATTCTTCCTTAAAAACAGGAACCCAGGAAACGTTCCATTGAAACTTTAAATCCAGAATCGACTCCGGTAAATTTTCCAATCCAAATCCGGATTTTTTTCGAAAAGAACTTTCATCGATAAGAAGAGCGATCGGTTTCCGAGTAAGTAATTCCATAAAAGGTCGAGAGGAATTTAATTTCCAAAAAGTCCATTCTCCCTTTTTATCGATTTGCGAAAACGATTTTGGCGACGCAGCCACGATTCGATTGAGCGCGTCGGACTTAAGTAAAACGTACGAAACTCCCCTTTCGGAAAGTAGATTCAAAAATAATTCGGAAAGTTTTTCCTTTTCCCTGACAACGGGAGGATTTACATTTTTTTGCCCGACTTGTTTCGGTCCTTGTACAGGAAACAACCGGAGGATCTCTTCTGCGGAAGCCGGAAACGAATTTTCAAAACGATTCGTCAAAGTGATGTTTCGTCTAACGGCTTGACGGATCAATACGGAGGCCCAACGGGAATCCCCGGAACCGCCTTCTCCGGCGACATCTTCCGACGCAATCAAGGAGCCGTACGAAGTTTTTTCAAATACGCGAATCCATATTTCCTTTTGTTTCCATACGGAAGAGGGATTTCCGGAAAGACTTTCGATCCCTGTGGACGGTCCAGGAATCGTGACGATAAATCTATACAACCCTAAGACGAATAAAATCAAACCGGCCCAGAGTTTCCATTTTCCGGGCGGTAGATTTTTCAAAAAGAATCTCGCGGTTACAAGCGCGGAGAATGTCAAAAAAACGAGGGAAACGTTGAGAGCCGTGTACCATTGAACGTGCAGCCACGGAAGTATCAAAGACAAAGAGGAATCCGTCGCCATCCAATAAAAAAACAGGGTCCCGAAAATCAAAAATCTGGAAATCGGCGGCAGTAATTTTCTGATAAAAAGCAACCGAATTCCGATCACAAAAAGAATCGGAAACAATAGATGAATCCAGTATTGATCGATTAGAATTTGCTTAAGTACGTCCAAAAACTTTTCCGGTCTTGAAACCGAGTTTGAAAATTCTTCCCCTAAAAGGGATAAAAGTCCGTTGATCGGAAAGGAGACCGGCGGATTTTGTTGATACGGAACATATACAAAATGATTCCATAATATAGGTGAAGCGCACAAAAACGGAAGTAAGAAGATCGACAAGATCTCGAGGATCGCAAACTCGTCTTTGTAAAAAAGAAAGTAGATTGAAAGAGCGATCACATAAAACAGGGAAGTTTCGTAGTGTGTGTAAAACACGAGAGTTCCCGTGATCAGATTCTTAGAAAAAGAGGAAACCTTTCCCGTATAACGAAACTTCTCCAGATAATAAATCGCCAGAAGTGCAAACGCAAGTCCCACCGAGGAAGAAATGGAATTTTGAAAAATACCCACGATTCCCGCGCCTACCAAACGGTCTCCGGGATATAAAAAATAAAACATAAGTCCGGTCATCGTAAGTAAGGCATTACCCGGACTGAGACCTGTTTCCGTGAGAAACAAAAATCCTAATTTTAAAAACGCGTACGAAAATAAAAACAACGCAAGTAAAATTCCCAAATTGAAGGCCGTGCCGAAAGGAAGAAAAAATAAAATAAACGTGTGAATAAAGGAAACGAGGAAAAAGAAAAAGGGAGCTTGAAAGTAAAACGTGGGACTTCCGCCTTGCAAAGAACGATCGTATCCCGAAGAAAGAAAATTCTTAAATAGAATTTGATAGTCTTGAGCAATGAGATACTGATTTTGCAACGATACGGAATCGGGAACTCGATCCGTAAATAAAAACCGAAATTGTATGGATAAAAATAAAAAGACCAAAAAAAATACGAGAGGTTTTCTCGCAGCGTGAGGAATTTTCCATTTCCCCTGGATGATTTGCATGGGATGATTCTTACGAGACCCGATTTCCTGACAAGCAAAACGGATATTCGGAATTCCCTTTCCATTTCATTCCGAGAGAACGAGTTACGGGATCATTCTTCCTTCGCGTTTTCCTGTACGTATTTTTCAAAATCGACTTTGGACATCCTATCGGCATAAAGAGGATAAAAAGCGTCGATCAATTCCTCTAAGGTGGGGAATTTTGCCCCGTCCATTTTATAGGCCATATCGAACTCCTTTTTTGATAAGGTTAAATTAAGTTTTTGGACGCGCCGTAAATCGAAAAATCGTATTGAATGTAAAATCAATCTTTCGACTCCGAACAAAGTCGTATCTTCCCTTTTTAAATCGGGTCAGTTGAAACGATTCGACGAGCCGAATCGTTTTTTATTTACAACGCGTCCAAAAACTTGCGGAAGCGCGATCCATACATTTAATTTTTTTGTTCAAACCGCGTTCCATTCAAAAATCCCTGCATCAAATCAAAAATCGATTTGGAGATCCTCCTTTAAAAAAGGATCCAACGTTCTCTTATATTCGATCGAAGGCGCCTTTTTCGTTTTCGATCCGTTAGAACATCCCTCGCAAGTTATATTAAGGTTTTATTATGTTTTAAATTCGTATTCGGGTTCGGGCCGAAAAAATACATTCCCGGATTGTCGCGAAAATTTGCCGTAAGAACCCGTCTCAAAACCTTAGAGATGCGGGAACTCCCCTGTTTTTCTTTTCGGGTTTTGGACAAATTTTATGGTAGATACCTGCGATTTGGAAACCGGATTTCTGATTTTTTAGGACGGAAACCAGTCTCTGTAATCCAATGCGTGAAAATACGCAGCGGGTTGGCAGCGTAGTTTTCGTGTTACCAGGTTGTTTATTAGGTCGAGTTGGAGTATATAACTGTAATACCTGTGAAATGTGGGAACTCCCTCATTCATCGTGTAAAGAATAGAATCCCCGACTTCGAGGTCCTCCAACCACAGGAGATAATTGAAAAGATAACAGCGAGACACGCCATGAGCCTGTGCGAGCGTTCCAAAGAGGGTCCAACTTCCGGTGTTAACTCTAACGTTCACTCGTTTCATCTTCAATTTTCCGGGACTGGTCTGATACAAGGTTCTGCCCGCTTTTTTTCCCAGACGTTTTGTGGCCGAAAGATATTTTCCATATGTTCTCAAAAGTTCCGGAATTCTCCTGGGAAGTAATTTCACATCTTTCTCGGAGAAACGAATCCA
>NZ_ANIK01000006.1 GCF_000347175.1 Leptospira alstonii serovar Sichuan str. 79601
AAACTACTTCCCAGGAAAATTCCGGAACTTTTGAGAACGTATGGAAAATATCTTTCCGCTACAAAACGTCTGGGGAAAAAAGCGGGCAGAACCTTGTATCAGACCAGTCCGGGAAAACATAAGATGAAACGAGTGAACGTCAGAGTTAACACCGGGAGTTGGACTCTTTTTGGAACACTCGCACAGGCTCATGGCGTGTCTCGTTGTTATCTTTTCAATTATCTTCTTTGGTTGGAGGATGTGGGAGTCGGGGACTCTATCGTGGATACGATGAATGAGGGAGTTCCCACATTCCACAGGTCTTACAGTTATATTCTCCAAGTCGACCTAGTAAATAACGAGGTGACACGGAAACTACACTGCCGACCGGTGTCCCATTTTTACGCATTAGATTACAGAGACTGGTTTCCATCCTAAAAAAATTGGTAAAAGATATCCGAAAGATCGAAATTTTCTCCTTTGGGCTCAGCACGAAAAAGACGGATCGATATTAATAAACGCCGTTTCAGTTTCATGGAAACGGATGATTGAAGCGGTTTTGTTAATCGCCACTATGGAGTTTTTCGATGGTTCGCCAATGTCCACAGCAAAACGTTTACTGTGTGAATAAATAAAGATTATCCTCCTGCATTTTCGAAAAGAAAACTTCCGTAATACTTATAAATTTTATTTTTTGAATATTCTTTAATTCGAAATTACTTTTTATATCTTTATCGTACCAGCGCAATAACAGGCCGAACTCCTCGCAAGAACCCGACATAAATACGTCCGAAAGTGTACTGTACCAGAATTTTTCTTCCGTCAAGTCCGGATTTCTCGAATAGTCCTTCGTTTCTTCGATTTTAGATCGATAGGATTCCTTTTCTTTCACCCATCTGTCGATTTTAGTCGAACTCCAACCACGTTTCCGTAATTTAACGATTTCGGAATTTGTAGACTCTTTCTTAAGTCGATTAGACCTTCCCAACGCCGTTCCACAATCGCAATTTCCCGTCGTGGGTCTAAAGTAAACATATCGATCGGATAATCGTTTTGGAATATAAGGATTGTCGATTATATCGATATTTAACCGATGATTTTGAAGGATGTTTCGTAAATTTTGGACGTTTGTTTGGTTCGGAATCGCAGATGTAATATAATAACACATTACGATTTCGTTTTAAAAAATTAAGAAAATCGGTTAAGGTAAACCGCCGGGACGATCGTTTTCGTCGGTTAGTTTGCGGATTTCGTTTCGTTTTCTAGGTTTAAATTTATACTGATCCAATTGTTCGGAATTGAAAATCACCCATTTACGATTCGGAACGTTTCGAACCGATTGAAATTGAACGGTTCCGTTATCGCTAATTTCGGTCCCGTCGGAAACGTGATCGAGAGTGATCGCCCTGATGTCCGTCCATTGGGAAAAGTCCAGACCGACTTTTTTATCGATGATTTCCCTTTTGATTTTTCCGAAAACGACGTTGATCCTGTCTTTCTCGCCCCAGATCAAAGCGGTGGTCAATTCTTCCAAAGAAACAACCGATTGAATGTCGTCGTATTTTGAAATCAGAACTAGAATCTTATTTTCGGGAAGAGATTTGATTACTAGAGGAAGATCTCTCGCCACAACTTCCAATTCTCCATCGGAAAAAACGTGGTCCGTAAAAAACCCCAGAGAAGATTTTTTGATATATTTCAGATTTCCCAAAAGATCCTTCCATTGTTCGGAGGTGAGTTGAGAGGGATGAGTGAACGGACCCGGCGCAATCAGCTCCTCGAACAGATCCACCTTGATCGGATGGATCTGAAAATAGGCGATTTCCGTGGAATTGTAGATCAGGTTCGAATTGGTAGGCCAAAAGAAAAAATTTCTTTCCTGAACCCAAGAACACTGAACGAGCAAAAAGATAAAAAACGAAGAGAGGAATTTGAATGTATGTTTCATTTGGAATTTTTATCCACAAACTCTTGAAAAATCGGATACTTATTTAGAAACTCTTCGCTGGTATAAAGGTTCACGATTTTGTCCAGTCCCGATAGCCGAAACACGGAATTGAGAGACTTATTAAGGCCGAAAATGTTCACAGTTCCGTTTTTTTCGCGGATTTGATTTCTTACTTTGATGATAATGCCGATTCCCGAGGAGTCGATGAATTTGACCCTTCCTAGAAAAAAACTGACAATTTCCGGGTTTCCCGTTTTCACGGATTCTTCGAATTCGAAATGAAAATCCCGAGAATTATCCATGAGAATATCCTCAAGAACGGTAAGAACGATGTGTTTCTCTCGCATCTCGCTCCGGATTATCATCAGATCGAAAAAACACCCGGAAGAAAGGTCTGTCAAGAAGTAAAATGAAACAGTATCTTTCTTGATTTATTTCCTAGAACTGCAAATTTGAACTTAGACGCAAGGATCGCAATATGGCTGAGTTTGATAAAACGAAACGCTCTATCGGAGTAAACAATCTGGATGATAAAGCCAGAAAAGAAATGTTTAATAAATTCCAGTCCGCCGGCGGAAAGGTCGTCAGCGAAAAGGATAAAAAGAAAGAGGAAGCCGCATCGGGTAAACAACAGCCTAATATTCGTCAAGGCCAGAGAAGTCAGGCCGGAGGTCCTCCTCGCGGCGCCTCGTCGCGTTCGGGTGCGGGAGCAGGGAAAGAAGTCGGACCGAAAGGACCGAGTGCGAGGGACAGAAAGGCTCTCGAAGACGAAATGGGAAATTTCATCAATCGCCTTTCCGTACGTATTAAATGTTGGTTGGGAAGAGTCACCGGATTTTCCTCTTCCGACTTATTGCCTTCTTTTTTATCCGAGTTCAATCTCTCCGGAAAAAAATCCCTATTGGAATTGAACTTTGTAGGAAACGATATCCTTGGAAATCCGGCATACGCGGGAAAGATCGCTAAAGAGCTCGACGCCCAGAACCCGATTTACATAGAACTTTTGGGTAGAATGCATAAGATTTATGATAATGAGGAAGTGAGCCTGGTGGTCGAACCGCATAACGCGGCCCCGGATCTGCCCGTATCGATTTCGAGAGTCAAGGATCCTTTATATTCGATCTTTAGAAAATTATACTATGTTTATCCGTTTCAGGGAAGTTACGTAAAGGCGATCAGTCTCGGATACGCTTCCTTGGAAAAATTCGAAGGGAAACCCGCTACGATCTACAATACGAAAAAAAAACGCGCCCTCCAAGAATTCGATTATCTGTTCGGAACCTTATTCGAAAAACTCTATCTCGTCGTTCTCAGGAACGAAAACAAAAATATTCCCCTCTTAAGTAATTCCATGGAATCCGTACTCGGAATTCTTCCCGAAGAAAAACCGGGTCATAGGGAACAGGGGGAAGAGTTGGATGAAATTTCCGGAGGCGCCGCGCCGTCGGAAGAGGACGCACCCCCGGAGGAAAAAAAAGAGGAAACCAATCCGGAAGATTCTCTCAGTAAAGAACTCAAATACGGTTTGAAATTGATGAGAATGCTTCCTCTCGATCAGCTTCGTAAAAAACACGATCCGAGAGGAGAATACGAAACGATTCCTTCCGCGGATAAGGCGTTTTTAACCTGGCTTTTCTTTAAGGAGTTCGACGCCGAATATTCCTTCGTGATGACCACCAAAAAGATCGATATAAAACCCACCATCTTAAACGGCGCCAAGGTGGACTATCGGGAAAAAATGATCGATCACTACGAGACAACTCGGGCTTCGATCGAACAATTTAGAATTTACGATCAATATTATAAAGAACTAAACAATCATCTTAAAAATCCGGGCGCTAATTACATAGAAGCTTCTAAAAAAACCACCGCTCTGGAAACGAAAAGAAGTCAACAATCCAGAAACGTTCGTGTGACCGTTAAGGAATTCGTGGAAAAAACGGCCGAGATTTTGGAAAAACTCATCGCGGACATGAAATCCAAAAAAGAGATCGTCACCAACATGGACGAAATCATGACCTTGGACATAATGGAATCGAAAAGAAGGCTGAATAAAAAACCGATCAAACAGTGTATTATGGAAGCGTACTGTTTTGGGACCGCGTTAGCGGGCCGTCTTGAAAACGGGGATCTATTCGGCGGAGTGACCGAACTTACTCCCGAAGATATGGAAAAAGAATTCGGCATTAAAACGGAACAGTCCTCTTCCGCAGAACCCGATCTCGGAGTTCCGAATACCGGCGGCGGCGATTCGTCCGGATCTGAAAAACTGGATTCGGATTCGTTAGGCGTGGATCCGTCGATCTTAGGCGACTAATCCGAACGGGGTTTCATTTTGGCATCCGCAAAGGTTACACTTTTTCAAAAGCATATCAACAAACCGATTTCGAAAGATCAGAAATCGAAACTTTCGAAAGAAAAATCCGACTTTTTACTTTTACCGGAATATTTTCCGTTTTACGATTTATCCTCCTCTCCGGACAAACTTTCCGAAAAGTCGAAGTTACTTTCCGACGAACTATTGCAGATTTCTGAATATTATAAAGGTGTAATTATCGGCGGTTCCCTATTCAGAAAGGACGACTCCGGAAAACTAAAAATCAGCGTTCCGATCGTTCAGGACGTGGTAATCGTGGATTGGTACGATAAACGGGAACTTTTCCCCGAAGAAAACGCCGCCGTTTTTGGCGACGCGGAAACGATCTTTATCATGGGCGGTTTTCGTTTCGGAATCGTGGCGGGAAATGAAATTAGAAATTCCGAACGTTTAAAAGAATTAAAATCTCAGAATGTAAATCTTCTTTTTCACATCGATTCCGTTTTGGAATCCGATTCCACCCACGCGCAGGACTTGGAACGTTATGTGAAACTCTCTTCTACATACGGTATTTTTATCGCGAGAGTCGGAGGAGTGGGGGTCGCTCTCGGCCGTAACGGCATAGGAAGAAGCCTTTTATCCACTTCTTCCGGCGTGAATTGGAAGGTCGCGGAATCCGAAAAGGACAAGGAAGTCATCAAAACCGTAATGATCAACGGCGTGAACGGTTTGTTCTAAATTTAGAATATTCAGAAAATGTATTTTTCTTTTGTTGTTGAACGTATATTAGAGTTGTTGAAAGATTTCGAAGTTCAAGGTTAACAAAACTGCTTCAATCGTCCGTTTTAATGAAACGGATGGAGAATTATTTTTTCAACAACTCTATTATAAAATGAAAGAAGCCAATATAAGGGATATTTAACATAACCTTTCGAAAAATAGGATCGGCTCCGCAAAAGGAAAATCCATAGGCGATTTGGTTCGGTCCGATCGAGAGAGCGGAATTTAGTGACGTACGTGGGCATTATTTAAGGAAACTTTATAAGAGCTTGTCCCAAAACCCGAAAATGTGGGAACTCCTACGTTTTTAAACGACGGGAAAATCGTACAAAAAGCCTAATAACCGCCAAAGAGACAGAATCTGTGGGAACTCCTGCAAATTTCTTTCGAGGTTTTGGGACAAGCTCAAAATGAATTTTTAATTCGATGACGATCGTCTAACGTTAATTTTACGCAAAAATCCGATCCTAAAAATCGTTATATTAGGATTTTATGGAAGTTCTCTTAGAACTACTGTTGAATCTTTTCGTTGCTTCCGATTTTTTTCAGGATCAAGTTTTCCAAGGTTGTCAGTTTTTGTTTTCTAACTTCCTCAAGCGGATTTCTTTCGTGTGTGTCCGCTATGTTCGGATCGGCTCCCAATTCCAGAAGTTTTTCCGCTAAGGCGACTCTCTTTTTAAGAATCGCCTGCAAAAGAGGTGTGATCCCTTCCGCGTTTCTATGATTAACGTTCGTTCCGGCTTTTACGAGAAGTTCCGGAATTCGCGGATCGATATTGGATTCTTCCGAAAGAAAATGGATCGCGTTGTCAACTCCGGTTTGAATCTGTTTTCCATCCTGATTCTTATCCTGCAAACGGCTGGTGTAATCCGGTTTTGTGCCGTTCTTCAGTAGGAATTCTACGATGGAAAAATTTGCGGGAGACGAACCGGCTCCGCATGCGAGGAAGAGAGGAAATTCTTCCGGGCTTCCCTTATCAAAGTTCACGTCTGCATGATTCTCGACGAGAAACTGTACAAGTACGAGATTCCCGTGACGGATCGCCACGTTTAAGATGGAGACAGGAACCGTTTTTGTTTCGTTGATCTTGGAAAGATATTCCAACTTGGCCCCGGATTCGATCAATCGTTTTGGAACCGCGAGGTCGTCTATATCTAAAACCTTCACGTCCAAAAGTCCGGATAAACTTTCCAGCAATACGGAACTTCCGTCCTTATCCTGGGCGTTAACGTTTGCCCCCGCGCGAATCAAAACTTCGGCGACTTCCGGTCTATGATCCGCGAGCATCAAAGCCGTTTTACCTCTCGAATCGGTCGCATCCACGGCGGCGCCCGCCTGGATTAAAAGTTGTGTTTTTTTAGGATCTCCTTCCTGAACGGATCTTAAAAACTCGCTGTCGAGTACCGGATCGGCCAATAAGAATACCGGAAAGATTAAAAGGAAACAAGGGATCTTATGAATTCTTGAAATCATCGTTTACCAAGGACCATCTTATAGTTATTCATTCGGATTTTTTGCTGCGTGTATATCCACATTTTTGGAATTCCTTTTTTACAGGAATCTTAAAAACGCCTTTTTATCTTGACCCTTTTTTCTTTCCGAGGTTCCTATTTGTTTTCGGAGTTCCTACATGCCTCAATCCTTTAAAGAATACACGTATTATGACGCCGTGGGACTTGCGGATTTGGTCCGGAAAAAGTCCGTTCATCCGAGCGAACTCGTGGAATCGGCGATCGAAAGAATCGAATCTACGAATTCGGGACTCAATGCGGTGATTACCCGCTTTTACGAGGATGCAAGAAAAGCCGCAAAGTCCAAACTTCCGGACGGCTCGTTTCGGGGAGTTCCGACTCTCGTCAAAAATATCGTTCATTCCATCGCAGGCGCTCCCCTGACCGGCGGTTCCAAGGCGTTTCGAAATTTTATCTCACCTACAGATTCCGAATTTATAAAAAGGCTTCGCGGAGCCGGAACGATTTTTCTGGGGCAAACGAACGTTCCCGAATTTGCGCTTATGGGAATCACCGAACCGAAGTTATACGGTCCGACCCGCAATCCTTGGAACTTGGAAAGAACTCCCGGCGGTTCCTCGGGCGGTTCGGCAGCAGCAGTCGCCTCCGGGATGGTTCCGGTTGCGACGGCTTCCGACGGAGGAGGATCGATTCGAATTCCCGCCGCCTATTGCGGGTTATTCGGTTTGAAGCCGACTCGGGGAAGAACTCCCGTAGGTCCGACCTTCGGAAGATATTGGCAGGGAGCTTCGGTCGATCACGTTCTTTCCAGAACCGTTCGGGATAGCGCGGCCTTCTTAGACGCGTTATGCGGAATCGAAAAGTCCGGCGCCTTTTCTTTCGAAGAACCGAAGACGAGTTTTCTTTCCGAGATCAAAAAATCCCCCGGCAAATTGAGGATTGCGTTCTCGACTCAATCTCCGATCGGAACTCCCGTTCATCCGGATTGTGTGGAGTCCGTGGTTCATACCGCAAAACTATTACATTCTCTCGGTCACAAGGTGGAAGAAAAGGATGCGCCCGTGGACGGCAAGGCGATCGGCCGCGCGTTCATCACGATGTATTTCGGCGAGGTCGCGGCTCAGTTGAAAAACTTAGAACCGCTTTTGAAACGCAAAGCGAGAATGGGAGACGTGGAATCCGTGACTTGGATTTTGGGTTTATTAGGAAGAACCGTTTCCGCCGGAGAATTTGTTCGTAATCTGCAAGAATGGGACAAGGCCGCTCTCGCCATGGAAACCTTTCACGAAACCTACGACGTTTATCTCACTCCCACAACCGCGATGCCGCCCGCTAAGATCGGCGAACTGGAACCGAAACTCGGAGAAAAGATCGCGATGCAAGTTGTGGGTCGTCTCGGTTTGGGAAGAATGTTACTCGCTTCGGGGCTCGTGGACGAACTCGTGGAAAAAAGTCTTTCGAGGACTCCGTTCACTCAACTTGCAAATCTTACGGGACAACCTTCGGTTTCCATTCCTCTCGGTCAGACAAGCGATCAACTTCCCTTGGGTTTGCAGTTTACCGCCGCGAGAAGAAGAGAGGATATTTTGTTTCGTCTTAGCGCTCAATTGGAAAAAGCGGCGCCTTGGTCGAATCATAAGTGAGACTCAGATGCGTGTTGAAGACTTGACACGACTCCGATTTACGGACAATATTGACTTGTGAGTTCCAATTGATTAAACCGGATCACTCTGAACCCTAAAATTTGTCATGGTAAACCTACCATTCGAAATCAGAGATATACCGTAGAGTTGGTATTAGATCTGTTATCTTCCGGTATGAGCGAAGAAGAAATCATCCTTGATTATCCTTCTTTAGAAAAACAAGATATTCTAGCTTGTTTGGAATACGCGTCACATCTCGTTAGGATAAAATCCATTCATAAAGCTTTTGCATGAAGTTTTTCATCGACGCCCATCTCTCTTATAGTTTAGCCTATCGTTTCAAAGAGAAAGGTCTTGAAGTATCACATACGGAAGACTTACCGGCTCGGAAACAATTCATCCAAAGTTAAGATCAGTCCGTTCAGCAGTTTTGATTTTGCCCCGGATGGAGAAAGATCCGTCGAAGAATGAATTCGATAACTCCCGTTTTCGCAAAAAAATATTTCAACACATTGTAATTCCGGAAATACGAGCCAGAGTTCCGGGACTTGATATCGTTCGTAGATCGCTTTTTTTTCCACCGTATCTCTCGTAACCGTTCCCCTGGAAACGATTTCAACGACGATATCGGGAACACCTCGAACCCAATCTTGGATGATGGACTTTTTTTCGTTTCCCACGAACAGAAGGTCCGGCTGAAGACGGTTTACTCCGTCTTCAAAAATCACATCCATAGGCGATAGGATCACTTCCCCGAGCGGATGTTTTTCCAAATATTTTTGAATGATGATAAATAGTTTGGCGACTAATCTTTGATGGGGTGCAAATGGGGCCGGGGTCACGCGTTCCTCTCCATTGATAATTTCGGTCAGATCAAAATCATTCTGAGAAAAGAAAGAAATTTCCGTTTTCAAAGCCATGATCAAAGAATCACTCGTCAATCCGACCGGGTCAAGAAAATAACTCTTGATTCCAAGTAGGAACTCCCGCATGGTTTGTCCATCTTATGATTCCGGTTTTACTCATAGGTCTCGGAAGAATCGGGTCTCTCTTAGAAAAAGATCCGCTCCGAAACCGTCCCTGCACGCACGCGGGAACCATCTTCTCTTCTTGGGGAAGAAAAAAGTTCTTCCTTTTGGGAGCGATCGACCCGTCGGAAGAAAGAAGAAATCGATTTTGCAAAGATTGGAATATTCCAAAAGAAGCATGTTTTTCCGACTTTAAAAACTGGTCCGCCTCGTTTCGTTTTCGGCAAAACCGGAAAGATACGACAAAAAGCCGAGATCTGAAATCGGAAGTTCGATCGGATTCTACTGTTTTAGGAAAGAATGGAGTTCCGACTTCGAACAATTCGAAACAAAAAACGTCCGTCCGAAAAGTCGGAACTTCGTCCAAGACAAAAGCTCCGCTTTCTTCATTTTCTATAAATGATTCCGACATACAAGGTGGGAACTTCACGAATTCACAAACGAAACGGAACGACCGAAATCATACGGATTCGAACAAAATACAGAGAGGTCGGAACTCCGAATTAAAACAAAAAAGTAGGAACTCCGCACGATCGGACGGAAACGGGGAAGGATCGCAAATAGAATCCGAGACATTAAATTCTTCTCATACACAAATCGACGTCGCTTCCTGTCTCGTCGTTATCGCGACTCCGTCGGAAACCCACTACGAACTCGCCAAGGCCGCGATCGATTTCGGGTTCCGACACTTGCTCGTAGAAAAACCCGTTTGCCATTCTCTGCCTCTCGCACGCAAACTCGCAAAACTTTGTAGAGAGACCGGAACCGATCTCCGGGTCAATCACGAGAGAAGATACCATCCGCTTTACATTCAAGTCCGCAAATGGATCCGGGAAGGAACCTACGGTCCGGTCCGAACCATCCGCGCTTCCGTTCTGACCTCCGCGCGGAATCCGGGCCGAGCGATCCTGGACAAAACCGGACCGCTCTTTCATGACGGAACTCACGCGGTCGATCTTTTGACCTGGTATCTGGGAATGCCGGACCGTGTGTATTCCGTTTTGCGATCCTATCCCGATTCTTCCGTGGAAGAACAGGCCCTGGCGCTGATGACCTATCCCCAGGGTGAGACCGTTTTTTTGGAAGCGGGAGGAATGCGGAATTACTTTCAGTTCGAACTGGATATTCAGACGGAGAACGCCCGTTTTCTTGTGGGAAACGACGAGGTTCGCTTTTGGAAATCCAAACCCTCCCGCAAATACAAAGGATTTAAAAGTTTGACTCCGGCTTCAATTTCCGAAAAATCTTCCGCAGGCTCGAATCCGTTTCTCAATCTTTACGATTCTCTCTTTCGTCATATCTCGGGAAAACCTTCCGACATCACGGGGGATATGGAGGAGAATCTGCAAATTCTCACCTTACTGGATACGATTCGGAGAAGAGCCGAAAAAAGAATCCTAGAGGTTTAGACTTTTCATCTATGCTCGTAACCGGAACAGCCGAACCTCAGGAAATTCAGTCGTACAAACGACGTCCCGGCGCCAGGAGATTTTGGAACGCGAGTTCTTTCGTCTGGAAAAAGATCTGGGCTATATTCTGGTTTTTTAAATTAGGAAAAATCTTTTTTCCTTCCTACAGAGAGGCGGCCGTTCAGGAAAAATTCTTTCGCACGTTAGGAGAGGATTGCCGTAATTTCTTTTTATCCATGGGCGGGGTTTATATCAAACTCGGTCAGTATCTCGGAAATCTTTCCCATATCTTTCCCGATTCGTTTACGGAGTCCTTACAGGATCTTCAAGACAGGGTTCCTCCTCATCCCTTTCCGGAAATCGAAGAAAGGTTCCGCGGAGAATTCGGAAAGGAGATCACGAAGGTTTTTCCGGACATTCAAAACGTTCCCGAAGCGAGCGCGTCCACGGCTCAGGTTCACGTCGCTTCCATCGGAGGTCAAAAGGTCGCCGTAAAAGTTTTGTATCCCGGAATAGAAACGCTCATCGCAAAGGATCTCAAAAACATTCGATCCTTTTTAAAAAGAATCAATCGATATCTTTTTCGTTTCGAGTACAAAAAGATCCACGAAGAGATCACGTATCTCGTTACTAGAGAAACGGATCTCAAACTCGAAGCCGATTCCTACGACAGGATGCGACAACTCTTTGCGGAAGAACCCGATTATGTGTTTCCGAAAGTCATCCGTCAATTTTCAGGAAAGAGCGTTCTGGTTACGGAGTTTATCGAAGGAGTCAAGATCACGAGAGCGACTCCCGTGTTCAAAGGACAGGCCAAGTCGAGGCCCGTGGAACTTCTGGTTCGAGCTTATGTGTTGATGATTTTTCAGTATCGTTTTTATCACGCGGACCCTCATCCCGGAAATCTGATCTATACGCCGGATGAAAAGCTTTGTTTTATCGATTTCGGAGCCGTGGGAGAAATGGACTCGACCAAAGTGTTCGCTCTCAAAAAAATCTTTCTCTGCGCGATCGTCAAAGATTACTTCGGGGTTGTCGACGGTCTCGAGGAGATAGGCGCTTTGTCCGCTTCCGCGGATCCGGGTAAACTCGAAGAGGTCGTTCGTTATTCTTTGGAGAAATTGGGAAGGTTCGTCGCGGATACGGATTATTTCCGAAACCTTTCTTTGGACAAAATTCATACTCGGGAAGATCGACTTTTTTTGAAGGAGATCAATTCGAGTTTGAAGGAAATTTTTAGAATGATTCAGATTCCGGAAAATTTCATTTTCCTGGAACGCGTCCTGGGTTTACTGGTAGGGATTACCGCGATTTTGGATCCTTATAGAACCGTTTTAGATTACGGAGAAAAACCGTTCCGGATCGTCGCCACCGGAAAAGAAGGCGGACTGGAGTTTCTTTTGTTAAACGAAGACAAGAATCTTTTGGGAAATACCCTTTCCATTCCGGGAGAATTTTATAAAGTACTCCAGAACATCAATCGGGGAAGGCAGGGAATTCAACTTCGGGAAGTGGAACGACACACTCGAAAGATGTACGTTCTCGGACATCAGGTCTTGTACGGCGGATTCTTGATTGCGGGAATTCATTTCGGAAATTACTATCTCGAAAAGGGAATGGAAATGCAAAGCTGGGGATGTTTTGCAACCTCTTGTCTTTTCGGACTTGTACTGATCTATTCATTTTGGAAAAACAAACTTAAAAAGAAAGGAACCCCCTCGTGAAATATTTTGGAAAACGATTTTTAGACGTCTATCGCCCTCTGTACTTAAGCGTCATCTTTCTCGGAATCGTATTGGATCTTGTGACAAAGTTTTTAGTCATCCTCTACTTTGAACCGCACCGTTATCTGGAAGTGCTCGGGAGTTTGTTTAGGATGACTCTGACCTTCAATACCGGTTTTGTTTTCGGAGCGTTTCAAGACAACGCGATCCCTTCTCTTGTAGCGACCGGAATCGCGATCGTGTTTCTCATCGGATACAGATGGAAAAATCACGATCTCGGAAATCCTTGGGGATGGAACCTGGTGATGGCCGGAGCTTTCGGAAATTTCCTGGATAAATTCTTCGTAAAAATTCCGGGCACGGGATTTCGTTTCGGATTTCAACCCAACATGGGAGAATACATCGGAGTCGTTGATTTTTTGGATTTCGATTGGCCGGACTTTCTTCTTTTTTCAAGATGGCCCGCGTTCAACGTCGCGGATTCCTGCGTGACGATCGGACTTACGATTTTAATTTTTACGATGAAACTCGAAGAGGAGAAATAATTTCTTGAAAGCTCTCGATCTTCCCATCTGGAGAAAATTATTCAATCGAAAGGAGGCGAATAACCAGGAGATCATTCGGTTTCTCAGAGAGACTTCCGTTTTCGGGAAAATGAAAAAGAGAACCCTGATCGAAATCGCCAGGATGGTTCACGTTCGAGAATACCAAGAAGGGGACACGATCTTTCGTCAGGGAGAAGTAGGAGCCGGATTTTATTTCGTATATGAGGGTTCCGTTGTGATCCGTTCCGTTCGGGACGGAATCGAACTCGATCTCGCTCATCTGGATCGACACGCTTTTTTCGGAGAACTTTCTCTTTTTACGGAAGAAAGAAGAACGGCGAGTGCGATCGCTCTCGAACATACCACGTTGCTCGGTTTTTTCCAACCGGACTTAAAGGAAATCATAGAAACCAAACCGAGGATCGGAATCGAAATTCTGATGAGTCTCTCGACCGTGATCGTGGAAAGACTCCATAGAACCAACGGACTTTTGGAAAAAGCTTATTTCAGAGGAAAACAAAAGAATGCGTGACGGAGAAAGAAGAGAACTTTCCGAATATTTCATTCGGACGAGTTTTTTTCTCATCGTCGTTTTTACGATTGTCGTTTCTCTTTGGGGACTTCAATTACTTGCGGTTCCGATCGTAATGGCTCTTTTGATTTTTTACGCGTTTAACGGAATGATCAATAATCTGGAAAGTTTGGGTGTGCCTAGAGTTCTTTCCATCGGGATTCTGATGCTCGTTATCAGCGTTCCGATTTATTTATTCATCAACTCGGTGGCGCCTCCGATCGTTTCCACCTTAAATCCGCTTTTGAAAAATTGGAAACAGGATATAGACGAAGCAAAATTCAAGTATCTGACCGTAACGGTCAATCTTCAGTTCAACGAATTTCCCGCCGGATGGAACGAGACAATCCGTCCGGACGAACTGATCAAAAGAGCCGCGGAGCTGATGCACGAACAAGTGAAAGGATTCGTTTCCTATATTCCGACTTTGATCGGTTATATGATAATCACTCCTTTGTTTGCTTTTTTGTTTTTGTTAAACGGAAACGGGATGTATAAAAGTCTGATTTCTTTGATTCCGAATCGGTATTTCGAAATGGCTCTTATGGTTACGTATAAGATCAACGAACAACTCACGAATTATCTCAAAAGTTTAATGATTCAAGGTGCGATCATCGGCGCGGTCTCCGCTTTGGGATTTTACATGATCGGATTGCCTTACTTTTACATCTTCGGTCTTTTTTTGGGAGTAGCCAACTCGGTTCCTTATCTCGGTCCGATCATGGGAGCCATTCCTCCCTTGTTCTTTGCTCTCGTAATCGGAGGAGCGGGAACCACGGAACTCATGACTTCGATTTTGATCGTGGTAGCGATCGCTCAAATCATCGATAACTTTCTCATACAACCGATCGTAATTTCGGGTTCCGTTTCCCTGCATCCGATCGTGATCGTGGGCGCGGTTACGGTGGGCGGCGCCGCGCTCGGACTCGTGGGTATGCTCATCGCGGTTCCGATAGCGGCGATCTTAAAAGTGACGATCCAAACCCTTTACAGTGGAATGAAAGATCACAATCTGCTTTGATCTGACGCGTGAATCTTAAAGCCGGATATCGGGTTTGGAATTGTACGATCTTCATGAATTGCGTTAGGCGGCATTTTTAAAAATGTTAGAGAATAAAATATGAGTATTCCAGATTTTCAAAGTGCCATGTTGCCTGTGTTGAAGATACTTAGCGAGAAAGGAGAATCAAATACTTCTACAATACGTGACGGGGTTGGAATTTTCTTTAAAACCACTGAACAAGAAAGAAGTGATTTATTGCCTTCCGGGAAAACTAGGATTTTTGACAATCGAGTTGCATGGTCAATTACTTATCTTAAAATGGCTGGTCTCGTTCAATCATCTAAGAGATCATTTTATTCTATTACAAATGAAGGCAGTCAATTTCTAAAAACTAATCCGGAACGAATTGACATAAATACTTTACAGCAGTTTGAATCGTTTCAAGAAAAAAGACCCAGAACAAATACATTCCAAGTAGATAATTTAGGAGTAAGTGAATACGCACAAACTCCTGATGAAATGATGGAACTTGGCTATAGCAAAATAAGAAAAGATTTAGCAGAAGAATTACTCAATAAAATAAAATCTTGTAATCCTTATTTCTTTGAATCTATAGTTTTGGATTTATTGATTAAGCTTGGATATGGAGGGTCCGATGAAAAAAATAAAAAAGTAACAAAGAAATCAAATGATGAAGGAATAGATGGGATTATTAAAGAAGATAAACTCGGACTTGATTTAATTTATATTCAGGCAAAAAAGTGGGAAAATCCAGTTGGAGGCGCCGAAATTCAAAAATTTGCTGGAGCATTACAAGTTCAAAGAGCAAAGAAAGGAATTTTTATAACAACTTCTGTTTTTACTGCAAATGCTCATGAGTATGTTGCAAAAATGGATTCAAAGATTGTTTTAATTGATGGCACTAAACTTACTGATTTGATGATTGAATACAATGTTGGCGTATTAACAAAACAAACGTACGAGATTAAAAGAGTAGATTTAGAATATTTTAATGAGGATTAATGGACGGCGCCTAACTTCGGCTTCTCGCTGCGCTTCGAGATTGCTCCGTAACTCTCTACGGCTCCGCACATTCGCTTTGTCACTCGGCTTGCGATCGTTCGCTAAGTCGTTCCAATCCTTTCGCGCGTAAAGCGCTCCAGAACCGCAAACGTCGAGGAGTCTAGGCGCAATGATAATAAATTATATAGTTTATGAAAGATCTATTAGAATTATTTAAAGACAGAATTTGGAAAAGAGTTGACTCATTTCGACTTTATTTTGTCGGAGGCTCTTTAATACTTTTTCTTTCCTTGCTCTTTTCGATTTATTCAATTAGAAAAGATTCATTTTTGGAATATGAAGCTAAACGATATGGCGTTATTACTACGAAATCAGGCGCTATAATTAGAAAAAAGCCAAGTACGAAATCTGATAGAATCGATATTATTAGATACAAAGGGCTTTTTTATATTTTAGGTGAGACTTACGATTCTCATAAGGTTGAAAATCTTGGAACTAACAAATGGTACAAAGTTAAAACTTATGGCGATGTAGAAGGCTGGATTTTTGGAAATCTACTTGAAATTGTTACAGAAGATAAGGCTCTGAAAAGAAGACATCAAGATCAGGCTAATTTTGAAAGTTTATTAGTTAGATTGATAATCAATGAAGCAGGTAATCGAATAGAAACGTCCGGTTTATTTCCTTATGATAAGATTACCGATATTAGGATTACTTCTCCGATTCAACCAATAACAGACTTTTCTTACAATGTCTATGTTGAAGCCTTGATGATCGGAACAATTATCGGTATAGATAAACAAAAGGTGTCAGTCAAAGTTAATCTTGATATGTACATTGATTATAATTACTTAAGTTCATCGGAAGTTAAGGTGCGTGGAGTAGATATACTCGGATACGAAAAAGTAGAAGGCTTGAATCCAAGCGATGTTGTCAATTTACTTTCACAAATATTGTAATTGTCACGACGCCTAACTTCGTCTCCTCGCTTCGTTTGTCACTCACAGGTTCCCGTTCGAACTCTCTACGGCTCCGCACATTGCTTTGTCACTCGGTTTGTGATCGTTCGCTAAGGCTCACTCAAGTCTCGTGCCAATCCCTTCGCACACAGGCGCTTCGGGAACGCGAACGTCGAGAAGTCTCTTTCGTTAGACGCAATTGCCAGGGAAAAATTATGAAACTAGAAACATTTTTAATAAACTCATTTACTGATGAAATTGCATGCGGAAATCCGGCTGGTGTCGTTCTATTAAATGAACCTATTTCAGATATTTTAATGCAAAAAATTGCTTTTGATATTAATAAATCAGAAACCGCTTTTGTAACAATAAATAATTCTGAATATTATATTCGCTGGTTTTCACCATTAAAAGAAGTTTCCCTTTGTGGGCATGCAACTTTAGCTGCCTCAGCAGTATTATTTGATAAAATATTAGAAATTAAAAATATTACTTTTAATTATTGTAAAGGGAAACTTCTAATTTCAAAAGATAACGAATCAAGAATATCAATGATATTTCCTAAAGATGATTATATTCAATGTAATATCGAGCCGGATTTCCTTGATTTTTTTAATATATCAAAAGTTGAAGATTGTATAATTGGTATAAATACTAAAAAAGTTGTATTAATTTTGAATAAAGAAATTAATTTTAATTCAATTAAACCGGATTATAATAAAATGAAAAATTATATTGGTATTTGTAACAATGGAATTGGAATATCAAAAGTATCTAATAAATACGATGTTGAAACCAGATATTTTAATCCATGGTATGGAGTTGATGAAGATCCTGTTACTGGTTCGGTACACACACTTTTAGGTCCTTATTGGAGTAAAATCCTAAATAAAAACAAAATTTTAGCTTATCAAAATTCACAAAGACCAGGATTATTAGAATTGGAAATTAACAAAGAAAATATAAAATTATTTGGTAAAGCAAAAATATTTCTTAAAGGATTTATTGAAATTTAAGACTGGCAACTGCATTTAACAGTCAGTAAACGCTTCGGGCTTGCTTCGCAACCCTCGCTTGGTCTTCGACACATCGCCTCGTCCACTTGACTCAATAATGTTAAGGAGCATTTTAGTAAGATGTCGTGTCGCCTCTCCGGGTCGGCGACGTCGGCAAACCTTGGTCGTTAGGCGACAGTTCCGCAAATGCCTTAGTCTGTTACAAAATTCACTCGACAAATGAAAGTCGAATTAGCAAATTTATTAATACTATGAATCGCGAGCAAGTTTTAGAGAATATTCGGAAAAACATTGGGACTATTCAATCTTTTGGGATAGACTCAATTGGTTTATTTGGATCGGTTGCTAGAGATGAGAATACTCAGAATAGTGACTTAGACATTCTTGTAAATTATCGTGATGGCCAACTTAATTTAGATTCATATATGGATTTAAAATTCTATTTAGAAAATTTATTTCAGTGTAAGGTAGATTTAGTTACTAAATCAAGTATCAAACCTTATCTCAAGAAACGAATTTTAGAAGAAGTTATTTATGCTGCGTGATTACGGTGCTTATTTACAAGATATACTTGATAGTATTAAGGAGATCGAAAAATTTACTTCTGGAATAAGTTTGAAATCAGCGCTTATTAGTAATATTGAGAAAAAAAGAGCTGTTGAGCGTGATATAGAAATTATTGGTGAGGCAGTAAAGAAACTTCCAGAAAACTTACGTAGCTTACATCCTGAAATCGAGTGGAAGAAAATAGCTGGAGTAAGAGATATTCTCGCTCATGGTTATTTTTCTATAGATGATGATATTATCTGGGATATTGTTACCAACCGTTTGACTTCATTAAAAATTGCCTGTACAGCTTTATTAAATAAAGCTTAAATAAGCGATTACTACGCCTAACTGCGTCTCCTCGCTTCGTTCGTCACTCACAGGTTTCCGCTCGCGCTCTCTACGGCTCCGGCACATTTGCTTTGTCACTCGGCTTGCGAGACGCGACTAAGGTCGCTCAAGCCTTGCGTCAACTCCTTCGCGCAGAAGCGCTTCGGGAACTCAAACGTCGGCAAACCACTTAGTTAGGCGTAATAATCGCAAAGTTAGGTTTAAAAAGGGAAATTAAGACCTGTCTTTATCTTTTTCAGTATCTTGACAAAATATATACTTGTCTATATACTTGTTCTATGGAGAATTTAGATATATGCCTCAAGTCTCATTGTATCTTGATCAAGATACTTTAAAAAAGATCGAAACCGCCGCTAAGAAAGAAAAGATTTCTATTTCCCAATGGGTTAGAGTAAAAATCCAAAGTTCTTTAGATAAGAATTGGCCTGAAGATTATTTTAATCTTTTTGGTTCAATTAAAGACGAATCGTTTTCTGAACCTAAAAAGTTAAAATTTATAACTGATGCGAAAAGAGAAGAATTGTGAATTACTTTCTCGATACAAATATTTGTATTTATTTCTTAAAAGGTAAAAGTGAAAATATAGAGAAGAATATTAGAAAGTTAAATCCAAATCGTATTAAAATACCTTCCGTGGTTAAAGCTGAATTACTTTTAGGTGCATTTAAAAGTAACTATAAAAAAAAGAATAGGGAATTCGTATTAAGTTTTTTGGATCCATTCGAAATTATCGGATTTAATGACATAGAATCAGAAATTTATGCAGAAGTTCGTAGTGATTTAGAAATTCAAGGAATTCCTATTGGACCAAATGATTTGCTAATTGCTTCAGTCGTTCTAAGTTCAAATGGAATTTTAGTTACTAATAATGAAAAAGAGTTTAAAAGGATTCCAAATTTAAAAGTAGAAAATTGGCTTTAGCTTTGAGCAAAAGCGATTACTTCGGCTTCTCGCTTTGTCCCTCGGCTTGCGAGACACGACAAGGTTGCTCAAACCTCGTTCCAATCCCTTCGCGCACAGGCGTTCCGGGAACTCAAACGTCGAGAAGCCTATTTCGTTCGGCGCCATTTTGAGAACATTTTCCTAGTTCAAGAGTCCATCAGGGAGAATCTTGGATTGATAAAATTATACGCGAAAAGATGAAATTTAAGAGATAATATCGATTGACGATAGTATTGAATTCCAGTAATATCAATTGTGATTAGCTCTTTCAAATCACCAGAGACGGAAAAAGTCTGGAATCGAGAGTTTTCGAAAAAATTGCCTACTCAAATTCAAAAGATCGCGTATCGGAAATTAGTTATGATAGCGCGATCAAAGAATATTGAGGATTTAAAAATTCCACCTTCGAATCATTTAGAAAAATTATCAGGTAACAGATTCGGTCAATATAGCATTAGAATGAATGATCAATGGCGTATTTGTTTTAAATGGAAAGAATCAAATGCTTATGCCGTTGAAATAGTTGACTATCATTAGGAGTAGCAATAAATGAAAAAAATTCCAAATGTTCATCCTGGTGAAATATTAAACGAAGAATTCTTACTTCCAATGAATATAACTGCATATCGTCTGGCAAAGGAAACAAAAATAAATCCAACGCGAGTGAGCGAGATAATTCATGGGAAGAGGGGAATTACTGCAGATACTGCTTTGAGATTTTCGAAATTCTTTGGAAATTCAGTAGAGTTTTGGATGGGGATTCAAGACGAATTCGAAATCAGAGAAGAGCGCGATAAGATATCGGCTGAGCTTAAAGAGATTAGGAATTATAAAGAGTTCATTAGCGCTTAGACCTCCCAAAACGATCGCCTAACTGCGGCTTCTCGCTTCGTCCGCGACTCGCGGTTTCCACTTACGCTCACTACGGCTTCACGTCGGCGCTTCGACATTCGCCGGTCCCAGAAAATGGCTTTCTTGAAGCGGGAAAGCTTTCATATGAACAAAAGTTTAAAAACAAAGGTGTTGGTTTAATGGATTCGGTGATAATTAACGAAGTTATGAAAAGAAATTTGAAACTTTGGACTTTAGATATGAAAATATTAAAAGTATTAAGTTCTAAAAAAGTCTATCACTCGAAACAATAACAGGCACTTCGCATAACGTCGGTTATTTTCGTAAAACGTAAGTTTTTCCAATATACGTTTTCTTTGTTTTTTAAGATTCACTTTCGGTTATCGGTTCCGGTTTTTTCCCACCGATCCAAAGAACCCCCGTTAAAACGAGAAACGTTCCTGCAATTCCGGAAGAAGTAATGGGTTCTCCCAGAAAAATCCAAGCGAGTAAAATCGTAGACATCGGGCCCACCGAACCCACGATCGCGGCCCGTCCTGAGCCGATCATTCGTATTCCTTCCGCGGTGAAATAAGCCGGAATTACGGTCGTTAAAACTCCGAGCGCCAATCCGTATAAGTACACGTTAGGCGGTTGTATCAGAAAAGCCGGATCTCGGGTTATAAAAAAATGAATCACTACGATCATGCCGGACAAAATCATCAGATAAGAAGTGAATCGAACCGAACCGAGTTTCGGAATCAACGATTCGCTTCCTACGAGATATAAAGAGTAGGCGATCGCGGATGCGAGTACGAATAAAACGCCTTTCATCGCGTTCGGTCCTTCGCTCCCAACGTCTCCCATGAATGCGACCGCGATTCCGGAATATGTGAGGAAAATCGCAAGTACTTCCGCTCTTTTGATTTTTCTTTTGAAAAGAATCGAACCGATGATAAGAACGATCGTAGGATATACGAATAGGGTGAGTCTTTCCAATCCCGCCGAGATATATTCCAAACCTATAAAGTCGAATAAACTTGCGAGATAGAAACCTAAAAACCCGAGAATAAAAACGAATCCCCAATCTTTTTTTGTGAGACTTACGGAGGTTTTCATTTTTCCGGAACGGATTGCGATCCAACCGAAAAACGGAATCGCAAACAACATCCTAAGTGTGAGCGCCGTAACGGGATCGACATCGTATCGATAGACTAGTTTGACAAAGATCGCCTTTGCGGAAAAGAAAACCGCACCCGCTAATACGAAAGAGATTCCCCAAAAGGGTTTCCATTTGGATACTTCCATAAATCCATCTCTTATTCCCAAGGGCTTTTTAGAAAGATCTTTCCTTCCTCGTCGATCGATGGAAAAAAGGGAGTTCCCGCTTCTCTATTTTTTCGTTTCAACTCTTTGAGCGTTCGGATCCGAACGTAACAATCGCTCAAAAAGAAGGAATGTTTGCATCCCAGAAGATGATACCCTTCGTGAATGAGAGTTTCTTCGGCTCCTCCGGATAACCAATGGGAAATCGTTCTGGTCTGTCCTAAAATATAACCCCTTGTCCCGGTTTTAGTTTCCACGGCTCCCAAAATCTGAAAGCTCGGAATTCCGAAAAGAGCAAAGACGATTCCTACGAGTTCGAAAACGGTATCGCTTAGTTTTCCTCCCGCAACCGCAAGAAGTCGATCGCATTGAAGAGGCAGTTCCGCATAGAAAACCTGATCCATGATCGTCGCTCCGGTCCAACCGGGCCGCTCCCAATCCTTTACGTCGCTCAATGAAATTCTTATTTTATAATATTCTAATTCTTTGTTCCAGGTTTCTACGAGTTCGGTTAATTCTTTCTCGGATACTTTTACGTCCTTCCATACGCAGAGCCTGAGGGTTTCCTCCTCTCCGAAATCGATTTCCCTTCGGATCTTGTCCCTGTGAAATCCGATCATAGTACAGGAGATTTGGGTTATACAGAAAAATAAAAGTAGGACTTTGACGAACGACTTTTCTATCTTTTGATACATGGGCATTCTGCGGGAAGGATTCATTAAAATTTGAAAAAGTCTAATAGCTTGTCCTAAAATCTGAAAATGTAGGAACTCCTACGAATTTCATTTTTGATCCGGAATTCCGTGCATCCAAACCGAAAAAATGGCGCCCGTCGCAAACATTATCAAACTGTAAATCGCCGACGGGATCGCCATCACCGGATTGTTCAGAATCGCGCTTGCGATCGTGATTCCTAAGGTTCCGTTTTGGATTCCCACTTCGATCGTGATGGAAGTCCTTTGGGAATGTGTGACCTTCATCAGAGTCGCTCCCAGATATCCCAATACCATAGTGATTAAGTTCAGCGCCAAGGAAGCGGGACCCACTTGGATAAAAAACGGAACGATGTTTTGTCTTTCTCGAACGATGGCGCCCGCGATGATTAGAACCAAAAAAATTCCGGAAAGAATTTTCACCGTCTTTTCGAACTTACGCGAGAGTTCCGGTTTTTTTGCGTTGAGAATCATTCCGATCGACACGGGTAACACGGTGATCAGAAAAATTTGAAGAATGGTTTGGGGAATATCGAGTCGGATCGTTTTCCCGGCTCCGAGAAAATGAAACATGGACAAGTTCAAAAGCAACGGGATAGAAAGAGCGGTGATACAACTCGTGATTGCGGTTAACGTGATGGAAAGGGCCACGTCTCCTTTGGCGAGGTGAGTGATCAGGTTGGAAGTCGCTCCGCCGGGACAAATCGCCAAGAGCATGAGACCCACGGCCAGTTCCCCCGGAAGTCCGGATACGCTTGCGATCGTCCATCCCACGATCGGCAAAAGCAAAAGTTGTAACGTTAATCCCGTGATCACAGCTTTGGGAAGAATGAAAATTCGTTTGAAGTCGTCTATGGTAAGCGTCATACCCATTCCGAGCATGATAATACCTAACGCGACCGGAAGAAATACCGTTGTCAGCAAATTGGATTCCATTGTTTAAGACCTATTTTTGTTTCGAACTTTGTACGGTGGCCGGGATGTCAAGTCCACAGAATTTTTAAATTCTTTAAATTTTACGATTTGTCTCAAGATTCAAATTGAATATAACGAATCGGTGAAATTCTTTCCGGAATTTTTTTTCGTAAAAACTTGACAGATAAAAAGAATCGAATCTATTTTTCGACCAATATGAAAAACTTAAAGATCGTTTATTCCGCGCTGTTGATCAGCTTAGTTCCGTTCGGCGGTTTTTTTGTGTTTCTTGCAAACTCGAACGGCGATTTACCCAGCGGCGGAATTATTTTGGGAGTTTCGATTTTTCTTTTACCGATCTCCTGGTATGTCCCTTTGTTTTTCGCTAAAAAGAAAATGATTCAGGAAGATTTGGAACCGAAGGAAAAATTCCTGTCCTATTCTCAGTCTAAAATTTTTTCCGTGATTTTTTTGGAGTCGGGTTATATGGTCAACGGAGTCTTTTACTTCGTAACCGCCTCTCCGATCCATTGGATCGGAATGGGAATCTTTTTTGCGGGTATGTTGCTTTTATTTCCCAGGGAGAAAGAATTTTTTTCCCTCTATAAAACGAGGGAATTTCCGCCTTAAATTATGCGAGTTCGGTTTAACCGATGCGAAAGCGATTGAAGTTGAACTCAGCAAAACACTCTCTCCTATGTTTCTTGTGTCAAGCCCTCCCGCTATTTTTTTTTACATAAGACCATATTGGGCTAATTTTCGATTTAATATATTTTCGGGCATAGAATT
>NZ_ANIK01000007.1 GCF_000347175.1 Leptospira alstonii serovar Sichuan str. 79601
TAGGAAAAAAGGAAAGGAGGCGAGGGAAGCAACAATCGAACTTCGATTTGAAAAGCTAACGATAAAACCTCCTCAATACAAGAAATTAGAAAATATTGATATGTATGCGTTAACCGCAACCGAGGTAGGCGGACCTCCGGAAGAATCTATCGATTGGAAATTTCTAACCACAATTCCTATTCACAATTCGGACGATGCAAAAAGTATGATCGCCTATTACAAAAGCCGCTGGGGTATTGAAGTTTTCTTCAAGGTTTTAAAGTCTGGATGTAATATTGAATCTACTCAATTTAAATTTGGGAATCGATTCAAAGCTTGTATTGCTGTCTGCGCTATTGTTGCTTGGAGAGTTATGATGTTAACATTCTTAGGTAGAAATATTCCAGGTTTAAAAGCATCCATCCTATTCGAGTCTTTTGAATGGAAAGGCATTTATTGTCGACTTTTTGAAACTCCGAAACCTCCTAAGGAAGAACCCGAGTTAGGAACCGTCTTACTGTGGATTGCTAAATTAGGCGGGCACTTGGCTCGCAATTCCGATGCTCCTCCGGGCCCCCTTACCATTTTTAAAGGCCTCATGAGAGCTATGGAAATCGGGTTTATGTTTAAATTACTCACGAAAACCTAACTTGTGGGTAAGGTTATGATAGAGAGCGTTTCACTGAGTTCAGAGAATGATCCCTTGAAATAGGTGCCTCATTCTCTATGGATCATTCGGCAGAGAGCGAAATAGAGTTTATTCCCTGAATTGCGCCCTATCGAACGACCCGTAGGGAGTGAGATTGAGTTTATTCCCCGAATTGCGCCCTATCGAACGACCCGTGGAAACTCAGTGAATGCCTTCCTATGGGGCGGCATTCAGGGAGTGAGATTGAGTTCAGGAAGCAATTCATTGAGTTGTCCGCTCAAAACGCGGGTGGGGCGGAAGATTGTCGGAATTCCGACAGATTTATCTTCAGAACCAAGTCGATAGTGGATTGGTTACGGTCGAAAAGAGGCTGATTGACAAAGAAAATTTATCTGAATTCACCTGGATGCCGTTAGGTTACACCGAAATCGCGTTACATACAGGAAGATACTCCCTCCCTTTTAGAAAAGAACCGGCTCCAAAGGCGCATAACGTGCAAGAACTCGATTCTACGGAAACCCGGCTTGGCCTCGCAATTTTTGCCAATGTTTTTTTCAACTTCAAAAGAAATTCGTTTGGCGCCGATTTTTTTTTGGATGTTACGCACGAAGACGGTTTTTCTGCGAAACGAAAAAGTCTAATCTCCGAAACGAAAAAACTCAAAATTTTTAGGAGAAAAACTTTGATCGAATTATATTCCGCAGCCACACCCAACGGAAGAAAAGTATCCATCATGCTGGAAGAATTAGGAATTCCTTATACGGTTCATCCGATTGATTTGGGCAAACTGGAACAAAAACAAGAATGGTTTTTGAAAATTAATCCGAACGGAAGAATACCCGCCATCATCGACAAGGACAACGGAAGTTTTGCCGTGTTCGAATCGGGCGCCATTCTGATTTATCTCGGCGAAAAAACGGGAAAACTTTTACCGAAAGAACCGAAGGAAAAAAGTATCGTACTTCAATGGCTCATGTTTCAGATGGGCGGAGTCGGACCTATGCAAGGACAGGCCGGAGTATTCTTAAAATACGCACCCGAAAAAATTCCTTTCGCGATTTCCAGATATCAAAACGAAACCAAACGGCTTTATTCCGTTTTGGATAGAAGACTCGGTGAAAGTAAATTTTTAGCCGGAAAAGAACTATCGATCGCCGACATCGCCACCTGGCCCTGGGTCAATATTCACGACTGGGCGGAAATACCCCTGGACGAATTTCCGAATTTAAAACGTTGGAACGAGGAACTCGCAAAACGTCCGGCCTTTATCAAAGGGAATGACGTTCCGGACAAGACGGGCCACTAAAGACAAAGCGGAAGAAATCGGGAAGAAAACGCAAATTACATTAGAAAAGTATAATTTTCTAACTTTTGACGAGTTGTTTTTCGGATATTTTGTGAGGCGGTTCCGCAACGGGAAGAATCACGAAAAAAGTGGTTCCCTCTTTGGAAGTTTCAAAAAAGATTTTTCCGTTATGATCTTCGATGATTCTTCTGCATATGTCCAAACCTAAACCGGTCCCCGCACCGGAAGGTTTCGTGGTGAAAAAAGGTTCGAAGATGCGGTCTTGTACTGCTTCTTCGATCCCGGTTCCGCTGTCTTTGATCGCGACTTCCCAACCCGTTAGAATTTTATTGCAGGAGATGACGATTTTTCCCTTATAACCCATCGCATAAAGCGCGTTCCCAATGAGATTGGTCCATACTTGCGTAAGCGATTCCGCGTTTCCACGGACGTACGAAGTTTCGGGCATATCGCGAACGATCTCCACTTGAGTTTTGTATTTCGAATAATAAAGAGTGAGAACGGTTTCCAGTTGTTTACGCACGTCCACGGGTCCCATCGCCGTATCCGTCCGATCCCTATACGCGTATTCCTTCAGAGCTTGTATTACGAGAGACGCTTTTTCGGCCGCCTTCTCGATCGTAAAACTCGCCCTAGCAAGACCGGAAAGAGAAAGAGCGTTCTGCGCGATCCTCAGAAGTTTTTCCTTTTGAGGTAGATCCTTAAAATTCTCCCAGACGTAGTCGGGATTAATTCCCAAATCGGTGAGGATGTCCGCAAGACGTACACAATCGGAAAATCCGAAGTCGCTTAACAAACCCGCGATTTTTTTTCTTTTGATCCTTTCTTCTCTCGTATCGTAAAATTCCCTCAGAGAAATCGCTCTGGAAAAAAGTTTTTCCCAAATCGATTTTTCATCTTCCGTAAAATCGGAGTAATTCCTTAAAAGATCTTCCCAAGAATCGGATAATACGGATCGAATCGCTTCGTTTGAGGAAACGATAGCGCCTAACGGAGTGTTGAGTTCGTGCGCGATACCGGCGACCAACTGTCCGAGTACGGCCATCTTCTCGGAACGAATCAGTTGTTTCTGCGTGTTTTTTACATTTTCGATAGCACGAATGACTTGTTCGTTTTTGGAAATAAGATATTGATTTACGGTCCTAAGTTCTTCCGTTCTTTTGGCGACGATCTCTTCGAGTCCCTCGTTGATCAGACGGATTTCCTGTTCCGCGTCCGTCATTTCCTTTACGAGGAAGGTCTGCCTCGCGCTCGCAATCACAACCACGATCGTGGTTCCGGTCCAAGCGACGATTCGAACGCCTTCGGGCAATCCGCTGAGAGTTCCCGCAAGAACGATCGTAATCGAGCTGGCAACCACTTCAAACAAAGGTAATAGACGAAGTCCGGCTTCGAACCTTCTTCCCCAAACGGGATGATCGTTGAACTTGGGTTCCCAGGTCAGAACACCGTAACCCAGGATCAGAGCGGCGACGGAAAAACCCGCGTTAAGCAGGGTTCCGTCCGGAGGAATCTCCACGATAAGCAATGCGTTCCATAACAACCAACAAAACCCCGTTCCTCCCATGCCGAGTATGAACGAAAACCAGGACTTATCGGGTTGTAATCTTAAAAGAGGAATGAGTAAAACTCCGAGAGCCGCGGCGGTTAAAAAGGAAACCGGATGATTGATCAAAGGAAGAAGCTGAGGAATTCCGACCCCTTCCCTTTGAGGAAGATACAATGCGAGCGAGAAGGTGAGAATGGCGGTGATGAGACCGAGAGCGTCCAACACGGCCGCCCGGATTTTATTGCGATCACATTCAATAATTATAATAGAGTATCCGATGATAAAACAGGGAGCTACCCAGGGAAAAAGATAATCGCTGGGAGTCGGAATCACGTAATAGTCCAGATAAACTTGAATCGCCCAGGAAAATTGTCCGAGTGCGTTTGCCGTGAGACCGAGAGCGAACCAAAATCTAAAACGATGAATTTTGCCCTCGACGGAGAAATAACCCAACCAGGCAAGAGCGGCCGCGCATACGTAAGAGATGGTCCAGTGAATGTTGTCTAACAGTCTGTCTAAGTGTCTCTCTTCGTAATAATAATTACCGAAAAAAGAACCGATCACCAAAATCGTACTGATTCCGAAGATCCATAGTCCCACGTTGGACGTCGAAAATCGTGAATGACTTTTTACATTTGTCATCAATCGCTCGCAGACGACGGACAGTCTAAACGTTAGCCGTCCACTCCGTCGATCCTTTTCTCATTTAAGATTCTCGGGAACCGATGATTCCCGAGTTACCATCCAAAACAGGAGCCTCATTTCTACAAGATTTTATACTTGCCCCAAAATTCCGCGGTTCAGCTTAACAAAACTGCTTCAATCGTCCGTTTCAATGAAACAAACGGGTGGAGAATTCATTTTTCAACAACTCTATTATAAATAAAGTGAATTCGACGTTGAAAGACGCCCCTTCTTTTTGTATATAATTTGAGCGACGATCGAATTTCTCCGGCCTGTGCGAGTTCCCGCGTCAAAAAAGAGTTCGATTGAATTTATCGGGAAGATGCGGAACCCCGTTGATCGAAACCGGAAGATATCTTCCTTTCACCCATCGGAACGTACTCAAGGAAGTGTTCCAGATCCAAGGCATCCACGCGAAACAGTCTTCGTCCTGACGCAGAATACGATTTAATACCAGAGAAATCGGAGTCCCGGAAGTGAAAATGAAATTTCTTTCCTTATCTCCCGGAGAAAACAAAACATTACAAGAATGGAATATTCTAGATTCAAAATTTTTGAATGTTTCGATTCCTTCCGGAGTTTCCGTTCCTTCTCTCCAGAATCTTAGGATTTCCTCCGTCAATTTAAAAAATAAGGCCGCCGATCGGATCCCACCTTTGACCCGAACCTTGCCGAATTGGGAAAGTGTTTTTGCGAACTCGGGTTTTCCGGAAGAAAGAAGTTTGGAATAAGAAGTCCAAAGTTCCGGTGCAAACTCGTTCCAACCCGCGTCTCGAACAACGAAGGAATTCGTTTTATAAATATCGCGATCGCCGGTAATCGAGAGCACACCTTTCATAAAAAATTCCGCGGTTTCTATTTGCCTTCGAAGAGTTCCGGTCACGATCCGATCGGGTAATTCTCCGTTTTGAGCCGTGAACTTTCCTAGCGCAAAAGCCTGCTCCTTTCCGAGCGGAGTCAGTAGATCGTAATTTTCACCCTGGGAATTAGCCTGGCCGTGACGGATCAAATAAACAACCGACATGAGCGACTAACTTTCCGTGGTAAATCTAGGATTCGTAACCTCGACTTTTTCTCTTACGGTTTCCTTCACGTGATTCCACCACTGCGAATCTTCCAAGGAAAGTTTATCTTTTCGAATTTTATCCCTCAGCTCCAGGTTCCAAGTATGAGCCAGGTTTTTCTTTTCGTTCAGAGTGGAGGGTAAGGAAGAATTCTTTTTTAGAAGTTTAACGAGACGAGCCAGTTCCTTATCGAGTGACTCTTCACCCGAACGGATCTCCCGGGAGACAACTCCCAACATATTCCAACTTACTAATGTTTTATAGGAAAGAAGATCCTTATCCTTAAATTGAGGAAGGACTTCCTTCATTAGAAAATCCTGAATCGCTTCGAGTAAGTCCGTGGACGTCGGTTTATCCTGCATTTTCTATGATCCTCATCGCCTCGTATTCCATCTCGCAGGCCCTTCTTCCGATCGCCGCGAGTTCTATCCCCTTGTCCTTTCCGGAAAGATGTCTTTCCGCCTGACCGATACATCCGATCGCCCATCGGAGATTTCCCATCACTTCCCAGTAAGTGATCATCGAAGGATCGAGTTTTACGCCGGATGATTTTTCATACGCTTCGTAAAACTCGGAACGATCGGCAAAACCCCCGGCTTCCTTATTCAATTTTCCGAATCTCCAATCTCTCATACAAAGCCAGGTAAGATCCTCGTGACGGTCTCCCCAATGGGCAAATTCCCAGTCTACGATTCCTTGTAATCCGTCCGGAGTTACCATAAAATTTCCCGTTCTGAAATCCCCGTGTATTAATACGACATCGTCGGAGGGTTTCGCTTTTTTTTCCAACCAGTTGAGAATCAACTCCATCGCGGGATACGCTTCCGTCATTCTTTCCAATTGAAATCGAAGGGAACGGATCGATCCGTTTGCCACGATCTTGTCGTTCGGATCCTGATCCATCCAAAGAGTATTACGAAGTTTTGCGTTTTTACAATCTGAAGGTTTTACGGAATGAAGTTGGGCGAGATTTTCCGCGAGATCGATCGCGAGTTGTTTTCTCATTTTGTTAAGCGAAGGATCTTTGACGACGTATCTTCCCGTCGCCTTTCCGGATATCTTTTGCATAAAGTAAAAAGGACTTCCGGTGATTGTCCGGTCGGTTTCCAACCAGAAAGGCCTCGGAGTATTGACTCCCGTTTTGTAAGCCAGATCGCAAACGCCGAACTCATCCTCGCGACTGAGAGATGCGAGAAGAGCCGCGCCTTTGTCGGTTCGAAATACCGTATCGTAAGAACCTTTTTCCGGTCCGTCCAATACTTGAAGCTGCGCGGAAAAATTTTCCTGACAGGCCCCGCCGCTAAGAGATACCATGGAACGGATCTCCGTTTTTCCCTTCAATCTTCCGGAAAGATATCCTTCCAGAACGTTTTTTAATTCGGTATCGTTCATAATATTCGTATATTTTAATATTAAAAATCGCTTTTGCCGCTGACCAGGTTTCTTCCGATCACCATTTTATGAACCTCGCTCGGTCCGTCCGCGATCCTTGCCGCTCTCGCATCCCTATAAAACAGTTCGAGTTTCATGTCTCTTCCGTATCCGTGTGATCCGCAGATTTGAATCGCCCGATCGACCACCTTACAGAGAGTTTCCGAGACGTGCCACTTAGCCATCGATATGATCTGCCTCGCGTCTTCTCCCGCTCTCAAAGTATGGGCGGCTTTTAAGGTCAGCATATATCCCGATTCGATTTCGAGCGCGGACTCGGCGAACATCCACTGAATTCCCTGGTGATCCGCAATCCTTTGACCGAACACTTCCCGTTTGAGAGCGTATTCCCTTGCGATCTCCATAGATCTCCTCGCGAGCCCGATCCATCGCATACAGTGTGTTAGTCGAGCGGGACCCAAACGTTCCTGGGACCATTTGAATCCTTCGCCTACTCTCCCTAAAATTGCGGACTCGGGAACTCGAACGTTTTCAAATTTTAATTCGCAGTGACCGCCCGGACCGTGAGAACCCATCACGCCGATTTCCCTCATCATCGTATAACCGGGTGCGTCCGTAGGTACGAGAAACATCGTTGTTCTTCGAAAAGACTCGGCGACTTTGGACATCACGATCAAAAAGCCCGCTCCGTTGGCGCCTGTACAATACCATTTGTGTCCGTTGATTATATAATCGTTTCCGTCTTTGACCGCGTTGGTGGTAAGAGTTTGTGGATCGGCTCCGGCTCCCGGCGGAGGTTCGGTCATCGCAAATGCGGAACGAATCTTTCCTTGAACGAGCGGATAATAATATTTTTCTTTTTGTTCCTTATTGGCCGCTATATGCAGAAGATGCATATTACCCTCGTCGGGCGCGTCGCAGTTGCAGAGATAAGGTGCGATCGGAGAACGTCCGAGTTCGGAAAAGATGATCGCAGTTCCGACCATGTCGAGTCCGAGGCCGCCTTCGGATTTAGGTAGATGTGGGGTCCAAAGACCGAGTTCTTTTACTTTTTTTCTGAGTTCTTCCGTGACCTTTTCGGGCATTCTTCCGTGATCGTAATCGTAGTGAACTTCCGCCGGTATCGCGTAGTTTTCGACAAAGTCTCGGATTCTTTTTTTGATCTCTTCGACTTCTTTAGGTATCGTAAAATCCATATTCTTTCCTCTTGCCGAAAGCCTCGCTCACGGGATTTTTTTCTTAACGGCGCTTCCCAAAACTTACATTCATAAAAGTGAGGAGTTCGATGGGTAAGGTCGCCGGAACCAGTGATTCCTAACATCTATCCATTCACCACCGGTTTCTAATCTATGGGAGAAAAATGAAAAGACAAATCTCAGAAAGATATTTTAGAAGGGCCCCCAGTCAACAGCAATTTCGGCTTCCAATTCGATCGATAACTTCCTTGCCGACTAACCCGCTCAAAATGTGGGAACTCCTAACAAACAACTAATTTCTAACCGTCGCACCCATTCGAAGTGTGGGAACTCCAACATTTCTAACCGTCGAATTCACGTTAATTTATATTCAAAGCGCGGGAGTTCCCACATTTTAGAAGTCAAGGCGACCTTGCTTAGGATACGTAAAATTCCGATCTTTGCCCCCAGGAACCCGACGGCAGATTCCCTAACACCCTCGCCTTCTATAAATTGCCTTAGAAAAATTGATCTTCGGATTTTGGTTGATTTCGACTCACAATCATCAAAGCTGGTGCAGACTTTATAGATCCTAAAAGCCGTCGGAGTTGTTGCAAGATTATAATTAAGGTCCATTAAGAATTATGAAAATAACCGAATCCATGGTCCAGAAATTGGGCGTCGAGTTCAAAGAATCCGATATTATTTTTGAGGAGAATCAGGAAGCGGAAGAGATGTACCTGATCGTCAAAGGAAAAGTGGGAATTCACAAAAAAGTGAAAGAGGCCTATAAACTCCTCGTAGAATTAAAAGAGGGAGATATGTTCGGCGAAATGGCACTGATCGATAAGACGCCTCGAAGTGCAAAGGCGGTTGCAAGGACGGACGTTTCGCTCATCGCAATCAACGAAGGCGCGTTTTTCAATCTGATACGGACGAATCCCGGATTCTCCATGAAGATCGTAAAAATTCTCACTTCAAGATTGAGAGAAACCAACAAGACGATCGCCATACTTTTAAAAGCGGATAAAAAGAACTTAGTGACCTCCGCCTTGATTACTTTTTCGCAAACGTACGGACAACCAGACGGAAGTAATTATCGAATTCATCTGAATCATTTTATCAGATGGGCGATCCTTAGAGTGGGATTGGAACACCATGACCTGGTGAGCGCGATCAAACTATTGGTAAAAGATAAAATGGTGGAACAAAAAAAAGAGGACCCTTCGACCTTAATCATTCGGGATTCTCTTTTTAAATATACGGTGGATGTTTGAGCCTTAAGCCGATCTTATCAAAAACTCGAAAGAGACTTTTTTATTTAGACAATCTTCGTTCCTTTGCTCTTTTAATCGGTCTCGTATTTCACGTAGCGATCGTTTATGCCGCTGAAATCAAATACCCACTTCGAAACGAACAAAGATCGGAGATCTTCGACGTATTCGGGGAATGGGTGCACGTTTTTAGAATGCCCCTTTTTTTCTTTCTTTCGGGTTACTTTACGGAAGCGATCTTTCGCGCCAAAACCCTGAAAGAGTTTTTAAGGATGAGAATTTTCAGGATTTTCATTCCGACGGTCGTCGGGATTTTTCTTTTCGCGCCCATGCAATCCTACGTTTCCCTATTACAAGCGGGAGGGGAAATTTCCTATCTTGATTTCTATTTTAGAATATTCTTAAATTTTAATATTAGACCCTCACACATCTGGTTCCTTTACTTTCTGATCCTATTTACGATCCTGCATCTTTTTGTTCGAAAGATAACGCTTCCGTTGACGACGCTTTTAAAGGAAGAACCCGATCAAAAAGGTTTCGTACAGGAATGGAAAACGATCGTCGTTTTCACCTTCGTCAGTTTTGTCGGAACCTGTATGATCAATTTTTACTTTATGAAAGACGAATCCTGGTTTGCGATCGAACCCGTAAACTTCGTCTACAACTACACGTTTTTTCTTTGCGGAAGTCTTTTGATTTCAAAGGAAAATCTTCTCTTGGAACCTCAATCGGATCGTTTTTGGATCTGGGGCCCGTTTGCTTTTCTTACGTTCTGGGGTTTTTACGAAATCGGCAGAATCGATCCGTTCTGGTCTTACTTCGGTTATACGGGCAATTGGAGAAGGATTCTACACATTCTTTCCAAATGCGCCGCCGGTTGGCTGATGATCCGTCTTTTGATCGGACTCTTTCAGAAATTTTTCGATTTTAGAAACGATAAAACCGAATATATGAGAACCGCGAGTCTTCCGATTTATCTCGTACACCATCCGGTTTCGCTTTTAACCGGTTTTTTTGTGGTTCATACTTCCTTAGGAATTACGGAGAAATTTCTTTTACACCTTTTATCGGTTTTCGGAATCACATTCGCAATTTATCATTTTCTAATACGCCCTTTCCGTTGGATTAACCTGATCCTCGGAAATCAAACACGAACAAAAAGGAATTCATAATCTAAGAGGAGCGTCCAGTGAACTCGAATCTCAAAAAAATTCTTCTTAAACTCGTCAAACCGGATACGGCGCTTTTAATCCCGATCTTCCTGTTTTTACTCTGCTGCAAAAGCGGGAACTCCTCCCTGATTTCCTCTCCGGTCCATAGGGAAAAAAGCGGAACTAAGATCGTTAAATTCAGCGTTCATCCTTACAAGGGAACCGTGATCCGATCCGAAGAAGAGGTCCTGCCTTTTAAGGTTTTGGAAACGGATAAGAACGTCGGCCTCGTAGAAATGGAAGCGCCCGTTTACAAGGACGGTAAGGAAATCGAATTGAAACTTTCCTCTCCGGGTTTTCAAAATTCCTCCTATCGAATAAAAAACGCGGAGGAACTGAACGAGAAGTTGATCGCGCTCGATAAAGAGGGCATAACGCATCGTTTTACCGCAAAATTCAAAACGGGAATCCAACCCAAAAGCGTCCGTTTTATCGATAACACGAGACTTGCGATTCCCCTTTTGGAAGACGAAGGGATGGACGTTTTGGATATAAGAACGGGCGAAACGGTCAGACTTGCGCCTCCCGAAAAGTACAGAAAGAAATTGGGTTTTGTGGAAACGATCGCGATCCCGGAACACAACGAACTCTGGGTAAGTCAGATGCAGGCGAATGCGGTTCACGTTTTCGATCTCAAAACTCTCGCCTATAAGACAAGCGTCGACCTTACCGGAAAGTGGTCCAAGATTCTTCTTTATGATCCGATCCGCGATCTGGTCTACTGCTCGAATTGGATCAGCGAGGACATTTCCGTCATCGATAGAAAAACGAAAACGGAAACCCGCAAGACCGAAAAGATCGGTTTACCTCGAGGGCTTTTACTTTCCAAAGACGGAAAAGAATTATACATCGCTCAATTTTCGGCGAGCAATCAGGAATCCGGAGGCGGTAGACTCGGAATTTATTCCATGGAAAAGGAAAAGCTGATCGATACGATCGGCCCTCCGGGCAACAAACGTCATATTGTTCCGGGTAACGTGGAAAATAAAATCTACGTCTCGGACATGTGTTGTAGCAAAATCGAAGTTTACGATTTAAAGGAAAAAAAAGTTCGGAAGTCGATTCCTGTATTCGATAAACCGAATACGATCGCGCTTTCTCCGGACGGCAAATATCTTTATGTTTCCTGCAGAGGTCCGAACAATCCGACCGAAGGTTATCTCAAAAAAGGATTGGTACTCGGAAAAGTTTACGTGATCGACACCGCGACCGACACGGTAAAAGAATTTTGGGAGGCGGGAAATCAACCCACGGGGCTTGACGTCTCGCCCGATAACCGTTACTTAGTGATCTCGGATTTTTTGGATCATCAAATTCGAGTTTATCGCAGGGACGGTTTTTAACCCGAAACCCAAAACGGTTTTTTAACAAAAAACTGTTTGCATTTGCAACCCCGGTCAAAATCATATCCTTTACCGGGCCTGTAGCTCAGCTGGTTAGAGCACACGCTTGATAAGCGTGGGGTCATGTGTTCAAATCACATCAGGCCCATCCGGTATTCGACAAGGGGCTTTAGCTCAGCTGGGAGAGCATCTGATTTGCATTCAGAAGGTCGTCGGTTCGATCCCGACAAGCTCCATACCGAATCCTCCCCACTTTAATTCGGTAAAAATTTCCCTTTTATTTCAGTCTTAACGCGACTCGATCTAAAAAGAAAATTTTCTTGAGATACGTTTCGGGCGCTCCTGCGCGAATCGATTGAAAAACAAAATCGACACGTTAGACGCAGGCCAGGCTTGCTCCGCGCTCCGGCGTTCGCCTTCGGTTGTCTCTAACGAGACAACTGCTTCGCACGCTCCGCATCCTTAGCGCGGAAAAACCGTAAAACAAGGTTTCGATCCGAATGATATTATAATTTTCTAAACTGACTGCGTTCGAAAAAGGATTTGTAACTTTCCGATTCAAAAGACGAATTGAAATCGCGGCAATCTTATCGTATAATCGAAGTACGACCCGAAAACAAATGCGGCTTTCTAATTCGAGTAGGCAAATATGAACGTAAAAATCCCGCTTTTCTCGCGTTATTTCTCATGGCTTCATAACAACGCGCCCGAAGGCGAAGTGGAAATATATCCGGAAGTTTCTGATTCCTATGAAAGTTCGATCCCCGGAATTCGAGTGATCGGAGACTTGACCGGTCTTCCGCTTTTAAAGTTCGCAGTCGAAAGCGGAGCCAAGGTAGTCCAAAAAATCCGGGCCGAAAATCAAAGAAAAAACCAATCCGCCGTTGCAAAAGAATCCTCCGTTTACGATATTTTAATCGTAGGCGCGGGACCGGCCGGAGTTTCCGCCGGAATCGAATGTAAAAAATTAAATTATAAATTTATTATATTAGAATCCAATGAACCGTTTCATACGATAAGAAGTTATCCGAAAGCAAAACCGATCTTTGCGGAACCGAAAGATCTGCAAACGAACTCCGAAGTTCCGATCGTCGACGGAACCAAAGAAAGCCTGTTACGAGACCTGCAGAATACCCTCGATCGATGGGAGCTTCCGATTCAAACGAACGTAAGAGTTACCGAAATTCGAACCGAAGATTTCGGATTTAGCGTCTTTTGCGAAAGCGGGGAAAAATTCGAAACGAAGGAATTGGTTCTCGCCGTCGGCAAAAGCGGAAACGCGAGAAATCTCCGAGTACCCGGGGAAAAATTATCGAAAGTCTTTTATAGACTGATCGATCCGAAGGATTTTGAAAAGGAAGACGTGCTCGTCGTAGGAGGAGGCGATTCCGCGGTGGAAGCAGCGATCGCAGTGAGCGAATACGCAAACTCGACTCGACTTTCCTATCGAGGAAAAGAATTGGTCCGTCCAAAGGCGACTAACGGACAAAAATTAGAATCGCTCGTCGCGTCGGGAAAAATAGAATTTTTAAACGAAACGGTCGTTGAAGAAATTTTAGACAAAGAAGTTCGATTGAAACGAATCGGTTTTCCTAATTCTTCCCATCGAAGTTCGGATTTGCGCTCGGAACAAATTCCGAATACGAGCGTCTTAGTCCGGATCGGTTCCAACGCACCGATAGAGTTTTTAAAACAAATCGGGCTTCGAATTCAAAGTCAAAAACGTTTTTGGGATTGGATCGGTTTTTTAGAGATGATCCTTTTTGCGAACGTAATCTATTGGGGAAAAACCTCCTTCTACGGAAATCCCATCCATACTTGGATCGCTTCCGTTTCATTGTTAAGTTTCATCGTTGTGGGAATTCCGTTCTCGACTTATCTGTTTCAAAAAAGAAAGGAGCTTTTTAAAAACGGTTGGAGTACATTCAAAAATTCTTATTTATTTTCAGCAGCGTCTTATTTCTGCCTTGTTTACGTCGGAAGCAAATATTTCGGCTTTTCATTATTGGGAAAACAACCCGGTTTTCACTACACTCTTTTGTATTCGCTCACCATCCTCGTTTTCGGTTTGCGGAGAATGAAGGTAAAACCCACAGAATACATTCGAAAACAAACCTGGACCTTAATCCTGATTCAGATTTTTCCGTTGTTTTTATTACCCGAAATGATTCTTCCTTTTTTAGAACAAAACGGTTTATTAGGAAATTCGAATGGGTTTTTATTAACCCAAGTGTTTCCTAACGGCGCCTATTGGAACGCTTACGGTTTCATTCTCGCTTGGCCTTTGAACATGGGAATTTTTTACAACACCGAAATCACTTCTTTCTGGCTGATTTACGGAACGGTTCAGACATTCGGAGTCATTCCGTTTCTAGTGTATCGTTTCGGTAAGGGAGCGTATTGCGGTTGGATCTGTTCCTGCGGAGGACTTGCCGAGACCCTCGGAGACGAAACTAGAACCGAAATGCCTCACGGAAAATTCGCCAATCAATTGGAAAATTCGGGTCAATGGATTCTTTTGTTCGCCGCGATCGTCACGATCTTGAAGTTCAGTGAAATCTTTTTATCCCCTTGGTTTCCCTTTACCCACGTTTTAGGAAACATAGCGGACAACGGAAAAAAAATCTACGACATCGTCGTCGATTTGCTGTTAGCCGGTGTTGTGGGACTCGGAGCGTATTTCTTTTTGAGCGGAAGGGTCTGGTGCAGATTTTTTTGTCCTTTAGCCGCGCTCATGCACATCTACGGAAGATTCAGCAAGTTTAGGATCCTCTCGGAAAAGAAAAAATGTATCTCCTGCAATATCTGCACCAAAGTCTGTCACCAAGGAATCGACGTGATGGGTTACGCAAACAAAGGAATTCCTATGGACAACGTTCAATGTGTTCGTTGTTCGGAATGTGTAATCAAGTGTCCCACCGACGTTTTGTCCTTCGGAGAATCGAAGCGCTGAATCGTACGATCCTCGACCCGATGGATATTAAAAAGACAAAACGAAGATCGGCGTAAACGTATTGAACGTGCCGAGATTACCGAGAAAAATAAATCTTGTCCTCGTTCAACCGGAAGAAGTTCTTTATATCCCCGCAGGAACGGTTCATTCGGACTAAAACGAATTCAAAAATTCTAATGGTCAAGAGTTCAAACTCATCCGAAATAGAATATTTGTAAGAAAACGTTATTGCCGAATCGTTTCCGCATACTCCTGAACCCTCTGAAAAAATTTCGGATCTTTCAGTACGGAAGCGAACTCATCGAATTCGTTTTTCAAATTTTCGTATAAGTTTCCCATAAAATAGTTATTCGAAATTCCCTTTAAAACGGATAACATATTAAAATCCCACTGGGAAAGTTTGGAAGCGATTTGAACCGCGTGTTGCAAAACGTCCTCTCCCTCGTAAACCTCGTCTATAATTCCTAAACTCAAAGCTTGGGAAGATCGAATCGGATCTCCTTTTAAGGTCAAACTCAAGGCTTTGGAAGGTCCGACCTTTCTGGCGAGAGTCGTAATCAAAGGAGGGCCCCCGAATCGTATCTCGGGCCTGAAAAGAATCGCCTTTTTTTCGGATATTATGTAATCTCCGCAAAGAGCCAAATCGAACCCCCCGGCGGACGCAAAACCCTTTAAAAGCGTGATCACCGGCTTCGGAAAACTATAAAGCGCATAATGATATTCTAATATTCTATGACGAAAAGATTCGAGTTTCGTTTGAACGACTTCTTCCAAATCGTAACCGCTCGAAAAATGTTTGCCCGAGGAATTCAGAAGAATCGCCCGTACCTCGTCGTTCTTTGCGTTTGTATTGAATACGTTTTCAAGTTCGTCCCTGATTTGTACGTTCAATGCGTTGGATTTTTCAGGCCGGTTGAGGGTGACGACAAGAACCTGATTCCTCAGTTCGGTAAGTAAACACTGATACTTCATGTTTCGATCCTTTTTTAGTTCAAATAAAAACGCGAACGATCTTAATCTCGAACGCATCCCCGGCAAGAAAAATTTACGTAACGGAAAATGACGCCTTACCGAATCGCAAACCTCAGCTTAATAGTATATTCTAATATTCTATTCTTCCAAATCCGGATTTCTATCGAACCTCCTTTCAAACGGCGACTATCGTTCGATCGAAAGCAGACTCAATCGATCCAAAAAGTTCACCGCAAAACTTCCGGGGCCGTTCGAATCCTTCGCGGCGCGGGAACCCGCGATCGCAAAAACGGCGGAAGCGGAAACAGAGGCGCGTAACGGATCTTTTTGAACTCCTAAAAAAGAAGCGATGAGCGCGCCCAAGGAACAACCGACTCCGGTAACTTTGGTCATCATCGGATCTCCGCCCGGAACCGCGATCACGTCGATTCCGTTCGTAACGTAATCCACTTCGCCGCTTACGGCGACAACCGCGCCGGTTTTTTCGGAAAGTTCTTTCGCAAAAGATAAAACATCCGAAGAGCGGGCGGTAGAATCGACTCCTTTACCTCCGCTCCCTGTTCCGGCTAACGCAAGTATTTCGGAAGCGTTTCCTCGGATCACGGTCGGTTTAAATTTTAGAAGTTCCGTCGCCACTTCCGTTCTAAAACCGAGGACGCCTACGGCGACGGGATCCATTACCCAAGGAGCATTTTTTTGACAAGCCGCGGATGCCGCGATCTTCATGGCCTTAGCGTCGTTCAAAGTTACCGTGCCGACGTTGATCAATAACCCGTTTGCAATCTTTGCGAACTCTCCCGCTTCCTCTTCGGCGATCACCATCGCAGGAGACGCGCCGACTGCGAGTAAAACGTTCGCAGTCCAATTTGTGACCACGACGTTCGTCATAACGTGTGTTAGTGGGGAATGTTTTTTTAATTCGAAAAGATCTTCTACGATTTCCCTTGCGGGCCAGACTCTTTCAAGGATTATATTTTTTGACATAGTATTGGGTTTATTCTAAAAAAGAGAATAAGATCTTGTAAAGAATTTTCGTTCTTCGGTTTAAAAAGAAAGGTACGATCCGATATCAAACCCGACCACAGGACTTTCAAAAAACGTTTAGGGCATTCCCCGCCTGTAAACTTACCGTATCAAAAAATGAAATCAAAAATCGCAGGCGGGTCGGGCTACTCCAGGTTCGTCGCAAAGCGACTCATCTCGAACCAAAGGTTCGAGACGCGCCTTCCGTATCCCTAATGCGTCGTCGTACGCGAAAATCATTGACTTACGACGGAATCGTTTAAAAATCACCGAAGCTTTCAATCTAAAACATTTTGGAAATCAAATGCGACTCAAAACCGTTCTACTGATCTTTTACGTATTACAAATTTTTTTCACAATTGCTATGAAGTTTCTTTCCTACCAAGGAAACGATTCCTCCCAACTGCATGAGCAAATTCTAAAGTATTTTACGCAGGAAGACGTTCAAAAAGGAATCGAATACGCAAGAAGGGGATTTTTCGCCTCGGTCCTTTCCGACCTTATCGATTTCGTCGTGGCCGGACTTTTTGTTTTTTCTCCCCTTTCCGTTCGTTTGGAAGAATGGATCGAAAAAAAAACCGGAGGTCGTTTTTATCTCACGGTTTTACTTTTCTTTTTCGTCTTCTGCGCGATTCAATTTTTAATTTCCATTCCCTTTCAGTATTATTTCGGATTCGTACTGGAACACCGATTCGGTTTTTCAAAAATGACCTTTCCGGATTGGATCCTATACACCGCAAAAGGACTTGGGATCGGAATCGTAGGAGGAAGCGTCGCCGTTTTAGGAATCTCGTTCCTCTTAAAAAAATTCGAAAAGATTTGGAAAATTTTAATACCCGCAACTTCTTTGATACTCGGACTTTTAATCTCCATTCTTTTTCCGATCGTGATCACTCCCTTATTTTATGAATACAAACCGATCGAAGAAGGAAGTCTCAAAACAAAAATCTTCACCCTCTGCAATCAGGCAAACATCCAAGTGGAAAACGTTTATGTGATCAACGAGAGTAAATACTCGGGACATACGAACGCATACTTCACCGGCTGGGGTGAAAATCGAAAAATATTCTTATACGATACCTTGATCCAAAATCATACGGAAGAGGAAATTGTAAGCGTACTGGGTCACGAAATCGGACACTGGACTTACGATCATCAGATCAAAGACATTCTCATCGGTACGTTCGAGACATTCTTTCTTTGTATGATACTGGGATTCCTATTTCAAAAATTCAAAACGGAAAAGTCGATCTCGTTACGGGAATTGTATTCCCCCTCCACACTTCCCTTTTTGTTTTTACTACTTTCACTTTTCGGATCCCTGACAAAACCCGTTTGGAGCGCATTGAGTCGATATCAGGAAACGGAAGCGGATCTGGAAGCGCTCGTTCTTACCAAAGATAAAAAGTCCTTTATCAGCACCGAAATCAAAATGGCAAAGGACAATCGAGGGAGGCTCGATCCGCATCCGAGCGAAGTGTTTTATTATCATTCGCATCCGACCACTCTACAAAGAATCGAATTCGCAGAAAGATGGAAGGAATGAATTTCGCCTAACGATATATGAGATCCCTACTCCAATCTCTTTCGGGAGTGGAATTGAGTCGGAGATAAAAGGTTTCTCTCGGACTGACGGATCTCATCCAAAGAAAGATATGTTCACTCCAGTTTCCCGTGTTCCAAACGGTAAGATAGTAATACTTTGCCAAGGCCGTATTATAATCTTTGAATGCGATTCTGCTACCGTCTCCTAGACAACCTCCGAGGATGTTTACGATTTCGAGTCGATTGGAACCGTTATTGAAACCGGGATAATAGGCGTAGTTCGCGTTTCCGCCGCCAAACCACCAACTCCAAAAATAATTTAAATAAAAAGAAGATTCGATTCGTACAAATCCTCCCGTAATACAAGAAGGATTCGAGTCCGGATCGCCTTCCTGTAATAAATTGAATTTTGCCAAATCGGTTTCTTCCGTCGTGTCCGCTTTCAACCATCCGTTCGGTCGATCAGAATTTGCTTGAATTCTTTTTCCGGTGGCTGCGGACACGAAGGAAACTTGATCGTATTTTCTTCTATGTCCCGATCTCGTCGGAGTGGAAACGTCCGCATAGACAAAACCGTAAACGGGATAACGTTCTGAAAATTCGTAACTCGTATATCCGCCCGGTCTTTTCCAGGTTCTCGGCGAAATCGGATCGTAGGCCAAATTTTGCCAAACGGGCGGTTGGGCGTGAGATTTTGAAACGAGTATATAAGCCGAATATGCGGGGGCCTCGTTCGGTCGTCTAAAAGCGGCCATTCCGTTGTTTTTTGTGTTCCATGTAAAAGGGACTCCCGCGTATCTGGAAGGATTTACGTTCAATTTATTAAGCATATCATAATATTCACCACTACCTTTGTGTACGTTCAAATCTCCCGCGATCAACACGGTTTCGTTGTTCGGAATTTTTTTTAAGGCGATGAAATTTACGATATCGTTGAATTGTTCCGCTCTTACGGGTTTTCCCGAATCGGCACACGCCGCGTCCTTTGTTTGGACTTGGGTTCCTACGATATGAAACTTCTTTCCGTTTTTATCGATTCTCACGTAAGCGAATCCTTTATGATAAGAAGCATCCGCGCCGCATCCGGGATTATTGAAGATGTATTGTATCCTTTCTTCGATCGGCCATTTGCTTACGACGACAACCCCTCCGTTGGTAGACGTGGATCTTCTGTAAGTTCCGAAAGTCGCGTTCCAACCGTCTTGGGTTCTTCCGATCACATCGGTTTGATACGGATACGTCGCACGAATTCCGTCTAAGAGAATTTTTCTCCCGTTATCATCGGAGAGACCTTCAAACACGATCACGTCTTGATTTTTTATATAGTCCGAACTCGCGATCCGTTCCGCTCTTTCGTTTTGTCCCCAATTTCCCCAACCCGAAAGTGAGGCCGACATGATCGAGACGTTGTGACTTAGAATTTTAATTTCCACATTGGAACCTGTTGAACCTGAACCTGTTGAACCTGAACCTGTTGAACCTGAACCTGTGGAACCTGAACCTGTGGAACCTGAACCTGCTGGACCTGAACCTGCTGGACCTGAATCGGCTGGACCTAAATCTGCTGGATTAGGATTCGCAGCGCGAGGAGTTGCAGAAACAGGATTTTCAGGACCGGAATTGTCAGGACCAAGATTTTCGCTATTTGCATTTTCATTTCCTAAAGCGACAAACAACAACATAAGTAAATCAAAGTAAGAGGTTTGTTTATCGGCCGAACAACTTAAGCTAAGAAATAGAACGAGGCAACAACTTACAAGAAGCCTCAGCTTTTGGGGTCTCTTCGTTCTCATATACTATCTCCATTCTTTATCTTTGTGTCTTATTACTATACACGGCTAAAAAAAGAAGACCAGCGTTTTATAAATAAGTGCTTAACGAAATCGATCTTATACAATACTTAAGTAAAGTTAAGAATATCGTCTTTTAGTAATACGTTTTCGGTTTCGATTTCTTACGAAATCTTTTGAAATAAGGAGGAATAGAATTCCGCAAGTTCCAAGTCTTCCTTGCGCGTAATCTTGAGATTGAAGGGATGTGATTCTACGATGGAGGATTTTTTTCCCGCGCCCAATGCCCAGGAACAAAGATCTGTGGGAGTCGAATCCGTCGGAAACGTTAGTAACTCTTTCAAAACGTCGCCTCGGATTCCCTGAGGGGTTTTCATAAACAGGATATGTTCCCGATCCAAAAGCGATACGGTTCTTCCATTCAATTCTTCTAATACGGTTTCTGAAGTGCGGGAGGCCAGGGTGGCGATTCCGTCGGAACGAACACTTTCACAAAGTCGATCCAATTCTTCCGCAAGAACGAAAGGCCTGGCCGCGTCGTGAACCAAAACGATGTCCTCGCTTTGAAGATCCAAAGCGGACAAACCGCAAAGCATGGAGGCGTGTCTCGTATCGCCGCCTTCCACGATCCGGTCCTCGTCCCGTAAAAACGGAGCGCAGACCGTTTCGGTTTGAAGAATGGAATGGGAAACCAAAACGATCCGTTTTTGTTTCCCCCAGTTTTGAAACCGTTTTAAAGAGTGAAGTAAAACGGGTTCGCCGTTCAGTTCCAAAAACTGCTTCGGAATCTGCGAACCCATTCTCGAACCGGTTCCGCCGGCGAGTATCAAAACGTAAATTTTTTCAGAGAGAAACAGGGATTTCATTCTGAAAGATCTGTTCCAAATTCTGACGTTTCCGAATGAGTCTAAAACTTCCGTCCAAATCCACCAGAACCTCCGCCGTTTCGGGAAAAGAATTGTAGTTTTTCGCGGACATGGAAGAACAATACGCGCCCGCTCCTTCCATTACAACATAATCTCCTAATTTAGCTTTTCCTGTTATTCTTGTGACCGGTCCGCCGCCTTCGGCTTGGGTAAATAAGTCCCCGCTCTCGCAGCAGTGTCCCACGTAAACGTATTCCTCGGTTTTTTCGGAAGAAACCTCGTCCCGAGGAACGACGACTAACGGATGTCTTGCGGCGTAAAGGGAAGGCCTCGTGTTTACGTCCATCCCCGCGTCCAGTTTTACGAACGTATAACCGCCGTTACCCGTGGAAACCACGTCGTCTACGGAGGTTACGACGACTCCGTTATTCACCATCATGAAAGAACCGGGTTCGATCTCCAGATGCAGTTCGGTTCCGTTCTTCTTCGCGAATTCTTGGAAGAGTTCAACCACTGGTTTGCCGATCGTTTGGAAATCGGTGGTTTTTTCGTCTTCCATTCTTCCGACCTTAAAACCGCCGCCTAAATTCAAGATCCTGCACTCCGGAAATTGCGCGGCGATGTCCAAAGAAACCTGAGCGACCGTTCTCCAAACCGCCGGATCGCTACCCGATCCGATATGAGTGTGAACCTTAAAAATTTTGAGATCGTATTTGGAGGCGATCTCCTTTACTTTGTTTATATCCTCGTGCCAAACTCCGAAGGAGGAAGTTTTTCCGCCCACGTCCGTCTTTTTGGTCTGCCCCGAACCGAGCCCCGGATTAAAACGAACGCTGACTTCTTTTCCGGGAAATAAATTTCCAAAGGCTTCCAATTGACGTAAGGAACAAGCGTTGAAAATCACGCCCTTTTCCACCAATTCCTTGAGGCCCTTTGCGAGTTCCTGAGAAGTCAACATAATCTCTTCCGGTTTGAATCCGTAGTGAATCGCTCTCAACACTTCGAATTCCGAACTCGCGTCGATCCGAATCCCCTTTCGTTTCATAATCTCCAAGACGGTTCGATTGGGATTGGCTTTCATCGCGTAACGTACGGTAAGTCCGTAGCCGTTCGGAAACGCAAGCGCGGTGTCGCAGCTTTTTTCGATCCTTTCCCGGGAATAAACGAAAACGGGAGTTCCGAATTGTTGCGCGATCGAACGCACTTGAGACTCCGTCAAAAATTTTAATTTTTCTATTGATTGCATAGTGAAACGTACAATTCTAAATGGTTTTAGAACACGCTCCGAAAGAGTTCCGTTTTTTTAAAGGCATTTTCCGTCATGGCTGGCAAAATCACTCATCTTGAAGTCCTTTCCCAGGTTTGTAAACACCTGGATCACGGAACCGCGGACCAAAGAAAAATTGCTGTCCTCATGCGCGCGGAATCCAACCGTAAGTTCGCGAACATCGGAGCTATCGCTCCGGATATATTTTATTTTTATCATGTTCTTTCTCCTCGAAAAACAAAAAAGGCCACAACCTGGGGAGACATGAGTCATCATAACTCCGTCGCGGAACTCGTCTTGAGTTTTTTGGATCTGATCCTACAAACCGAAGAGGGAATTCACAGAGACCGTTACATCGCGTTTACGCTCGGTTATATCTGCCACTGCGTCGTGGACATAGTCACTCATCCGTATATCTTTTACATCTCCGGAGACTTTTACAACAAGGACAAAAAGATCAGCAGCCTCGCGCAATACAATCATATGCGAGTGGAGAACGCCCTCGATTCCTGGTTGCTCGATTACAGATGGGGAATGACTCCGAAAGAGTACGACTTCGTTCATCACGTCGACGCCATCTTCAAATCCGAAAAAAAAATCTGGAAGATGGACCCTATGCTCTGGCATTTTTGGCTCCGAGGTCTCAAGGAAACCTTCTCGGAAGAATTCAAAAAACATTATATAGGTTCGGAAGACAAAATCATCCCGGGAGATTTGTTAAACGAATCCTTTCTGGGTTATCTGGAATTTCACAGGATTATGGATTCCAGAAGCAGATGGGTGCGGGGCACTTTGAAGTTCCTGGATCAGATCACGTTTCACAAAGTTCGCTCCTCGGTTCTGATGCTTCCTCTCAAGGAACATATAGACAAACGGATCATGAACGAGGCAAAAAAGAAATGGAACTACCCGGCCGATCCTTCGATCGTAAGGGAGGATTCCTTTGTGGAACTGATCAATCGTTCGGCGCAAAACGGCAAGGACGCGCTGACCCACGCGTGGAATTATCTCGAAAACAAAATGAGCCGCACCACATTCTTAAAGGAATACCAAGGATACAACTTGGACACGGGACTCCGCTTTCAAGGAGTGGACAGTATGAAGGAATTTTCTCCGTTGGAAGAAGTTTAATCGAATATGAAACAAGAACCAGTCAGTTATCTTTTCCGTTTTTTCGTCATTCATTTCCGGGATCGGGTTCTTCAGAGAATCGCAAACTCCGAAAATCCCCTGAAACAACTCGTCAAACTCTGCGCGGGTCTGTTATTTCTGAACGGATTTCTGTTCGTATTTTCCATTAAGGATTTATGGAGAGTTCCCGAATCCAATCAGTACGAAAAACCTTCCGTTCTTTACGGACTGAACGATAAGAACGAGTACGAGCCGATCGCGGAGTTCTACCGTTTTTCTCGCGTCGTATTAAACATCAAAGAACTTCCTGCCGAAGCGGACGGAAAACCGAACAAACTCATCCGCAGTTTTGTTTCCACCGAAGACAATCAATTTTATTCTCATTGGGGACTGGATCTACGCGGAATATTCCGAGCCTTTATGGTCAACCTTCTCGCGGGAAGAATCAAGGAAGGGGCCTCGACGATCACACAACAGGTCGCTCGTTTAAAGTTCTTAAACACGGAACGTTCGTTTTTAAGAAAGGCGAGAGAAGCCTGGCTCGCGCTTTTATTGGAAGCGGTCTTCGACAAAGACACTTTGATGGAAATTTATCTGAACGAAATCCCGCTCGGACACGGAACGATCGGAGTCGGGGCCGCGGCGAGATTCTATTTTCGAAAGGACGTCAAAGAATTGACTTGGGGAGAATCGGCTCTGCTCGCGAGTTTGACGACGAGACCCACCGAATTTTCGCCTTTGGTCAATCCCAATTCTTCCAGCGCGAAGGTGCGGGTCGTATTCAAGAAGTTCGTGGAAAACGGAATCCTTGACGTCAAAACCGCGGAGAAAGAATACGAAAGTTTTTCTGAATATTATATAACTTTAAACCGTTCTCCGAACGATTCCGCGTTCGGAGACAGGCTCAACCGTTTCCCTTACTTTACGGAATACGTTCGTAAAAACCTGACGCGTTATATTCCGAAAACGACGCTTTACAGCGGCGGTCTCAAAATCTATTCCACCTTGAACATACAACACCAGACTCAGGCGGAAAAGGCCTTGTATGCGGGATTAAAAAACCAAACGGCACAATCCAACCAAAGAACCTTTACGAAGATAGACGCCTTCGACGACGCCTACGGAGACATATACGAACTACTGTCTATGTTAAACGAAGTCCCGGATTTTAAGTTCAAAATTTCCAGATCCGGACGAACGTTCAACCGCGCATGGCAGGAGGATCTGAGGGACGAACTCGGAGCTCTCAATCTTTTGAGCGGAACGGAAACCCTGGGAGAAGCGATCGATTGGAGTTATAGAAGTCAACAAACCGAAGACTTTCTGCTTCCGGTGGAAGGGGCTTTGATTTCGATACGTCCGGATACGGGATACATCACGGCAATGGTGGGAGGTTCGGGTTTTCGATCGGACAACCAGCAAATCCGCGCCTTCCAAGCGTTCCGCCAGCCGGGTTCCGCGTTCAAACCTCTCGTGTATGCGGCCGCGATGGAATACTACAATCAACATCCGGATCCTAAAAAGAACGTCACGGCGGCTTCTCTCTTCTCCGATTCTCCTTTACAATACGTATTAGAAGACGGTGATGAATGGAATCCCTCCAATTATACGGGGGAATATTCAGGATTTATAAAACTCCGGGAAGCGCTCGAACTTTCCAGAAACAGCGTCGCGGTCCGCGTGTTGGAACACACCGGAATCAGCAACCTTATGCCGAACTTGGAAAAAATTCTCCAGATAGAAAGCAGATCCATTCCTAAAAATTATTCCATCTCCTTGGGAACCTTCGAAGTTTCTCCGTACGAATTGGCCCGCGCTTACGCGGTGATCGCTTCCGGAGGAAAACAAGTGTTTCCGTTAAGCGTTCTTTACGTCGAGGACGGCTCCGGAAACGTAATCAAGGATTTTCGGGACGAAGCGACTAAACAGGAAAGAAAACAAATTCTTTCTCCGGAAATCTGTTTTATACTCACTTCGATGATGGAGGACGTGATCAAAAAAGGAACCGGAACCGGCGCCACGTCGTACGGTCTCAGCCGTCCCGCCGCGGGAAAAACCGGAACGACGAATAACTTTCGGGACGCCTGGTTTGCCGGTTATTCCGCCGAACTTGTGAGCGTGGTTTGGCTCGGTTATGATACCGGAACTCTTTCTATGGGGAAGGGAATGTCCGGAGGAGTGGTCGCGGCTCCGATCTGGGGAAGGTTTATGTCCAATGCACTTTCTCGGGAAAAATCGAAACCCTTTCACTTCGGAGAAACGGGGGTCATTCGAAAACAAATCTGTTCCATCTCCGGAAAACTTCCGGGTTCACACTGCAATCAAACCGAAGAAGAATATTTTACGAAGGAAACCGTTCCCAAAGAAATTTGCGACGATCATCGCGGAGCGGGTTTTACACAGGAACCCGATCCGCCTTCCCACCCAACTCATGTGAAAAAGAAGCAGAAAACCAATATTTTCCAGGGTGACGATGATTTGATTCGGTAATTCCGAACAAAAATACTTGTCGTTTTGGGATTGAGTACACAAATAGATTTACGGCATATCCCGATTCAGGGATAGGTTTTGATTGTTAGCAGGAGTTTTAGATGGCCATCGGCAGGGAAAATAATAATAGCGTAATCGGTCCAGGGTCCATTTTCGAAGGGAAATTTTATATCGCGGGTTCTCTTCGCATCGACGGCAAATTCGAAGGAGAGATCAAAACGGATGATACTCTTTATATCGGAGAAACCGGAAAGGTAAGAACCAATATCTCGGCCAAAGAAGTGACCGTTTCCGGAACGATGATCGGAAATATCAAAGCCGAAAACGAAGTTCGTTTGGAAGAAACCGGAAGACTTCTCGGAGATATCATCGCCCCTACTCTTCACCTTGCCAAAGGAGTGGTTGCAAAAGGTAACATAACGATCACAGGCGGACAGAAGAAAGACGCGAAAAAAATCGTGGAAGAATCTTTCGGCGGAACCAGGACTTTAGACAACGGAAAGGACGAATAAGTCCTTTTCTCTCTATAGGAAAGGCCGCTTGGCGGCCGATATTTTTTCTGTATGATCTTCAAAAAGCCCAGACAACTGACTGCAGGAAAAGAACTCCTTCGGACGGAAAATTTTACCCTGATCTACCTGGGCGCATTTCATTTTCATTATTCGTTTTATTTTAGAGGAAATCTCTATCACGGAAATCTGGACTTTCGAAGAAGGAAGTTCCGGCTTATTCCCATATTCGCGTGCGTCGCGCTTTTTCTCGCGTTCTTGGGATTCGGAATGAATCCGAGTAACGCAATGATGGACTCTTCCGGACACGAAGTCAGCGAAAACGATTCCGAGGACTTAAAGGCAAAATCGGGGGACGAAAAGTTTTTGGAGGAATCCGAAAAGGCCAAACTCACGATTTTGATGGCGAAGGAACTCAAAAACCCTTCCGAAAAGAAAAAACAACTCAAGGTCACCTCGTATCGAGTGAAACGGAACGAAACGTTAGCCGAAATTGCGACTCGTTTTAAGGTTTCTATGGAATCCATCGCGGGTTCGTCCAATATCAAAATCGATGATACGCTTTACCCCGGTCAAATATTAAGTATTCCTAATAAACAAGGCCTTCTTTACAAGATGAAAACGGGGGACACCGTCGCCAAGGTCGCCAATCTTTACAAGGTCAATCTGGACGAGATCCTATCGGAAAACAAACTGGAAGATCTGGATATTCTTCGGCCCGGCCAGAAAGTATTTTTACCCGGCGCTGTGATTCCGGACCCAGCCCCTAAATGGGTGATCCCGGTCGGTTCGAGAGTCGTAACTTCCAATTTCGGTTTTAGAACCTTCCCTAGAAAAAAGTTTCACGAGGGTCTCGACTTAAAAGCGTTTTACGAACCCATCGCCGCCGCAAGAAACGGCAAGGTAATTTACGCCGGATGGATGGGCGGTTACGGAAACGTGGTCGTCATCGAACACACGGACGATTTCAAAACTCTCTACGCCCACAACTCCAAACTTTTCGTACAACGGGGCGATTATGTTTTGGCCGGAAAAAAGATCGCAAGATCCGGTTCTACCGGTTATTCGTTCGGCCCGCATTTGCATTTCGAAGTCATCAAAAACGGACAGCCGGTCAATCCTTCCAAATATTTAAAGGGACTTACATTTCGGAAGGGCGGACCTACGCACTAATGTTTGTCGGTTCTCTTTTGAGACTTTAGACAGTTTTATATTCACCTGACCCCCTAATTACGAACTCCCGCGCTTTTAAACAAACAGTAAAACTCGAACCTTTTCCATACCAATATAGATAAACTCGGAAAAATTTTAACCCTGACATCTGACCCCTATCCACTGACATCTAAAATGCGCCCCAATTCGATGTTAGGAACGAACGAAACGATCTTTCAGCCAAAAAAATTTGAAGGAAGAAATTGATTTCAATCTTGGAACGGTCGTAGAATATTTCTTAAAATGAAAACCGTATACGTATTCCTTATCCTTCTACTCTTCGCATTCCATTGTAAGACATCCTCCATCGAAGAACTTCTGGACCAACGACTGATCAAAACCTACGATCAAACCGAAACACTCAACTTATACTATGCGACGATCAGAGCCCAAGACCCGAACTCTGAAAACGGATGTAACGATTCCTATTTTTTAACGACAGCCGGTCGAGAACTGAAAACCGGATATTGTATCGTAAACGTTCCCGCAAACCGCGAGGTGGGAGCGCTTCCGTCGGGACTCGGAAGCCGGGAAAATTTCTTTCAGTTTTTAGGACACAAACCTTTTGAAACTCGCGGGAACATGATCGAAGATCTCAAAAAAGATCCGTTCGACGAAGTGCTCGTATTCGTACACGGATTCAACGTAAAATTCGAAGAAGCGATTCTTAGAGCCGGTCAAATCCGATACGACCTCAAATTTCCCGGCAAAGTGGTGGTTTTTACTTGGCCCGCGGGAAGCAAAGCGGGACTGATCGATCGGATATTACTCAGGGGAACGTATGAAAAAAATCTTTCCTCGGCTCGATCATCCCGAAAAGAATTTAAGGATTTTCTAATGTCTCTGCAAAACGCGGAAAAAAAGATCCACCTGATCGTTCATTCTATGGGACATCAGGTGGCCGTACCCGCGTTAGACGAAATCGGAAAACAAACGGATAAACCCTTGATTAGCGAGTTGATTCTCACCGCTCCGGACTTTGATTCCGGAGAATTTAGACTTCTTTCGGATTCTCTTTCAAAGGCCGCCAAAAGAACGACCCTATATTGTTCTCCCGGAGACAACGCTCTCCTGGCTTCCTCATCCGTAAACCAAGGGGAACGACTCGGTTCCTGTACTCGAATCCCGGGTTTCGACGTGATCAACGTGAACCCGGTCGATTCTTCCCTGATTTCCTTGGGACACGGATACTATTCTTCCAGACCTCTCCTAACGGATATCTATCAAATTCTCCTCGGTGTCAAAGCCGAGAAGAGGCTCTTTATCCGAAAGTCTTTCGGAAACGAAAATTATATCCTGAGAAATTAGAAAGGAAACGAAGCGCTTTAGTTACTCCGAAAATTCATATTCAACTTTTATTAATTAACGTGAGTTCGGCGTGAAAAAATTTGGGCGAATCCGGCCTTAATAGGCCGGACCGCGCTTTCTGCTCCAATCAACAAATTGACGGTTTGCTCGAAAAACGGTTTTATTTCGTCATTCCAATTTGTTGATTCCGCTTCAATCGCTTTCGCATTTGTTATACCGAACTTTCAATCCAACTAGTAATGGATTACCGTATCGATGACCGAACTAAAATGCGGAGTCCTATGACGGTACGAATTTTCAATATTTTGAAATTCGCAAGGATCGATTGATTACGGAAGAGAAATCGATTTGAAAGTTCGTTTTTCATGGAGAAGTTTCCGCCGAAGAAAATTCGGTGAACTCCGGCGAATGGGAAATAAAAGATTCTCATTGAAACGGAAATAAGAGATCGAATGTTTCCGTCTATTTTTTGCTTTTTCATCCAAGACAATGAAATTCCCGAAAGGATCAAACATAATATTACCATGACTTTTTATGCGTTTTGACAAATATCTTGTTGAATTCGAAGTTATTTTTAGTAACTAATGGATATGCTTCATAAACCCAAAATATTGGTGGTCGAGGATGAGATCATTGTCGCCGTCAATCTAGGCCAAAAGCTGAAAAAATTAGGTTATGAGCTAGTGGGAATCACATCTTCAGGAGAAGAGGCGATCCAAAAAGCGTAAGAAAACCATCCCGACCTTGTCCTCATGGATATAAACATAGAAGGGAATCTGGATGGAATCGAAACCGCTGAAGTCCTTCGAACCCGCTTTCACACTCCCGTGATTTATCTCACGGCATACGCCGACGAAAGCACTTTAGACAGGGCTAAAAAAACCGAGCCCCTGGGATATATCGTTAAACCATTCGAATCGGATCAACTCCGCTCTTCGATCGAAGTAGCTCTTTATAAAAACGAAATCGAACAACGATCCAAACAGACGGAAGAAAAATTGAAAGGCGCATTGGATCAGCTCGGCGCGGGAATCGTAACCACGGATGAAAACGGGCTTCTCCTTTTTATGAACCCTGCGGCGGAAAAATTAATCGGCTGCAAGTATGAAGATCAGCTTGGGAAACCGATTCGGGAAATTCTTTTTTTCAAACACGAAACCGGAGACGAGGTCGGAAACATAGTCGAAGAAGTTCTCAAATCCGGACTTCCCAAAGAAAATGGAAATCTATTCTTAGTCTCGAAAAACGGAAGCAGCCAGGAAATCCAATTCCAGAGTTCTCCGATTTTAGGAGCGGATGAAAAGCTGACCGGGACTTTTAATATTCTTAGAACCAAAGAGCAACATTCATCCGCGACTGAAAAAGATACCTACCTCAAAGAAATTCATCATAGAATCAAAAACAATCTCACGATCATTTCCTCCATTTTCAGCCTTAGATCCGGCCAAGCCAACGGAGAATCCAACGAACTCCTTCGGGAAAGCCAGAATCGTCTGCGCGCGGTCGCGCTTCTTCACGAAATTCTTTATGAAAGCAAGGATCTTTCCTCGATCAGCTTTGAACTCTATGTGAAAAAACTTACGGACGCGCTTTTCCAAATTTATCAAGTGGATCGGGAAAAGATTCGGTTGGAGTTGAATATCCAAGAAGCGAAAGTGAAGGCCGAAATCGGAATGAATCTGGCCCTGATTATCAACGAACTCATTACGAATTCTTTAAAACACGGATTGGCCGATTCGGAATCCGGTTTGATTCGAGTTCATTTCACGAGAGAAAATGATATGCTTACCCTTGAAGTTTCGGATAGCGGAAAAGGTCTTCCCGAAGAATCGATTCGAAAGAGGAATCCCAGCTCCCTCGGCCTCTCCCTCGTGGAATCCCTTGCAAAACAAATCGGTGGAAAAGTCAATTTACTCAATCAAGAAGGCGCTTGCATTCAACTGCGTTTTCCGGTTTCCTCCCTCTAGGAACTCCTAGATTCCTGCGAATCGATTTTGTAAATCCTTAGTCACTTGAAACATGGGAACTCCCACGTAAAACTCTTCTCAATTTGGTTTGTGCAGAACCAAAGATGTAATTCCTTCCATAACGTCCCAGTGCGTCCGGTATTTTTCCGGAAAAATGTGGGAACTCACTCGTTTTTCCTGCACAGAGTCCACTTTCTCTAAAAGGTTCTTCCATTCTTCCTTTGTATGCTGATGGCGAATTTTTTCCCAACTGATGATCATATCAAACTCCCCATAAAGATTATGAGAATCATTCTCATAATTGAAAAATTGTCCAGTATTTCTTTGAATCAGGAATGACTTGTAAGAATTTTTTTCCTTCCCAGACTGACCGGGATGAAAGCCCATTTTGAATTTTTTGAAATCGTCGTAAGACCCGAAGACAAAACCGCCGTTTTGTATCTCAACCGACCTGAAAAAAGAAACGCAATGAACTGGCCTTTCTGGAGAGATCTCCCGGATGTAATCGAAGAAATCAATTCGAACCCGGAAATTCACGCATTTATAATCGCCGCAAGAGGAAAATCCTTTTCCACCGGTTTGGATCTGGATTCTTTTATCCAACAATTCGGAACCTTGATTCAGGCTCCGTTAGGCGGCGATCGGAGAAAATTCTTGGACCTCATTTTGAAAATGCAAAAAGGAATCAACGCCGTATATAATTCTTCAAAACCTTCCATCGCTGCGGTTCAAAAACATTGTATCGGCGGAGGTTTGGATCTGATCTCGGCGTGCGACATCCGTTACGCAACGGTGGACGCATCGATTTCTCTCCGAGAAGCGAAAGTTGCGATCGTCGCCGACATGGGCTCCATCAATCGACTTCCTTCCATTATCGGACAAGGTAATACGAGAGAATTGGCTTTAACGGGAAAAGACATCGACGGAATCGAAGCCGAAAGAATCGGACTCGTAACGAAAGTGTTTCAGACCGAAGAAGAAATGATGAACGCCGCCCTTGCAACCGCAAAAGAAATCGCCGAAAACCCCAAGATCGTCGTATCGGGCGTAAAAGATGTGATGAGATACTGCGAAGGCAAACCGTTGGAAGCAGGTCTGAATTACGTTGCACTTTGGAATTCGAGTTTTCTCGATTCCTCGGATTTTAGAGGAGCGATACAATCCTTTCGGGAACGCAAACGCCCCGTCTACAATCAGAACTGATCCCGAATTTACGCGTAAAGATCGAGGATTTTCCTCTGTCCTTCTTCCTTTAAATTCCGGACGCCCGCTTCCACGGCGAGGTTTAACATTTTTCGATTCAGATCGCTCTGGGCCTGAAAGATTTCTTTAGGTAGATTGGCTACCCTTTCCAAAAGTAAACTCTGGTTCGTATTTCCGTTGATATTCATAAATTCCCTCTTCCGAGAATTTGGGTTTTTCTTTCTTTTTCTCCCGATTCTATTCTCGGATGATAAATAGAAAACTTGATTATTTTTTGAAAATTTTTATCCTGTCTAAACCGTGAATTTCCCCGCACTGATCAGATCTGCGATTCAGAGGGAGAATCAAAGAGAATTCACCAAAGCCTTTAATCTCTACAAAGAAGCCCTCTCGTTTACCGGTAATCCTAAAACGATTCTTAAGATACTGAACCGCCAAGCCTGGTGTCAGTATCATATTGGAAACACTCGGGAAACCTTGAATCTTTTTCAAGAAATCATCACCAAATACCCGAACGAACCCGAAAGTTATCTCTATTACTCCAACTATCTCATCAAGATCAGCAATTTCAAACAGGCTAAAAAATTTCTCACAAAGGGAATCGATCTCTATCCCGATCAATTGGAGCTTTATCTTACTTTGGCCTCTCTTCTGAAAGATACGGATCGTTCCAACGAAGCGATCGCGGTTTTAAAACAGGCTTTGGCGCAGGAAAAACTTTCGAGAGGCAGAGGAATTCTCCGCAAGGATATTTGGGCCGAACTAGGACATCTTTATTATCAAAGGGGAAGTTACAACTCCGCATTGGTTTCCCTAAAAACGTCGATGCGTATGGATAGCGACGAAAATTTTCTGCACTACGATATGATCGCTCAGTGTTATCTGAAGGTCGCCGATCATAAAAACGCGCTTAAGTTCATCGATTTATACATCCGATATTTCGGAGAATCCGATTCGGACATTCTCATCATCAAAGCGAGAGCGCACGCTCAACTCGGAGAAAGCCATCTTGCCTGTGCGTCCTTATTACAGGCGTATTCCATGGAAAACGGTCTTAAATTGAACGCGGAAGACATGATCGACTTCGCTCCCCTTCTTCAAACCGGCTTCTTTGATACATTAGATAACGTTGAAATAGAAGAACCCTGATTATCCCTTAAGGAACGCGGAATTCGCGTTAAGAAACATTATCCGAAATCGATAGACGTTAAGAGTTGATGTCTCCAAATTAAATTACTTAAGTATCTCCTTGGATTGAATTTGAATGAAAACGTTTTTCAGAAAATACTGTTTCTTTTAAAATTATGTAATAGTATAAACTCCAATATAAAAAATGGAGATACTGTATGAGAACCCCGAAAAAAACAAAGGCGAGACTACTTGTAAACGGTTGCCTCTTATTATTTTTTCTAAGTTGTTTACCCGACAAACAGTCATCCTACGATGATTTACTAACGTTGCTGCTCCTAATTTCAAATAACGCAAGTGTCGATCCCGCAAACACAGGTTCTACAAATGTCAATCCCGTAAGTGCAGCTTCCGCAGATGTCGATTTAACAAACACCGGTTCTACAAATATCAATCCCGTAAGTACAGCTTCTGCAAATGTCGATTTAACAAACACAGGTTCTACAAATATCAATCCCGTAAGTGCAGCTTCCGCAAATGTAGAAATTAAAATTCTAAGTCACAACGTTTTCCTATTACCGAAAGAGCTTCCGGGTTGGGGAGATTGGGCGCAAAACGAAAGAGCGGAGCTAATCGCGAGTTCGGATCATATAAAAAATCAAGACCTAATCGTGTTTGAAGAGGTTTTTGATGCCAATGCCAGAGGAATTCTTTTAGACAAAATTCGTTCCATGTATCCGTACCAAACCGATGTAATCGGAAGGACTCCAAACGATTGGGACGCGACCCTCGGTGATTACAAATCCCTTTCGCTCATAAACGGAGGAGTTGTCATCGTTAGTAAATGGCCCATAGAAGAAAAAATACAATATATCTTCCATGATTCAGGATGTGGCGTGGATTATTTTTCCAATAAAGGATTCGTTTATGTGAAAATCGACAAAAACGGAAATAAAATCCATCTTATAGGGACACACGTTCAATCGGAGGACTCGGAATGTTCCGATTCGGGGGTATCCGTAAGAGCGAATCAATTCGACGAGATTAGGAATTTTATCGACTCAAAAAAAATCCCGAATGACGAAATCGTCCTGATCGCCGGAGATCTGAACGCGATCAAAGGTAGCAGAGAATATTATAATATGCTTACTAGATTGAACGCGAACGAACCTACGTATGCGGGAATTCCTTTTACGTGGGACACAAAAACGAACGAAATGGCAGCTTTTTATTACGAAAAAGAGGAGCCCGTATATTTGGATTATATACTCGTTTCAAAATCGCATTTTCAACCCTCGGTTTGGCAAAATTTAGCGTACGATCCGATCTCGACAAAAACCTGGACCGCAGCCGGATATACAAGCGACGAATTTTCGGATCACTATCCCGTTTACGGTTTTATCTATGCGGATCCTTCCACTCCGACAAAATCCGGACATAGAAGAAAATACGATCAAGTTTCGTTCGTATCCGCCGCGACCGGAAAAAAAATTCAAGCCGATTCCAAAAAACCGAACGAATGGTTAAAAGCGAATGCGGACGAGGACACGGATCTGACAAAATTCAATTTAGTGCAGAAAAACGATCCCGATTCAAATCCGTCCTGCATGAAAAACGGGCTCGTCCGAATCGAACCTTCCCATTCCTTAAATTACTTTTGGAATTGGTGGATCGGGGGCGGAAGAGGTAACTACGCCTACTACCCCAAGTTCAACGACGGATCCAATCGGATCGAAATAATAAACCTGGACGAAAGATGTTTACGGAACGGGAGCAGAATCGCATTCAAAGATTATGATACGTTTTCGGGACAATATTATTACCTCGGCGCGTGGGGCGACGGAAACCGGAGCAACTATCTCTATCTTTGGAAAAATTCGGTCGGTTTAAATGAAATTTTTTATCTCCAATTGAACTCAACTCCCGAAAGGGATTGGAGCGCGGATCTAATTTATCGTTAAATTTTCGAGCCCGACCGAACAGGTCGGGCCCTCTCTCCAAGGAAAAAAATAATATTATAATATGCTTGTATTTAACGCGAGTTCTACGCTCGCATCATTTAAAGCCGATAGGAATTTCCACCAAACCGATCGGCTAACAACCGACTTGCGACCGGGTTAATCGACAAACGTTTACTCTTTCTCAAAAAACGATTTCAAAGAAAGCAAAGTGGTAAAACCCCATGCGCCTAAAAACGCATAGAACTTCCAACTGAAAACGTAATCGTCTTCCTTAAGGAAACTCACAAAAAAGGATTCGGGAAAAAAGATTCCCGCGAGCGCCCCCAGACCCAAAAGGAACTGGCCGCTCAAAAGAAGGGAACCCAACCAATGAGAACGCCAGAAAGAACCGAAAAAGAAAACTCCCGCCGAAAGAAAAATAAAATAGAAGTTAGACGAAACTCGAAGGCCCTCGGTCTCTTCTCCGCCTAAATGGATCGTATATTCGATCCAAGTGGAAAGACTGAATAAAAGCTGAAAAGTGACGGCGATAAAAAGGATTTTTTCGGAAACGGATTTTTCCTTCCAGAACTCCGTAAATCTACCCGTAAAAGAAAGATAAAACGTAAGCCATTCTTTCAGAACGAGAGGAATCGAACGAAAACTCCATTGAACGTCTCTCCAAAGATTACGGAGCATCTGCAACCTGAAAGGTGACTTCCACTTCGACGGGCGCTCCCAAAGGAAGAGAAGGAGTTCCCACGGCAAAGCGCGCATGACGTCCCTCGTCTCCGAACACGGAAAGAAAAAAGTTGCTTCCGTGATTGGCGACCAAGTGATGTTCCGTAAAGTTCGGACTACAGGCCACAAAAACGCCGATCTTAACGATCTTAACGATTTTGTCCGGACCTCCGCAAATAGCGGAAGCCGCCGCGATCGCATTCAAACTCGCTTGGATCGTGGCTTCCTTGACGTCGTCTACGGAAAGCCCCTCGCCCAATTTGCCGACAAGAATCAGTTGACCGTCTTTGAGCGGGAGTTGTCCGGAAGTGAAAACTAGATTTCCGGATCGGTTTGCGGGAATATAAGCCGCAATCGCTGCCGGTGCGGGAGGAAGTTTGTAACCTAGGGATTCGATTTTACTTTGGACGCTCATGTATTTTCTTACGAAGAATGAAAGATCCTTCCAAAAAGTTTGTATTCCTCGATTTTTCAAGCAGTTTCGAAAAAAGGAATTTTCTTTCTTTCCCCTCCGGTTTCTCTAGATCCAGAGAATGTATCCGAAACTCGAGCTCATTCCTCATCCGCAATATCCCGAACAATATCGGATCTGTAAAAGAACCGGGGTTTGTTTTTACAAACCGGCCAAAACTCGGGAATACAAGGATTCTTATTTCTTAGAAGAGTATAAAAATCAGTACCAAAAGACCTACTATGAGGATGAAACTTCTCTTCGCGCTCTTGCAAAAAAAAGACTCGGGATTTTAGGTAAACTTCACAATCGCCAAGGCTCCTCTCTGTTTGAACTGGGTTCGGCCGCGGGATTCTTTTTGGACGAAGCCCGCAAAATCGGCTATCGAACGACCGGTCTGGAGATTTCTCCCGCGGAAGTGGAGTATTCCAGAACAACTTTGGGACTCGACGTTCACTGTGATTCTTTTTTAGGAGAGAATGTTTTAAAAGGACATTCCTATGACGTGGTTGCGGCCTTCTTCGTGGTGGAACACTTTCCCGATGCCGACTTCGTCTTTGAAAAGTTAACCGATCTTGTCAAACCCGGGGGATTTCTCTTCTTAGGCTTGCCTTCACTTTACGGTCCGACGTTTCAAACCAATCCGGAAGAATGGTTTAGCACACATCCGTCGGATCATTTTTGGGATTACAGCCCAGGCTCCCTGAAAAAAATGTTGAAAGGATACGGTTTTACGACCGAGTATAAGAAACCGATGTCCTACCACCCGTCCCGAGATCGGGGTTGGAGAGGAAAAATCCTGAGTCACCGCCTTTTTGCACGTCTCTCAGACCTCACCTGTTACGGTGATACATTCCACTTAATCGCACAGAAGCGGCACACATGAAATTCGAAGAACTTTCCATCCATCCAAAATTACTTTCCGCCATTCAAGAAATCGGTTATACCGAACTCACTCCCATTCAGGAAAAATCGATTCCGCACGGATTGGAAGGCAAGGATATCACAGGACTCGCACAAACCGGAACGGGAAAAACGGTCGCATTTTTAATCCCGGTCGTTCATACGATTCTTACCAAAAATATTCAGGGAGTTTCCGCACTGATTCTCGCGCCGACAAGAGAACTTACGATGCAGATCTCGGACGAAGCCAAAAAACTTCTGAAACATTCCGACGGAATCCGCGCGGTTCCAATCATCGGAGGAACGGATTACAAATCCCAAAACAAAGATCTGGAGGGACTCAACGGAATCATCGTCGCAACTCCGGGAAGACTCATCGACATGATCAAGTCCGGCTCCATCGATATATCTAACGTGGAATTTTTCGTTTTGGACGAAGCGGATCGAATGCTCGACATGGGGTTTATCCAGGACATTCGTTGGCTTCTTCATAAATGCAAAAATCGAAAGCAGACTTTGTTGTTCTCGGCGACTTTATCGGTGGAAGTGATGAGACTCGCGTATCGTTTTTTAAACGAGCCCGTCGAGATCCAGATCAATCCCGAAAAGATCATCACGGAAAGGATCGATCAAAAGATCGTTCACTTGGGAAGAGAGGAAAAAATTCCCTATATGACCAACCTCATCGTGAATTCCAAAGACGAAGGTCAGGGAATCATATTCACGAATTATAAAGCGAATATTCCGAAAATCGTACACACCTTGCGGAAGTATTCGATTCCCGTAACCGGAATTTCCTCCGAGTTGGATCAGAAAAAAAGACTGAGACTTCTCCGGGATTTTAAATCCGGAAAATATCGTTACATGGTAGCGACCGACGTCGCCTCCCGAGGAATCGACGTGGAGAACATTGACATCGTCTACAACTATGATCTTCCTCAAGATACGGAAAATTACGTTCATAGAATCGGTCGTACCGCAAGAGCGGGAAGAAAAGGAAAGGCGATCGGTTTTTGCTCCGAGTCCGATTACGTGGAACTCGAAAAGATCGAAAAGTATCTGAAACAGAAGATAGACGTTCTGGAAGTGGAAGAAGAATACATTCAATTTCCTGCAGGTGAATTTCAGGCCTTTGTCGGCGGCGATTCCTACGATCGGGAAAAGGAAACTCATTTCAAACAAAATGGAAGACGTCCTCACGAGAGAGGCGATCGCGCGCCTCACAAACACGATCGGGATCGCAGAGGAGACAAACGTCACGCAAGCCATACGCATTCGCATTCGCATTCTCCTGCGAGAGATCCGCAACGTCGAGACGCGCATCCAAGAGACGGCCAAAAGAAAAAACCGGCCGCCGCCATTCAAGAGGCGGAATTCTTTTTACAAAAAGCCGATTCCGTTTTGTCCGCGGAACCGAAAAAAAACAAATCCGAAAACAAAAACCAACGTAAGTTTCCGGGAAACAAGGACAAACAACGCCAGCCTCACGCCGACGGCCAAGGGGATCGAAATCAAAATAGAAATCAACAGAACCGCGACCGGAATAGACAACAACAGCAGAATTCGAATTACGATAAGAGCAAACGGAATCTGTTCGATATCAACGATACCGGAAGAGATGAATCCAAAAAGAAGAAAGGTTCGATTTGGCAAAAAATCAAATCTATCTTTGGGGGCTGATTCTATTCCTCCTAAACGTAGGGGAATTGGGAGCCAAAATTTCCATTCCCACTTTGTCCTCCAAACGTTATGTGCGCTTTGAGGACATCCAAAAAGAATTCCCTTCCCTTAAATCCTCTTTTAATTCCGCGACCTTTGTGGGATCGATCCAACATCCTTCCGGAGAAGTCCGCTTTAGAGTCGGCTCGTCCTTTTACACCTTTAATCAGTCCATAGAAAAGATTTCCGTTCCGGTTTTATACAAGGAAAAAGATTTTCTGGTTCCTCCCGAAATCGTAGAGGCGCTTTTCGTACAACTCATGTCCGAAGACGTCCGTTACGAATATAAGGAAAACGTGTTGGAGTTGGAGGTTTTACCGAGCGCCGAAACTCTCGAAATCAAAACGATTCTCATCGACGCGGGACACGGCGGCAAGGACCCCGGAACCGCATCCAACGACGGAACCAACGAAAAATCGGTCGCCTTACAGGTGGCAAAAGTCCTTCAGAAATTTTTCGAAAAAGTATATCCTTCGATCGACGTAATACTAACGAGACCGGAGGATACGTTCGTCGAATTGGAACGCAGATCGACAATCGCAAATCGGGAACTGAGAAAAAGCGGAAGCGCGTTGTTCATCAGTCTGCACTGCAATTCCTCGATCAACGAGGACGTGAACGGTTTCGAGATCTATTATCTTTCTCAAACTCCGTCCACCGAATCGGCTCGCGAAACCGCCCTTTTGGAAAATAAAATTCTCAAAGTAAAAGGCGCTTCTGCCGTTAAAAAAATTCAGGCCGGCATGATGTCTTCTCTCATTCAAAGAAGAAGCAGAATCTTGGCGAGATCCTTGGAATCGGAGATGAAAAAAAAGCTCCAACCTCAAATCTTGTCCAGGGGAGTGAAAAAGGCGGATTTTTCGGTCCTCAGAGGAAGTCTTATGCCTGCGGTTCTCGTGGAAATGGGTTATCTTTCTCATGAAAAAGAATCCAAACTTTTACAAAGCAAAAGTTTACAAGTTAAGATAGCGAAAAGCATCGTAGAAGGAATTCGAGGATATGAATTGGCAAAAAATTAAAAAACCCGCAATCGCGATCAAAGACGCGGCTTGGGAAGCGCTCAAGACCGCGGGAAAAAAAATCAATCTCGGATATCTTTGGCTGTTTCGCACCGCTACCGAAGACGGAGTTTCTAGGAAAACGTTGTTCCTCACTTACGCGTGGATCGGAATCGTTTTATTTTTTACCTCTTTTATTCTCGCGGGGAATAGTCCTTTCGTAACCCTCGTTCCGTTTTCTCTTTACGACGTCGGAAACCGAGATCCAAGGACGGAGATCACGATTTACGGATCGGACGGAGAACGTCGGGTGTTTCCGGTTCGAAGAAGGGTTCTTTTGGAAGACGAAGAATTTCGGCACAAAACGATGACCTTGATCGGAGAGATCAGCGAATCCTCCTATTTCGATAAAACTTTCGAAAGCGGAAAGGGAGAACATTATAAAAATCTAAAACGTCTTCCCGAAATTCAATACGCCGTAAAAACGATTTGGAAAAACGGAGGGGTTATGATTTTGGATTTTAGGAAATCCACACTTCAGGAAATTCTTTCCGGAATGAAGTTCAGAATCGATTATACATACGTTCAACAGAATATGAAAGAGGAAGACAAACAAAAGGAAATCGCGCGCAAGAAGATGGCCCTTTTGGATTCCACTTTTCTCGCTTTGGAAAAGACGGTTTTCGAGAATTTTCAGGACATTCAAAGCGTGGAATATCGGCTGGACGGTTTATCGGAAGACATTCCCGGAATGGAATATTCTCTCAATTTGTCTCATAAAAGGAACTGATCCTCTTTTTCCGATCGTTTTTTGGCCGATACTAGAAACAAGATGAAATCCAATTTTACGGATCGTTTGTTTCCGATCGGCAAAAATAAATCCGTTTCGATTTGTTTTCTCGTTCTACTCGTCTTGAGCGGCAGTTTGTCGTCTTCCTCCGATCTGCAAATCTCTCCCGAACTTCAAAACATCACAGATTTCCGAACGGATCGTCTCGCGTTTCACTTCATTCAACTTGTGGACAAGGAAGGTAAAACCTTATCGGAGACCAATCCGAACCGGGATTCTTCCGAAGCGACTTTGATGATCATCTACAAAGGACAACTAACGTTGCTAAAGGACGGTTACGACGATCCGAACAGGATTAGGGAGAAGGAAAAGGAATATCTCGTAAAAATTTCCAACTATGCAAGACTTAAGGAGTTGGAATCGGAATATTACAGACTTCCGGAATCGGAAAGATCCGTAAACCCGAGCAAATCTTCAAACGAAAACGTTCCCGGTAATTCGTCGGGTTCTGCTACGAATCCTCCCGCGGCAAACGCAACTTCAACGAATTCAAACACGTCTTCACAAACTTCTTCATCTAACACAAGTGAGGCGATCCAGACGTCCGTTGAACCCTTGAAAAAAACAAAAGAACTGGATCTTCTTTTGAAATACGACGAGGAACTTCTGAAAAGTTATTCCTCCGAAAGAGCCGTCAGCGCAGAGCTGGAAAGAGCCGAACGTTTTTACGGTAAGGATTCCCCAAAAACGAGTTCGATTCGTTTTAGGGCGGAAGAACTCAGAAAAAAAGTAAACGAAAGAAGAAACATTTTGATTCAATTCCTAAAAAATCCGGGAGCTTCCACAAACCCCTATCCGGGAGATAGAAAAGATCAGGCGTTTTATACGAACATCGTCAACGGAGTTCCGGATTTTTATCTTCATTCCACTACTCCCCGCGAACTGGACGGGCAGATGAAAGGAGAGGAGGAAGTCGGAAAAAAATACGGCGAATTGTATAAGTCCGCGAGAGACAAACTCATCGATTCGCAAATTAGAAAATTATACTATTATCTTTGGAACCGAGACATGACCAATACTCGGGTTAAGGCCGATAAGGTGAAAAAAGGCAGAAAGGCGATCGTCGTTACGGGAGATGCCACGGTCTTTACCATGATCGATAAGGAAGGAGACGGCGTTACGGAATCCTTTTTCGTGGATAGTCCGGGGGTTCGTTTTTCTTGGGGAAGGGACCTTCCGAATATCATCTCCATTTCGAACTGCACGGACGAGGCAATTCTTACAAAGATCAAAAATCTCACCGAGGACGTTTTGTCCGGAAGGATTCCCGAAAAAGTGGATAAGATCGACCTTACCGTTCCGGAAGAACAGTTGGTGATCGAATTCGGACCGAAAATTCCCCAGTGAGCCGAAATTGGGTCGCGGGGTTTTGGTTTAGCGTTCATATCGAACTAAACCTAAAAATTAACCCCATGCCGTTTTTGAAAATTTAGTATATTTTAATTTTTGAATATTTCTTTGCGAAGTTTTGTCCGGATATAGAATGCGGCTTTTGAATGAATTTTCCTTACGCGACTTTTTCAATTCATTAAAATGCGCTTGGGCCGCTTTTTAACGGAAATGTTTATGATACGCCAGCGTGGACCGGCTCCAACGGGATCAGTATGTTTGTATCTATAAGAATTTTCATATATTCCTTATTTATTAAATCGGAATTTATGTAAAATCTCCAAAGCGGTAAGTGATAATAATTACTGGAATTTATTTTAAAAGTAACTCATAGTACAACTTAACGGCGCCTATTTTAGAGTATGCTTAAATTATTTTCGATATAACTCCTATAGGTTCGCCCTAAGCATCAGGCGTTTGATCAACATAGTCGCATAAACCCCGGAAGGGAGCTGAAAGGATATTCTTACCTTCTTTTTTCCCGGATGTAAATTGTCCTCTTCAAAATCCGTCATCTGAAAATTTTCAGGAATTACTTTTATTTTTCGTTCAAAGGAATTCATTTTAATCCTTGCAAACGGGGAGTGATCGAAGACGGTTTCACCCAAGCCGTTATAGGCCAGGACTTCGGCTAAAATCCTCATTTCATTTTTAGAATATTCTAATTTATGAATTCCCGGGCTTCCAGGAACCGTAAGGTTTCGGGAAAAGGGAAAAGACCCGACGGAAGATTCCCCCGGAAAAAACAAAGGGCCCGTTTTAGTTTTGATCCAAACGCCGGAAAGTTCCTCCGAAATCAAAAGTTCGGATACGAATTGATTCCAAATCAGGGACTGCATCGATGAGACCAACATCAATAATTCTTCTTCAGGAAACCGGTGGATCAAATCGGAATACGTTTTTTGAGTCGGATTCTTTTCCCGCTTTAAATTGGAAAAGATCCTACTTTCCAATTTACTCCCGGACAATTTTTCACACTGAGGCCAATTTCCCCAAGCGGTCTGAAGATTTTTCTTTCGGTCTCGGGCCTGTTTTTTTTCTCCCGGATAAGCGTCGGTCAAAAGCAGTTTTAGACAAGTTTCAGCGTCGCCTTTGAGATAAGGGAAAATGGGAAGTCGGAACTCCGGGTGATACCGGCTGAACCTTTGCGAATCGTAGTAGTTGATAAAACCGTTTTGGAAGATCTTTTCGAAATTGTTCCGAATCGATTCGATTTCCTTTTCGAGCAAATTTCTAAGTACGAGGATAAATCGGTTTCCAGCGTTCACTTCCGGACTCAGGGATTTTTCGCTAAAGCCTACTTTTTCCAGCTGCAAAACCTTCATGAGTTCTTTCGGAATCTTCAAAGGTTTTTGGCAGCTTATGTACTGAGTCGTTGTCGCGTGTCTGTCCTTCTTTCCGGCATATCCGATCTCTGGGAGAGAAACCTTGGATTCTTTCGAAATTCTCAAAAGCGCGTCTAACGTATTCCAACCGGATTTTTGAAGTCGAAAAACCGCCCATTTTCCGGTTCTTTGGATAAAATTAGGACGAAGAATTTCCTCGACCTGAAAATCTTCCGGGTTCTGCTTCAAGTCATAAACCAAAAAACCGCTGTATGGGCGCTCCGACACAGTTCCAAAATGCGGGAACTCCCCACACAAACAATCCATAACTTTATCCACAGATCGCGTTTCACGACCGATCGAATATTCGTGGGAGTTCCCACGTTTCAAGTGGCGAGTGTTTAGTTAATTGGGGTTAGGACTTTGCACCTTTGCTTAACGTGAATTCGTTAGAGAAGGTGAGTTCAGCATAACAAATGCGAAAGCGATTGTAGTGGAAATTCCGAAGGAATTGGAGCGAAAAGCGCGGTCGCGAGCCATTTTTGCTATGAAATTCGCGAGCGATTCGCCCAAATTTTTTTACGCCGAACTTACGTGAAACTTAAACTCATTCATAAAATCTAGGAACTCCTAGCTCCGAATCCCTCGCCCACCGGACTCGCGTAAGTTCGGCGTTAGGAAATTAGAAACAAACATATCAAAAAAAGGGCGGCCAAGATGGCATCTTGATCTATATTTTAAAAATGTGGGAACTCCCACACAAACGATCTTGAATTCAAAAAAACATTGACCATAGAAGTGGATCCAAAATAATAGTTTAAGTTTAAAGTATTTTATGGGAACGCACTATAAAGGAAATAATCGAGAAACTGCGGTTCTAAACGCTTTTATCAAACTCAGCCGTTGTTCAGATTCTATTCGTCAGTTGGAAGAAAGGGTTTTCGCGAAATACGGATTGACCACGGGTCAATTCGGTTGTTTGGAAACCCTTCTCCATTTAGGTTCGATGTGCCAAAAGGAAATCGGGCAAAAATTGTTTTCTTGCGAAGGAAATATCACCCAAATCATAGACAATCTCGAAAAAAGAAAACTCGTTCAAAGAGTTCGGAGCGAAGAAGACAGACGTTATATTATCATCCATCTGACTTCCGAAGGACGCAAACTCGTAAAGGAAGCGTTTCCGGATCTCCTGGGTACTTTGATTCATAAGTTCGGATCTTTGTCGGAAAATCAACTCTTGGACTTAGGTGACTTCTGCAAGGAAGTCGGATTGAAAGCGGTATGAACTTTTTTTTGCAAATTTATACTTTGAATATAAACGATTTAATATCAAAATATGGGGTGGAGTTCGCTAAAATGCGGGAGTTCCCACATTCTAGGGGTCAGTGGATAGATTTTAGGGATCAGGGTTTTACGAGTTTACGTTTCTTGCAAAATCCTGGTCTGCAAAAGCCGCACCTTAATTTCGGATCATTCAAAAATGTCGACTGATCATTATGGAATCATTTAGGAGGAAACAAATGCTTCAAAAATTTTTTAAAACGGATTCGGATCTTGGATCCCTCATTCTCAGAGTAGTTGCAGGAATCGTAATGTTCCCGCACGGAGCGCAGAAACTTTTAGGCTGGTTCGGCGGTTTCGGTTTTACGGGAACTATGGGTTATTTCGTCGGGTTAGGAATTCCTTCACCAATCGCATTTCTCATAATCATCGGAGAATCCCTCGGAGCGCTCGGACTGATCTTCGGTTTTCTTACGAGATTATCCGCGTTCGGAATCGGAATCATCATGTTAGGCGCGGCCGTAATTCATTCGCAATACGGATTCTTTATGAATTGGTTCGCGAATCAACAAGGCGAAGGATATGAATTTCATCTTCTTTACATCGCAATTTCGGTAGTTCTTTTTATCAAAGGCGGCGGAAAAGCTTCCGTGGATTCTTTGATCGAGGAAAAACTCGGCTAAGAACGAACTTCTTTCGGAAATCCGCGGAAAACAAATCCACGGCTTTCCGAAAACATTTGAATTTTAGAATATTTTAATTATCTTTTTTTGACTTTAGGGTCGGTTTATATTTCGCGTACCTCGTTATAGCGCCGCATTTTTTACCTTACTGAAAAGACCGATAACGCCCCACTTCTTTTCGAAATTAAAACTGAATATTTCCTTCTCTTTCGGAGGAACAAAGGACATTGCCCTTTCCGTAAGAGCCGTGATCGTAAGACTCGGATTGACGCCTAAATTGGCCGGAATCATGGAACCGTCGCAGACCCTAAGATTACGATAACCGTAAACCCTGTTTTGAAGATCGATCACGCCTTCTTCCGAAGATTCTCCTATATTACATCCCCCTAATATATGCGCGGTCGCCGGAATGTCCAACAAAGCTTCGTTGATGCTGCTTCTTGCGATCCCACCCGAGATTTTCGCCAACCTTCTTGCAAACTCGTTTGCGATCGGTATATAAGTGGGGATTTTTTCCCCGTTTTCCTGAGTGGAAGAAAGAGTTCTTTTAAACGGCCAAATCCACCTTCTCTTACGAACGATTTCGATGCTATTGTCCACCGTTTGCATTACGAGAAGAATGATCGTCCTTCTTGCAAAACCGATCGGATTCAACAAACTGACGCTGTGAATCGGATGTTTTAAAACCTCGATTAAAAATCGAAGTTGTCTCGGAATACTTCCCCCTCCGTCCACGAGAACTCCCGCGGCCAAACCGTTCATCGCATCCGATCCGTCCGAATAACGAACCGGCTCTATGTGAGTGTGTTCGTCCGGAAAAACGCTGGAAGTGATCGCAACCCCGTGGGATAAATCCGCTTTTTTATCTTTGAGCGTAACTCCAATCAACGATTCGCTGTTGGTTCGAACGACTTGCCCCAGCCGGTCTGAAAGTTTAGGAAGAATCCCTTCCTCTTTCATCTTTAAAAGAATGCCTAACGTTCCCAAAACTCCCGCCGAAAGAACGACGGACTTCACCCTATAAATTCTTTTGGGAAGACCGAAAAAAGAAGTCGTTCTCTCGGTATGAATCTCATAACCTTCCGAACCGTCCTCACCCAAAGGAATCAACTTGGAAACTTTCGTTTCGGGAAGAACGACGGCTCCCGCCTTCTCGGCAAAATAAAGATAATTCTTATCAAGCGTATTCTTCGCGTTGTATCTACAACCGACCATACAACCGCCGCAATCGTTGCAAGAATTTCTCTCCGGTCCCTCTCCTCCGAAAAAAGGATCGATCCCGCTTTTGCCGAAGTGAACTCCGACCGGAGTTTTCATGAACGAATCTTCGATCCCGAAAGTCTTTGCAGTTTCCTGCATATACCGATCCGATTCCCATGTCTTAGGATTTTCCACAACTCCCAACATTCTTTTTGCAAGTTCGTAAAAAGGAAGAATCCCTTTCTTTCCTCCCATCTTTTGAACGATCGCCTTTTTCCAAAACGGCTCGGGAGGAACATACAAAGTATTCGCATAAACAAGACTTCCGCCGCCCACACCGGCGCCGCTCAAAACCATTACGTCGTTTAGAAAGTTGATTCTCTGAATTCCAAAACAAAAAAGTTTCGGAAACCAGAGAAACTTACGTAGGTTCCAATTGGTTTTCGGAAATTCGGAACTGTTCCATCGTTTGCCCGATTCTAAAACGGCGACCTTATATCCTTTTTGAGAAAGTCGAAGCGCGGAAACGCTTCCTCCGAATCCCGAGCCGACTACGATATAATCGTAATCGTAAATAATTTCTTTCTTTTTCGAAGCCGAATCCAAGCTCATGGTACAGTCCTCTCGAAGTTTTTAGTGGCTTAGGATTTTTTATTTCTCACAAATGGAAAGTCAAAATTCTTCGATTCGATTTTTTCGAAGACATAGAAGCGTATCGTAGAACTGCAACGAACGTTTCCTCTTGATTTTTATCCTTTGTTTTTCTTTCGGCTTGATGAATTCCTTTCGAACCTTAGAATTGATGAATGAACCCGGAAGTATTTCATTCTGAAAAAGAATCAAAATTTTACGCTAAAATGGACGAATATGAATCCTATCTTTTTTACAGAGAAGAAGGCGATAATATCTGGAATTTAGTTTCAACGTACGTCCCTCTCGAACTCCGCGGCAAAGGCCTTGCTGCGGATCTCGTTCGAACCGCTTTGGACAAGGCCCGTTCCCTGAATAAAAAAATCATTCCGAGTTGTTCGTATACGATAACTTTTTTGAACAGACATCCGAATTACGACGATTTGGTCGCCCGATGATTCATCATATCGCGATCGGTTCTCCAAACGTAAACTCTCTTGAAAAATTTTACGAATCCCTCCCCGGTTTAAAAAAAATAAGGGAAAATCAAAATCCGGACGGGAGCCTTCGTTCGGTCTGGTTTCAGGCGGGAGATACGATTTTTATGTTGGAAATCGATACGAACGTAAAAGGTCCAAAGGCTTTGATTTTTTCGACTTCTTGTCTAAAACCCGAGGATTTGAAAGATCTTCCGAAATGGATTCAAGAAACCGAATATACAAAATACTTTAAGGACCCGGACGGAAATCTTTTAGGTTATTCTTCCTATCCGGATCCGTGGCCGTTTTAAACGGAGTCGAGAATTCCTCGGGCCGCGATGTAAGATGTGGTCCATGCGTTCTGGAAATTGAATCCGCCCGTAACACCGTCCACGTCCAAAACCTCTCCGGCAAAATAAATCCCCGGAACGATCTTACTTTCCATCGTTTTGAAATTCACTTCCTTGCGGTTAACCCCTCCGCAGGTCACGAACTCGTCCTTAAATTCTCCCTTTCCGGAAATTTTAAATCGTGCGTCCGTAAGTTCTTCTGTGATTCCGTGTAAATCCTTAGAGGATAATCCGGACCATTTTTTGGAAACATCTATAGAATGAATTTCTAATATTCTTTCCCAATATCTTCTTGGGATTCCGAGAACGGGCGCGTTGCAGACGGATTTGGAAGGATGAAGTTCCTTTTCCTTTTCGATCTTTTTTCGAACCTCGTCCTTTTTCATTCCGGGTACAAAATTGACTTTTAGGGTCGTATCGTATTCTTTCTCGAATAATTCTCTCGCACCTTTTGCGGAAAGTTTTAAGACCGCAGGTCCGCTAACTCCCCAGTGTGTTATAAGTAACGGACCGAGTTGGGAATAACCGAACTCGACGAGAGAACATTCCGTTTTTTCAAAGGCAAGTCCCGATAGATTTTCAAGACGAGGATCCACGATTTTAAAAGTAAACAGAGACGGGACCGGGTCCGATATCGTATGCCCCAGCGCCTGGAGCCAATTCCAGGCCTTTCTTCCGGAGCCGGTCGCAAACAGTATTTTATTATATTCTAATATTTCTTCCGTTTTGAGTTTGATCCGAAACTTAAAATCAGACGTCGGAGTTACCGATTGAATCTCCGTCTCCGTTTTCAGCCTTACGCCAGACTTTTTCGCCTCTTGAAATAGGGTTTGAAGTATCGTTTCCGAAGAATCCGTAACCGGAAACATTCTTCCGTCCGCCTCGGTTTTTAAAAGAACACCCCGCTCTTCATACCATCGAATCGTGTCCTTAGGTCCGAAAGTTTCAAAAGCCCAGCGGAGTTCTTTTTCCCCTCTGGGATAGTTTTTACTCAAGGTTTCGGGGTCCAGGCAATGATGCGTAACGTTGCATCTCCCTCCTCCGGATACTTTCACTTTGGAAAGAAATTGTTTGCCTTTTTCCAAAAGTGTAACCTCGCAATCTCCTTCGGAGGCGATTTGAATCGCTCCGAAAAATCCCGCGGCCCCTCCGCCGATGACCGCAATCTTCGGTCGTTCCGCCGATTTGGAACTCATAACGGAAAATTCCTAGCCCGATTTTTATAGAAACCCATTACGTTCCATACAAAAACGAGCTTAGGATTTTGCACCCGTAATTAACGTGAGTGCCAATGCGAAAGCGATCGAAGTTGAACTCGGCAGAACACTCTCTAAACTAAAACCCGCTCCTACGGTCGCTCGGTTGTGGATCGTGTTCCGGGAATAAACAAATTGGAATGACGAAAGGATTTCGTTTTTAGAGCAATCTATCAATTTGTTGATTGGAGCATTATGTTGCGACCGAGAAAACTTAGGCGGATGCCTCGCTATGGATCGCTCGACATACCCAAACTTTTTTACGCCGAATTCACGTGTAATAAGATCATTTTTCAAAAAATCGCTTTACGTTCGTAAGTAATACAAGTATCCAACCTATATTTAACGCGAGGAAGAATTCAAAATGAATCAAAACTTCAAAACAAAACTTTTTAAAATTGCCGCTCTTATTCTAATAACGGCGACAACCGCCGTCTACACTCAGGAAGACGACAAAGAAAGATACACTACGAAAACGGACATTACCTTAAAGGACGAAAAAGGAAATAATCATTTTTTAGTTTTAGCAAAGATCATGACTGCGGACAAATCCTACGTCGCTTACAACGTGGATTTCTGGGTAAACAATCAGGTTTATATAGAACCGACTAACGTTTCAAAAGTTCTATTCAGAATCGGAAAGAAAAATCTGAGCGCCTCTTATTACAGAACCAACATGACCGGAACCTATTCTGCGGATGCGGAAATATTGTATTTTTATATCGAAGAAGCCGCTCTCAAAACATTACAAGGAGCCGCAAACGTGAAAGTTCGTCTCGTGATGAAAGACGAAAGTTTTACGGACTTTACCGTTTCTTCCAAAGAAAACTTTCAGAAGACAATCCAGGAAGTTCTTACCGCCTCGAATTCAAATCGGTGATTAAAATCTAAACGCTCCTATGCGTTTCGATATAATAATCCGCGGAAAGTCTTCCCGAGCCGTATAAAGAAAAATGAAAAAGCAAAAGCAAGATCATCGCGGCGTACGGAAGATTCGACCCCGGAGCCATAAATCCTTCCTTACCGTGAATGAACAAAACCGCTCCGATCAGCACGGGAACCTGAAGGATAGCCGCAAAACGAGTCAATAGTCCCGATAAAAGTAAAATCCCTCCGCAGATATGTGCGATTACGATGTAATGAGCGAGTAACGTAGACGCCATGGGAGCGTTATTCATCTCCATCAAACGAATCAATGCGTCCGTATCGTAAAGGAACTCCAGACCTTTATAAATTAAAACTCCTCCGAGATAAATTCGCAGGAAGTCCACCAACCAATCCCGATGTTCTTGTAGCCAGCGGTTCAAACGATCCATAGCTCACCTCCAAATTTTCAGATTCGTAAACTCATCATATTCCTTTCTTGAACTTTTGCAAGGGGAGAATCGGTTAAAATCTCTTAAAAACCGGGCGTTCCAAAGATAAACGTTCACTTTTACCGCTCTTTCCAAGGATAACTTTCGACTGGTGACGGGTTTTCCCATACGATCCCCTCCAACCTAAAATCCCAAACTCCAGTCTCTCCCGCCTTTTAAACTTCCGTTTAAAAATCCAAGGAAGAAGAAAAATCATCCTCGATTATGGAAAATCCGCTCGGCAATCTCCCCCTCTTTCTATCGTCGTATTCATATTCAAATAGAATGTTTTACGAATGAATTGCACCCATCTTTCCGGACTGAAAATCGAGAAATGCCTGATGGATTTCCTCCTGGGTGTTCATCACGAACGGGCCGTATCTCGCAACGGGTTCATCCACCGGTTGGCCTCCGATCAAAAGAAATTCCCAATCGTTCGGAGAATTTTCCGGCAGAGAAAATCGAACGTCACCTTCGCCCCTTTCGAACCAAACCATGTCTCCTTCTTCCACGGTCGTCGCTCCTTCTTCCGCGTGTAAAACTCCGTTTCCGGAAAAAGGATAAGCGAACACGTTATACGACTCGGGAACGGGAATCGTGATATCGGCGCCCGGGACGAGATACAAATGATAATATAAAATCGGAATTTTAGTTTCGATCACGGCTTTCGTTCCCAAGATTTCTCCGGCGATCACCCTGATTTTTGTTTTCCCATCGGACGTTTCAATTTCCGGAATTCTTTCCGAAGGAGTGTCCTGATATCTCGGACGACTCATTTTTTGAGAAGAAGGAAGATTGACCCACAATTGAAAACCGTGCATCCGACCTCCGTTCTTTTGAAACTCGTTGGAAGGCAATTCGGAATGAACCAAACCGGAACCGGCGGTCATCCACTGAACGTCTCCGGGTTTTAATTTTCCGTAGTTTCCCCACGAATCCCGGTGTTCCATTTCTCCGGTCAATAAATAAGTGACCGTTTCAAATCCTCTGTGCGGATGTTCCGGAGCGCCGATCGCTTTTCCGGGTTTGTATTCTATAGGTCCCATCTCGTCTAATAACAGAAAGGGATCCAACTGAATTAAGTCTTGAACAGGAAACGGCCTACGGACCGGAAAACCTCCTCCTTCGATCGTCCTGAGCGACGGTCTGATTGTTTTCACTTTTCTCAGATTCATAAGTAAACGCTCCTCTTTGGTTATGTGCAGATTCTTCTTGAAGATAGATATAACGGTTCAACCATGATAACAACTACTGTAACCTTTTTAGTTTCATATTCTTTAGACGATGCCTTTCGTTTTGTGGCGGATTTTAGAAACTTAGTTTATTGGGGAGATAGGATTTCCGACGTCTTTCCGACCAGGAACGGGAATCATCTTCCGGTTTATGAAATCCTTTATTCTTTCGGGCCTTTCAAACTCAAGACGAATTATTTCGCAAAGGAATGGATTCCCAATTCTCGGATGATAATGGAAGCTCAAAGTTCGTTCATCGATCAAAGGGACATTTATACGTTCCAAACATCCGATCGGGGAACGAAAATAACTTTCACAAATCATTCTAAACTAAAATTCCCCTATCACTTCGGCGAATGGGCGCTCGCCTCCGGAATTAAAAGAAGAATCTGTAAAGAAATGAGACAATTGCAGAAATGTTTATACAAGGACGGCTCCGGTTCTCCGAAACATTTTCAAGTCATTCGAATTTAACGTGAATTCGTGGGGAAAGTTTGGGCATGTCGAGCGATCCATAGATTAGTATGATTCTTGGACGTAAGACAGCTCGAAGTGTGATATTCTTGATTCGACGGAGTCAAGAAGGCCGATGGCAGATTGATCGCTCTCTTGGGGCTTAGACCCCGGTCCATAGATGAATCTAAATCGGCCACCGCAAACCAAAGTGTGGCGGCTTAACAAAGTCGACCGCGAATAGGAGTGCTGGTGATATCACCCGGCTTTGTTAAGACCTTCCGCCCTCTGTCATTTTAGGAGAAAAGAAATGAACAGTCAAGAAATCAAGTATGTAGGAATTGATTGCGGAAAGAAAAGTTTAGAGGTTGTTCGAATTAATTCGGAGAACTCGCTCGAACGTCGGCAATTCAGTACAACGGAAAGCGGTATTAGCAGTTTATTAAAATGGCTGACTTTAAATGATATTGTAGGTCTGGAAGCGGGCTCTCAATCTTTTAGAATTGCAAAATCAATTTTAAACAAAGGGATTCAAGTAATTGTCTTGAATCCCGGAGACTTAGCAACGATCTATCAATCTTTGAAAAAGACTGATAAAGAAGACAGTTTAAAAATAGCCAGGCTCATTCAACGTTATCCAATAGAAGAATTACCGGTTGTTCCGATTCCCACGGATGAAGAGGAAGATAATCGGCGATTGTGTACAGAGCATGAGAACTGGACAAGGCAACTGACGCAAGGTAAGAATCGACTTCACAGTTTATTCACTCAAGCCGGTTTGACTGAAATCACCAAAAAGCATTTACGAACAAAAGCATCCAGAGAAGTTTCTGTAGCTTTACTTCCTGATCGATACAAAAAGGAAGCGGAACGAATCTTAAAAGTTTTAGATTTAGTCGAACTAA
>NZ_ANIK01000008.1 GCF_000347175.1 Leptospira alstonii serovar Sichuan str. 79601
CCGAAAATATATTAAATCGAAAATTAGCCCAATATGGTCTTATGTAAAAAAAAAATAGCGGGAGGGCTTGACACAAGAAACATAGGAGAGAGCGTTGCATGAGTTTCTTAAACGCGCCCCTTAAAAAGCGTTCTGCTGAGTTTAGAGCGATGCAAGAGTTAGAACGTCTCGCTTCTAGGGTCGCTCGACGGGAGAAATATTGAGTTAGCGGAAAGCACGGTCCGGCCGGTAAGGCTGGGTTCGCCCAAACTTTCTCCACGAATTCACTTTAGTTAGGATCGTGTGAGTTCCCGCATATTTAGCACCTGCCCTTCCCTATTTGCAAGTAAAACAAGTAAGAAAACCTTGCTAAGTCATTACGAAAAGAAACGCATAGATGGTGCCTCCCATGAATCGGCCTCCGGATAGCACAACGGAACTTTCTGCGGTAAAGAACCTTATCAATTCAGTTCCACGCGATTCAATTCGTCCAGTTCCACTTTCCAAGACTGAACGATTTGAACCATTACGTCCAGAACGGCAGGTTCGGGAGAATCGTAGGAATCCGCAGCAAAAGAATCCACGGTTTCAAATCCTTTGATCCGAATCAGGGAATTTTTTTCCATTGTTGCCCGAAACACTTCGAACTCTTCAATGGAATCCGTCGGAGAATTTTTCACATAATACGGTTTTACGATGCTTACCCGAAAACTTTCTATAGGAAGATTTTTGAGAGTTTGTAAAACTCGGAAGGATAACAATGCCACTTCCAATTTCATTCTTTCCTTATATTCTTTTTGTCCTAAAAAAGTAAGAGCGGTATTCCCTCCTACAGCAAGAGTCACTCTCACCCTATCCGTCGTATTTCCGTCCGGGGCAATACTCGGAGATATTTCGATTTCTTTCAAACGGTCACCTAACAAAAGAAACGACGTTTGACGAATTTTCTCTTCGACCGGAATTTGGCGATCGGACAATATCTTTTGAATTTGATCTTTTGCACTCGGCTTACAACCTACGTTCGTAAATAAGACAAAAAAAATAAGAAAAAAAACACTAGATGCAAAACTGAAATTCCTAAGAACTCGTTTCCGAGTTCGAAGGGAACTTTGGTGTGATTCATTTGAGAACAATCTTCGATTTTCCATACAATCCTCCTTGACTTCTTCCACAAAATTTCCCTTTAATTCTGAAAGACTTTTCGTTTTTTGCAAGCCTTTCGTCGTTTTCCCACTTTTAATCGTAGGAATTCCTGCGGAATCGTTTGATTCCTTTTTAAAAAGAATCGGAAATCTTTCTAGTTTGTAGATTAGAAATCGAAGCCATACGTCTTTTGATTTTCTTAAACTCACGTTAAAGTCCCTGGCAAAGTCCGGTTTCCATTTTAACAAAAATCGAGTTTTAGGATTCGCCCTAAAACCTGTTTTGCCTCCTGCAAGAACGAGAAAGCCGTCGGATCACAAAAATCCTAAGATGAACTTTATAATTGTCCCGGCCGATGATCCGACAGAAAAATTGCTTGATGGCGATTTCAAGTCATATGAAATAGAATCAGGCAAATCGTTTTTTACTAAGAAAGAACGATACCGATTCTTAATTTGAGTTCGCTAAGTTTTGGGATATGAATTTTATTTTAGAAAAAATATTTCAAATGATTGCGTTTTAAACTCGGTTCAAGATAAAAGATGTTTTGTTTTTTACGTCATTCGTAAAAAAAAGGCTTAGTCTTTGTTTTTTTCTGTAATTTTAATTAGGTGATTTCGTCATAAATATCTGTATGAAACCGAAAAAAATCTCGAACGACGATCTTGAGTCCCTCGTAACGGGTGTTAAATCCCAATCCATTGAAGCGGTGGGAAATTACTTATATAAAGGATTCAGAATACAGGTCAGTAAATATAACCTGTCCGGCGCTGAAAGAGTTCAACTTTTGTATCAAAAAAGAAGAAACAATGGCCTTTGTATCGTATGCGGAACGAAGGTTACCAAGAAAAACCCTTCTTCCGGAAAACTCTACAGGCTTTGCGAACACCATCGTAAGACAATCGATAAGAAAAAGTAATCAACCTTTTCGAAAAACCTGCAGATAATCCTTATAATAGAAGGAATATTTCCTTCGGAGTTTTATCTTGCAGGCCATAAGATTCTTCATTATACTTACAACTCGTCATAAGTTTCAAACTTCCCTTTTTGGAAAGGCGATTCGAGATTCCGTTCCGATTTGCGAATCGCGATATTCGGAACATTCCCCGAAAGAAACTCAGCGACTTGTCCTCTATCGGAACATTTCCGACGACAAACCATCCTTTCCCGGCCAATCCTATCTTCGTAGGAGTTCCCGCATTTTAGGTGCTTTTATAAATCGTTCCGCAAATTTTGGGGCAAGAGTTCCTATCATTTTATTCTTAACTTGGATTTTCATTTCCGGATCCTTGCGATCGGAAGCCAATCCCCTTCAGGAAACCCAGGCCGAAAATCTTCTTAGGATCGCGGAAGAGGCGTATAAGGACCGGAAATTTCATAAGTCCATCGAGGAAATTAAAAATTTCCTGATTCTTTTTCCATCGAGTAAATTTAAAAACAAGGCCTATCAGATTTTAAAAAATAATTATTCCAGACTTGGGCGTCCTGAAAAAGTCCTAGAAATCAATCTACATCAGTATTCTCAGGAACCGACTTCTTCCCTGGGTTTAAACGCATTTTTCGAAGCGGGTAAACTCTATCTTGAAATCGGCGAAGAGAACAAAGCAATAGAAGTTTTTAAATCGATCTGCACTCAGTCCTTTTCCAGAGAACTCGCCGAAAAAGCCTCCTCTGAACTCTCGGAATGGGAGATTTTAAACGATTCAAAGACGGAAATGTCGGAATGCGGAGAAAAGTAGTTCTTTTTTTCGAGATTCGATTCCTGAAAACCGATAATGAAAACAGTTGAACTCTGATTTTCAAAAAAAATATTAACATAACAGCATGTCCACAGGGATCTTCCAAATCGTTAATTTCCAGAAGGGCTCCTACATCATTGTAGAGGGTAAAAAGGATTCTCCTAGTTTCTTTATTATTCGAGAAGGGAAGGTAAAAATCGGTAGAGAAAACCCGGTCGTCGGCGAAGACCCGAATTCCGTTCAAGGCCCCGGAGATTTTTTCGGCGTTGTCGCCGCTATGAGCCAACACGCTCAGATCGAATCTGCGGTGGCTCTCACCGACGTTTCGGTGATCGAAGTGAGTTACGATCAATTCGGAACCCTCATTCAAAGAAACACTCCGGTAGCGATGAAAATCATCCGCTACTTTTCCATGAAACTCCGCCAATTCGACCAGACGATCACACGTCTTACGTTCCGTTCCGCAGTCGAAGAAGATCCGAACGAACTCTACAACATCGGAGAGAATTACTTCAATCAGAAGAACAACCCTCACGCCGCTTACGCATTCCAAAAATATCTTCAATATCTTCCGAACGGTCCGTTTGCGACTCACGCAAAACTGAAATTACAAACGATGAATCAGCCGATGCAGGCTCCCGCGATCGATCTCACCAAGTTCAATCGTATGTATGCAGACAACGAAATGATCTTTTGCGAACACGAACCCGGCAGAGAACTGTATATCATTCAAAACGGTAAGGTTAAAATCACTAAAATCGTGGATAAAAACGAAGTGCTGCTCGCGGTTCTTCAAAACGGAGACATCTTCGGGGAGATGGCTCTTCTCGATAACAAACCTAGATCCGCTTCGGCGATCGCGTGGGGCCACGTTCAAGTTCTCGCGATCAACAAGGCCAACTTCGAAGGGATGGTCAAAGCTCAACCTCAACTCGCAACCCGCCTGATCACACTTCTCTCCGAAAGAATTTGGACCGCTTATAAACAACTCGCGAACTTGATGATCAACGACCCTCAGGGAAGAATCGCCGATACTTTGTTGACTCTCGTTGAAAAGAATAGAATCAAAATCACTCCGAAAGTTTTGTATAACTTTGAAATCGGCACGAAGGACTTGATCAAAATGGTCGGTCTTTCCTATCCTAAGGACGAAAACTTGGTTTTGGACCTTTTGACCAAAAACAAATGGATCAAACTCGATCAAGGCAAACTCAGTTGTACCGATTTGGTCGAACTGGAAAAGTTAGTTCATGTCTACAGAAAAAAATCTCAGATGGAAAACAAACTCAAAAAAAGAGTATAACCCGTGTTAGTCGACTTGAATGCCTTTTCCAGATTCCTCCCGATCCGCCAATCCTAAAAAAAGTTCTTTTATCGCTTTAAAAGATAGGGACGTTCGTCTTAAAAAAGCGTCCGATTGGCTTCGCAAAAAAGATCCCGTCACAAAAAGACTGATCGATCACGTCGGACCTTGTAAACTACGAACCATCGGAACCCCTTATCAGGTTTTGATTAAATCCGTTCTGGGACAACAACTCTCCGTCAAAGTAGCCCTGACCTTTGAACGCAGATTGATCGCTTTGGCGGAAAGTAAAAAAATCCCTTCTCCGGAACAAATCCTTAGGATTCCGACCTCGGATATGAGAAAGATCGGAGTTTCCCAAGCCAAAACCGAAACGATCCAACGAATCGCCGAAGCTTATTTTAAACGGAATATCACGGATTCCAAACTTCGTAAATTAGAAGATTCTGATGTTCTAAACCTTCTTTGTTCCTTAAAAGGTGTGGGGCCTTGGACCGCGGAAATGGTCCTGATCTTCGCCTTGGATCGTTGGGATCATTTTTCCATCAACGATCTGATTCTTAGAAAATCCGTCGAGAAACACTACGGGATTTCCAAGGACAACAAAAAGGAAATTCAACATTTCTTAAAGAGCTATTCTCCCTTTAGAACGATTCTTTCCTGGTATCTTTGGGCGGACCTGGACGGCGGAGAGGGCTGGGGCTGAAGACGACGTCCCATTAGGACTTCCTTTAGGAATCTCTAAAACTTTTCGCTTCGATATTCGGATAAGGCACAATGCCCTTCTAAAGTATTCTACAATCCTACGGAAGTAGGATGTTATACCCTACTCCTACCGAAATCTCTATACAAAATCTTTCCTTAATTTCACACTAGCGCCCTTAAAATGGCTAAATAAGGAAAAATATTATGATTTTGATTTTCGTTTTTCTTTTTATACTCTTTCAAGCTTGTGGTCCAACACAAATCATCAATTCGTCCAATCCGGAAACAAAAGACTACTGGATTCAATTTTTATTCCGAGAAGGAGTCGACTTCGAGACCGAAGTAAAAACGGGAGCCGAAATCGAAGACGAAACTGAAACCACCTCGTTCGGTTCCTTTCGCAAAAATTTAAACGCCTTAGAATTGGAATGGTCCTTGTTGGTCGGAGCCCCGAACGCAATAAGCGGCGCCAGTGTCGGCTTTGCCGTGGATAAAAACGATTTTTCCTACGTCGCAGGAACGACGGACGGCGCCGTTTACAACCCGAGTCGGATCGGAATCAGGGACATCATCCTTGGAAAGTACGATTCTAATAAAAATCCAATCTGGACCAAACAAATAGGAGTTCCGGCGGGGGTTCTAGATGTTACAGGAGTTGCACTCGATCCGAACGGAAACGCGTATGTAATCGGTAATACAAAAGGCAATTTTGTGAGCCCTCGCGCAAGCGGGCAGGATATGTTCGTAATCAAATTCGATTCCGAAGGAACCCAAGTCTGGACCCAACAAACGGGCGCCAAAGGAGTAAGTTATTTAACTTACTCAACGGGAATCGCAGTAGATACATTCGGAAACTCTTATATAGTCGGAAATTCCATCGGACCCTTCGGCGGCCCGAAGAGCGGACTCAACAGTTTCATCCTCAAATTCGATACGGACGGAAATCAAATTTGGGTCAAACAGGTTTCGATCACAAGAGGACAAGTTCATCCGGGCGGAGTCGCCGTTGATAAGGTTACGGGTAATATTTATACGACCAACCAAGTAAAAGGAAACTTTGCGACGGATTCGATACCCGGCATCGGAAACTTCGACCTTTTAATTCTTAAATACGATCCCGACGGTAATCGACAAGTCTTCGCTCAACTCGGCCTCGCTTTAAGAACGATCGAAGGTAAATCTATCAGCATTGATCCGTCGGGCAACGTTTTTGTAGGCGGAAGTAGCAACGCTAATTTAGAATCCAACTCCGAGACCGGAAAAAACTTTCGCGGAACCTTAGTAAAATACGATTCGTCCGGAGTTCAACAATGGATCAAACAATTCGGTCCAACCGACGACGATGCCCAGAAACAGACAGTGATCAACACAATCTTAACCGATGCGAGTGGGAACGTTTTTATGACCGGCTGGACCAGCGGAAATATCATAGATGGAGTCAACGGTTCTTACGGAAAACAGGACGTTTTTCTAACTAAACACGGCGTTTTGGGAGAAATCGTTTGGGCTCGACAAATCGGAACTCCGGACGTATCTATGTACGGCGTAGGAATCGGACTCGACTTAAAAGGAAATCTCTATTGTTCCGGAACGACGGACGGCACCGTAAACGAAATTCCCAGCCGCGGGTTTCAGGATTTATTCGTTTTGAAATACAAATAACCTCAACCCGAATTCCGTTTCTTTTCTGTTCAAAAAAGATCCGTCTGAGACAAAGGACTCAAAGACTGCAAATCATGAACCGAAATCGAAGCCTCATTCATGTCGGACTCAGCGATCTATTTTTACCGGTCGTCGTTCGATCCAAATCCGAGATCCTTCAGTTCCAATCCAATCTGGAAGAACTAGGAATCGAAATCACGGGAACCAACTACGCACCGAATCAAAACGTATTCACAAGACAACTTTCTCAATCGATCCTGACCGTTCAGATCGTCAACGCCGGACCGAATATCACACAACTGCTCGTCATTTCCGAAAATCCGGAAGGCTCGTTGGAATCCATCGAAGAAGACTTTGAAAGAGTAATCGAAGCGTTCGACAAGGTCTGGCAGATCCAAGGAAAAAACGTGGTAAAGAGCGACCTTACCGTTCGTCTTTTAACGGACTCTTCCACAGAACACGCGTTTGGCGAGATTTGGGAAAAAAGACTCCGTCAGAGCAAAGACAACCTGCAACAACTCGGAAGACCCATATTAGGCGGCGGACTCAGATTTGTTCTGCCTCCCCTCAATCCCCAAGACTCGGAAGACCACGGAATCGAAATCAAAATCGAATCCTTCTTTCCGGATCCTCGCAAAGTTTTTATAGAAGCGATTTTTCTTTGGGGCGCGCCTAGGATGATCTCCGAAAAATGGAACGCTTCCGATCGAATTCAAAAAGTCATTCAATACGCGGAACAACATCTGATTTCTTTTTTAGATCAGGCCGATTAAAAATTCAACGGATAGATGTTAGGGATCGGCGGTTTAGGATTCGGATGTCGGGGTTTTAGGAGTCAGACTTTACAACGTATTTCCCCGGCTTAGCGATGCAGAGGGGATCGTCTTCGGCGTAGACGAAGACCGAGCGGGAATCCGCGAGCCCGTAGCAGCGCGACCGTCCGCGAAGCGGACGGAAAGCCCCGAAAAAAAATCTTCAAAGTCCTTTCCAATATTGTCCGGGGAGGAGGATAAACTTTGACGGCAGGAACCAGATCATGATTCGATTTTTACACACGGCGGACCTTCACCTCAGTCAAAAGGAAAGAGATTATTCTCTTTGCGTCTTGAAAGAAATTATTTCCGGCGCGACGGAAGAAGGATGCACTCATATCCTTTTTTGCGGAGATCTTTTCGATCGAAACTCGGATATTGCCGCGCTGAAAGAGGAAGTGAAAGAGATTTTAAAAACTTTCTCCGGGAAAATTTTTTATATTCCCGGAAACCACGAAGAGCTCGGAATTCCGGAGGGAACGTTTCCGATTTCCGCGGATCTTTCTCCGATGTCGTATCCGCAAAAAAACGATCACTACAAACTTTGGACCGAGGAAGTCGACGGCGTCGACGCCGAGTTCTTCGGCTTTCCCTTCAAAAGAACTTTAGATTATTCGAATATTCAATTCAACGAAAAGAAGGTTCAATACCGGATCGCGCTCCTTCACGGAACCGATACCAAACTCGTGGAATACCTCGGTCCCTCCCCCGAAGAAGCCGATTCGATTTTGGATTCTAAACCTTTTGAGGAAGCCAAGTTCGACTATTTGGCGCTCGGCCATATTCACTCCGAACGTTCCGAAAGATCCGGCTCCCTTCTCAAAGCCTACCCCGGTTCGCCGAGAGTCGTTTCCTCCGGTGAATTCGGTCCGCGTTCCGTCAACATCGTATCCCTCGGAAAAAACGGAACCCCCGTCCTTCAAAAAAAGATCCTTTCCTCCGCCGGAGAATTTAAGGAATTTTCCGTTTCCGCAACTCTCACGGGCGAAGTTCCGGAACTTTCCAAAATTCCTTCTCTAGTTTCCAAGCGGGATTTCGTTCGTATCCATGTTTCCGGAATCGTGGAAGACGAACATACCGTCTCGGAAATTCTGTTTCGTTTCGGAGAATCCCTCGTTTGCAGAAAATTGGATATCAAAACGGGAGATCTCAAAACCTCGTCCACATTGATCGACAACCCGATCGCAAAACTATTTTACGAAAAGCTAATGGATAAAAAGACGAACTGGAACGGCGCGGATTCTCCCGATTGGAACGAAATTTTAGTCTTAGGTCTCGAACAGATCGAAGAAAATGCGGGGAAAAATTAAGATGATCTCGGGCGTTCAACTCCTCAAATTCGGAAAATTCGAAGGAAAGAATTTCGATCTTTCGGAAAGTGTCACCGTCTTTTTCGGTAAAAACGAATCCGGAAAAACCACGATCTTCGACGCGCTCCGACTCGCCATCGGAAGCAAGTTTCTTACGGCGAGTCAAGAACCGAAAAAAAGTATTCTTGCCCGTTACGGTGAAAAATGTTTGGACGGTTATAAAATCGTCGGGAATGTTCCCGATCTTTCCAAGGACGCGGCTCCTCAGTTCGTTCACTGCGTTTCTCTCCGGGAAGGAGAACTGGAATTTGCGTTTAACAACGATAAGTTTATCAAACCCGATTTTCTTCGAAGCAAACTTTTAAACAGCGGAGTCGACTTGGAAGGAATCTCCGGTTCGTTCAAAAAAATCCATTCTCCCAAAACGGGAAGTAAGGATTCGAATTTTTTCGAATCCCTCAAAAAGGATATTTCGGATTTGAAAACCAAAAGGATCGCGTTGGTTTCCGAAATCGAAAACTTACATTCCAGAAATAAAAGCAAAGTCGAAAAAGAGGAAAAACATCTCAAAGATCGGAACAAAGAGACCGAGATCAAAAACGAACTCGCCCGTATCGAAAAGGATTCCGCTTTGGATTCTAAAATTCGAAAGAAGATTCAACTTTTGGATTCTCTTTCCGAAATTCAGAGATTAAAATCCATCCAAGAATCGATCAAAAAAAACTTTCTTTATGCAAAGGACGAGTCTTCCGCTTTCGAAAGTTTTCAAAAAGAAATCGAAAAATCAAGGAGCGCCTTCTCCTCTTCTCAGTCCCTACTCAAAGACAAAGAAAACGCGATCGATTCCAAAAAGAAGGAATTGGATCGGCTCCTGAATCAACTTTCCGTCCTTCAAAAGAGAAAACAAAAAGCGGAGGAATGGAACGAAAAAATCGATAGAACCCTTCGGGAAGACGGTTTTAACGAAGAGATTCGATCGATTCACTCCGAGAAAAAACTTTTAGGATTCGTTTTAGTCGGATTCGGTCTTTTGGGTTTATTCGGCGCGTTTTTATTTTCCAAACTCTCAACCTTTGCCGCTTTGAGCGGAACCTTGATTTCCGGCGGTTTGATCGCTCTCGGAGTTTTTCTAATTTCGCAAAAAAGAGAATCCGTCGTTTTTCGATACAGTTCCGAAAAGGAAAAAGACTTTGTCCTCAAAATTTCAGGCCAATGGAACTTAACGTTTCCGGAATATTCGATTCCTATCATAGAAAAAATGGAAAATCTGAGGGAATTTTTCGCAAAACAAATCCAAAACTACGAACTCAACGCTCATGGAATCGAATCTTTAGAAAAGGAAATCCGTACTTTAAACGGCGAATTGGATCCGATTCGATCGTCATTAAAACTCGAATCCGAAAAAATTTCCGGACTCGAATCCAAAAGAAATTCCTGGTTGAAGGATAGAAGTTCGGCGACGATCCAAGACTATCACAAACTAGTCGCGGAGTTTCAGGCTCAATCCAAAAACTTCTCCGAGGGTTTGAAAAAAATTCTTACGGATAACGTCGCCAAAAGTCTGGAAGACCTGGAAATCAGACAAAAAACGGCGATCATAACGATGGAGGACGTTCCGACACAATTTCCGAACGACCCGGAAAGACAATTCAGAGACGTTAAAAAAAAGGAACTCGAAAACGAACTTCAATCGTTGGATAACGAATTAAGAAATTTGAATACTGTAATTCAAGTGGAAGACGCGCGGATTCGGGATTCCCTTCCGGAAAAAGAAAAGGATCTGATCGATACGATTCAATCCCTGAGCGATAAAGAATTAGAATTTTCTAAAATGGAATCCAGACGCAGATCCGCCAAAATCGCCCAGGGACTCGTGGAAGAAATCTCCAAGGACCAATCGGCTCAGTTTGTATTTGTCGCTTCCGAAATCGGAAAGGAAATCGATCTTTTACTTCCGAAACGGGAAGTTTCTTTCGAAGCGATCGATAAAAAAGAGTCGATCAAGATGAAGGACGAGTCCGGCACATTCAGATCCATCGATCATCTTTCCGGCGGAACCCTTGCTACTTTCTATCTGATTTTCAAGTTATTCTTGGCGCGTAAAACCGTTCCTAAAAACGGAATTCTACTTTTAGACGAACCCTTCGTTCATCTCGATCAAACTAGAATCGAGTCCGCTCTTTCGTATCTCAAAACCTTTCAGGAAGAAACGGAATATCAAATCTGCTTTTTTACGAAACAGGAAGAACTCGCGGAGAAAGTTTTCAAGTTTTTTAGGAATTCTAAAAAGATTCCGCTTTGAAAATTCGATTTCAGCTCGAATCGTCCTTTGTTGAACTTTATCAAGTTTATCATTTATTGATATTTGATTTCTTTTTTAGAAAGAGTTGTTGAAAAATTCCATAGTGGCGATTGACAAAACTGCTTCAATCGACCATTTCAATGAAGCAAAAACAGATGAAGAATTAATTTTTCGACAACTCTAATAAAAATCATCTCGTAAAAACGGAAACACTTTCCAGATGACTCGTATGCGGAAACAGATCCACCGGAGTTATCCTGTCGTATTTAAAATTTTTCGTAAGTTCGATCGCGTCCCTTCGAAGGGTTTCCGGGTTGCAGGAAACGTAAAGTATCTTATTCACTTTAGAATTTAATAATATCTTTTTTGTTTCCGAATCAAGCCCTTCCCTAGGAGGGTCCAAAATCACAACGTCCGGCTTTTCGTTCAAGGCGGTTCGTAAGGTGTGTAAAACCTTTCCCTTGATAAACGTCACGTTTTCAATTCCGTTCGCCTTTGCGGCCCCGATCGCGGAACGGATCGAATTCGGATTTTCCTCCAGCCCGATTACTTTTTCGGATTTTGCGGCGACATACAAGGAAATCGTACCGATCCCGCAATAAGCGTCTACCACGCTCGATCCGCTTGAAAGCCCTTCCAATACCTGATTATAAAGGTTTTCGATCTGAAACGGGTTGACTTGAAAGAAAGTGGAAAGACCGATCTGAAAATCAAGATTACCGATCTTTTCCTTCACGAAATGTCTTCCGTACCAAGTCGTCTCCTTTTCGCCCAAGACGACCTTCGTATTTCTACGATTCACGTTTTGCAGGATTCCCACGACTTCGGCCTTCGACTTTTCTTTAGTTAAGAATTGTTTAATATACGAATGTAAGCTGTTGGTGAGATTTTTTCTTCCCGGAATCTCGTCCGTGTTCGTGACGATTCCCGCCAAAATCTCCTGGGAAGCGTTCGCTTTTCGGAGTACGATATGTCTTAAAAGTCCGCTTCCGTTTTTTTCATAATACGGACTGAGATTTTCGGTGCGCGCCCAGTGCCTTATCGCCGCAGCCACGGTCGTCAAGTCGGCGTCTTGAATTCTACATTCCTTTTGATCGATGATGAAAGTATTTTCCTTGTTATGAAGTCCGAGAGTAAGAACGGTTTTTTTTCCGATCTTACGATGTCCGAAGGGAAGTTGAACCTTATGACGGTACATCTGTTCCTTCGGGCTCTTTACGATTTTTCGGATTTCAAGTCCCTTAAAACCTCCGAACCGTTTTTCGATCTCTTCCTGTTTGTGTTGAAGTTGTTTTTCGTAACCGATATGCAATCGATCGCAACCGGCGCATTCCGGGTAATGTTGACAGGACTGACTTTCGGGAGGTTTCATTTTACTTTCAAGCTTTCGCTCCTCGATAACCTGTCAATTGAATTCGTTTTTAAAGCCGACTACATCAGATAGGTTTTTCCGTGTTTGTCTTTGATGATCGGATCGGCTCCGTGTTTTAAAAGTAGTTCGGTAAACTCGGACATTCCCTGAGAAGACTTTGCAAGATGAATACAAGTGACTCCGTCAAAATCCCGAACGTTCGGATCGGCTCCCTTTTCCAAAAGCGATCGTAACGGTTCGAGCTTTCCTTCGTTCATACAATGATGTAAAGGGCTCATTCCGTTTCCGTCTCTTTGGTCGAGATCGGCTCCGCCTTCGATCAAAGCCGACATCGTCTCCGGAGAAAAATCTTCCAAGATACAATGGATGAGCGGAGTCAATCCGGTTTTGTCGTCGGAAAGATTCGGGTCCGCGTGATATTCCATGAGTACGCGAACGATTTCCAATCGATGGTATTTCACCGCGAGAGAAAGAGGGGTCACACCGTGATAACGATTGAGGTTCGGATCAAATCCGCTTTGCAAAAGAGAATGAATTCGTGAAACGTTTCCGTTTTGAACTGCGCCAAAAAAAAGAAACCGTTTCCAAAAGGATGCGATTCTATGTTTTTCGGAGATATCTCGCGTCTCGGAATTTGCCCCCGCGTTTGATTTTTGATGCTGCTTCATTTGCGCGTAGTATAAGAGATTTTGCATAAATCACAATCGTTAAAAAAAATCGAATATCGATCGACTTTCGAAAATAATCGTCCTTTTTAGGAGCTATTTGATTGATCCCCCATGTTCATAGAGTCTATAAATTTTGAGACGAATCGCCGTTTTAGAGGTGGAATTCGAAACACTCTATTATATAGTCCTGAGTAGTGAATATTAGCGCACCAAGAGCCGACGTATAGAGGAGTTAAGTTTTTCCGATGTTTATCTTAATTATACTTCGGATTTTATGTTCAAATCCGGGTAACTTTGTGAGTAACGAGACGGTCCAAAATTGCAGCAGAGAATCAAGAAAAGCTCCATGATTTTTTTAACCTTTTTCCAAAGACGAATTCTGTTTTTTTTCGGACTCTTTTTTGTTTTCAATCAATGTGCGCTGGAATCGGAGCGACCTCGTATCTCCGCCGTTTCCGGAGTAATCGATCTTTCCTCTTGGAATCTTGAAGTATACGGTCCGGTTGCCTTACAAGGAGATTGGAACTTTCGTTGGAATGAATTTACCGAAAATCCGAATATTGATTCGGAAAAAAATCGAACCATACCCGTCCCTAAAGCCTGGACTCGAATCCAAGAATCGGATGGAAAAAATTATCCCGGCACCGGAATCGCAACATACTTTTTGAAAGTGATTCTCCCCGAAGATCAAAGTTCGGCAAGTCTTGCTATTTTAGCGGAAACCTCCGAAACCGCGTACGAGGTTTGGATCGACGGAACCAAAATCGGATCTCAAGGTATTCCCGGAAAAACACAGGAGACTTCCACTCCCGAATGGAACGTAAAAATTTTACCGTTCCGAGTTCAAAAGAAAGAATTTCAAATTCGAATCCCTCTTTCCAATTTTTATCACGCGAGAGGAGGATTGACGGCGCGTTTGATCCTCGGAAACGAAGATCAGATCATTCGACTCAGGGAAAAAAGAATGACCGTGGACGTTTTTCTTCTCGGTTTTTTAATCGCGATGGCATTGTATCATTTCACTCTTTATTTTTTGAGAAAGAAAGACCTGGCTCTTTTGTATTTCGGAATTCTTTGTTTTGTGTTTTGTTTCAGAGAAATCAGCACAGGGCAAAATCTTATTCATGTGATTTTTCCAGGAGTTTCGTATATCGCACATATGCGAATCGTTTACTTAAGTTTTTATCTGATTCCTCCGATTACAACCGCGTTTTTGCGAGCCTTATTTCCGGAAGAGATAAAAAAAGAAATTTATTACGCGATCGTATTTATCGCTTCGATTTTTTCCTTGATAGTCGTTTCTCAAGACCCTGTTTTTTTTACGGGAACCATCGAATCCTATTACGTTTTTACATTTTTATGTTTTGCAATCGGGTTTTACGCATTGGCTCTCGCATTGATTCGAAAAAAACCCGGGGCCATCGCGATCCTAATCGGAATGTCCGCGGTCTTTCTCGCATACAGTCAGGATGTTTTTTACAATAAAAGAATCATACCTACGTTCATTCTCGCTCCGTTCGGATTGATCGCTCTCATTTTTTCCGAAGCCTTTCTTTTAGCCAAAAGATATTCTCTGGCTTTCGACGCGGTGCAAGACATGTCCGAAAGTTTAAAAAAAGTGAATTCTTCATACAGACTTTTTGTTCCGAAGGAATTGCTAAAAATATTAAATAAACATGATATTCTTGATATCAAACTCGGGGACATCGTGGAAGAAGAGATGAGCCTTCTCTATAACGAAATCCGGACTTTTTCCGATCATTCCGAAAAGATGACCGGAAAGGAAAATTTCGAATTCATCAATTCCTTCTTAGGTAAGGTCGGTCCTGTGATTCGTGAAAGGGACGGATTTATCGATAAATATTTCGGAGAAGCTTTTCTCGCCTTATTTCCTCCGCAACCCGAAAAGGCCTTGGAAAGCGCCGTCGAAATCCAACGAATTTTAAGAGAGTTTAACCGGGAAAGAATCGCAAACGGAAAAGATCCGGTCCGGTCCGGTAGCGGAATTCATACCGGACCGATTTTACTCGGAACGATCGGAGAGGCGGAAAGGATGGAAAGCACCGTCATTTCGCCTTCGGTGAACGTCGCGTCGAAAATAGGACAACTTTCGAGAATGTACGATTCTTCCCTGTTGATCACCGATTCGACTTTATTTCGTTTAACAAATTCATCCGGATATTTTTACAGAGTTGTGGATCGGATTCAGATTCGAGATCAAAGAAGCATTTATACGGTTTTGGAAGTATTCAACGGACTTCCCGAAAATCTAATCAATTCTTATATGAACACAAGAGAGGAATTCGAACGCGGAATTCTTTTGTTCAGGGAAAAACATTTCGAGGAAGCCTGCGTCGTTTTCAATCGAATCCTGGAAAAAAACCGAGCCGATCAAGCGGCGAGAGTCTACTTGGAAAAGTCGGTGCATAATTGCAGGTTTGGAGTTCCTGAAAACTGGCAAGGGATTACACTTTTAGGGGATTAACAAAGAATTTGTCCTAAAACCTGAAAGGACGTTTGTTGGAGTTCCCGCGTACTAGGAGTCAGCGGATAGAGATCGGATGTCAGGGTTAAAATTTTCCGATCACTTCACACGAGTTCCCAAAAAAAACACCGCCTCAATCGATCCCGGAAATTCGAAATTTTCAAAAGGAGACCAGCCGGATTTACTTTTGATTTCTTCTTTTAAAAATTTCTTCGGCTTTTTTAAATTCAAAACGGTGAAATTCGCCGAATACCCGGGTTCAATTCTTCCGAAACCTTTTCCGAATTTTTCGGGAAGATATTCGTTCACAAAGTCGCCCGGGTTTTTCCCGCAAATCTTTGCGATCGTTTTCAACTCCACCCCCGCTTTCAAAATCAACCATGTTACAAAAAGTGAATACGTATCCAGTTGCGAAATCCCGCTCGTACCCTTTTGTTTTTCTTCGATACTATGAGGAGCGTGATCGGTCGCAAGATAATCGATCCAACCTTGTTTGATTCCTTCGAGCATTCTTTCCCGATCTTCCTTGTCTCGAAGAGGAGGATTCATCTGAAACCAATGACGATTTTCGGGAGTCAACATGGATTTATCGAAAAACAAATGTGTGGGGGTAACTTCGCAGGTGATCTTGATCCCTTTTTGTTTAGCGAGTTTGATCTTGTTCAAACCTTCTCCCGTGGAATAATGACAAAGTTTGCCTCTGAGATCGTATTTTTCGATCAGATATAAAGCGAAGTCGGTCGCCGTCGTTTCCGCCTCGGAAGGCCTCCTATCCTCGTGAAATTTTTCGTCCTGATGTTTTTCCAGAATTATCGGATCTTCACAGTGAAAACTTATATTCTCTCCCGTATAGTTGCGGATCGTATCTTCCAAAGTTTGATCGTTATGAAAAAAAAGTTCTCCGATGCTCGGCCCCATAAAAACCTTATAGGGGACGGATTGTTTTAAAGGTTTTGTGTTCGGCCCGATCCCCGCGTACAACGTTATGTGTATCGGAGAACGATCGGCTAACTTGCGCTTTTTTGAATATGTATTTTCATCGACGGGTGGAATCGGATTATTCGGCATATCGGCGACGTGAACCACTCCTCCATTGACCGCGGCGGCGCTTGCGGAAATAAAATCTTCCTTGTATGTGTGTTTGCCGCTCTCGTCTTCGCGAGCGTGAATGTGAATATCTCCGAAACCCGGAAAGATTACGGCCTCGGAGGAATCGAATCGGATCTCTTCGTCCTTTGGCTTTACGTTTAAAACCGTGTCGGTATACTCGCGAACTTCGAGAATCAGTCCCGTATTAGAATCCCATTCCACGGTTCCAAAAAAATCTTTGTCGTGAGTGACGATTCTGCCGGATATTTTCTTAATCATGAAGGGTTCCTGGAAATTTTCATCGATACGAAATCGGTCGACTTGGAAAAATTCGTATCGAATGAGAATTGTCTTACGTTTTGGACTTTGAAAAGAGACTTGTCGATTTCACTTAACGCAGATCACGTTATACTTCATCGTTCCCGGACTACTCGTTTCCGAACCGTCCTTGAAATTAACCGAAAAGTAATAACCCGTTGCTCCGTCTTGGCTGGAAGACCAGAACACGCCCGCGCTTTTTAATTTCTGATCCGCCCTTTTGCTGAAAGTTTTAAGCTGATCTTTTCCGGGAAGGCGTTTTCCCTTTTCATCGCAAATTCCATTTGCTTCGGTCCAAGTTGCCGATCGATGAAATGAATCGTCCCAACCGCGTTTTCCGTAGACGGGAGTTTTCGTATGATAGTTTTCACAAATGAAATAACTGAAAACTCCTAAAAGCAAAACGCTAACGCTAAGAATCGCACGGATCACGAACTTCCCGTTTTCTCGCGGTATTCTTGCCTTAGGAGCGGAATCTTTTTCCACGGCAAGTTCCTGACTTCTGCGATGGAACTCTTGATTTCTTTGAAAATTCTTTCCTTGCTGCTGACGCTGTTGGTGAGAATGTCTTCCTCTCTGTTCGTTCCCGCCTCGGTTGGAATCGGGGTTTTCCCGATTTCCCCCCGGACCCTTTTGATTTGAATTATGCTTTTTTCTAGGAGGCCTTCTTTTGTTTGCCATTTGGACCTGTATTTTTGAATTTAAGAACTTATCTTTGATTGGTACCAGAAAAATGATTCGTTGTAAATTAAAATAAAATTTCAACCCTTTCAAGAACGCCGCTTCTACTTTGAAAATTGAGTGAATCCTCCCTGCAAACTACGAAGATGGTAAACCATGGAACGCATTCGTATTGGATTGATCGGAGCCGGAACCGTCGGGTCAGGCGTCATCGAAATTCTTAAAAAAGAAAGTACCAAATACCGCGAAAAATTCGGAATAGAACTGATTCTTTCCTCCGTTTGTACTCGAACTCCCGAAAAAATCAGAAAGGAACTTCAAAGTTTTCCAAGTTGTAAACTAGAATCCGATTATCAAAAAATCGTTACCGATCCTGAAATCGATATGATCTTAGAACTCGTCGGCGGAACGGACGTAGCCTATTCGATCGTAAAAGACGCGTTAAAGAACGGAAAAACGGTGATTACGGCAAACAAAGCCCTACTTTCTCAAAAAGGCGACGAGTTGTTTTCTCTCGCGCGGGAACACAATTTGGAAATCGGAATGGAAGCGTCCGTCGCCGGAGCCATTCCGGTAATTCGCTCGATCAAATCCGGTCTTGGTTCCGATTCGTTTCTTTCGTTATACGGCATTCTCAACGGAACGACAAATTTTATTCTTTCCAAGATGGAACTCGAACATCTGGATTATTCGGAAGCTTTGCGCATCGCTCAAGACTTAGGCTTTGCGGAAAAGGATCCAACCTTCGACGTGGAAGGAATCGATACCGCTCACAAAATCAGTATCCTAGGAAGTTTGGCGTTCTCCGAAAAAATTCCTTTACAGAGTGTACAAATCGAAGGTATAACAAAGATCAGCGGATTGGACATTCAATTTGCGAGTGAACTCGGTTATAGAATCAAACTTCTCGGACTCGTACGGAAGTTGTCTCATAAGATCGAGGCCCGAGTCCAACCCGTGATGATTCCGATCAAACATCCGTTTGCCAATATTATGAACGAGATGAATGCGGTTTATTATCAAACCGTCTATGCGGGACCGGGAATGTTTGTGGGAAAGGGAGCCGGAGCTTTACCGACCGCTTCTTCAGTCGTTTCCGACGTTCTTTATTACGGAGCGAGAAGAAACGGAGGGATTATTGCGGAAAACAATCTTTTTCCGCAAGCGGTTATCTCGGAAGCTAACGGTTCTTTGGTGCGTTACTACCTCAGATTTACGACCGTGGATTTGCCCGGAGTTCTTTCTGAAATTTCCAAGGTGTTGGGAGATCACGGAATTTCAATCTCTTCCGTGAGACAAAATGAGACTGAAAAAGAACCCGTTGAGGTTGTCGTGATTACACATCCCGCAACGGAAGAAAATATAAAAAAATCATTGAAGATCATAGACGAATTGTCTTTAATCCGACATACTTCGGTTGCAATTCGATTAGAAGACAAACTTTGAGATCGATATGATATTTACGGGAAAATCGGGCTTCAATTATTAAGAGGAAAAATTTACCCGAAGAGATAAAGGAATTTTCATGGCGAGAGTAGAATTTGATTCATTGTACATTGAGACGATAAGAACAAGTCTCCCCGATAAGGAAGTCCAACTCGTTGTATTCAACGGAAAGGTGACTAACTCCAACTCTTTCGAGATTTCCCGCAAAATCCATTTCATCTTCGAAGACGAAGTTTATAACATCATCTTAGATCTCTCGAATCTCGAATACATCAACAGCGTAGGAGTCGCTACGATTCTCACCTTGATCAAAACTGTGGATCAACATTCCGGCAAAATCGTGATCGGCGGCCTCAATCACTTTCTGGAAAACGTAATTCGTTTGATGGAACTTCCTAAAAAAGTACAGATCTATCACTCCGTTGAGGAAGCAGAAAGGGCCTTTTCTTGACGATCAAACGACTTAACGTTCGACTTATAGCGCCTAAAAGGGTTTGATGGGGAACGTTTAAAAGAGGGATTTCTTTTTATTCAAAGGAATCCGTGATTTTTGAGATCGTTTTCGGTTAACCCGGTTACTCTAAGAATTACTTCGATTTTGATCCCTTCATCAAACATCTTGCTGGCCGCTTCCAGTTTTTCTTTCTCGATTCCCTTTTGTATTCCTTCGGCGATCAATTGTTCTGCTGTTGTCATAGTCAATTCCTCGTATTGTTCCAATTTCGCTGTATGAAGGACTTCCCTCAATGTGGACGGTTTAAAATCCCGCACCCAATAAATATACAATAACAATTTCTTTAGGATTTCAACTCTTTTAGATTCATCCTCTATGTTGACTAAAACTGAAAATAAAGCGGGTAAGTGAGCTATAAAATCCAATTCTCCATCCCGAATCCTCTGAACCACACCCAACACTACTCGAAGCGTTATACGTTCCAATTTCTTTTTTAAATCCACCCCGGACAAATCAAAAAGGTCGATCCTGAAATTCGGGATAAAGTCTTTTAGAATTTGTTCTTCTTGACTGAGTGAAAATTGATTCAGGAAATACTCGCCCAATATCCATTTCTTTTCTCCGTGATAAAATACAAACGGAAGCACTACGGAATAAGAACCGTTATTCTTGATTTGGCTATTGTATATTTTGGAAAGATAAGAGATCTAAATTCGAAGATTTCCGTAGCGGGAGTGATCGTAGATTCTCTGCTCCAAAAGATCCAGAAAAGTTTTCAAACCCCAACCTTGATACGCGGAAACTAAAACCGTATCCGAGTGAACGTCGATTCCCAAATCCTCTTTCAAATCCGAAATCGCCTCCAGCCCCGGACCGTGATTTACGGAAGGGCGGGAAGATTTTTTATAACCGTTCGAATCGTTTTCAACCGCCCAAGTTTTGAACTTCTCGAGATTATCGATTTTATTGAACACTTGGATCATCGGTATATGAGAAAGTTCTAATTCTTCTAAAATCTTTTCGACCGCTTCCATCTGAAGTTTGTAATCCGGGTTGGAAACGTCCACGACGTGTACCAAAAGATCGGAGTCTCCCAGTTCCTCCAAAGTCGCTTTGAACGCGTTGGAAAGTTCGGGAGGAAGATCGTGAATGAAACCTACGGTGTCGGATACTACGATTTCCCTTTCTTCGGGAAAACGAATTCTTCTCGTGGTAGGGTCGAGTGTGGCGAAAAGTTTGTTCTCGGAAAGAACGTCGCTGTTTGTCAGAGCGTTTAAGAGAGTGGACTTTCCCGCATTCGTATAACCGACGATGCCTACGGCGGGCAATTCGTTTTTCTTTCTTTGTCTTCGACTGATCTCCCTTCGTTTTTTGAGAGATTTGAGTTCCACTTCGAGTCTTGTAATTCTTTCTTCGACTCTACGTTTTCCGATTTCCAGTTTTGTTTCTCCCGGCCCCCTTCCTCCGATTCCCCCGGTCAACCTGGACATGTTATCGTCCAACTCCGTTAGACGCCCTTTCAGGTATTTGAGCTGCGCCAATTCCACCTGAAGTTTACCGTCTCTGCTTTTCGCGTTTCTTGCAAATATATCAAGAATGAGTTGTGTTCTATCGATCACCTTGATGTCCGCGATATCCGAAATTTTTTTCGCTTGAGAAGGCGTAAGTTCCAGATCGAACACGAGGAGTTCCACGTGTTTCTGAATCGCTTTCAAAATGATCTCTTGCAATTTTCCTTTACCCAAAACCGTGGAAGGGTCGAGGCGATTTTTTCTCTGCATAAACGTATCCACGACGTGAACCTCCGCGGTTCTGCAAAGCTCTTTCAATTCTTCCATAGACAAAGAAGGATGTCTGCCTACGTTTCTTTCCGGATAAACGCCTACTAGGAAAGCGCGGTTTTCCTTCTGAGCGTCTTTGAGATTTTTTTTCGAACGGGAAAGTCTGGATTCTATTTCTAAGATTTCTTCCAGGATTCCTTCCGTCAATTGTCCGGGGAATCGTTTGGGAAGAACGATCCAAAGTTCGTCTTCCGACTCCGGATTGAGATGCGCGGAATAATATCCGTTCGGATTTCCAAAGGAATCCATAACGACTGCGGTTAAATAATCCAAACGCAACAAAGCCAAGTCGGTCAAATCCTCCTGGTTCAAAGATTCTCCCTTTAAATGTGTGTGGACCAATCTGAGACCTCGAAGCCTCGCTTCGGAAGTACGGAGTCGATCCAAAAAGGGAATTTCGATCGAATTGTCGGAGCCGACCAACACATGCGTTACGTGGCCTGAGCGATCGATTAGGACTCCGATTTGTTTGCCGATTTCTAAGGATAATTCACAGAGAGTGCGCGCAAATTCTTGACTAACGATTACGTCTTCCCGGATTCTTTTTTCGGAAATTTTTTTAAGTCTTTGAATTTGGTTGGATTTGAGGCCGTTGAGGTTACCGCTGAGCTTGCTAATATAGAATGTTCTCCCTTTGATAAAACTTAGCAGCATTCTCGGTTTCCGTCAAGCATTCCGGGTTTTCGGAAATCATGCTTGTCATGGAAAAAAACAGGAAAAATCTGAAAAATCGGTCGAACTTATGAATAGCATCCTTGCGAAAAATCTTAACCATCAAAGGCACCCGATGTTCTCATTTTCCAAACTGCAAAACTTATCTCTTTACGTTATTTTTCTTTCTTCCCTAAACTTTTCCGGATTGAAAGCGGAATCGTTCAGCAAACTTTTTCAAGACCAAAGTTTTTTTCAGAGAACGGACACTTCGGAAGATTCCACGGAAAATTCCGAGCCGGAAGAAGAATCGCCAACGAACGAAAATACTTCGGGAAGTTTGAACATAGACGATCCCAGAAACCTCACGGAAGAATCGGACGGAATTTCCTCCTATGAAAAAAGAAAAAGAAAGGATCTAACTCCCAAAGAACGGCAGGAAATCGAATACGATCTTTTGATCAAAAAAGGAATTCTTACGGTTTTTCGAGCGGAAACCGAAAAACGTTATAAGGTTCTGGACCGAATGGCTCTCACTCATCAGATTCCGAGAGTCAGGGCCGCGGCGGTTTTAGCGATCGGAAGAATGGGCAAAGGCGGAGTAAAAACTCTACATCACGTTATCGAGAGGGACGGGGAAGCCGTCAGGCAAGCCGCCTACAAAGCGTTAGCCGATATCGGATCGCCCTCTTCCCTGGATTATTTTTTCAACGGAATCAAATCCAACGATCCGGATATTCAATTTTCCTCTTGGAGAGGAATGGGTAAAACCAAGGACCCTTCGGCAAGAGACATTCTTCTGCGGCAGGGAATTCGCTCTTCCAGACGAGAAATCGTAAAAGCCTCCATCTTGGGACTCGCGGCGTTTCAGATAAACGAAGATCTTAAACTTTTCAAAACGTATCTGAATTCCGATGATCTGGAACTTCAAAAAATCGCGATCGAAGCTCTTGGGGTTCATAAGACGCGCGCTTCCTTGAGAATATTGGAACAAACCTTGGAAACAAAACCCCAATACGTAAAAAATATCATCGAAGCGATCGGCCAAAATACGAGTCTTTACGGAACGTATTCATTCATTAGAATATTAGAAAATTCGACTTCCGATGAATTATCCCAAAGAATTTTGGCGCAATTGCATCTTAGAAAGGCTTTTTATCAATTCGGAACCGTAAACGTGGAAGGAGCCTCGTCTCAGGAAAATCCGTATCCCACTTCCCGTAAACTGCGTCCCCTTTCCGCCGGAGAAGTCGGAAAAATCCTGAAAAAGAGCGATCGCAGATTCATCCAAAAAGTCGGAGATAAATTCGCGGAAGATCATTATTATCTTCTTCTTTTAGAATCTAAAAATCCGGAAAGTTATTACGAAACGTTCGAGTCTTGGGTGTTTGGAGGATATCTGAAAATCAGAACGATCGTTCCTCCTCCAAAGGAAATGAAAGAGAAAAAAGGGAAAAGATTTAAAAGAAAGCCGAACAGATTCACTCCCGCTTCCGAAATGGAAGAAACCGATCCGAGCGCTCCTTCGAACGACAACACGGAACCTTCCGCGGAAGAAGGTCCCCCCTTAGAGAACTGATTCGAAAGATACGTTTCGTTTTAAAGAAGTGGGAAGGAACACGACCGTTCCTTCCTTCAAAGGGACTTTCGGAACCATCCAACCGATTCCAGCAAACCGAGGCAGTATCCAAGAGGAGAAAAACATCACACCCGGAAAATCAAAACCGGTTGTGGCGATGATTTTATTTCCCCTATAACCGTCCTTATGAATCTTCCGGATCATCCAAAGTCCCGACGTCTGGGTTTCCATCGTGATATCGGTTACGATCGTATGAAATCGATTTTTATCTTTGGAATAAATTTCCCAACCCTGAGCGGCGTCCACGGCTCTTACGGTTTCAAATCCCTTTTTTTCAAACCAAACTTTGAGATTGTTCGCGTAACGGTCGTTGTCGTCCACGATCAAAACGATCTTCTTCATGGTAATACTCCGTTATTGGCCGCAAATTGATTGTCGGAAAGTTTTCGGTAAATTCCGTTTTGCTCATATAAGGAATTATGATCCCCCTCCTCCACGATTTTTCCGTTGTCCATCACGATGATTCTCGAAATGTCCTTGATCGTGGAAAGTCTATGAGCAATTACGAATGTAGTTCGGTTCGCATACAATCTTCGCAGTGCGTCGCTTACCAATCTTTCCGATTCGACGTCGAGGGCGGAAGTTGCCTCGTCCAAGATCATAATCTCCGGATCTCGAAGAAGGGCTCTTGCGATCACAAGTCTTTGTCTTTGTCCGCCGGAAAGATTGAGTCCACGAACTCCTAAGATGCTGTCGTATCCGTTATCCATCTTTTTGATAAAGTCGTGAGCGTGTGCAAGCCGCGCTGCGCGAATCACGTCCTTGCGGGTCGCGCCCGGTTTTCCGTAGGCGATGTTATCCGCGACGGAACCGTGAAATAGAAAGATATCCTGAGTTACGATCCCGATTTTTTTACGAAGATCTCCTAGACTTAAGTCGCGAATATCGATTCCGTCAAACTCGATCGATCCGGAAGTAGGATCGAAAAATCTCGGAATCAAGTCCATCAATGTGGACTTTCCACAACCGCTCGCACCGATGAGAGCGATCGTCTCGCCCTTTTTCACTTTGAGATTGATATCCTTTAAAACCGCGGTTGCGGTTCCCGGATAAGAGAAGAATAAATTCTTAAATTCGATATTTTGTGCAAGAGGAGCGGCTCCAACCTTACTTTCTTCACTATGATCTTCCGTTTCCAGATCGATGATCTCGAAAATTCTTTTTCCCGAAGTTACCGATTGAGTGATCTTTCCGACCATCTGAGAAAGCTGAGTAAGAGGTCTGAGTAAAAAAAGAAGAGTCAAAAGAAAGGCCATAAACTCGCCTTGAGTGAACCTTCCGTTGTAAATGAGGCTCGCACCCGCCGCAAAAAAACCGAGAACCACGATCGAAGAAGTCAACTCCACCAAAGACGGAGCGATCTGAAGATAAAACTGACCTTTAAAATTTCTCCGGTAAACGTTTTGATTGATCTTTCCGAATTTTTCCTGTTCGTACTTTTCCGAATTAAAAACGCGGATCACCTTGATTCCCGAAATCATCTCTTGAATATTCGCGTTCAGATCGGCCATCTTCTCCTGAAATCTAGCGGTGGATTTGGTGATCTTTCTCGTAAATAAAGTCACGGGAAGAATGATGACCGGAACCGTAAGACAAGCAATCAACAATAATTCGGTATTTAAATATAATAAAACCATTAAGTGCGTTACTACGTAGAAAAAGTTAATCGTAGCGTCCCTGAAATTGCTGGAAATCACCGCCGCAACGATTTCCACGTCGTTGATGATTCTACTCATCATCAAACCGGTTTTTTCCTTAAAAAAGTAAGTTAAAGGAAGAAGCTGATTCTTTTCAAAGAGTTCTTGTCGAATGTCGCGTACGGCCTTATATCCCGCGGTCGCGATACAAAACACGGATAACAAATACGCGATCAACTTGAGAACGTACAAAGGCATAACGATGACACAGATCGCCCAAACGACCTCTTTCGGTTCGAGTCCTTTGGTTCTATCGTTCACCCATTCTTTCGCGTCGATCAAAAGAAGTTTGGTTCTTTCCAGTCCGTCCAAGGAATCCTTGCCGAACACTTTTTGTTTGAGAAGAATTCTCTGCTCGGGCAAAGTCGTCTGAAGTTGAAAACGGGTTTGTTTGTCGTTTCCGAGGGAATCGAATAAGGGAATGAGCGCGGTGAGGGAAACCGCGTTTAAAACGGCGGTCAACAATGCGAACACGATTCCCAATGTGAATCGATATTTGTAATGTACGGAATAGGATAGAAGTCTGAAAAAAAACTTCATAACTCCTGAATGATCGAGGAAAAGTTTCTGATCAGATCCAGACCCGCGTTGGTCATGATGGATTCGGGATGAAACTGAACTCCGTAAAGATGTTTTTTGGTTTTGTGGCGGATTCCCATAATCACCCCGTCCGGAGTTTTAGAAGCCACTTCAAGTTCCGGCGGTACACTTTCCGGTTGAATGACGAGAGAATGATAACGAGTCGCGACGAAAGGAGAAGAAATTCCCTTATAGATATCCTTTCCGTCGTGTTCGATGAGGGAAATTTTTCCGTGCATAATCGAAGGAGCCGATACGATTTTACCTCCGTGAACGAGGCCGATCGCCTGATGTCCGAGACAAACTCCGAGGATGGGAAGTTTACCGCCGAGTTCGCGGATCACTTCCAAACAAACTTTGGAATCCTCGGGACGGCCCGGGCCCGGAGAAAGAATGATCCCTTTCGGTGCGAGTTCCTTAATTTCGTCTAACGTGATTTTGTCGTTTCGATAAACTTCGACTACGTTTCCGATCTGACAGAAATACTGGTAGAGATTGTATGTAAAAGAATCGTAATTATCGATCAGGAGAAGCATTATTTCCATTCCCCTTTGAGTCCGTTTCTCGCGAACTCCACCGCTTTTAAAAGGGCGGCCATTTTGTTTTTTGTTTCTTCCAGTTCCAATTCGGGGACCGAATCATAGACAACTCCGCCGCCCGCTTGTAGGAACGCGGTGTCCCCGTAAAATACGATCGTACGAATGATGATGGCGAGATCGCTTTCTCCGGAAAATGAGATATAACCCAAAGCTCCCGAATAGATCGCCCTTCGAGTCGTTTCGAGTTCGTCGATGATTTCCATCGCGCGGATTTTCGGAGCGCCAGAAACGGTTCCTGCCGGAAGCGTCGCGCGGATCAAATCGTAGATCGTTTTTTCCTCGTCAAGTTCGCCCGAACACTGACTTACAATGTGCATAACGTGCGAATACTTTTCAATAACCTTAAAGTCGTTCACACGAACGCTTCCCGGTTTACAAACCCTACCGAGATCGTTACGCCCGAGATCTACGAGCATGATATGTTCCGATATTTCTTTAGGATCGGAAAGGAGATTTTCCTCCAAGAATTTGTCTTCGTTCGAATTTGCGCCGCGCGGACGAGTTCCCGCGATCGGACGAAGATACGTCTGATTGCCCGCGTATTTCACCATAATTTCCGGAGAACTTCCGACAATGGTAATCTCACCTAACTTAAGATAATACATATAAGGACTCGGATTTACGGTTCTTAAGCCGCGATAAATTTGAAAGGGAGAAACCTCGGGTTTGAATTGTAACTTTCGGGAAGGGACGACCTGAAAGATATCCCCGGCCTGGATGTATTCCTTTGCTTTCTCCACATTTTTCTTATATTCCTCGTCCGGAATATTCGGGTTTAATTGTAAAGTTCCGTTTACTTTTTTAGGATTTCTAATCTCTTCCGGAACGACTCCGTTGATGATTTCATTTTCGATGGAATCGATTTTGTCGATTACGGAATCGTAACATTCTTTCAGGGAAGGATACTCTCCGATCCTTGCGTTAACCACAATTCTTAAAACGTGATCGATATGATCGACTACGAGAAGTTCGTCGCAGATCGCAAAGTAACAATCGGGGGCGTCTTCGTCGTCCGGTTTCGTATCCGGAATATTCTCGTAATAACGAACCGCCGCAAAGGACAAAAATCCTACGGCGCCGCCTGCAAACGGAGGAAGACGATGGTCTTGGACGTAAATGTCGTTTCCGAGAAGATTTTCCAAAAGAACCAAAGGATCGTAAGTGATGATTTCGGTCGCGGGTTCGTTTCCGATTGTAACGTAAAAAAGTCCGTTCTTGCCTTGAAGAAGACGAGAAGGATTTTTACCGAGGAAAGAATTTCTTCCCTGTTTTTCTCCGCCTTCCACGGATTCGAGGAGGAAAGAATTCTGCGAAGATTCGCAGCCCCATTTTGCAAACAGGGAGACCGGGGTCTCCATATCCAGAAAAATCTGTTTGAAGACGGGAATTAAATTTCCGCGCTCCGCAAGCGCGGAAAATTCCTCGAATGTGAGAGAAAATTCTTTCAGAGATTCGGCCCCTCGATTCCCTTTCCGTCGGCGAGGAAACGAGAAACGATCATTCTTTGAATTTGAGAAGTACCTTCGTAAATTTGGAAAATCTTTGCATCCCTCATTAATTTTTCAACCGGATATTCGGTGTTAAATCCGTATCCTCCTAGAACTTGAACCGCGTCCGTACAAATCCTCATACACATATCCGCGCAGAACATTTTCGCAATCGACGCTTGATATGTGTTTCTGAAACCATTATCGATTATCCAAGCCGCTTGATAACAAAGAAGCCTTCCGGCTTCGATGTCGCGGGCCATCTCAGCGATCATAAAAGAAATTCCTTGATTGTCCATGATCGGACGACCGAAAGTATTACGCGTATTTGCGTAGTCGATGGCATGTTCCATCGCGGCACGTGCAACTCCTACGGCGCCGATCGCAACTCCGGGACGAGTGCAATCGAAAGCTCCCATAGCGATTTTAAAACCCTCGCCCTCTCGCCCAACCATCTGCCACGCGGGAACTTTCAGGTCTTCGAATGTAATTCCGCGGGTGTCGGAACATTTCTGTCCCATGTTGATTTCCTTCTTTCCTACGATGATTCCGGGAGATTTTGCATCCACAATAAATCCGGTGATCCCTTTGTGACCTGCGGAAGGATCGGTTTTTGCAAGAACGAAAAGCCAGTCCGCGTATCCCGCATTCGTGATCCACATTTTAGAACCGTTGATTATGTATTCGTCTCCGACTTTTTTTGCGGAGGTACGAATCGCCGCGACATCCGATCCCGCCCCCGGTTCGGTCACCGCATAAGCCGCGAGTTTAAATTCCTCCGTCATCGGTTGAATGAATTCTTTTTTGATCCTATCGCTTGCTCCGAGAAGAACGGGGGCTAAGGCGAGATTGTTTGCAAGAATTGCTGTCGCCACACCGGAACATCCCCAGAATAATTCTTCTCCGATAACAACCCCGTCAAGTTCGGACATACCCGCCCCGTTAAATCGGGGTTCGATATGAAGATTCATCAGCCCGATTTCCCAGGCTTTTTTTAAGATTTCGAGTGGATATTCTCCCGTATGATCGTGATGTTCAGCCTTAGGACGAATTTCTTCTTTGGCAAATTTTCTGGTAAGATCACGTAACTCTTTCTGTTCACTGGAAAGTGCAAATTCCATTTCTATAGCACACCTTGGTCGAAATTGAGCTCATCCGATGGTTCCTGGCATTCCCGCCTGGATCGCCGATAGCCGGAATTTGCTCTTCCAGTACGGCCTCGAAATCGGTATTGGAACCTGGAACTAAAAGCTCTGTATGCAGGATTCGAAGAGAATCCTTTACCGTCAAGAAGGTACGAAAGCTAAATCCTACGCAGACGCTTGAAAGGAAATCCATTCGGTCTTAGAAGTAGGACCAACTTCGAATGAATTCGAAATCTTTTCACTTTTAAAACCAATCTTGGAAGTTACCCCGTTTTCAGATAAAAATCCAATCGTTTTCAAAGTTTTGTGGGAACTCCTGCATTCATTCCAGGGACCGGTGGATAGGGCTTTACAATGAAACAATTTCTCCCATTGAACTCCGATTTACGCAAAAGGATAAAATATCGGAAAATTTTTAAACGAATTCAAATCCTACCCGTTCCGTCTCCTCACATTTCATTACGCTATTTTCTTTCGCTCTTACAAGGACGGATCGGCGAATATACATCCTGAATGTGTCGAATAATCGTTATTCGGCGGATTGAAGCGGCCTTTATAGTAAAGCCGTTCTGTCGACTGCAATAGGATTTATCTCCGAACTCATCGGTAGATCTCCGTATCTTTCGATAAAAGATAACCGATCCGGTTCTTTTCCATACATTATCGATTTCAAGCTCCCCGAACGGTCCCGAACCGTTCAAACGGATCGGGGGGAGTTTTCCAGCGGAATCCTCTATTTCCGGACGCACGTCGAAGAAGAAGTTTCCTTTTTTACCCGATTTTTCCATCGTTTGAACGTAAACGATTGTATAACATTGGGAACATTCGGAGACGATTTCCCGATTGAAGCCTAAAAGAGCGACTAACGCGAACCATCGAAATTGGTTTATAAAAATTTTTATCTCAAACATGGGAGATTTTTTGCTATATGAGTTTTCGCCGAACTGTAGGGACTCGTTTTTTCAAGCGGATCATTCAAAAAACCAATTTGAATTCCTCCAAAGAAAAAGCCCGGGATCGCCGGGCTTTCGGATAAAACGTTAGACGAAATCCTTAACTTACGCTTCCGGATTTTCCAAGACGATTGCAATTCCTTGACCGCCTCCGATACAAAGAGAAGCAACGCCATACTTTGCTTTTCTTCTTCGAAGTTCGTAGGCAAGAGTGATCGTAACTCTCGCGCCCGAAGCCCCCAAAGGATGTCCGATCGCAACGGCTCCTCCGTTTACGTTGGTAATATCCGGGTTAAGACCGAGTTCTTTTTGAACGGCGAGATATTGAGCGGCAAAGGCTTCGTTGACTTCCACAAGGCTCATATCCGAAAGTTTCAGGCCCGCTTTTTTTAACGCAGCAGGAATCGCAAGCGCAGGACCGATGCCCATCTTCGCGGGGTCACAACCCGCGTGACCGTAACCGCGAATAATCGCGAGCGGTTTTTTACCGATCTTTTTTGCGTAAGAAGAGGAAGTTACGATCGTAGCCGCGGCCCCGTCGTTCAAACCGGAAGCATTTCCCGCAGTTACGGTTCCGCCGTCTCGAAATACGGCTTTCAAGGTTCCGAGTTTTTCGGCGCCAGCAGCGCCCTTAATAAATTCATCTTTTTCTAATGTAATCGGTTTTTTACCTCCGACCGTCACCGGAAGAATTTCCTCTTTCAAACGACCTTCTATCGTCGCCTTCTCCGCGCGAGTTTGAGAAGTCGCCGCCCATTCGTCTTGTTCTTGTCTGGAAATTTTATACTGATCCGCAAGATTCTCCGCAGTCTGCCCCATGATCAAACCTACGTATTGATCGGTGAGTCCTTGTTCCAGAGTATCTTCAAATTCCGCGGAACCGTAACGAACTCCCCAACGAGCGTTTCGCACAACGTAAGGCGCGTTGCTCATAGATTCCACACCTCCCGCAAGAACCGCGTCCGCGTCTCCGAGATAGATTTTTTTTGCGGCCTGAATGATCGCTTCCATACCGGAACCGCAGAGACGATTGAGAGTCAATGCCGGAACTCCCAAAGGAAGACCGGTTTTCAAACCGATATGACGGGCGAGGTAAATCGCCTCTTTTCCGGTCGGAATCACGTTTCCAAAAATGGATTCTCCGATCGCATCCGGAGAAACTCCCGTTTTTTCCAAGATCGCCTTAGAAGTCAAAACCCCCAAATCCACCGCACTGAGGTCCTTCAAAGTTCCTCCGAAATTTCCGAACGGCGTTCTAATTCCGTCCAGTATGACCGCTTCTTCCATAATTACTCCTGATAATTCTAATATTCCAATTTTTAAATTCTTAGTCGCTCGCAAAAGCAAACTCGTCCACACACGTTACGCAAAACCGCTCAAAGTCGCGCAAAACAACCTCGAACGTTAGTCGACCTTGTTCGCCTGAGAAAACACGAGTTCGAACGGATTCGTATAAATTCCCGTCTTAAAAATTCCGCCTTTAATCGCGTCCGGAAAAACCGCCTCGTCGCTCCAAATTTCCAGAATCGTAGCGATTCTTCCTTTGCCTTTTCCGACAAATCGAGTGCGCAAATATCCGTCCGAAGACTTTTGAAGCAGAGTATAAGGAAGAATTTTTGTCGTGACCGGAAAGAAAAAACTTTTGATCAAAATCGTTACCCGAAAGAATTCCTTTCCCCCGCGAAGGACGGAAATTTTAGTTCTGTTTCCTTCTTGAGTCCAAATAAAATCGGCCTTTTCTTTGGGAATAGCCCAGTTGCGAATTCCTTCTTCCACCGACTTCTGACTGGAGACAAAAATGCGGGTAATTCGTTTGTAGGAATCGTTCTTGTATTCGAAACTTCCGGGAACATAAAGAAGTTCGTAATAAGGACCTACGTCGCTCGACTCATAGTTTACGAGCATCAAGGAACCCAGTCCGCCTAGATATTGTTTGGAATCCTCGTCGGTGAAAAATCCCATTTCCCGGTTGTAGTCCTTTTTTGCCCAAAGAGGAAATAAAAAACCTTCTCCGTTTAAATTCCAAGGCGCAGAGGCCCCTTGAGAATCCCGTGAGAAATCAATCTCTTTCCCTCGCATGGATATGGCGGCGGTTTTCTTCCCGTTGAAAGAGGATTTTCCGGTCGATTTAGGTGGCTTTCGATTCTTTGATCCGGGTTTCAGAGATGAAGACGTTTCTTTTTTTCGAATGGAAGTAGTAGTTCCCACAGATTTGTTGGAAACCTTCGAAGATTTAGATGTGGGAGTTCCCACAAATTTCTTTTTTACAGCCTTTTTTGCCACCACGGATGCCACCTACAAAACTAGAAAAAAGCCTCAAAAACAGACGATTCTACTCAGTTTACTCGTTTTTGTCCAAGTCCTCAAAAAAAGCCTATTTTGGGAAGTGGATTTTTGCTTTCAGATCGCACAGGGGTCGCATAAAGTTGGGATCATCAAAGCCAACCCGAAAAAACTAAAGAGAAACGACTCTCTAAAGATCGCAGCCTGACCTTTTTGATAAAGTAAAAACTCAACACAATGACTACTGTAGTTCGCCACAAAAGAAGATCCAGAAACAGTCTGAATCGGGAAAACATCGTTCAGGTAGCGATGGAGATCCTACAAGAAGAAGGGATCGACGGACTCTCGATGAGAAAGATCGCCGAAAAATTAGATTGTAGCGTAGCAAGTCCGTATTCTCATTTTAAGAGCCAGGAAGAAATCATTCAGATACTAATCGCCAAGGGAGAAACCGAGCTGACCCAACTTTTGCGGAACGCTCAGAAAAACGGAAAGAGCGCATTTGAACAGTTAGCCGGAATCGCACGGGCTTATTGGGATTTTTCCTTAAACAACAAAGAACTGCACAAAGTGATGTTTAATACGGTTCACGGACATATGCACAGAAAAGCGTTTCCGAGTTTACCCACCAGTTATCGAGTATTCTTAGAGACCATTCGGAACGGCTGTACCAGCCGCGAATTCAAACTTCGCAAAGCGGAATATCCCGCGATCGCAAGAACGATGTGGGCTTGGATGTACGGATTGATGGTATTAGATCTTACGAATATGCTCAAACGTCGCCGAGGCGGAAAGGACGATCCCTTAGCGGAAGGTTTTTCGTATTTCCGAAAAATTCTTTTAGGGGAATGAACGTCGTAAGCGGAAATTATGTTTCACGAAATAACGTGGGCGCATGGTCGGGCTAAACTTTTCGATAAAAAAAAGTCTTTTTGAAACCGCCCGACCACCAGGCTCTCAGCTTCAGTCAATAAATTTCGAATCTCTCTTTATATACGAAAAGAACCGAATCACAAATTTATTGACTCCGCATCGATCCTTTGCGCGTAAATTTCTCCGAAACGTAGAAATCACATTCCCAAAGTCTAATACATATCACTCAAAGACAAGAAGTTCGTTTTCGACTTTCAGTGCAATACGGTATCCAGGTCGGTTCATCTTCATTTGTTGCATTTACTCGTAAGTTATATAAGAAAGTGCCCAATACTTTGCGTTGAAACGGTGTTTTGCGATGAAAATTTACGGTACTCAATTTTATAGAGATCAGTAATACCGAAGTACAGTAACAAAAGTTAGGCGAGGTTCCCAATAGTAAAATTAAACCATAAATGGTCGATTAAAGCAGTTTTGTTAATCTGAACTATGGAATTTTTCAACAACTCTATTTATGAGCATAATACTCAGCGTATAAGTCCAATACCTTTTTAATCATTGCCTGATAAGGAATTCCGGACTTCTTGGACTGCTCTTTGAAGAATGAAATACTCTTTTTACTAAGAACAATTGTAATCCTTGAGTTATCCTCCTTCAAAACAAGTCTATTTGGTGGAGGCAAGAAATCTTCAATTACCATAGACGATTTTATAGAAGATGAAATTGATGTCGGTGCATCAGTGTATTTTGTTTTCTTTTTCATAAACTTTCTTACCCTGCCTCCAATAACCTGCTCCGATAATCCTAATCTTATCGTTTCTTACTGTAAATCTTACAGTTGATACATATGAATCAATAAGACCAAAGCAAAAGTATCTCTTTTCGAAATCTGAAGAATGAGAACATCCAAAGTAATTATCCGATTCGGGTCCCAAAAATCTCTTTGAGCTTCTAAGAAGCCTATCCCGTGCTTTCGCAGATTTTCTTCATTTTTTACAGGATCCCATTCGAACTCCATCTATTCATAAAATACTCAAAAATGAATACTCATGTCAATACATATCTTTATATGCAAAATAGTGTGTATTTTCCAATTTACGAAACATTAACTGAAAAGCGGACACGGACGTCCGTAACACTACGCTAAAATTATTCGCAAAACTGCTCGCCTAACTCATAATTTACAGCCGGAGTATAAAAACGACGACACGTCTTTGGTTTTGAATAGGGATCGACTTTCAGTATTTCGTAAGCGAAGAATCCACATCGTCCGAATAAAGCAGAATCCCGCCTTCCACGTTATGCGTCTTTGCAAAGCCGGATTGTTTTAAAATCCCACATGCAACGCCGGAACGTCCTCCGGAACGACAATACACGATCACGTCCTTACCGGATTCTTTCCAAGGATCGATCTCGGAAAGTCTGTTCGAAAGTTCTCCGACCGGAATCAGAAGATCGGTTCCTTCGATCGTACAAATTTCCACTTCGTTCGGGTTTCTCACGTCCAAAAGATAAAACGAGTCCTTACCTGTTTCTCTCAAATCCAATCTCGATTTCAGTTCTTTAGGGGTCATACAACATGTTCCTCAATATAAAAATAGAATAGGATATCGCCAAATCAGTTGTCCGATTACAATCAATCAAACTTCAAATTCAAATGGATTCTAAGGCGTACGCGTATCAATCTCAAAAACCTCTTATTATACGATAAAGGTATTTCAAAACAAAGGATCGTTTTTTAGGATACGTAATCGTCGTTTCAACGGATTCCGATCGGGTTACGGCTTAGACTGATCTGAAAGTTCCTCCAACTCGAATTGAAGCGACTCCCATTCGGATGTCAAACGTGTGATTTCGTTTTTAGCTTCGTTTAAGTTGTCTAGTTCCAATTGATAACTACGATTCTTAAAAAAGCCGGGATCGGCCAACACTTCTTCCAAGTTTTTTTTTGACTTTTCCAAAAGTTCAATTTTGGTTTCTATCTGTTCCAATTCTTTCTGAATTTTTTTGATTCGGTTTTTGTCCGAATTTTTTTTAGAACGAGTTTGATCGACTTGCTCTTTTTTCGAAGAGGAACTTCCACCTTGCAGTTTCGAAGGCGCCGTCTCTTCCAGATCGTATTTGAGATAATCGGCGAACGTACAGTTAAAGTCTCGGATTTGCCCTTTGTCCACGGAAATCGTACGATTACAAAGATCCTTCAAAAATTCCGGATCGTGGGAAATGATCAAAAGGGAACCCTCGTAAGCCATCAAAGCTCGAAGCAGGTTATCCCGAACGACAAGATCCAAATGGTTGGTGGGCTCGTCCAAAAAAATCGAGTTGGCGGGAAAACGAACGAGCATCGCGAGACGAAGACGACTTTGTTCCCCTCCCGAAAGAAGACTGGTTTGTTTGTAAACGGAATCGTCCGAAAAAGAAAAATAACCGAGAAGACTTCTTGCCTGTTGTTCCGTAAGATCCGGATAAGCGGACATCACGGTTTGAAGCAGATTTTTGGAAGGATCCAATTCTTCGTGATGATTTTGAGAGAAGTAACCGATTTTTGTCTTCGGTCCGTAATAAATTTTTCCCGAAGTCAGTTTATGAATTTCTAATAAACAACGAAGGAACGTGGACTTTCCCGCTCCGTTCGGGCCGACAACGGCGATCTTATCGCCCGCGGAAATTTCCAGATTAGCGTCGCTAAAAATGAGCGGAGCTTTACCGGAATACGAAAAACCTCCGTCTTCGATCCTTACGGTTATTTTTCCCGAGGAAATAAAATTAAAACGATAATCCGACTTGGAATTCCAGAAGGATTCCTGAGGTGCTTCTATCTTATCTCTTTTTTCGAGTTTTTTGATCGCGGATTGAACTTGTCTAGCCTTCGTAGCCTTCGAACGAAATCGTTCGATCCATTCCATTCTTTTTTCGAGATAGGCCTCTTCCTTTTGAAACTGGGCTCGAAGTTTTTCTTGAAGTTCGTTCTTGTGCTCGAAGTATTCTTCCAGTGTTCCCCGAAATTCGATCACTCCGGAAGGGGAAAGTTCGGCGATCGTATCGCAAGTCGCATTCAAAAATTCGGGATCGTGAGTCACGAGCACGAAAGATTGTCCGGTGGAATTAAGATAAGCCGCCAGCCATTCTTTCGACGCATTATCCAAATGGTTCGTAGGCTCGTCTAACAACAATAAATTGCTCGGATTCAAAAGGGTGATCGCAAGACCTAAACGGTGTTGATAACCGGGAGAAAATTCCCGGACTTTCATTTCCATTTGAACATTAGAAAACCCTAATCCGCCTAAAACCTTGCGGGCCTTGGCTTCAAGCTCGTGAACTCCATACGTAAAAGCGTATTCTTCCAGAGAGCTTTGTTCGTCTAGAACTGCGGTGAATTCTTTAGAATCGTGGGGAACAAGATCGAACTTGCAATTGATTCCCTTCAACCGATCTGAATATTCGCGATAATGTTTATGTTTTTCTAATGCGGTGTCGATGACCGAGGCTTCCGGATCGAAATCGGGAAGTTGTTGAAATACCGAAATTTCGGTATTTTTCGATTTTGCCACAGTTCCGTCGTCCGGGACGAACTTTCCCTCTGCGATTTTAAATAAAGTCGATTTGCCGGATCCGTTCGGACCGACGAGACAAACGCGCGAACCGGGTTTGATATGCCAGGAAAATCCGCTAAACAATACGGCCGAAGCGTATTGGTGTTTTATGTCGATGAATTGAAGCAAGGGTAGAAAAGTTCAGAAAGGTAAAAACGGCGCGGACCCGAACCGCCGAAAACCGACGGACCGGAGTTAGGAAATTATTTCTTACCTTTTGTCGCGAGTTCTTCCAATCTTGCATTGAGATGCAAAATGTATTTACTGGAAGAGCCGTTCATTTTCTCTTTTGAGGTTTGAATTGCAGAGTTAATTTCCGCTACGGTCATTTTATTGATCTTTTTGTTTTTCTTTTCTTGAGTTTCTTCAGACATGAATGTTCCGCCAAATAATCTTATGCCAGATTTTTAGAATTGGGGGAATTCGACAACGATTTTAACGGAGAACCCAGTTTGATCCGATCAAAATAACCGGTAAAACTGTCCTTATCCACAAGTTAGGACTTGTAAGGTTCCTTTCGTATCTCCAATCCGAATCCGTTTTTCTAAAAATGCAGGAGTTCCCACATCCTAATGTTTTGAGAGAGATTTTCAATAAATCTCAAATTCTAAATTGCACTTATGTCTAGTATAAACTCGTATTTCATTTTTGTAAAAATCTCATTTCGACACCCGCATTCAAATTCCGGTACCAAAGAGATCATTTTTTGTTAAAGGATTCCTTCCCATCTCCATTAAATGAGACATAATTTTCTAAAATGTGGGAACTCCCCCTTTTATTTTACGAAACACGCTTTTTTATCCCGCTCTATCTCACTATGAGTTTGTTCCAAAACCTTGGAGGAAATTTGCAGGAGTTCCCACATTTCAAGGGCACGGAAGAGATCCGAGTTTACCGTTCGTTTAAAAATGTGGGAGTTCCCACAAACACGTTTCACTGTAATTTTTTGTTTTCTTCTCTATTTCAAACACTGACAACGGATAGAATTCTCAGGAGCCCTTTATGATTCAAAGTTTCTTCTCAACCCAAGAATCCTACCCCCCTTTTTTTCTTAGATTGGGCCTCGCAATCTGCATATTTCCCCATGGCGCTCAAAAACTTTTGGGTTGGTTCGGCGGTGTAGGTTACGAAGCTTCCATGGATTATCTGGTAAATATCGCCGGATTTCCGACCGCGCTCGCCATCTTAGCGATCGTATTCGAATTTTTCGGATCTATCGCGCTTCTATTGGGTTTTTTCACAAGACTTTCCGTATTGGGAATTACATGTACATTGGCAGTGGCCGGATGGACTCACAAAGAAATCGGCTTTTTTATGAATTGGTTCGGCAATCAAGGCGGAGAAGGATTTGAATATCACATTCTCGGGGTTTCCATAGGAATCGCACTTTTGCTTTTCGGAGGAGGTACCTGGTCCTTAGATTTATGGATCTACGATCACATCGACTCTTAAGGGAACCTCTAAAAACTTCCGTTTCGATATTTGGATAGGCGCAAAACGCTCTTCTAAAACATTCTATATTAGAGTTGTTGAAAGATTAATTCCTCATCTGTTTTTGCTTCATTGAAATGGACGATTGAAGCAGTTTTGTTAACCTCCATTATGGAATTTTCAACAACTCTAATATAGATTTTCAAAAAAATGCGGGTTTTTAGAGGCTCCCTTAATTAGAATTTTAGAATATTCTTTCATCAAAAATAAAAGGCCGTTTGAAACCAACTTCAAACGGCCTTCCGTTTTTATAAAAATGTAAAAGTTCGGGATCAAGTCAATATTTGATCTTATCCACGGCCTCCTCATCCAGAATATAAGAACCTTTCAAAGTCTGAACCACCAGCTTCCCTTTTTTCTGAGAAACGACAACACCTCTCAACTCTCTTCCGTCTTTCAAAATGATACGTTCAATACTAAGGTCATAAATCCTGCTCAATTCCTCTTCGGTTGTCGCGGATTTCAAATTCCGAACGTCTAGAAGAAGTTCACTATCCAGATTTTCAAGATTCTTTTTCATGTCTTTGTACTCGGGAAGTGTGGCTTTTAGTTTAGAAAGATCAATCGACTCAGTTTCTCCGTCCTTATTTACGGTTACACGTTTAGTCGTTTCCAAGATATATACTTTCCCGTCGACGTTTAAAGAAGTTACTTCCACCGCTCCTTCCACTACGAAAATTACGGACTCGCTCTCGGAAGCGTCTACTTCGAAAGAAGTTCCCCTCACGGCCGCAACCGCGGAAGCGGTTTCTATGTAAAAACTGCTCCCTTTCTTTTCCTTCTCAACTACGTTCAACAATCTACCGGATGCTAAGTTCATTCTAATTTGAGAACCGTTGTCGTTTTCTCTAAGCTCTTTCAAAATCAATCTGCTATTTTCTTTTACACGAATTACGCTTGAATCGGTTAAACCGATATCCAACGCACCACCGGCATTGGTCAAAACGATATCCGATTCATTCAAAAGATCGCCTTGATGTAACCTTGTCTCAACGTCTCGCATAACGGAGACTTGACCTTTTACAAAAATCACCACCGCTTTTAGAGGAGTTCCTTGAACGATCTCAGGCTCAGATTTCGAAATCCGAAAACTAATCCAAACTCCGATCGCAAATAATAATATGGCCGCCGCCGCGAATGACATAAGCTTTGAAAAATGAAGAACTTTTGTATCGGTCGGAACACTCATAACTTTATCTTCCACGATAAAGCGAGGTTTCACTCCGATCCAATTTGGATCGAAAGCAGGGAGTTGAGTTACGGAATCCTTTTCTTTAAGGAATCTCGCGTACCCTTCAAATTCGGGGAGATTTGTCTTATGTTCTTCCATATTCATGCTTCCCAGATTCTGGGATTCATTCCGTCTGCTTCCTGTTTGTTAAACAAACTTAGGAAGTCTATTTGAGCTTTTTTTTTTCATTTCTGATTTTTTTTTATCACCAGCAGTCTGAATTCTTTCTTTTTTAAAATATAAGACGATCGAACAGAAGATTCTATATGTAGTTTCCAGGTAGGAAGCCTATCTTTTTGCCTTCTTGAGCCAAGGCTTTCTCGGCCCTTTCGATAAGTCTAGAAACGCCGGATATACTCATCCCAAGAATTTTAGAAATCTCATCCAGTTTCAAATCCTGCTGATATCTTAAAAGCAAAGCCTCTTTGTATTCCGGAGAAATCTTTTCTAAAAGAGAACTCATCGTATTTTTGACGTCCGCTTGATCGATTTTTTCCATTACGGAAAATTCCGGGCTTGGGGATTTAGACGCAAAATTATTGCCCGTATCTTCGCCTATCAGAGATACATTTCGTTGATAGTAGGATTTTGCGTGGTTAATAATTAAATTCCTAGCGATTCTAAAAAGAATCATCCTGCAAGAAGTAGGATCGGGGATGCCTTTATTTTCATAATATCGAAAAAAGTTTAGGAACGAATCGTGCAGAATGTCTTGTGCAGAATTTTCGTCGTAGAAAGACTTTTTTATATAATGAAATAAATCATCTTTATTGTGGTTGTAGAGTTTTTCCAACTCGGAAGTGTTTGCCACGGTATGAAAGGATCGCCGATTCCTACTTGTTTTTTCAAGCAAAAAGATAATTTCTTGTATAAAAGATGAATTCTAAAATTCCATGATTAAGAATCATAATTATATGTCTCGAATGTCTAAACGTATAACTTCTTCGGGAGTTTTCATTTTAATGATTCTGATCTCTTTACCGTTGCCAGCAAGTACGATCGTTCTTAAAAACGGAAAAACACTTCAGGGTAAAATCGTAAGTCAATCGAGATCCGAAGTTCAAATAGAAATCAACGGGAAAGTACGAACCATTCTTAAAAACGAAATTTCCGAAATCAATTTGAAGGATCCAAAAAAAGACGAACCAAAAAAAGCCGTTAATGCGAAATTGCCCGTCGATAACAAAACGGAACAAACTGCAACTTCATATACTTGGAAAGAAACGAAATGGAGTGTAACCGGCAGATCCGCAATTCTTCCTGGTTGGGGTCAATGGAAAGTAGGACAAAAAAGATGGGCGATGATCAGCTTTTTATTATTCGCCGGCGCTGCGTTATACGCCAACAATTGTAAAGAAAAAGCCGTAACGGAAGAAAACAATTATAAAACCAATTCCGCCGCAATTACCGTTGCCGCGTTCGTCGATCCGAATTTAAATCCGGTCACTTCCGATGAAACGATCCGCGCAACCGCTCTCGTTACGAGAATTTTGGTCACTGCAACCGCAACAAATCCTTATTTCAGCAACTATGACCGCGCTACATCCCAATACAACCAAGCCCAATGGTTGTTAGGCGCCGTTTACGGATTACAATTGATTTATACGTTTTTATTAGCCAGGGATTACGAAAAGATACAATCCTTACTTTCAGATCCCAATCCGGCGGGATGGAAATTTTCAGCCGCTGTAACGAGAAGTCCGCTTAACGGGCTTACGGAAATTACGCCTACGGTCGTTTATACGGTTCAATTTTAATTTTTTTAAAAAGGATAAAATCTTTACAAAGAAACTTTTTCTTTCCCTTTAATTTTTACAATTTCCTTTCTAAAATTTTCATAAGGATCTTCATTTGAATTTTTGGAGGTGTTCTTAGCTTCTTTCGAATTGAGTCCCTGATCCGGCTTGGAAGCAAACCAAGAATCCAGATGTTTTAAGATTTTCGTAATTTTTTCGTTCTGAAAATCCTCTTCTTTACTTCTGAGTTTAAATTCCAAATTCTTCTTTTTTTCGGTTAAAACCTTATGGATTTCTTTCGCTCTGAAACGAAAAGACTCGTCGTCCGGATAAATCAGGATCGAATCCATTTTGTCTCCTGAAGGCTCCTGTATCAGAACGAATTTTTCACGATCCACTATCTGATGGATCAGTTCGGGAGAATATCCGGGAACTTCGTAAAGTATGTCTTTCAACGCAGGCGGAATATTTTTTTCAAAATAAAAAAGATTGAGCGCTTCCGAAAGTTTCGACTTTTGTTCCAAAGATTTGATTTTTTCATCTTCTTTCAATTTTTCCTGGATTTTGGTTTGTTCCAATTTGAAAGCCGAATCTCGATTCTTCGATTTGAAAAAGGATTGTTCCGACCGAATTTTTTCTTTTGCCGTTTGAAAGAATATATCCTGAAGAAGTTTTGCGATTCCTATAAAATCCAAAATCGCAAAGTACCACGGAAAATACTTCACGTAACCTTTTCGAAGTACCTTTCCGTAATTCCTTACGAACTCTTCGTCCTTAAAAATCGAATGAATGGCGTCTTCGTTCAGTTCGATCAAATTACGAATGCCTAATATCTTCCATGCCTCTACGTTAGACGTCATTGTCAGTGATTTTATGACGGATTTAACGGTTTCGATGTCGATTCTCATAAAAGAATGAATCGTAATTCCCTTTGTTTCCCAAGGTGAATAAGCGATATGACGATCTTCCGTAAAAAGTCTTTTCAACTCGGGGGGATAGGTTCTAAATTCCTCATCGGGAATGAATAATACGAGTTTATCCCAGCGCCCGGTTTGTTTGGAAAGATGATCGCTCATTTCGTGAAAACGATTTCGAATCTGTTCTTGATACGAAAACTTAAGCGTATTTTCGATCTCTTCGCTTAAATTTTGTATGAGTTCGACTCCCATTAATTTACGTTTAATTTTTCTTTCCGAGTCGGCTTGTACGGCTTTCTCGATCGCTCTCGCTCTTTTTTTACCGAAGAGCGTAGTCGGCGTCGCGGACGGATCGTTTGCGTGCATTCTTTCCTCTTGAGAAATGGTGGCAAACGAATCCGACAAGGCCCATTTGTATTTAGGAAATACTTTCTTAAAATGAAATTCATCCACAAGTTCGAATAACGTCTGAAGTTCCTTAACCTTTACGATCAAATATCCGAATTCCGGTATTTCCCTAATTCTACCTTTTTTAATCAATCCGTCCGTGATTTCGATCAACATATCTTTTACGTATTCGGGATTTAATGGAATACTAATATTCGGGGCTTGGAAAAAACTTTCGGGATTAAAAAAAAGTTTAAACTTCTCTATATTCTCGCCGTTAAAATCCGCTTCCAAGTCCTCCCATAAGATTTCCTTTCCAAGCGGCGGCCTGCTTTCCAAATAAGATAGAATCGAATTGATGGAATGATCAACCAAAGAAAGATAAATGCGGGTAAGATCGCCCAACTCCGCATCCGAATAGGCAACGTAACAAGGTTTTAATCTTAATTCGGACGTGGCAGGATCGACGTAAAAGTATGCGAACTGAAGTGCAACTCCGTCTTCCAATAATCGTTTGATATGAAACGCCACTTCCGCAGTCGTAAGTTCGGGAGCTTCCGGAACTTTAGATTCTACTTGAAATAAATTTTGCGATTTAATGTTCTTATGACTGGTCTGAGTAACGACCGCCTTATAAACGGAATGCGTAAGCCGATCGTTTAGATAATAACTGACTACTTCGTTGATTTTTTTAACTTTCAAGAAGTTTTGCGTTTGGCTCCCTCCGCCGAACGCTTGATTTAAAACCGGCTTGCTCATCGCCTCTCCACCGTTAAACGATTAACTATTAAAATTATTTCCAAGTTCTTCAAAACACTTTTCGAATGAATAAACCTTACGTTCGTCCCGAAGCCGAAAACTCAAAGTGTGGAAATCCCTAAACTCCGCACGTTGCCGTCCAAATACTACAGTTTATAAGAGCTGTATTTGTGGTGGGTTCTTATTTTTTCATTTGATTTGGGAAAGGAAAGCAAATTTCAAAGTTTTTTTCAGATTTGAATCTCTTGACTTTTCCTATAGCCAACTGGTTCCATGAATCTAGCATGAAGCTCTCAAAGAAATACACCTTTCGATCTAGAAAGGTTTTGCTCGTTATCTTAGACGGCGTCGGTTATTCTCCCAAAGGCTCGGAATTCGGAAACGCGATCGCAGGTGCGAAACTTCCTTTTTTAAATCACGTCTGGAACCAATTCCCTACTCTTCACATTCGAGCTCATGGAAAAGCGGTCGGAATGCCCTCCGACGAAGACATGGGAAACTCGGAAGTAGGCCATAACGTTCTCGGCTCGGGACGAATTTTCGATCAAGGAGCCAAGTTAGTTTCCAACTCGATCGCATCCGGAGACATCTTTCGCGATCAAGCTTGGAAAGATATTATCGATAATACAAAGAAGAATAGTTCCACCTTACACTTGTTAGGTCTTTTTTCGGACGGAAACGTCCACTCTCATATCGATCATACGAAGGCTTTGATTTCCAGGGCGATCGAGGATAAGGTTCCTAAAATCAGACTTCATATTCTTCTGGACGGACGGGACGTTCCCGAAAAATCCGCATTCAATTATTTGAATCCTTTTGAAACCTGGCTGGATTCCCTTCGAAAAAACGGAACGGACATTCGTATCGCTTCCGGAGGCGGAAGAATGACGATCACGATGGACCGTTACGAAGCCGATTGGTCCATGGTGGAAAGAGGTTGGGCGATCCACGTCAAGGGAGAAGGCAGAAAATTCTCATCCGCTAAAGAAGCGATTGAAACCTTTCGCGCCGAAGATCCTAAAGTGATCGATCAGTATCTTCCTTCTTTTGTGATTGCGGAAAACGAAAATCCCGTCGGTAAAATTCAGGACGGCGACTCGGTCGTTTTTACGAACTTCAGAGGAGACAGGGCGATAGAAATTTCTTTAGCGTTCACCGAAAAAAACTTTAATAAGTTCGATCGCGGTCCTCTTCCCGACGTCGTATATGCTGGAATCATGCAATACGACGGAGACCTCAAACTTCCGGAACGTTTTCTCGTCGCACCTCCGGCAATCGATAGAACGTTAGGCGAATATATGGTCAACTCCGGCGTGAGACAGTACGCGTTATCCGAAACGCAGAAATACGGACATGTTACCTATTTTTGGAACGGAAACAAAAGCGGCTACTTCGATCAAAGCTCGGAGGAATATCGTGAAATTCTATCCGACGTGATTCCATTCGATCAAAGTCCGGAAATGAAAGCCCTTCTGATTACGGAAGCGCTTGAAAAGGCCCTGAACGAAAACAAACAGGATTTTTATCGTGTGAACTACGCAAACGGGGACATGGTGGGTCATACCGGAAATTATCCGGCCACGGTTCAAGCGATGGAATTTCTGGACGGTTGTGTGGAACGTCTTTGGAAAACATGCGAAAAACGGAATATTGTTTTATTGATTACCGCCGATCACGGTAACGCGGACGAAATGTTTCAATTGGACAAAAAGGGTTCCGTGGAAAGGGATTTCCAAGGGAAACCGGTTCCTAAAACGAGTCACACTCTCAACCCCGTTCCTTTTTCCGTTTTAGATCCCGAAAACAAGATTCATCTGAATGCGAATCTACCCGATCCGGGCCTTGCAAACGTCGCAGCTACGATCTTGGACGTGATGGGATTTGAAACTCCGGAAGGATATCATTCTTCTCTAATTTCCAATTAATGCGAAATCGGGTCGAAACGTCGCACCGGTTTTTGCGAACCTATTCTTCTTATTTTTTCAGATGACTGCTAATCTCTCCTAAGATTTCCATTTGGATTTCTTGGATTTCAATCATCTTTGACCACTGATTTAAAAGAAGATGATCTACTTTTTCGTGTAAGGTTCGAATTTCTATCTCCGCTTTTAAATTGATTTTGTAATCGTTTTCGGATCGAATTCTATCCTTCGCCTCCTGTCGATTTTGACTCATCATAATAACGGGAGCCTGAAGCGCCGCCAAACAAGATAAGATAAGATTGAGTAGAATAAACGGATAAGGATCGAATGGATCTTTTACCAAAATGACCGCGTTCCCGGAAATCCAAACAATCATTACTATAAAAAACGAAATGATAAAACCCCAGCTCCCGCCGAATTTGGCGACCATATCCGAGATTTTATCTCCTATGCTCAATTTTTCGACGTACGCTTCGTTGTTATTCGAAGTGATCAAGTTGCTTCTCTCGACGCTGTTTACAACCTCTTGTTCAAGCGTTTGAATACTTCCTATCTCTTGTTCCATCAGTTTTTTTACGTAGTTGACTCGAGCCGAATTGTAGTCCGTAAAACACACTCGACTGGAAGAGTTCCAATGGAAATTTTTTTCCTTAAGAATCGTTTCGATCTCTTTACGGATCGCGAAAGAGGAAACGATTTTGTCCTTGGAATACATTTGGTTGCAGATGTCACATCGAATTAAATTCATCCATTGATCCTTTACCCGATTGGGCTAAAAGAAGTTATACAAAACCGCATAGGGAAAATCCGATTCGTCAAAAGATTCGTCCTATAAATCCTTTCTAGTCCGATCAATCGGAAATAAAAAAAGGAAGGAGATTTTTCATCGGAATGGTCGCGTTCGGAAGCCACATCAATATTCCGATTCCGAAAATCAAAAGTAATAAAATCAATTTACGTTTTGTAACCGGGGTTCCGCCTAACTTTTCGGTTCGAACATACCAAAAGATACAAATTAGGCTGAATACAAACTCAATCAGAATGGCGGCGTGCGGAAAATAATAATACGAATTCAAGGAAACGACCGTAGAACCGGGACTCAGTAACTGATGCTCAAATCCGACGATCAAATCGCATAATACGTGTAATACGGTTAAAAATCCGCACCAAATCGAAAATGAAACGTCTTTGTAAATCGCATAAATCACCCCGACAACGAGACCGCCCTGAATGAACGCGGGTATCAGGTTATGGCTGTACGTCATGTGCACTTGAAGATTTTGAAACGTGGCTTCGAACAAGGAGGACGGAAACACGGGTTCGATTCCGACAAAGGCCAAAGTCAGCCAAAAAAATTCCGGGACGTTGGCGCAGATAAGAAGAATCCAAAACGGATATCTTTTAAACTTTGAATACGGAATCAGTGCGGATGCGTAATGACCTAAAATCATATCTCTTTTTTAGTTACCACGTAATGAATGAGACACATTCCTAAAATGTAAAAGAAAACGAGGGTTAACAATAACGAAGGCATAACTTGAAATTTTCCTTACTTTAGAAAAAATGAAACAATCGTATTTGTTTTAAACGCTATAGATTGTCAAGAAATAATTCTCGATTTCGATTTTGAAACATAGGCTACGAGCCGATCGAAAGCAATAACGTTTGAAAATCCTTCCATATAAGTTCGCAGCGAAAAGAGAATTTCGATTAGATCTTGATTAAAAAGTCATAACCGATTTCAATCTCTTCTTTTGCCGTTATAAATAACAGAGACGGTTTTTCGAGTTTGAAATCCGAGAACCGAATATCAACTTTTCCGAATACTCGAATCTGTCCCGGATCCTTCGGTTCCACTTTACCGGAAGACTGAAAGTCCCGAGTCAACCCGTGAATCGTCAATTTACCTCGAATCAAATGCGTTTCGCCGGAAGTTGTGACGGACTCTATGATCGCGACGATCTCGGGCGTTTCGGGATAACCTAAAATTTCCATTATATGAGAATCCCGACTTTCATCTCCCGAATGAATTCTCAAAACCGGAATTCTGATTTGAAAGGGAGAATTGAGTTTATATCCGCTTCCCGACATCTGGATCTGCGGAGAATCAACTTGCACTTCTTTGCATATTCCATGAACCTCTTTCATCGGATGAATCGCCAAAAAGTTGATTTCTTTTTTGAGAATCTCGGATGCGTATCCTTGAGTGGCGCAAAACGCTAAAAGTAAAACAACGAGTCGATTGAAATTTTTCATCTCTATTATAACTCCTTAAAATGTAATCACAAGTAATGTGATAAAACCGGAAAGCTGATGATATTCCAGCATTTTTCTACGAGTGGAAAGATCTTCGCGAGTCGTTTTAAGAGCCCTTGCGGTCGACGACGGCGCTACTGTCTGAGCGTTTAACACATTCGAAACGCAAAAAATCGATAACGATAGAACACAAAACCATTTTCGAATCATAATGGAATCCTCTTTCGCTCTTTCAATTCTTCGAGAGTATAAGGGAAAAATTAAAGTCTTACAATCGCAAAAAAATCTTAAACTTAAAGAATCGGCATTTCCGCAAGCCCTTGTCGAACCGTTAACAAAGGAGAATAACCCAAATCTTTTTTCGCATTGTCGATTTTGATCGTACAGTCCCGGGACATGATACTCGCGCTGAAACGGGTTAAAGGAGGTTCGTTTTTAATTCCGAAAAGTTTCCAAACTCCTTCGATAATTCTCGCTAAAAAACGAGCGAGCCATCCCGGAACGGAACGATTCGGAGCGACGACTTTTTGAGTCGCAAGAAGGGATTCGAGAAAATTACGAAAATTGAATACTTCATCGTCAGTGACAAAATAAGCCTTACCGCCACGACCTTTTGTTAGAGCGAGTTCGATCGAATGAACCAAGTTGTAGATATGAGTCGTGTTCGTAAGAGCCTTTCCGCCGTCGATCCAGGAAAAATTTCCGTCTGCGATCATCTTTAAAAGAACGGGAAGTACCGTTTTATCGCCGGGCCCCCAAATAAAACGCGGACGGATCGACAAAGTCTGCATCTCGGAAGAATTGGCTTTTAACACGAGCTTCTCCGCTTCCGCCTTTGTCTTTGAATAAGGAAAGGGAGAATTTTTCGGATAAGGATAAGACTCGTCTATGTCGACCATCGGTTGTCCGTAAAAGAAAGCGGCCTCGGTTCCGATAAAGATGAATCGTTTAACGCCCGCTTTGCGAGAAGCTTCCAAAAGTTGAGCGGTTCCTTCCACGTTAACCTTCCAAAAATCCCGGAACGGTCCCCACTGTTCCACGTACGCGGCGCTGTGAATCACTACGTCGATTCCCTTCAAAGAATTGGAATCCACGGAATTGAGTTCGCTGCGAACCGGTTCTCCTCCCGCTTTGGAAATTACAGCGTCGGTTTTTTCCGAACGAGACATCGCCTTAACGGTATGTTTTTTAGATAGAATCCGAGTCGCCGCCTCTCCTACAAAGCCGGACGCTCCTGTGATAAAAATCTTCATTCTCCACCTCCAAAAATTAGATCGCTTTGCCAAAAGAACTTTAAGACAAAATCCGAATGACAACCATCGTTCATTCTTTCTTTTTATCGGGAAAGCGATAATAAAACAATCCGCTCGAAGTTCCGCTTACTTGAATGGGAATTCAGATATTTCTAATATACAATAGACTGTTGGGAGTTCCCACAATTTCGGCAAAAACAGAATGTGCTTCCGGATAAAAAAGAGGATCCGAGATCGAAAAAACAGGTCGAATTGATATACATTCATTCTTATTAAAATTTGAAGAGGTTCTCCTTGCTTTCCGCAATATCCATACGCAATCCGATCTTTTCTTGGATGATGATGGCCGCGATCATTCTTTTTGGATCGGTCGGATTTTCCAGGATGGGCGTTTCTCAAATGCCCGACGTCGACTTTCCGGTCGTCAACGTTTCACTCACACTCGTCGGAGCCAACGCTCAAGTTATGGAAACCGACGTGGTCGACCCGATCGAAGAAGTTTTGATGACGGTCGAAGGAGTCACCGAGGTTCGTTCGATCTCCTCGGACGGTTCCGCAACGGTTACCGTCGAATTGGAACTCAGTCGAGACGTGGACGTCGCCGTTCAAGAGATTCAAACGAAACTCGCTCAAGTTTCCAATAAACTTCCGGAAGAATTGGATCCGGCGGTAATCACAAAATCCAATCCGGACGATACGCCGATCATTTGGGTTTCCGTGACCGCAGTCGATAGGACCGAAAAGGAAAAGATGCTCTTTGTAAAAGATTTTCTGAAGGATAAGTTTCAGAAAATTTCGGGAGTCGGAGAAATCATCCTCGGAGGTTACGTGGATCGAACGATCAACGTCTACTTGGATCCGACGAAACTTTCCAGAAACGAGATCGCGGTGGACGATATCGTCAATACGTTGAAGGAACAAAACTTGGAAGTTCCGTCCGGAAGGCTGGAAAACAGAACGAGCGAGATCAGCCTTCGTGCGGTGGGAGAGGTCCCCACTGCGGAACAATTCGGAAATATATTCTTAAATTCGAGAAGCGGTTCTCCTTTGTTTAGATCGATCCGTCTCAAAGACATAGCGATCGTAGAAGACGGGTTAGGCGATGTGCGGAGAATTTCCCGGTTTAACGGCATTTCCGCGGTTGCAATCGGAATCAAAAAACTCAAAGGAGCCAACGCGGTCCAAGTAGGAGATCTCGTTAAAGCGAAGGTCCGAGAATTAAAACCGAAACTTCCGAAAGGTTACGATCTTACCGTCTCGAACGATAATACCGGTTATATTAGGGATAGCGTAAACGAACTCGAATTCACTCTGATCTTTTCGGCGATTCTCACGGGATTCGTATGCAGATTGTTTTTGGGAAATTGGAAGAGCACGGGGAACGTTCTTCTTGCGATTCCCACTTCGGTGATCGGAACCTTTTTGTTTTTATACTTCGCCGGTTTTACGATCAACACCTTTACGATGTTAGGTTTATCTCTTGCGACCGGGATCGTGGTGGATGACGCGATCATGGTTTTGGAAAATATTACGCGACATCGTGAAATGGGAAAATCCTGGTTCGAATCCGCGTTAGACGGGGCTTCGGAAATTCGATTCGCCGCTTTGGCTGCCACGTTAGCCGTCGTTGCGATTTTTCTTCCGGTCGCGTTTATGAAAGGAATCATCGGAAGGTATTTTTTGGAATTCGGAGTTACCATTTCCGTCGCGGTCCTCCTTTCCCTTTTTGAAGCTCTGAGTTTTACTCCGATGCGATCCTCTCTGTATGCCGAAAATAAACGGAACGATGAGAAACGATCGACCTTGTCCTCGATCTTTTCCACGGACGCTCGCGATACTTGGAACCTCTGGATTTCAAGAATTTCCGTTTTTAAAAAGGTGGATCCGACCATAGAACGTTTTCTGGTTTACAGCACCGATTTGTACGCGCGTTCGATCGACTTCGTATTAAAATATCCCAGATGGGTTTTATACGGAACGACCGCTTTGTTTCTCGTTTCGCTCGGATTTTTCTTTCTGTTAAAGAAAGAATTCATTCCGCCTCAGGACATGGGACGTTTTATAGTTCGAGCTCGTTTGCCGTTGGGTTCTTCTTTGCAGAGAACGGACGAAACGATGAAAAAAGTGGAACAATATCTGATCCAACGCAAGGAAATCGAAAAGTATATCTCCAACGTAGGCGGTTTCGGAGGGACCGAAGCCAATACGGGAATGTTCTTTATCACGATGAAAGAGATGGGACACAGGCCCAAAAATCCGAAAACCGGAAGAGAAATCACTCAGTCCGCGCTTTTCGGAATTTTGCGAAAGGATTTAAAAGAACTCGTACCGGAAGGGACGTTTTCCGTTCAGGATCTTTCCCAGAGAGGATTCTCCGCCGGAAGAGGTTATCCCGTCGAACTCGTGTTAACCGGCCCGGATTGGCAGACGTTATCCGCTCTTTCCGTCAAGATTTTGGATAAGCTCAAAGAAAGCAATGCGGTCTTGGACGTGGATACGGATTACGTTGCGGGACAAAAAGAACTCAGGCTCGTTACCAACAGGGAAGCCGCCGCACTCCGAGGAGTGAGTATGGCGAACGTAGGAAATACGGTCGGAACTCTCATGGGCGGAAAGAACGTTAGTCGTTTTACGGAGAACGGAAGAAGTTACGATGTACGAGTGAAAATTCAAAAGGACAAGGGCGAGACGATCGCGATCATACCGGAAATCGGCGTTCGAAACACGTTCGGAGAATTTGTTCGATTGAAGGAAGTGATCAGCGTTCAAGAAAAGGAAGCCCTGAAAACGATCACTCGAATCAACCGAGAAAGAGCGATTCGTGTTTTTGGAAACCCGGCTCCCGCCTTAGGTCAAACCGTTTCTACGGAAAAGGCTCTCGAGATCGCAAAGGAAATTCTTCCAGAAGGTTATTCCGTCGCGGTGACCGGTTCGGCTAAAACGGCAAAAGAATCGGGGAACAGCCTAACTCTCGCTCTTATATTCGGAATTCTTCTTTCGTATATGATTCTGGCGAGCCAGTTCAACAGTTTGAAACAACCTCTGTATATTCTTCTCGCAATGCCTTTCAGTTTTACGGGTGCGTTAGTCGCTCTTTATCTGTTCGGCCAGTCGTTCAACATGTACAGTTTTATCGGACTCATCCTTCTTTTGGGTTTGGTAAAAAAGAATTCGATTCTTCTTGTTGAATTCGTAAACCACGTTCGATCGACCGGAAAAAGTATTCGAGAATCCGTCAAAGAAGGTTGTCCGATCCGCTTGAGACCGGTGCTTATGACTTCTTTCAGTTCGATTGCGGCTGCGATTCCTCCCGCGTTGGCTCTCGGACCCGGGGCGGAAACGAGAATTCCGATGGCGGTGACGATCTTAGGGGGAATGACTCTTTCCACCTTGATCACACTTTTGGTTGTTCCCGCGGCTTATTATCTCGGCGAAAAAGAGAAGGAAACAAAGGAAGAATTTTCCACAAAACAGTCGTTCGTGTTTCCGGAACCGACCCTTGAGTCCAAATATAAAAAACAAAAAAAATGAATCGAATCAATATTATAAAAAAAGAATATATCAATTCGGGAATAACGACTCAAGACGATTTTCAGAAAAAGAATCAAAAATATGTTCTTTCCAAGTTTGGATCGGTTTTTAAAAGCGGAAATACTTTCAAGAAGAACGTTTTTTCTTTATTCTTCTTAAATGTTCTGTGTAAATTTAGTTTCAGAAAATTGAATCCGATTTTTCTAAGCGTCTTAATTTTAACGGCCCTCTCGAGTTGTACGGACGACTCGGCGATCAAAACCAACGACGGAATTGTGGAACCGAGGCTGGAAGAAGTGACCGGAGTTACGACCGAAAAGATAAAAAGTATTTCCCCGGAACAGGAATTGACCATAGACGAACTTTATTCTTTTGCCGTGGAAAGAACGGAGCGAATCGCTCTCAAAGAAGAAGCGATTCAACAAGCGGATTCTCAAAAGGCCGCGGCTTTCGCCTCCTTCTTCCCGTCCTTGTCTTTGGTGTACAATAAATTCTATAGAATTCCGGGACCGAATTCTCACTTCAATCCGTATTATACCGAACCGAATCCTCTGACGGGAGGATCTACCACGAGCAGTTTACCGCCCACGGTCGGACCGGGAACGAGACTTTTACTTACCATTCCGATCCTAAACGGAGTCAGCCAATACACAACTTACAAAGCGGCGGGCGCTCTCACGAATGTGAGACTGAACGAGGCCCGTTACGAGTCCGGACGCCTCTACCTGGAAATTGCACAAGCATATTATAATGTTCTACAGTTGAAAGAAGTCATTCTCCTGGAAGAAAAGAAAACGGAATTGGTTCATAAAACGATCCAAGAGCGAAGAAGACTTTTTTCCTTGGGAAGAATTACGAGAGCGGATTTAAACGGAACCGAAGCCGATTTTTCCAGATCCGAAGCGATTCTTGAGGACTTTCGATATCAGCTGAAACAGGCCGAGATGGCCCTGGAAAGTCTCGTAGGCGCGGGAGAAAGCGGACTCCGACTGTCGATTCCGAAAGAAGTGATCGTAATTCCCCACAACCTAATGCCCGAAGAAAGAATCTCAAAACGATACGACGTGATCGCCGCAAAAGAAAACCTAAGGATGGCCGAACTCAATTTGAAAAAGGCCTGGGGCGGACATTTACCTTCGGTAACGTTAAACAACTATTATACGATTCCCGAACACAACACGACCCCGAATAAGGATATCACGATGCAGTTATCGATCAACGTTCCTCTGTTGTCCGCCGGAACGATCACCGCAGGGGTCAAACAAGCGGAGTCGGCCGTCAGACAGGCGGAATTACAATTGTCGCAGGCAAAACGAATCGCGACGGACGAAATTCGAAAATCTTATGAAAGTTCCTTGAACTCGTCCCGTTTGTTATCCTTATATTCAAAAGCTCGCAATTCAGCCGAATCCAATCTAAGCGGCCAAAGAAGGGGGTTTAGTTTTAAAAGCGTTTCCCGTCTCGAACTTCTGATCTCGGAAACTTCTTTTCTGGATTCCGAAATCGCGTATCGAAGGGCGTATTATCAACATTCTCTGAATACGATTTGGTATTCCGTAGCGATCGGAGAATTGCCAAAATTAAAAAAATCGAAAGAAGAGGATAAGACGGGAGGTTAGTTCTCTTTGTACGCTTGACATCTGTTCCAAATGGTTTTAACTATTGGGCATAATTGAGAGGTAAGAACCCACATGATTATCAGTAATTACTTTCAGGACAATGAGGATCTCAAACTCGTTTTCGACGAGTTGATCGATTGGAAAGAGATTGTCCACGCATACGAACATAAATTCGAAGACGCGGAAGAATATAAAAATAGCGGCAATGAAAGATTTGCTTATGCCCCTTCCAGCGTGGAAGAAGCAAAAGAATACTATAAATCCGTATTGGAATCCTTAGGCGAAATTATGGGAGAATTTGTGGCTCCCCGCAGTAAGGAAATGGATCAAATCGGACTTAAATATGCGAACGGAAAGGTAACGTTTCCGACGGCTCAGGAAGAATGTTACAACACACTTCGAGACGCGGGATTGATGCCGATTTCGATCAGCAGAAAATACGGCGGAATGGGATTACCCGCAACGGTTCAGTCTTTTATAATGGAAATTGCGGCAAGAGCGGACGCGGCGTTTTGTCTCGCTTATGGAAACATTAACATCGTGGAGATTATGGAGAGGTTTGCAACTCCCGAAATGTGCGAGAAATGGATTCCCGAAATCTCGACCGGAAAATACAGCGCGGCGATGGCTCTTACGGAACCGAACTACGGATCCGATCTTCCGAACGTACAAACGAGAGCGACTCAAGACGCAAACGGAGTCTGGAGAATCAACGGGGCAAAACGTTTTATCACACACGCCTGCGGTTATATCGATGCGCCTTCCGTAATTCTTACGTTAGCAAGAACCGGAACTCCCGAAAGCGGAGCGAGAGGACTTTCTTTTTTTCTCGTAAAAGGAAGCGACGTATACATTGCCGGAGTGGAACACAAGATGGGACTTCACTGTTCTCCGACTTGTGAAGTCGTCTTTGAAAATTCTCCCGGAGAATTAATCGGAAAAACGGGATACGGACTGGTAAAGTATTCGATGGGAATGATGAACGCCGCGAGACTTACGATCGCGACCCAATCCTTAGGAATCGCAACCGCCGCGTATTACGAAGGTAAAAAATACGCATCGGAAAGAATTCAATTCGGAAAACCGATCGAACAAATTCCGGCGGTAAAGAAAATTCTGGATCGTATGGAAAGAGAAATTCTCGCGACCCGAGTTCTCATCGCCGAAACCGGAAAGGCGATCGATCTCTATCACTGGCCGAAAGAACATCTCATCAAGACGGAGGGTAAATCCGAAAGAGACGCGAACCAAGACGAAACGATTCGTCGTTGGGAAAAACTCGCCGACTTATTCACGCCTCTCAGCAAGTATTACGCTTCGGAAGGATGTGTATCCATTGCTTCGGACGCGTTACAAATTCACGGAGGAAGCGGATACACCGAAGACTACGACGTCGCAAGGATTTATAGAGACAGTAGAATCACGACGATCTACGAAGGAACGACTCAGTTACAAGTTGTGGCCGCAATCGGCGGTGTAATATCGGGAATGTCTCCGACCGGACAACTCAGACAATACGGAGAAGGTGAACTTTCAAAATTATCCGCATCGGAAGACCTCAAAAAAGTTTGGAGCGACCTCGAAACAAGCGTAGGACTTTACAAATCGATCCATGACGGAAACGTAAAGGATTCCCTTGCGTTTGAAGTTGTGGAGATAGCCGCGCGTTTTTTATGCGGACTTCTTTTGGAAAGATCCCTCAAAACGTTGAGCGGCAAAGAACTCGAAAAACGAAAAGCGATTTCGGGGGCCTACAACTTGGATAGCGTCGCAACCGCGAGCGCCAATTTGATCAAGTTGGAAAGAGCTTCCAAACAAGCGGTTCCCGCCTAACACAATCAATTCTCCGTTTAAAACGTTTAGACGGAGAATCGATTTTCCCGTTTTCTCGCGCCGTATCGGCGCGATCGACCTCATTCGTATATTTCTATATTCTTATTTTCTTAAGGTCTCCGTTGCGCTTCCGCCATTCCAAGTTCCTTCCAAAAGTCTACCGCCGTTTTTTACCTCGTAGATAACCGGATCGACTTGTCCCCAATCTACGGTTAACGTGGTTCCGTCCAAGGTGCCGGTTCCCGTAAAAGTTTGGCCCGCAACGGTCCAGGTAAAAAGATACTCTCCGTTGGATTCTGTGATCGTAACACTTCCGCCGTATGAAGAACCGTCCGGATTGGTTCCGGTAACCTTGTATTTGCCGCTGATTGACGACGGGTTGATTTGGCCGATCTGCGCGTATGCGGTTGAAATAAAACCGAACACCAGAAGAACGAGGAAGAGTTTTGAAACGATTCGAAACATTTGCGTTTTCTCCTTAAAGAATGGGAAATTCTGCGAATATTTTTGAAAAAGTCAATTCATAATTCTAAAAACAAACGGATTCTATACAGAAATTATTTCATAATTTTCAAAACGAAAACCGGGAAAAGAGGAGATGCAAAAAAATTATGTTCGGAATGAACTATATCCAATTCGATTCGATGACTCATGTCATTCTCTATAAAAATGGAAAAGTTTCGAGGGAAGGAAAAGGCTTGTCCTTTTTCTACTTTGCTCCTACGAGTTCGATAGCTGCGATCCCGCTCGGAAGTAACGACCTTCCGTTCATCTTCAACGAGTCTACGAACGACTATCAAACCGTCTCGATTCAGGGACAGATCACGTATAAAATTTCGAACCCAAAGGCTCTCTCCGAACTTTTGGATTTTACGGTCGATTCCAGCGGAACGTATAAAAAGAACGAGATTGAAAAACTCAATCAAAGAATCATCAATTACGCGCAGACCTCCACCTCCTCTTTTATCCACGGAATCGGGCTTAAAGACTCGATCCGTTCCGCAAAGACGATCGAAACTCAGATCCTACAAGGGCTTCAGACTTCCACTACGATCTCCACATTGGGAATCGAAATTTTGAATGTGAATATTCTTGCGATTCGTCCCAATCCGGAAATGGAAAGAGCGTTGGAAACCGAAACTCGGGAAAGGCTGCAACAAGAAGCGGATCAGGCGATTTATGAGAGAAGAAACTTCGCCGTGGAACAGGAACGCAAAATCAAAGAAAGCGAGTTGAATACTGAAATAGCCGTCGAGGAAAAGAAAAAGTTTATAGAAACGAAGGTCGCAAATCAAAGAAAGGAAGCCGAAGCGCAGGGTTTTGTGACGGAAACGACCTTGAAACCGTTTCGAGATATCGATTGGAGAACGTTAGTCGCCTTGAACAACAATCCGGACCCTAAATTCAACATCGCTCTCGCTTTTAGACAACTTGCGGAAAACGCAGAAAAAATCGGAAATCTGAACATAAGCCCGGAACTTTTGGAAGGTCTTTTACAGGAAAAGAAAGATTCCAAAAAATGAATGTAGAATACGCAATCCTTGTAAAAAATAAAACGCGGCTGGAAGGTTTGATCGAAAGATTTAATACGAAACAACAAGCCAGGTTTTATATAGAAAGATTGGGAGGACGGTTCGAAGAGTACGAAATCGAACACGAAATCTTTCACGAATCTTTAGATCTGATTCAGAAAAGAATCTCGAAAAAGATCAAATACAAAATTGTGGAAAGAATATACGTTCCTTCTTTTCTTTTTTCAAAAAAGAACGTGATTGTAACGATCGAATCCCTTATGCCGTCGGGCGGTGTTATTTTTAGCGATGGAATTGAAACGGACTATCTTAAGTTCAACTCCGGATCGATTGTAACGATCGGCGTTTCCTCGGAAAATGCAACTTTGGTAGTGAAATGAACGGATTTGGCTGAGCCATTCGATCCAAGGGATTGAAATTTATGGAAATAACGATTCACGCGAGGCGCGTAACCCCCGCGCGTTTTAAATTAGAAGATTTTTAAGCGTTTCTTTTAATACGAAGCGCTCCGATCAAAAGAAGAATGATGGAAACGAACATTCCAAAAATTCCGGGAAGACCGACGGGCGGAAAATTTGCGGGAGCTCCTGCGGCGCCTTTCATTGCAAGACCTATCGGAAGAAGAAGTCCGCAGACCGCGGCCCAAGAAGCGATCGACTTCGCGCGATTCGAAAGAACGACCTTATCGATCCAAAGTCCGACTACCATGTTGTACATCGCGATCGGCATACCGTGAGAATGGCCTTCTCTCAGATAAAAACGAACTATGCTCAAAACGTACTGCCCGTCCTTTACTACGTTTGCATCGAAGGTGGCGCCTAACGCAAACCCGCCCATTGCCGCCAGCAACATCGCCGAAAATCCAGCGACTACGTTGATCTTACCGTAATTTATCATATTCATTTCTCCTAATTCTTTTTTTTAAATCAATGCATCTTCGGCAAGTCCATCGCCTTACCGGTTTCGACGAAAGTTTTCAAGTTGCTTAAGTGCATAGGCCAACCTTGGGAAGTGCCGAGATAAGTCGGAGTTTTGCCGTCGAAATCGTCGTGAATCACGGTTAATTTAACGGAATCTCCCACCGGTTCCAGTTCATAACTGACTCTGGATTCTCTATCCGCAGCCGCCTTCGGTTCCGCGACCAATTTGAAAGTATAAACCAATTTTTTCTTCGGATCGAATTCCAATACTTTTCCTTGAACGACCGACATCTTGTTTCCATCGGGACCGGTAACGTCGTAAGTCAGTTTCGCGCCGACTTTCGGTTCGAAAGTCACGGCCATTCCCGCAAACCATTCGGGTGTGATCTTGGATTGAATCAAAGTGTCCCAGAGTTTATCGACGCTTGTTTTAATATACAAAGTATAGATTTGTTTAACTTCTTCCATTTTACTTTCACCTTCCATTTCGTATTTTAGTCGTGTCAGCGCGCTCGCCCAATGTTTGCCGTATTGCGAAATCCAACGATCGTAGATCATCTGAATCGGAATCGCATTGAGATGAATGCTTCTAAACTTTCCTTTTTTTTCTATCCTGAGAAGATTCGCTTCGGAAAGAACTTTGAGATGTTTCATCACCGCAAAACGGCTGAACTCAAAAAAATCCGCCAATTCTCCCACAGAAATACCGGGTCGGTTCTTAGTGATATCCAGGATTCGCCTGCGACTTTCGTCAGCGAGGGCTTTGAAAACCGGATCTAATTCTTCATCTGACATGTGACTTATTAGTCACATGTATTTCAAAACACGAATCCGTCAATCCGTGTTTTTGAAAAATTTTCAACTTGTCGAAAACTCAAACCGAAGCGTGACGTCATGATTTTCGATGGTAATCTATCGAAGGAACGCTTCATTTTTCATTTTGGAGAAACAAGGATGAATCAAAGTTTAATCCTCAAAAAAAATATTTCCATCCAAGCCCCGATTACGAAGGTTTGAAACGGGCTTATCGATCCGGAAATTATCAAACTTTATCTTTTCGGTACGCAGACTATTTCCGATTGGAAAGAAGGAAGTTCGATCCTTTTTACGGGCGTCTGGGAAGGGAAAGAATATAAAGACGGCGGAACGATTCTCAAATTGGAAAAGGAAAAAATTTTCCAATACGACTATTGGAGCCATTTTTCAGGCGTCCCGGACTTTCCCGAAAATTACTCCGTCATCACCTTTGAATTAAAAGCGAACGGAGCTTCGACCTCTCTTTCTTTGACCCAAGAGAATTTTCCCACTCAAACGTCTTATGAACATTCCGACAAAGGTTGGGATCACGCTCTAAATATCTTGAAGGAATTTTTGGAGAAATAATTTTGCGCTTCGAAAAAGCGGATCGATCGCGTTTATCGTTGCTCCGGACAAACGTCTTTTCTATCAGTTCGGATTTTAGACCGCAGGTTCCATTTTAGAAAGTATCTCCCTGATTTTGTCCTCGCTTCCTTTCGGAGTTAAAATCAAAAGAACATCACCTTCTTCTAATTTAGTTTTTCCTGTTGGAACGATATGTTTGTCCCCTCGATAGACCAAGGTAATCAGCGAATTTTCAGGAAAGTTCAGGGAATATACGGACTTTCCCACAGAATCCGATCCGTAAGGTACGATGAACTCCAAAAGATTCGAATCGCTTTGCTCCCGATTTTCGAATTCGAACGGATAAGAAGCCCTTTGTTCCAAGGGCGCGTCCAATCCGAGCCATCGAACGACTTGAGGTACGCTCGTTCCTTGAACGAGTAACGAGACGAGTACCGTAAAAAACACCAAATGAAAGATCTTGTCCGATCCTTCGATTCCCTGAGCGAACGGAAAAGTAGCAAGTATAATCGGAGCCGCGCCTCTAAGGCCGATCCAAGATACCAATAACTTTTCCCTAATATTATAACCGGATCGAAAAAGAGAAACGAACACCGCGATCGGTCTTGCGATAAAGACAAGGAAAAGGGAGAATAAGATTCCCGTTCCGAAAAGCGGCGGAATCCTACTCGGATAAACAAGCAAACCTAACGTTAAAAACATGACGATCTGCATCAACCATGCGATTCCGTCTAAAAATCGGAGATTACTCCGTTTGTGAACGAAAGATTGATTCCCTAAGACGAGTCCCGCGATATAAACCGCTAAAAACGGGTTTCCTCCGATCAACTCCGTCGCCGAATATACGAACAATACGGATGCGGAAATCAAAACCGGATACAATCCTTCGTATTCGAGTTTGATTCGGTTGAGTCCTTTGTGGATCATATATCCGAAAATCACGCCCGCAGCGATTCCGACGGAAAATTGTATAAGAATATGCAACGCCAATTCTCCGGCTTTCGGCGGTTGAGGTCCTAAAAGACTCAAAATACTTACGGTTAAAAGAACGGCTAACGGATCGTTGCTTCCCGATTCTAACTCGAGTAAGGAAGTCAGCCCTTTTTTCATTCCCGTATTTCTGGTTCTGAGTACGTTAAAAACCGCGGCCGCATCCGTGGAAGATACTACCGCTCCCAATAAAAATCCCATAATCGGTGTAAACCCAAGTACATAAACGGAGAAAAGCCCCATAGCGGCCCAGGTAATCAATACTCCTAAATTTCCGAGTAGGATTCCTTTCCATAAAACGGGTTTGATCTTTTGCCATTCGGTTTCCAATCCTCCCGAAAAAAGAATGTACGCTAATGCGATCGAACCCACTTGTCTTGCAAGCAGAGGATTATCGAAGTCTATCCCTCCGGGTCCGTCCGATCCCGCAGCCATTCCGATCATTAGAAAGAGAAGAAGGGAAGGGAGTCCGAACTTGGAAGAGATTCTTAAAAGCCCTATGCTGAGTATGATCAGCCCGGATAAGACGAGAGTGCCGAATTCAAATTCCATTCAATACCGTTAATATGATTTCCATTTTATCGATCTCACACAAGAAATAGGTTTATTCTCGTCGCCTTTTTCAAGAATAAAAGCCTTCGTTCCGAAAAGTTTCTTTCGGATTTTTTCCAACTGTCACAGTTGCTTTTTTGATGTCTCTAAGAGATTATCAAAACGATTTCTAGGAGTATAAAATGTTTCAGAATGAAAACGAAAATAAGGACGTTCCATCGGAGTTGATCGTGGAATGGGCGCCGTTTACGTTGTCGGAAGGGAAAGATGAAAATCTGCTTTTGAATGCCTCCACCGTCTTACAATCGGATTTTTTATCCAAACAAGAAGGTTTTATCAGACGGGAATTGCTGAAAGGCCCGGACAATCGGTGGGTGGATCTGGTTTATTGGAAAAATAAGGAAGCGGCCGAAAAGGCAATGGAAAATGCAAGCGTTAGTTCCGCTTGTTCTCAATATTTCAATTTGATGACGGAAGCCGATCACAACAATCCGGGCGAAGGTGTTTCTCTTTTTACCGCCAAACGGATCTATAATTAGGCTTTCGTCTGAATCTTAAATGCGGGAACTACTACGTTTTTAAACGATGAGAAAAATCACGCAAAGGCCGAAATAAGCCTCAAAGAAACATAATCTGTGGGAACTACTGCATTTACTTTTTTATTAAGAACTTGCCTTGAAACTTACCGGATAATTTGCGGCGAACCTTATAGATTGATTTTTTTGAGGTCTGAAACGAATTCCTAATTCGAACAATAGATCGGTTTTAAATGCGTCTAAAATTGCAGCACATATAAGAAAAATAACATGAACAATCCTTTTACAGAAGAAAAATATCCCCTCCAAGAAGAGGATTCTATAATTGATCTTGCAAAACGAGGAGATGTGCAAGCGATCGAAAAAATCGTAAAAAATCATCAATCATGGATTTATAATATTGTTTTGCGTATGGTTTATGATCGCGAAGAAACCTCCGACATCACTCAGGAAATTCTCATAAAAGTAATTCAAAAATTACGGACTTTTAAAAAGGAAAGCAAACTCAGTACTTGGATTTATCGAATCGCGGTAAATCACGTTTTGCGTATGAAAAAAGGTCGGATCGAAAAAACGGCCTCCTCCTTCCGAAGTTACGGGAACGATTTGGATTCCATAAAAAACAGAAATTTATCGAAAGAAGAAGCGGGAAGCACCGAGAGGAAACTTCTCATCGAAGAGGCAAAAGTAAGTTGTATGTCGGGTATGCTGCTTTGTTTGAGCCGGGATCAAAGAATCGTATTTATACTAGGAGAGATTTTTTCCGTTAGCGACGCGATCGGCGCGGAAGTTACGGGCGTTTCCAGGGCGAACTTTAGAAAAAAATTATCCAGAGCGAGGAAAGATCTTTATAATTTTATGAATGAAAAATGCGGATTGGTGAATAAGGATAATCCTTGTCGCTGTTCTCGAAAAACGAAAGGGTTTATCGAGGCCGGAGTCGTAAATCCTGCGGAATTAAAATTTTCGGATATGTCCTTAAAAACGATTCGAAGAGTCGCCCCTAAAAAATCGGAAGAATACGAAGATTATGTGGAAGCCAAATACGCCGAGCTCTATCGAAAACATAAGTTTTTCATTCCGCCGAATCAGGAAAGTAATTTGCGGCTTATGTTTCAAGATCCGAAATTTAAGGATATATTCGATCTTTCAATTCCTTAAGACAAAAAACACAAAGACAATCCCCGTAATCTCCCTTGAGTTGTTTTAGAAGCTCGGAAGATAAATTCAAGGAAAAACATTCGCAGGAATTTGCGGCCGCTCCGCAGTCGAAAATTTTTCCGCAACGCTGACAGGACTTTGAGACGATTCCGGATTTTGAAAGATCTACTTCGGACATATATTCAAAAATTCAAATAAACTAAACAATCCAAGTATAGTGAAAATTTTTCTCGTCTTTGACAAAGCCGATCGACTCGTATAATTTTTGAGCCGTATGATTGTCGAGAGCCGTCTCTAACTGAAGATACTTGGCCCCCGTATTTCTCACAAGAGTTGCAGATTGTTCGATCAATGCCCTGGCTCCTCCTTTTTTACGATGTTCCGGTCGAACATAAAGATCGTTCAAAATCCAAGCCCGTTTCATGGATAAAGAAGTAAAGACGGGATACAACTGAGTAAAACCGCAATACGTTTCTCCATTTAATAATACATAGATTTTAGAATCTTGATTGAGAATTCTTTCTTCGATGAACTTCGTTGCACCCGAAAGATCCGAGTTTAGTTTATAGAACTGACGGTATTCGTCGAACAATTTTGCGATCTCGTGTAGATCTTGAATGGAAGCTTCTCTGATTTGCATTTTTGATTTTCCGAATAGAACCATTTTTGAAAGTTCTTACGGAATACAAGTTTAAAACTTTTTGGCGATACTTTGCATTCATTTACGAATCATTTTCATTTTCCAGGGGTTTTCCTTTCGAAGGAGATAAATTTCTACCGATTCCTCGGCGCCTTTTCGATTTAAAATCGATCGGTCAAAACTTTAGAAAGAATTTTACGAATCTCCGGGTGTATCACCACTTGATAGTGGGACGTTTCGAACAAACAATAGACTCGCGATTCAGGATCGGATTTTTTTCTATACACCTTGTCGCTTAACAAAGTAAGACTCGATTTTTCAACGATTCCGTCTCCGATCCAAGAGGACCATTTGGATTCTTCTTTCGTCACTAAACTATAAATCTGAGTCGCATTCACTTCGTCCAACTCTCCGAAATACAAATCGTTTACGTACCTCTTGATTTGATTATTTTGAATCCAATCCTCTTCTCGGATAATTCCGTGAGAAAGATCCTTGATCGCGTCGCTTCTTTGATTTCCGATAAAACCTAAGATACTTACCGGAAGGATCGGCAAAGATTCCGCTCCAAGTCCGAGCCAAAAACCGATCTTTTCTATATACGATCCCCCGTCGGGAGAATTGATCACGAGTGCGTGACGAATCCTATCTGAAAAAGACGAATTCTTTTGTTTAGCCTGATACAAGGCGCTTCTGAAAATCAGACCGCCTTGACTATAAGAAACGACGTCTAACGTTTTTTCTTTTACTTCGGGGGAATTCAAAAAATTCTCCACAAGATCCAACATCAGTTTTGCGTTCGTGGAAAGATGAACTCCCGGATTAAAACGAAGATAGACCGGGTAATAACCGCACTCTTTCATCGTATCGGAAAGAGGAACTTCTCCCTTTGCGTTCCAAAGCCCTTCGTCGCAGAAAAGCCCGGGAATACAAAGAATCAAATGCGGGAGTTTCGAATTTTTCCAGTCCATTATGATTTCTTGATATTCCACGTCCTTTCCGTTCAAACGAAACGACGCCCGGATATCGGAAGTGGTCACAAGTCCGGCAAAAGATTCTCCTACGATGCTCGAAACGGGAATGTTCTCGAAAAGAGTTCGTTTAACGACCATGTCCGCACTGTCAAGAGCGTCTAACGCAATATGCATCGCCTTTGCGGTGGAAGTCAAAGCCTGAGTCAAACCCTGTTCCGTTTTTTCACCGGCGTTTTTGAGAGATTCTCCGGACTTGGAAAAAAATTCCGCGAGACTCGTATTCTGAATCAGAGGAACTCCGGAAAGTTGAGACAACTGTTCTGACGACCAGTCGAAGGATTCCGTAAGAATCGAACGAACGCCTTCCAAGGTTCCCGCCGACACGTTCTCTGCGAGTCGAACCAACAGTTTACTCAGATCCATACTTGCTTGTGTGGGTTTGTAAGGCATTTTCGAATCTCCTGTCATTGCCCGCGAAGTATAACTCGGAAAGACGCTTCGGTCAACGGATAAAATTCAATTCGTCCGTTTTCGAGGAGGACGAAGAAGCTTGATCTTGTGATTCTTTTCGTTTCTATGGCGACATGCGTCTGCTTCTCATTCAACCGCCGGTGGAGGATTTTTACGATACGGATATCCGATTACAACCCATCGGACTTTGTTATCTCAAAGGCGCCGTGCAGAAATTTTTACCCGATATAGAAGTGATCATCCGCGATTTTCACAGAGGTCTTGGAAACAAACTCGCAGGAAGAAGAACGGTCCCGATCCCGAGCGAACTCAAATACTTAAAAGAATATTATCCGGTTCCGGATAAAAGTCCGTTCTCCACGTTTTTTGAATATTTTCATTTCGGAGCTTCCTACGAGGATATAACAAAAGAAGTGAAATCTCTGCAACCCGATCTCGTGGGAATTTCGTCCTTGTTTTCTCCCTATTATAGAGAGGCTTTAAAAACGGCGGGGGCCGTAAAAAAAGTATTGGACGTTCCCGTTTTGATGGGCGGTTCTCACGTTTCCGCTTGTCCGACACTGATGCTTTCCAACCCGAACGTGGACTTTATCATTCGAGGAGAGGGAGAAAAACCGATCTGTGATTTTTTAAAGGAATTTCAAACGGATAAACGTTATGCGCTCGTTGATTCTCTCGGATGGAAGGAGAACGGAAAACTTCGTCTGAATCCTGTTGGAGAAAATTTTTCGATCCCGGAACTTCCTCCTCCCGATCTATCTTCCTTATCGAAGGAACATTATCTTTTCGAAGGAAGGCCGATGCGTTTCATCATCACTTCCAGAAGTTGTCCGCATCGTTGCAGTTTTTGTTCGGTTCACACGACTTTCGGAACCAAGTACAGAAGAAACACGGTGGAAAAAGTGTTAAACGAAATCAAAGAGTCCTACGAACTCGGTTATCGGGTTTTCGATTTTGAAGACGACAATCTGACTTTCTTTCGTCCGGAGATGAAACTTCTCTGCCAAGAATTGATCCGGGCCTTTCCGAAAAAAGACGTTCGGTTCGTCGCAATGAACGGAATCTCTTACATCAGCTTGGACGGCGAACTTCTCGGCTTGATGAAGGAGGCGGGATTTACGAATCTGAATCTTGCCTTGGTCAGTTCCGATAAGCTCGTTCGAGAAACCACAAAAAGACCGCATACGATCGAAAAGTATCTTCAAATCGTTCGGGAAGGTTTTGAACTCGGATTTCAAATCACTTCGTATCAAATCCTTGGGCTTCCGATGGAAACCTTGGATTCGATGATTCAAACGATGGCGTTTAACGCGGCGCAACCCGTTTTGATGGGCGCTTCTCTTTTTTATCTGACTCCGAATTCTCCGATCGCTTCGGGTTTTCCGGAAAGAAACGAATCGGACATTTTCCTTTCCAGACTGACTTCGATGGCGATTCCTTCCGAACATTTCGAAAGGGAAGACATCTATTCCCTTTTTATCGTAACCCGCATTCTGAATTTTCTAAAAAGCGCCGCCGTCCCCAAGGAAACGACCGTCTCGCTAAATGAAGCTTTAAGAATATTAGAAAAACATGGAATTAGATCCTCGATCGGAGTTCGTCTTTTTGAAAAATTGCTCGATGAGAAAAAGTTATACGCTTTCACAAATCGAAATTGGATTCTTTTGGAAAAGTTCCGCTACGAAATTTTTGAAAGGGTTTTTTCCGGATTGGATCGGATCGTCGCTCTTTCCGGAGGGAAAATCGATCCGCAAAAATAATATAAAGCAGGAGTTCCCACATTTTTGTGAAACTAAAGTCTCACCTCACCGGACTCAATGAAACGCTCTCTAAGAATCGCGTTTCAGGTCGTTCGATGAGTTTTGGGACAAGTTCTTAGTTCGAGTTCGTTTTGAAACGGAAGATTTCGATTCGTTTTCGATTTTCGTAAAAAAAAATTCTAGTTTATACGAATATTATAATTTGCGGCGAGATGCTTCCACACGATCGGACCAAAAGTCCAAGGTCTTTTTGAAAATCGGTAAATCCAACGGCTTGAGAAGACAGTCGTTCATTCCTTTAACAACGTATTCTTCCTTACTACTTTCGATCGCATCCGCAGTCAAAGCGATGATGATCGGAAATTCCGCGTTTTCTTTTCTGGAACGAATCCATCTCGTAGCCTCGATTCCGTCGACCTCGGGCATATGAATATCCATAAGAATCAAATCGAAAATTTCCAACTGCATCCTTTCGATCACTTCTCTGCCGTTGTGAACGACAACCGGATCGTAACCCAATTTTTTAAGCGCTCTTTCGATCAAAAGGCAATTGGTTTCATTATCCTCCGCAATGAGGATTTTTATACTTTTAGGAATCGTATTCGAATAGGAGCTTTCCAGATCTTTCGTTTTTTCCGCTTCCAGAATCTTTTCGATTTCCGATTCGGAAGGAATGTCGTAAGTAATCGCAAACGAGAACTTGGAACCTTGACCTTCCTTACTCTCCAAGTTCAAAACTCCTCCTTGAAGTTCCACAAGTTGTTTCGTGATGCTGAGACCCAAACCGGAACCTCCGAACTTTCTCGCAATGGACGTATCGCTTTGTGAGAATGCGTCGAATACCTGTTTCTGCTTTTCGAAAGGGATTCCGATTCCGGAATCCAAAACCGTAAATTCTATCAAAACCTTATCGTTCGAAATATTTTTTTGAAACACGTTAAGAACGACTTCTCCGCGATTCGTGAATTTAATTCCGTTACCGGTAAGATTCCATAAAATTTGCCGAAGTCTAAGTTGATCCCCGTAAACGTATTCTTGAATTTCGAATTTACCTTCCAGACGAAAGTCGATTTGTTTTTGTTTTGCAAGAGGATATAAAAGATCGTGTATCTCGTCCAAAACCGAACGGATAGAAAACACTTCCTTATCCAGTGAAATTTTTCCAGCTTCGATTTTGGAAAAGTCGAGAATATCGTTGATAATCTGTAACAGCGATTTGGCGGAAATGGATAGAATTTTGACGTATTCTTTTTGTTCGTCGTTGAGTTTTGTGGTCCCCAAAAGTTGAACCATTCCCAATACTCCGTTCATCGGAGTTCGGATCTCATGACTCATGTTTGCAAGAAAGCTGCTTTTCACCTTGGCGGCCTTTTCCGCCGCTTCCTTCGCTTGAATCAATTCCCATTCGGTTTCTCTTCTCTGTTGGATCTCTTTTTTGAGAAGAACGACGTTCTTATGAACCTCGGACTGTAAACCTTCCTTCAGCCTAAATTCCAATTCCTTAATTCTTTGAACGAGCATGATCGAAAAAAGGACGGACTGGGAAATAAAGGCCAATTTTAAAAGATGAAGTGAAAGATAATCGATCGAAATCGCGCCAACGGCGCTTAAATTCGTGAGAATCCCGGCGATAGAAAATACCATATGAGTCAGCAAAAAAAATTTTGCTGACTTAAAACCGTCCCGAATCCTCACGATACAAAAATACGCGATGATTAAGTTGTTGATCAGTCCCAGATAATAGGCGAAACGATTCAGTTGGGTCGGATACAAAATCGAAAGCGGCATCAAAAGAAGATTGAAAACGACATAGACGATGATAACGATTTGAACCTTCTTTTCCTTTTTTTCCGGATACAAAAATTCCAGAGAAAACAAAAACAAGAACAAAGCGGACGTATAAATTAGAATCAGGACGACGGGAAGATAATAATGTCCGTACCCCGGTTTAAACAAGGGCAAAATCAAACCGTCCCAAGCAGTCAAGTAAATCGTAGAGAACAAAATCATAATAAAGTAATATAAATACGATTTTTCCCTAAAAAAGAAATACAACGACAGATTGTATAAACCCATCGCAATTCCGAAGCCGATGGTTAAGCCGACTAATATCGACCTGAATTGTTTCGTAAGGCCGTATTTTTTTTCCGATTCCAAAACGAAAGGAATACGAAAAGGGGTTTCGCTTTTGATCGTACAAACGATCTGAATTTCTTCTCCGGGGCGGAGATAAAAATCGAAAGTGGGAAAGTTTTCTTCGTAAACGCGGTTTGTTCCCGCAAGAATTTTTTGAATTCGATCCTGATTCCCGTATCGATAATGAATATCGACTTCTTCGAGATAGGGATTATATATTTCGAATATTCCATAATATTCCTTTTCGGTATCGTTCTTCAAAGGAATATAAAACCAGGCCTTTTTTTTCGTAAACCCCAGAGAGAACATTTCCGCCGGAATATTCTGAAATGAAAGAGAAGGATCTTTTGCAAAAATTCTTTCCTGAAAATTTTCGTTTTCAAAATCGCTGAAATAGTACACGAAGGAACGAAAGTAAGAGCTCTTCTGCAATTGGGAAATCTTTCCCGAAATAGGGGACTCCCCAAACAGAGAATGATTGAGCAGAAAGGTTATGCCGAATAATATTAAGAAAAATCTCATATTAAAAAATAAGAAACCGATCGTTGAAACGGTAATTTCGTTTCGATATAGTATCCGAAATTTGTTCTATAACTAACAAGATTTTTTAGACAAATCTTTTTTTGATCGGATTTTGGAATGAGACGGATAATTTGCGCTCATTCCGGCAAAGTAGGAGGAACCGAAGATCGGCTCCTCGATTTCATTTAGTATCGGATTTTAGGAAGAAAAGGCAATACGCTCTATCGGAATTACTTTAAATTCTTCCCTTATCCTTGAGTCGCTTCTGCAAGTCCTTGGACATTTGTTTGTCCTTTTGTTTTTTCTTTCTCGCTTCTTCCGGATCCGTAAGAACCTTGTAAGCCCGCAGTTCCTTTGAAAGTTTCAAATAAGAAGAATACCGAACCTCGCTGATCCGTCCTTCCTCCAAGGCCGCCGCAACTCCGCAATCCGGTTCTCCGTTATGCGAACAGTCGTTAAAGCGACATTCTTCCGCCGCCGCCGCGATTTCCGGAAAAATTTCCTCCAACTCGTCCTCGCCTCCTCCGGAAAAAAGACCGACCTCTCGAATTCCGGGATTATCCATAAGAATTCCGCCCGAAGGCAAAAGAAACAATTCCCTGTGAGTCGTAGTATGCCTTCCGGTTCCGTCGGAGGATTTCACTTCGTTCGTCTTTTGAATTTCGGCGCCTAACAATGAATTGATGATTGTGGATTTACCCGCGCCCGAAGATCCCAGAAACGCGATCGTCTTTCCGGGTTTGACGAACCGAAGGATCGTCCGAGTTTGCGATCCGTCCAAGGCGGAAATCATTTGGACCGGAATTTCTCCCGCGATCGTTTTGATTTCGGAAAATCTTTTTTCCGGTTCGACGCAGAGGTCTTGTTTATTCAATACGATCGTTACGTCCGCTCCGCTTAACTTAGCTAAAAACAAATAACGTTCGATTCTTCTCGGACTGTAATCGTTATCCAAACCCATAATCACGAGCAACAAATCAACGTTCGACGCGATCGCCTGTGCCTTGTTTCGTTTTCCCGGATCGTTCCTTCTTAAAAAAGTTTTTCTAGGAAGAATTTTCTCCACGATACAAAGATCGTCTCCGTCGATTTCCCGAACGAGAACCCAGTCCCCCGTTACGATCGATTCTCCCGAAGAAGTCAAAACGCCGGAGGGAATCCCTCTCAGTTCGCGTTGCTCTGTTAGAATTTTTGAATATTCTCCGTAAACGGCGATGATTCGCCCCGGTTTTAAGTTTTCGAGAGATTCGGCTTTCGAAAGAAAAAATTCCGGCTCCCACCCGTAAGATACGAGGATTGAAGTTGACTGTGACATGCGATTTCTTCCGATTTTAGGTAAAAATACAGAACGACCCTTCCCTTTTCGGAAAGCGAAGAGTTTAGATTTTCAGAATAGAATCAAACAATCATATGCGTATTTGAGACGTTAGCCTGTACGATTTCAGATCGGGCGTCAACCAAAGAATGACGTAAAATATTTCCGAGAATTCAAATCCTTAGGTCGCTATTTTTCTTGCAATATTTTCCTTTTTTGGAAACATTCTGCCAATTTAACCCAGGCAAAAACATTGATTCAAAAAATTTCTCAACCCATCGAAAAAATTAAAAGTCAATACGGAGCGGTCGTGATCGGTTCCGGTTACGGCGGCGGCATCGCTGCCTCTCGACTTTCCAGAGCGGGAATCGAGGTCTGTCTTTTAGAAAGAGGCAAGGAAATCAGACCGGGAGAATTTCCGAACAAGGAAATCCCCGCGCTTGGAGAGGTTCAAGCGAACTACGAAGACAAACATATCGGTTCCAAAACAGGTCTGTTTGATTTTCATTTTAACAAGGACATCAACGTTTTAGTCGGCTGCGGCCTGGGAGGCACTTCGCTTATCAACGCGAACGTTAGTTTGAGAGCGGTTCCGGAAGTGTTTCAAGATCCCGCTTGGCCGCGGATCATCCGTGAAGAAGCGAACAGTCACGGAATGGACCCCTATTATTCCCTCGCGGAAGAAATGTTAAGACCGAACGTTCTTCCGAGTCGATATCGCAATCTTGCAAAACACCAGGCGCTTAAAACTTCCGCGGCGTTTTTAAAGAAAGAATTTTATCCCACTCCGATCAACGTCACGTTCGAATCCAAGATCAATCACGTCGGAGTTATGCAGGAAGCTTGTACGAACTGCGGAGATTGTGTCACGGGTTGTAACGTATCCTCCAAAAACACGACTCTGATGAATTATCTTCCGGACGCGGTTAACTTCGGAGCGCAGATCTTTACGGAGGTAAAAGTAAATTACATCGAAAAAAAAGACGACTCTTGGTTGGTTCATTTCATTCCTCTCGGAATGGATCGCGAGAAATTCAGCAACGACGAATTGTTCATCCGAACCGACACGGTGATCCTCGCAGCAGGGGCCCTGGGTTCCACGGAAATTCTTCTTCGTTCCAAGGAAAAAGGACTGAACGTTTCGGACGCGGTCGGAGTTCGGTTTAGCGGAAACGGAGATATGTTAGGATTTTCTTATAATGGAAATACGACAATCAACGGAATCGGCTTCGGATCCAAAAAAACGAACGGAAACGCCAACGTCGGTCCTTGTATTACGGGAGTAATCGATACCCGCAAAGGCGCCCCTCTAAACGAGGGAATGATCGTCGAAGAAGGTTCGATTCCGGGCGCGATACGCGGTCAATTACCGGCGATTTTTGCGTTGGGCTCGGAATTCACAGGAGTAAAAACCAAAAAAGGTTTTGTCCAATGGGTACTTGAGAAAATTAGAATTTTCTTAAGTTTTATTCTGGGCCCTTATCGAGGTGCGGTTAAAAATACTCAGACTTATCTCGTGATGGCTCACGACGGAAACGACGGCAAGATGTTTCTCAAAGACGATCGATTGAGAATTTCCTGGCCGAACGTCGGGAAAAAACCGATCTTCGAAAAGATAAGTACGATTTTAAAAGAAGCCACGGTTCCTTTGCAGGGAACCTATATTAAGAATCCCGTATGGAATCGTTTGACGGATCAGGATTTGATTTCCGTACATCCGCTCGGCGGTTGTCCGATGGGAGAAGACGCCTCCTCATCCGTCGTAAACGAGAACTGTCAGGTTTATTCGGGTACGAGCGGCTCCGCGACCCATAACGGATTGTATATCATGGACGGTTCCGTGATCCCAAGATCTTTAGGAGTCAATCCTTTGCTTACGATCTGCGCGATTTCGGAAAGAGCCTGCGAAAAACTCACGGCTCAAAAAGGACTCAAGATCGATTACAATCTCCCTTCTTATCCTAAAAACACGGACGTTCCGGACGATACCACTTTGGGAATCGAATTCACGGAATGTATGAAAGGATTCTTTTCCACTCAATCGAAAGAAGACGCGGATAGAGGTTATCAAATCGGTAAAGACGAAGGATCTTCCATCGAATTCCTGCTTACGATCCGAAGTGAAAATCTGGAGGAGATGGTCGGTAACCCCGATCACAAAGCCACGTTATTCGGCACCGTAAAAGCTCCCGTCCTTTCCAAAGATGTGATCACGGTCACTGGCGGAGAATTTTTACTTTTCATTTCCAGAGAAGACCGAGTGGAAACGAGAAACATGGTCTATCGTATGATTCTCAATACGGAAGAAGGTAAAAAATATCTTTTTGTAGGGGCCAAGTGGATTCAAAACGACGGACTCACGAACATCTGGAGAGACACGAGCACCCTCTTTACGACCGTTTACGACGGTGAAACCGAAAATTCTCCCGTACTTGGAAAAGGAATTCTGCATATTCTTCCCGAGGATTTTGCAAAACAAATGACTACGATGAAGGTCATCAATGCGAAATCTGTACTCGACGACGTCAAAGGAATGGCGAAGTTCGGTTCGTTTTTTGCGGGAGCGTTATACGACGTTTACGGCGGAGTTGCGAGTTCGATCGTTCCCTGGGACAAGGACGCAAGACCCAGAACGAAAAGACCTCTTCGTGTTTCTTCTCCCGAAGTTCATTTTTTTAAAACCACGGACGGAGCGGACTTAAGACTTTTAAGATATAAGGGCGGCAATAAAGGTCCGGTTCTTTTATCGCCGGGTCTTGGAGTTTCCAGTTTGATTTTCAGCATCGATACGATCGATACCAATCTTTTGGAATATTTGTTTGAAAACAAGTACGACGTTTGGCTCTTCGATTATAGAACTTCGATCGCCCTTCCCTCCGCGCCGCTTCCGAATACGGGAGACGTAATCGCGACCAAGGATTATCCGGCCGCGGTTGATAAGGTTCGAGAACTTACCAAGGTCGATAAGATTCAAGTGGTGGCTCATTGTTTCGGAGCAACCACGTTTACAATGGCCTTACTCGCAGGTTTGGAAGGAGTTAGATCCGTCGTACTGTCGCAGGTTTCGGCTAACGTAGAAGTTCCGACCTCGATGGATATCAAAGTGGGATTTCATACCGCGGAAATTTTGGACGCGCTCGGAGTGGAAGACATGACGGCTTATACGAGCGATCGGGACGGATGGTTGGATAAATTTTTCAACTCCGTTTTGGCCCTACAACCTCAATCCCTTTTCGCTCACGACGTAAATCCGGTCAGCAGAAGAATCACCTTTCTTTACGGAAGCCTCTATAAATTAGAAAATCTGAATGAAGAAACCTATCGATACGGTTTGGGGGAAATGTTCGGAGTATCCAATATCAAGGCGTTCGAACATTTATCCAAGATGATCCGCGCGCACAAAGTGGTGAATGCGGAAGGCGGAGACGTTTACGTTCCGAATTGGGATCGACTCAACCTCCCGATCACGTTCATCCACGGATCGGAAAATCAGTGTTATCTTCCGGAAAGTACGGAATTGACTTACAAAAAGTTGATCGACCGTTTTAATCCTTCCCAGTATAGACGTCACGTGATTCCGGGTTACGGACATATCGATTGTATGTTCGGTAAAAACGCTCACAAAGACGTGTATCCTTTGATTCTCCAGTCCTTAAAACAGTATTGAGGAATCTTTAATTTTAAAGATTTATAATATAATTTCACGGAAGAAAATATGTCAAAAGACAACGTATACTACGACGCTATCGTAATCGGCTCCGGATTCGGAGGTTCTATCAGCGCTTTAAGACTTTCCGAAAAAGGTCAAAAGGTTCTCGTTTTGGAACGGGGAAAAAAATATCCTCCGGGATCCTTTCCGAGAGACGTGCGTCAAACGGACAATCTACTCTGGCGTTATCCTAAAAAAAGAAAATCCCTAGGACTTTACGAACTCAACTTTTTCAGCGGACTCGGAACCGTGACCGCTTCGGGTTTGGGAGGAGGTTCTTTGATCTACGCGAACATTCACATTCGACCCGATCAAAAGGTTTTTGAAGATCCTCGTTGGCCGGCTCCGTTCAATCGAAACTACTTGGATCCTTATTTCGATAAGGTCGCCTCCGAATTCGACGTAAAACCCGTTCCGCCGGAATGGGATCTCCCGAAAAGAAATAAATTTCGAGCCGCTGCGGAACTCAATCGACATACTTATTTCGATCCGGATGCGGCCGCGAGCTGGCTTAAACCCTCCAGGCCGGGACAATCCACGTGTCAACGTTGTGCGGAATGCGAGTTCGGATGTAATTACGGAGCCAAAAATACATTAGATTTTAATTATATTGCTGACGCTCAAAAAAACGGCGCCTTGTTTCAAACGAATTCTATAGTATCGCATATCGCTCCCGATCCCAAAAACGGTTACGCGGTTTACTACGAAAACACGGAAACCGGAGAGAAAAAAACCGCATACGCAAAAAGGGTCGTTCTTTCCGCGGGAACGTTAGGCACCAATCGAATTCTTTTCAACAGTAGGGACAGGTACAAAACGCTACCTAATCTCAGCAAACATCTCGGAAAAGGATATTCCGGAAACGGAGATTTTCTGGGCGGAATCGAATCGAGTAAAACGGATCTAAAACCTTGGGACGGCCCGGACGTAACGACCGTAATCAATTATTTTCCGCAAGGATTTCAATTCACTCTGGCCGCGCCGACTTTCAGTCAACCCGTAATGACCGTGCTTGCTTCATTAGGAATTGCTAAACCGAATTGGTTTTTAAGATTGATCGGACCTTTTTTTTGGAAAAGTTTAAAATGGATTCTTCCTTTCGTGTTTAGAAAGGGATTACTTTCAAAACCTTTGCCTCCCGGTCTTCCGGGTGCGGGCGATCCCACCTACATGACAAACCTATTTGCAATCGGAAGGGACAACGCAAACGGTAGAATCGTCCGCCGCGGTAAGAATATCGACGTGAAGTGGAATTACGCCAAGGAAAACCGAACTCTTATTCAAGATATGACGGCCTCCATGCAACAGATCGGAGACGCATACGGAGGACAATTCGGACCGTTAGCAAGTTTTTTATTATTCAATCGGATCATTTCGGTGCATTCTCTGGGAGGTTGTATTCTCGCCTCTAATCCGGACAAGGGGGTCGTATCCGAAACCGGAGAAGTATTCGGTTATAAAAATTTATTTATCGCGGACGGATCGGTCATCCCTTCTTCAATCGGATTTCATCCGGTGATGACGATTTCCGCAGTGGCCGAACATACGGCCGCCTCAATCTGTGCGGGATTATAATTCGGCATAGAAAACCGCGCTTGAACTCAATCCTGCTTGCCCAGATGCCGATCATCGAGAGGCGTCTGCCTAAGTTTCCTCGGTCGCAACATATCATCGCTTTCACATTGGTTATACCGAACTCACAATAATACATATTTTCTGAATACAAGAAGATCCTAATGTGTTTTCGGAATATACTTGAAAGATTTGAGGAAAAATAAATCATTCCTTATACACGGTAAATTCCGGAATATAAAAAGGATTAAAAATGCAACAAAATCAACTGTATATCGATCTTGGTATGTCTGAAAATCAGTACAGTCCGGAAGTCATAGAAGGACAACAGGTTTATACTCCGAGTTTTCTGAGGTTTTACGACCTCATCGTTTTAAATATCATCAGCCGATGGTTCTGGCGATGCCCTCCTCAAAACATGATCAACCTCTACAACAAAAATTTGAGCGCCAATCACTTGGATATCGGAGTGGGAACGGGTTATCTTTTGCAAAACGCCAAATTCCCGGTTGAAAAACCCACTCTATCCGTAATGGACTTGAATCCGAATTCCCTGATCGAATCCAGAAAGAGACTTTCCAAAATCGCGGGACAATTCAACGCATATAGAGCCAACATACTGGAACCTATCAACACAAAAGAAAAATTCGATTCGATCGGACTGAGTTTTTTATTTCACTGCGTTCCCGGACCGATCCGCACAAAGGCATCGATCGCATTTAAGAACTTGATTCAGATCCGCAAACCGGACGGAGTCATTTTCGGTACGACCGCGTTGCACGATCTCGGACAAACTCATTACTTATCCAGAAGAGGAATGAAAAATCTAAATCGGGAAGGCGTTTTCCATAATACGGAGGATACGTTCCCGGATTTGGAAGCGGCGCTCAAAGAAAACTTCGAAGATTATGAGTTGTATGTGATCGGAGTCATCGCATTTTTTGTAGGACGAAAAGCAAAGTAAGGATTTATTCCAAAACATAGTCCCCAAAGATTTTTAAATCCATAAGAGGAATATTCAAATGAAAAAACAAACTTCTTGGACGGGCTAACTACTCGTCCTCGCCGCAATCCTATTTTGGTTGAGCTGGTTTTTAATGCCCGATCCGGGAACGACCGACAGTGCGCACATTCTCGAAATCGTAAAAAAATCCAGAATGTCCGTATTCAGTTCCGTGATCGTGCAAATTGTTTCTTCGGTTTTATATACGGTCGTATTATCTTTCGACCTTACTTTTTATATCGATTCTTTTCGCGGCTATGTTCGACTTCTTGTATCTTCGGTTGATTATTTTTGCAGGAACCTTTTGAGTTTCCCGACTCTCAAGTTTTTTCTTATATAAGAAATACGGCATTGAACAAGTTGCTCAAACGATCGAACTTTTTTCCAAACGTTTTAAATCCGCCTTAGCTTCGAGTTGTTGTAGAATTCCCTTTGCGATCGAAATACGATTTTTATCTTCCAAAAGCAACCCGGCCTCATACAGTGCGGTCGCGTATTCCCATTGATTCAACGTATTGGACAAAAAGGATTCCGCTTCTTTAAAGATGGACTCCGCTTTTTTTCGGTCGCCGCCGTAAAATTGCAACTTTCCTTTGAGCATCAAAGCCGGACCGTAAAGATACGGAAGAGACTTTCCGAGTTTTAAAGCGCTTTTTAAACCGTAATTGATGATCTTATTCAGACTATTATCGCCCAATTCCCTCTTCGCATAAAGAGCGGCTTCGGCGAAATAAACGTTTCCGATTTGAAGTTGCGGAAATTTCACTTCGCATTTTAGGAATCCCGCATAACTTCTTTTAGACCAGTGAGCCGCTTTTTCAGGCCAGCTTTCGAGCATCGCAAGTTTTAATAGTTTATTGATTGTGGAAAGTTCGTTCATCACGTCGTTTTCCAAAGCGGCTCTTTCCACTTCGATTAACAATTTTTTTTCGAGTTCGAGGGAATCTACTTCGCCGAGAAGATATCCGAAATACGGGGACCAGATCCGAGTCCATCGAAGTTGCAACTGAGCGCCTAAATCGCTTGCGATTTCTCCGATATCGTCAAAGTATTTTTTTGCGGTTCTAAAGTCGGATTGAAAATAATAGAGAAACCCGCCCGAAGAAAGCGCGGAAAGCAGATCCCATTTCTCTCCGACCTGACGATAGATTGAAATCGAATCGTGAAGGAACGGAAGTCCCAGATCCGGACGATTGAGCATCATATAATATACGCCTTGCATCAAAAGGCTAATCGCTCTTGCATAAGGATCGCCCGTTTTTTCGGCGAGTTCCCTTCCTTTGATCAAAAAATGCTTCGAAGGTCCGAACAAATTCATTCCCACAAAAACTTGGCCGAGCGCACATTCCGCAAGAGATTGACGAACGGGATCTTCGAATCGTTGAGTTGCGTTGTACTGAGTGAACACGGACCAACCGAACTTCTTAACGTCCTTCATGATATACATCTTTGCCAACGTAACCAAAATGATACATCTGAGTCTCAAACGTTCCGCTTTGTCCGAAGAAGTATAAGAGGATCCGAAAATGGAAAATCGAAGAACAAAAGTAAGTTGTAATACGATTTTTAAAATCGTATCGGGCCTACTTCCGGGTGGACGAATTCCGGTGATCCGCAATGCCTTTTCCAAGGTTTCCATCGCGCGGGAAATATCGTCCTGCTCTTGATAAATCTGACCGAGCCCGGTATAAGAACGAATCAAATTGAGCGTGGATTTGTTTTCCAAACATTCCTTAAAAAGGACTTCGGCGATCGAATATTCTCCGAGCTGGCGATGAACGTGTGCAAGCTCTTCTTTGACTTGGTAATAGGTTTCGCTTTTTGTTTTTTCAAACTGAGCGATCATCTCCAAAGCCTTGCCGTAGTGATAAATCGCGTCTCTGTTCGCGTATTTGCTTCTCGCCTTACGGGCCGCCATCAAAGAATACTTGGAGGCTTTTTCAAAATCCGAACATTGCTGATAGTGAAACGCGAGAATGTCCGCCATCTCAATCACGTTGTTTTCGTTTTCTTTTTCGATAAACGAAGCGATTCTTTTGTGAAGATCCTCTCTTGTGGAATGTAGAAGAGTGTTATAAACGATATCCCGAATCACGATATGTTTGAAGATATACGTAAGAGGATCCGTAACCTCGAGAGGAGTCAGATCCAAACCTTCCAAACTCTGCATAATGTTCTGAATTTGAGAACGGAACTCCGGCGGTAATAAGTGATTGAGAGTTTCAACGTTGATTAAACGCCCGATTACGGATGCGGTTTTTAAAACGATCTTTTCCCTTTCCTGAAGACGATCCACGCGGGCGAGCAAAACGTCGTTTAACGTATTCGGAATCTGGATATCCCGGGTTTTATCGGAAGTAGACAGGGTTCCGTCCTCTAATTTTTTAAGAGTTCCTTCTTCGATCAAGTTGTGAACGATGGACTCGAGGAAAAACGGGTTTCCGCTGGATCGGTTGAGAATCTGATCCAAAAACTCCTCCTGGCTCGTGTCCATTTTGAATTTATGAATTAGAAAATCCTTCGCTTCTTCCGGTTTGAATTCTTTCAAACGAATGAGTTCTTCGTTAGGCGAAACCGTCTCTTCCGCGAACTGTCCTTCCGGTCTGGATACGAGGATGAGCATCGCTCTCATCCCAGGCAATCTCGAAGCGAGTTGCTCCAAAAGGCGACTGGAAAGTTCGTCGATCCAGTGAACGTCTTCGAAGATCAGCATCAACGGTCTTGCTGCGGCTCGTTCCTGCAACAAGGAGATTATGATTTCAAACAATCTTTCATTCTTTTGTTTTCGATCGATCTCTTTTGTAAGAGGATCTTCTTCCACGGGAACTCCCATCAAAGCTACGAGCGCTTTGGCCCAAGCGACGTCGAACGAATTCAAATTATCTAATGCTTTTTCCGCTTTCGAAACTCTTGTTTCCGGAGAATCGTCCTCGAAAATTCCGAGAAAGAGGGTCAACAATTCCTTCCAAGGATAAAACGGAGTGAACTTTTCGTACGGATAACAATAACCGATGAGGATCTCGACGTTTCGATCGTAGGCCTGATCGATAAAAGTGTTTGTCAATCTGGATTTGCCGAGTCCGGCGTCCGCGATAATTCTGCAAACCACTCCGCTTTTTTCCATGGAAACGTCCAACATCTTGTGGAGACGATCGATCTCTTCCTTCCTTCCGATCATCTTATCCCTATATTGGATCAAAAGTCCGGGAATATTCTTTTGCTCTGACGTTAGCTGAAATACCTTCTTAGCTCCCGAGACTCCTTTGAGCTCGACGTCTCCCACTTCGTGAAAGGAGAAATTATTCCCTAATTTGCTTTTCGTTTGAAAATCGATGAGAATTTTTCCGATATGATCGGAAAGAGTCGCAAGTCTCGCGGCGATATTCATCATCTCACCGATGGCGGTAAAATCCTTTCGGAAAGGCGCTCCTAAATCTCCGCAATACGCCATCCCCGTCGAGATCCCGATCTGCAAATTTTTTGCCGCAGGATAATTGGAGGCACCTTCCAGAAGTCGAATCGCAAATCGAGCGGACAACGCTTCCTTGTTTTCAAGCGCGGCAGGAGCTCCGAATAGAATACTGAACACTCCGCCTTTGTCGGATAAATCGGTAAGTACGAACGTTCCGGAACAGGAAGCCGCGGCGCTTTGGACGTATACAAAAAAGTCGTTAAAACTTTTCGAATCCGTGTTCGACTCCAAAGGAGAATCGATTCGAACAAAAACGGAAGCCACTTCGCGGTAATCTCCAGAAAAAGCCTTGTGAATATTGGTTACTCTTTGATACAACTCCGGCACGATAAAACGTTTGCAACGTTTGAAAAAACGTTCGTCCGAAATTCTTTCTTCCGCCGCGGAACGGGCCGGAGGTGGGACGATATTCTCGCATTTTTCGCAATCAATCAGACGATAGAAATTGGAATCAACGCTCTCGCCGACTTTGGATGCCGGAAGAAGGTCCCAGAGCCCGGCGCTGAGAATGATTTCCCCGCCTAACGTGTGTTTTTCGGCGGAAATGGATTGGTCCACCGGAGCGCCTGCGATCACGGCCCTTAAGAATCGGTCCGGTTCTCCTAAGATAAATTCCTGATATACTCCGTAAGCCAAACCAACTCGAGCCGGAAGATTTACGGTTTCGCCCAAAAGTTCGTTGGAGACATATTCGGAAATCGAATTAAAAATTCCTAATGCACAATTCGCGACCCGAAGCGCGGCTCCCGCATCGGTTTCACCGTCCCTTTTCTCGAAACTGACTAAAACGGAATCTCCCGCAAATTGATAAACCGCCCCGCCCCATTGACTGAGATGTTTTAACAACCCCGTATAATAATTGGAAAGAACGGTTTGTAAGGCGTCGATTCCCCGCGTTCCTTTGGCGGCTAACGCCAATGTGGTGGGAGTAAACCCGACAACGTCGAAAAACAAAATGGCGCCTTCGAAGGACTGCGACCTTTGCAGTTTCGACTCGCCGAAATCCGCTAATCTCCGAACGATCCCGGAGGGTAAATAAGGTCTGATCAATTCCAGTGTGTCTTTGGGGGATTCCGTTGTGCTATTCATAACAATCCTAAAAACGAATATTATTTTCGTGTATTCAATTTTGCAAGCCGGATAGGCAAATCGATATGACTTATAAGAGCCCTTACCAAAAATCTCAAGTGAAATTGTCTACAAATATCGGCAAATTCTTAACAAAATGCAGTAGTTCCCTCACCTGTTAGTGAATAGATGTCAGCGAATCAACGAATAGGCGACCTTGCTTAACATGAAATTCGTTGAGAAAATTTGGGCGAATAAGAAACTAAAGCACAACATTCCCTACGGGTCATGATGCGGGTCTAAACATACAATCGCTTTCGCATTTTTAACACCAAATTCATGTTAGTTAAAGATTAGCAGTCGGTTTCAATCCCGTAATCCCCTCGGCCACTCTTTCGGAAAGGGCGGCGATCGTCATAGACGGGTTTGCGCCGATCGCGGTTGGAGAAAGGCTACCGTCGGCCACGTAAAGTCCTTGATACGAAAAAACCTGTCCGAAAGTTTTAGAGTCCGCCGAAGTTACGGCGTCGGCTTTCGAATTCCCGAGGACACAACCGCCTAGAGGATGTACGGAGACGTTGTTCCGAATCGGCCAAGACCAAGTCGGAAGCGGAAAATAAAAATCGGTTTTGATAAACGAAGCAAAATCCTTCATCACTCCGAGAATCGCTTCATAAAGCGACATACTATTTTTTTGAGGCCATTGAATCTGAAATCCTCTTTTGCGATCCAAAACCATTTGACCGTCCGCGCGATCGATTCCCATACAAAGCAGCACCGCCGACGTGTAAGAAAGATCCCCTTTCAATAGTTCGCTCATCAGATAACCTACTTTTCCGAAAATTTTTCCGTCCAAAAATCGTCGTAAAAGTTCGCCGAGCATGTGAAAGAAAAATCCGATCCTTAAAAACCAAGGAACTGCGGCCGCGGCAAAATAAGCGGCGAATACCGGATAACTTGCGTCTTGAAGAATAAAAGCCTTTTTAGGATCGTAACTTTTGAATAAGTTATAATCCGTGTATTGTGTGATTACCGGACCGTAGTTCGGATTTGCCGGTTCTTTTCCTTTGATTGCAAAGGACAAAAAATCTCCGTTGCCGGAAAATTGTTTTCCTAGATGATCCGAAATATCGGGAAGGGTTTTGAATTCCTTCTTACATTTGAGAAGAAGTTCGGTACTTCCTAACGTGCCCGCAGAAACTACGACTCGTTTTGCAACTACGGAAGTCAATTCCCTCGTTTGTCCTGAAAGATCCCGGAAATAAACTCGGTAACCGTTTTCACCGTGGCAAGAAGGATTGTCCTGTCCATCCGGTCCGAGAGGAACGATCTTTTGAACCAGATGTTCCGTTCTAACGTCCGCCTTATACTTGTTTTCCGCGACAAAAAGGTAATTCAGATCCAAAGTATTTTTGGAATGTGTGTTACATCCTATATCGCATTCCGCACAATAGGTGCAGGAAGTTTGAACGGCTCCGTATCGATTTTTTTCCTGAAGTCCTATCGGGGTGGGATTTTTAAAATCGTTACCGAAAAAGACGTTGATGTCGGCGAGTTTGGATTCGCGGCCCGCGTGTTTTGCGAACTTTTGATAGAGTGTAGTCCGAACGACTTTTCTGCGAGGATCGTTGTTAAGCGGAATAGGCCTGGAGCCCAAAATTTCTTTTACAATTTTATAATATGCTGTTAAACTCTTCTTTTTTACGTTCGCGGGCCAACGTTCGTCAAAGACATGATCCGGCGGTTCGAGAAACACATTCGCGTAAATCAAAGATCCGCCGCCGAGCCCTGCGGAAATAACGACGTCCATGTTCTTGTAATTTCGAACGTCGAATAAACCCGTTTGATTCAATTTGGAAAGTTTTCTGGGACGGGCTTTGGAACTTTTCTCTTCGGGAACGTTCCAAAAATTCTTGGACATATCGTGCGGAGAACGGGGGAAAGAACCCTTTGGATAACGTTTTCCGCGTTCCAGAATCAAAACCTGGCCGGGCCATTTTTTACTCAACCTACAACCGTTTACGGCTCCGCCGAATCCGGTACCGATCACAACCGCTTCGTATTTTTTCATCACAACCCCGAATATTATGTTCGTACATTAAAATAAACTAAACTCAAAATGATTCAGGAGATAAATCCCGATGATCAAAGCCCCCAGAAAGGAAACAAATGAAAACAAAAAATGAATCTTATCCCATTTTTCCAGGGATCGAAACCCCTTATAAATCCGTTTCGAAGACCATTTAGGCAGTTCCTCCAGTTCGTCGCCCAATTTGTGAAGATCCACAAACGTCAATAGGATCAGGAACAAAGTTAAAATCAAAAGAAGCGGATTGATCGCACCTGAAACGGTGCAAAAAACCTCTCCGGTATAACTCAAATTTCCCCAACATACGAAACTGCGAAAAGAAATCCAAGCCATCAAAATCGGAAATCCCGCGAATACGATCAGGACTTCTCCCCAAATCGACTTCTTCTTAATTTTTCTTTTTCTTTTTTTACGCGGGTGCTCTTCGCTTAACGATTCTGCCATAAGTCGTCTCCCTCGTAGAGTTCGATTTGTTTACGGGACTTTTCGTCCTTAAAGTAACCCAGACTTTTCCAAACGTTCAAAGAGACTTGTTTGTAAATTTTCCAAGACCCGCCGCAATCCGGAGTGAATGGAATGTCCTTTTGTTCGACTACTCTCCGAACGTATTCTTGACAATTGGCGGCGGGATAACGATCCTTCTGTATAGGATTGTATTTTGGAAAAGAATCGGATTCTCTCAATCGATGTAATAAAATTTTTCTGAGTTTGTCCTCGCATTTCCTTCCGAAGATACAATGCCAAGGATTGTTGTTTCCGGTAAGTTCCCTGACTTTTTTAAAGTCGTCATTGATTACGATTTCCTTCAGATCGGAACGAAACAGATTCGGAATTCCTTTCGCATAACTTTCCCATTCTACAACACGATCGTCGTTGTAAACCGGATGATCGGGCAATGTCATATCGGAAGCGTGCCCTCTTCCCGTAGGATACATCTTTTTAGAATTCCGTAATTTACGATGTGCGAATGAATCTCCCAATAGATGAAAAGCAAAACCTAACGCGCATAATTTTTCGGGAGATTTTTCCTTTTTAGAAGTAAGTTCCGTACGCAGTCGATCCAAAGTTACGATGGCAATATTACGAAGATGTTCGCTATCTCCTCCGGTCAAACCGTGTAACAACTGTTGCACTTCGGCCATTCTCCCGAGGGTTTTAGGAGAACCTTTATCGGTAAAAACCCAAAGTATATAATCGAATGGATGTTCAAGAGCCAACTTTTGGTATACGGAAATCGCGTCCAACTCGGGAACCTCGTCCGGAAGCTGAGTACAAAAAGCGACAAGAGCGATTTCCTCTTTAGTTAGGGGAGAAGAAGTTTGAAAGTTATTTAAAACGGTTTGAACCGTATAAAAATGTCCGTCTTCCTGATACGCATTCAAGCCGTGACATAACGGAAACAACAGAATCAGTAGGTATTGAGTCAATTTCTTCCAAGACATAGATCGACAATGAATACTTTTTTTGACAACAATTGCAACAATTGTTTCTCTTTCCGATGACTTTCCCGACATTTTTTGAAAAGATTTGCAACATCGAATAACGGGGATTTAACGTTTGGAATTCGAGAAATACGTTCACCAAAGTCGTAATTTAACCGAAGCTCGACGTCAGAAAGACGGCGAATTGAAAATTCAATGCCTCATTTTCGGCGCGCCGGGTTACTTTAGAAAAGTCTAATAGAAGACAATGTCTTCGATTCACAAAACGGTAAGTATATCTTTTAAGAGAATCGATTCTCAACAACGAAAGTATTTTTTTGTTTACAAGCCTGTGGCTTCGCTATTCTGGGAAAGAGATCATTTTAAACGGCTCATGGGAAATCACCGTCCTCACTCACATAACCATTCTCACGATCATTCTCATCACTCCCACGATCATCATTCCGGAAACGCGGGCAAAAGTCTTGTGATCGCGATGTTTTTCAACCTCGTTTACGCGGGAATCGAAGCGGGAATCGGCTTGGCGTCGGGATCGCTTGCCTTGCTTTCGGACGCGGGCCATAATCTGATGGATGTGAGTTCGTTGCTTCTCGCTTGGATCGCGATTAAACTTCAAGAAATAGGGCCTTCTCCCGGATTTACTTACGGGTGGAAAAAATCTTCGATCTTAGTCAGTCTTCTTAACTCCATACTCATTTTCGGCACCGTAGGTTTTATCGTTTACGAATCGATTGAGAAGTTTTCCAGACCGACCGCAGTTTCCGGAGGAATGATCGCCATCGTGGCTTTTGCGGGTGTTTTGGTGAATTTCTCTTCGTCTTTCTTATTTCACAAAAGTAAAGACGAAGATATAAACATGAAAGGCGCGTATCTACATCTTCTTGCGGACGGATTGGTATCCTTGGGAGTGATCGTTTCCGGATTATTGATTCAGTGGTTTGGATTTTTGTGGATCGACCCGCTCATCGGTCTTTTGATCGGGTTCGTCATTCTTTACGGAAACATTCCGCTTTTTAAACAAAGCGTCAGATTGAGTCTGGATTCGACTCCGGATACGATTCAATCGGAAACCGTGGAAAAGGAGCTCAAGTCCATAGAAGGTGTATTAAATATTCATCATATTCATATTTGGCCCTTGAGTACGACTGAAAACGCGCTTACCGCGCATCTCGTTTTGAAAAACGATCTTTCTTCCGAACATCAAAGAGTCATTAAGTCCAAAGCGAGGGAAATTTTGAAGGGCCTGAAAATCGCGCACGTCACTTTAGAAACCGAAGAAGAAAGGGAAAACTGCGGACAAATCGATTGCAACTGACCATGAGATTTTTACATTCCCAATAAACATACGATCGCCAAACCCCGCAATACGGCTGATCCGCCGCATCCGAATCCCAAAAGCACGATCCTTTGAACGTCGAGAACTCCCGCAAATCCACTTTTGGCCGCATCCGTGAAAGCGACCGAGCAGAGATCATAGACAAGACAAAGGTTCCGCTTTCACGGACCGCGCCGACTCCGGGCTCGCGGAGCCCCGCTCGGTCCATCGCGCATTATGAAGTTGAGATAAAAAAGACCGATCAAGGCGCTCGGACCGGGCCCTGCGTGTCGCTTGCGGGCATAACGTTACATGCAACGCTCCCTATGGGTCGCGTTTAAGAAACTCATGCAACGCTCCCTATGGGTCGCGTTTAAGAAACTCATGCAACGCTCCCTATGGGTCGCGTTGCAGGTCGTTCAAGATGGTTTTGGGTTCGACTCTAAGTCCGATCGGGAGTCTATAAATTTTTCTTAATATTCCGTTTATAAGCCCGAAAGGTTATTCTTCCTGATCCTGTTTGCCCTTCATTCTTTTTAACATCGATTCCTGTAAAATCAAAGCGCTCGTAGTGGCGATCGCAACGAGTTTATTTTTCGGATTTCTAACTTCAGCTTGCATCGTCAAAATAGCGGGAGATTTGGAAACCACCTTCGCTTCGATCAAAACGTATTCGTCTTTTGGAGAGAAGGTTCTAAAAAACTGAGTGGATAGATCGGTGGTGACACAAGGTTTTTTGGCGGCAAGATAGGAAAGGGGACCGAACGTGTTATCCAAAGCGGTACAAAGCATTCCTCCTTGAAAAACTCCGACCGGGTTCGTAAAACGATCGTCGTACGGAATTCGAACTACGATCCTTTTTGCTCCTTCGAATTCAACGAACTCCGCATTCATTTCCTTAAAGGATTTGGGCGGAAGTTCAAGGTTGAGACCGTATTCCTTGAACATTTTATCCGCCATCTTGTTCATATCAACCCACGCCTGTGTTACGGATTCAGAAACCGACATTTTTATGCTCCTTAGTTTGTATCATCAATTTAAGACTTTTGATCGTCTTCGGAAAATATTCCTTATCCATTCGGATTCTTGAAATCTGCATCGCCCCTTGAATCGCAGACATAAATAAATCCGCCGTGTCTCGAACGCCGAGAGTAAGCGTAAAGGACCCGTCCTTAATTCCGTCATCCAGAGTTTGTATTAGAAAATCGCGATGTTGATTGTGAAGAACCCGCGTTTTGTCCCGGATTGTTTGAGCAAGAACGTGATATTCCGCACCCACAACGCCGAACGGACAAATCCTTCCGTTCTCGCCCGTATAACTATCGTAGAGTTTAAAAAGCCCGAATAGTCTGACTCTGGGCGATCTTTCCTTTATGTTTTTCTTATATTCTTCAAAATCCCTATAATATACTTCAAGTATTTCAAGACCCAATTCATCTTTGGAAGGATAATGATAATGAATACTAGCCTTTTTAATTCCTAAATCATCCGCTATATTTTGAAAACTGAAAGATTGAAAACCGACGTTTTGAAAATAATCTCTGGCAAGAGTGACAATTTTCTCTCTTGTATCTACCACGGGTTTCATAAAACCACTTACCTATCGGTAGGTAAGTGGGTCAATCTAAATTTAATTAAAAAATCGACAGGTTCTTATAAAGTTCCTCCGTCTTTTCAATTTAAGAATGACAAAACCGGCGAGAATAAAAATATGTCTTTAAGATTCCCGGTGACTATAGAGAGAGGGCCACACCCGTTCCCATCCCGAACACGGAAGTTAAGCCTCTCATCGCTGATGGTACTGTGTGGTTCGCTGCATGGGAGAGTAGGACGTTGCCGGGTTTTCTTGTTTTTACGGTTTATTTCTTTTACGATACGTTAGTTACAACGTTCTTGAAAGCGAAATCACTTCTTCCCGAGTATAAGCGTCCGGTTTTTTTAAGATCTGAATCAACGATTTAAACTGATTCGTTTCCAAATCGATCGGTTTCTTTTTAAAATAATATCGAGAAGCCTGATTCAAACCGCTCATTCCCCTACCCCAATAAACGTTATTGAGATAGTATTCTAAAATCATATTCTTTCCAAGTTCATCTTCCAACGCGGAAGCGATCTGAATTTCTTTCCATTTTCTAGATAAGGATTTTTCCCGAGATAAAAAAAGCGTACGGGCCAACTGCTGAGTGATCGTGCTCGCGCCTCTTATCTTCCGAAAAAATAAGGCGGAAGAAACTAACGTAGAATGAATATCCGAAATGGAATATCCTTTATGAGAATAAAATCTTCTGTCTTCCACCTGAACGGTATATAAAATCCACTCTTCCGGAATCTCCGAAAGACGGATCCATTCCGATTCCAACGGAATCGATTCTTTTCGATCCGGCAAATAAATCAAAGAATCCTGTTGCACCAAAATTTTTCTTTCCGGAAAGAATTGTTCGTAAATTAGAACGGAGGCAAAAAAAATCGGGAGAACTCTCAAAAAAAAAGCGTAGAACAATTCCTTTTGTTTCATATATCCGAAGTTTGATTTTTAAACTTCCATCGTTTTTTCATACATTAGAAAAACTTCATTTTCTAATACTTCCGAAGAGATTAGGTCCCATTTTTTTCGATCGAAGTCCAAATATTCCTTATAACCGCCGGTAATGGAAGGAAGATCTTTTTGTCCGATTAAAAAGGGAACGATTGTGAGATAAATTCTCGATATGAGGCCGGATCTAAAGAAGGAGTCGTTCAGGGAAGGCCCTCCTTCCAAAAGAATTTCCCGGTATCCCATTTCGGAAAGGACCTTAAGAACTTCCAAAGGGCTCAAATCGTTTCCTGAAAGTAGAACGACTTCCGCCGCGGAATCGAGATTGTCGCGGACCAAGGAATAATTTTGATTCAGACAAAAAATCAGCGGAGGTTGTTTAGAAAAACGGAATACTTTTTTATCCTCCGGAAGAGTTCCGGATCTGAGAAGAATCACGGGACGAGGATCCTTTCCGTTTTTAACGTAACGAAGATGAACGACGGGATCGTCGTTAAGAATCGAGTTTTTTCCGAGAATTAAAACGTCCGACTTGGAACGAATTTCATCCATTTTTTTCTTATCGTTCCCGGAAGAAAGTCCGTACCACCTTCCGTCCGGACGAGAAACCTTCCCGTCCAGAGTCATCGCCATATTGATTGATACGTTAGGAAGTGAAGTCATGCTCTCGGAACGTTCAGTTCTCGAGCCAAAATTTTACGAACCGAATTCGAACAGGTCCCGCATCCGGTCGAAGCGCCCGTATCATCCATAAGCTTTTGAAAGGTATCGTTTCCGCTTCGAATCGAAGTCAGGATTTCCTCTTCGGATATTTGGTTGCACACACAAACTTTACGAGGGCGCATTAGTTGGCAGAGATCTACTTGGTTAAAAAATGAGGAATCCATATTCTTATATTTAATTGGACAGTCGGAAAACGATTTTCCATTCAGATTAGAGATTCCGAAAATCTTCTGCAAGAGAAATTTTTTACGGTTTTCATTTGACACCGGGTTTTCGAAAAAATAGCCTTCGAAATCCCTGATTAAAATCAAAAAGGCAAACCATGCAGGATACCAAAAGAGCCCCCTTTCGAGAAATTCTCGGATGGTGCATGTTCGATTTTGCGAACTCATCTTATACGACTGTCATTATCAGCGTAACTTACGGAATCATTTTCAGTCAATTGGTGGTTCCCTCCACCGCAAACCAAGAAAATCCGTTTGAATACGGAAATCTTCTCTGGTCGATCGCTCTTGCGATTTCGTATCTCCTAGTAGTCGTTACGGGACCGATTTTCGGAGCGATCACCGACTACTCCGCGCGTAAAAAACAATTTCTATTTTATAGTTATGTTTTTTGCATCATTTCCACGGGCGCGCTCTGGTTCGTAATCGCTCCGGGACAATATCTTTTAGCGTTTATTCTCATTATCTTTTCCAATTTCTTTTTCGCCTCGGGAGAAAACTTCGCTTCCAGTTTTCTTCCTTATTTAGGACCGAAAGAAGATTTGGGTAAAATCTCCGGTTACGCCTGGGGAATCGGATATTTCGGCGGAATCGCAGCCGTTGCGTTAGTCAATACCTTGGGTCCTAAAACCTTGGCGAATTTCGGCAATCTTCGTTTGGTCGGCCCTTATACCGCATTTTTCTTTTTATTCGCCGGAATTCCGACCTTTCTTCTTTTGAGAGAATACACGGCAGGAAAAGAAAAACCGGAAGGACTTTCCTACCTCAAAATCGGAATCGAAAGAGTGATTGCCACGATGAAGGAAATCCACAAGTTCCGCGATATGGCTTTGTATCTTGTGTCCTTGTTTTTTGCGATGGCCGCACTCGGAATCGTAATCAGTTTCGCCTTTATTTACGGCGCGCAGGAAATCAAAACGGAAGAAAAACACGAGATCGCAATGTTTTTATTGATCCAACTTTTTGCAGCAATCGGCGCGATTGTATTCGGTTTTATTCAAGATAAAATCGGCGCGAAGAAAACCTTCAATATTACGCTTTTATTATGGGTTGTTTGTCTCTTACTGATTTATTGGGTGAAAGATATCACGACGTTTTTGATCGAAATCGGAATTCCGACCACACAACAATGGGTGTTCGTAGGGACGACAGTTTTTGCAGGAGCCGGACTCGGGGCCACACAATCCGCAAGCCGTGCGATCGTAGGTCTTTTTGCACCCGAATCCAAGTCCGGAGAATTTTTCGGTCTTTGGGGTTTATCCGGAAAAATAGCCGCCGCATTCGGTCTCATTGCGGTGGGAGGATTGCAGGTTCTTTTCGATTTAAGAAATTCCTTCTTGGTGGTTTCCGTTTTTTTTATCATTTCTCTTCTCATCAACTTTTTAGTGGATGAAGAAAGAGGGATTCAAACCGCAATCGATTATAGGGAGACTTGAGGATCATTTGAGTTCAAACGCGGTCGCGAGCCGATCTCCGCGATGAAATTCGCTAGCGATTCGCCCAAACTTTCTTCGGGTAATTCAACGTTAATTACAGTGTTTTTCAAAATCGTTCGGGAACGACTTGCGTTTTCCTGAGATTTTGATACTCTGAAAGAAAGGTAAAAAGTAAAATGACTTTCGTAACCGAAGACGAGTTCGAATCGCATCAGAGTCAGCGTAAATTGGCTTTGTCTACGATCGACGAACTGACTCAGACAAAATTGGATTTGTTGGAAGCGGGAAAAGAAGTTCCACGATTTATCAATCTCGCAATTTCCTACCTAAATAAAAAATATCTGACCCAAGAAAAGGTCATCAGCGACTTCTTAATCAAAAAATAACGTTAGACGAAATCCAACGCCGCAACTACAATTCTACATTTGAGCGACGATCATCGAAACTCCAACATTTTGGAGATCATTATTTTCTGATCCAATTCCATCGCATGAAGTTTAAGACTTACCATCTTATCCACTTTTCTCAGGTAAATTTTGTACTGAAGAATGATCTGTTTTTGTTTATTATACGGAAGCGGATTGGCCGCATCGTGCAACTTGGTGGAAACGCTCGCGGAAACGGGTTGAACCGGATTATCCGGCCAAAGAAAATCGGTGTCATGACTCGAAAAGAATTCCAAAAGAATTTCACTGTTATTGTTCGGAGTTCTTTTTCCGTCTCCTAAGAAAGTCGGTCCCTTCGGAGAATTATTAACCAAACGTCTCATTTCTCGAATGAAAACTTCTCCCTTTGCGTTCGTTCTTTTAAACTGAAGAATGATCTTTTCCAAGGATTGTCCGTCCGTTCCGGGATAAATATAAATTCTAGATTGATAGAGATACGTTTTCGGATAATCGGCAAAAGATTGACCGAGACCCAAGTCGAGTTCCAAATATTGTTTATTTTCCTTATCTTGAAACAAGAACTTCGAGGCTACCCGAGGTTCGTCTTCGATATAACGAAGCGCTTTTTTATACGTTTCATTTCCGAGTAGACCGTTGATTTTAAGAATGTTCCCGGCAATGGACGCGTGAAGATTATCGATTTCAATATCCGTAAAACCGCTTTTGCGTACGGTTTCGATCTGTTTTAATTCTTCCTTTTCTTCCATCGTTAGGACCTTGTTCGGTGCGGCTCCTAAACCGGCGACGGAAAGAATCATCAGGAATGTCAAAATACGGATGTTCATAAATTTACCCTTATTCAGATTATCGAAATTCTGATGTTCCATTCTTGATTTTACAAACCAAAAAATTTCAGGATATTATGACTCGTTATTGCAGGTTCAACGGATTTTTTGAGGAAGAGTTACGATCCGCAAAGATCGCTCCCGAAAGATTGGATTTAAAAAACCGATCTCTGGAAAATCTGTTTTTTCTCTTTCAATCGATTTGTAATCCGTCGACTACGATTTTCCTGCGAGAACGTCCCGATCCGAGTTGGACGGAATTTTGGGAAAAGAAAGGAATTCGATTTTGCAAGTTTCAATTCTTAAAAAGAAATTCCGATAAAAATCTTCAAACTTCACCGATCGATCCGATCCGAACTTGGGAAGAATGGGGTTCCGTTTCCGATCTGAATGATTCGGGTGAAATTCTTTATTCTCCTCAAAAAGCGGAACTTTCCAAAAGATTGAATTCTAAAATTCTTCTGGCTCGTTGGAAATCGGAACGAGGTTTTCAAGATATTCCCGCCATGATTTTGGAGAAACCTTCTTATCTTTCCACTTTGTCTTCGGAATGGTCGGAACTACGGCCGGACAAAACCGTTCTCAAACCGGAGTTTAGTTTTTCAGGAAGACATAAAATCCTTAAATTCTCTCCCATCGTTTCGGAAAATTGGGAAGATTGGAACGCCGAAAAAGATTCTTCTTGGTTTCCCTGCGTCGCGGAACCTTGGATGTTACGAACGTTTGATTTTTCCTGCCTCTATGATTTTAACGCGGGAGTTCCCACATTTTCCGGAACTACGATCCAAATCTGCGACGAAAAAGGAAAATACAACGGAGCTTATCTCCCTTCGGAAAAAGAATCCGAACTTCTCGCTTCACTTTTGGAACCGATCGTGAAAGAGTTATCCAAAAGTTTTTCTCCCGAATACATCGGCCCGATTTCGATCGACGGTTTTGAGTTCTATTCTCAAAATATAAAAAAAATACAAAGGATCAGTGAAACGAATTTTCGATGGTCCATGGGAAGAATTTTGTTTGAATTTTCGAAGTCCCCTGCTCTCAACGAAATCAAAAAAGGATTCGATGAAAATCTTTCCATTCTTCCCTTACCCTTGAAAGAACCGATTCCGAAATATTCGGAATGGATTTCAGACTGGGGTAAGTCGAAGGGGCTTGAAATTCTTCCCTTGACTCCGGATCGATTTACTTCGGGAAAGTCCTACGGAACCGCCTGGATTCTCTTGAGCTTTTTAGAAAATTCTCGAGAAACGATACAAGAGAGAATTCAAAAGTTTTATTCCGAATGGAGGAAACGAATTCTTCACTGAAATGTACTTGAGGCTTTTTCAGACCTTGCCAGTATGTCCTCCAGGTCGCGGTTTACCGCCCGGAAAACCATCCGCAATCTATGCGGTCCACATTCAGGATAGAAAATGGAACTGTTTTTAAACTACGCTCTTTACGTAATCGTTAGCATCGGGTTTATGATCCCCTTTACCGGGTTTGTCATCGGAGCCGGAGCGATTGTCAGCGCGACTCTCGCGGGATTTACCGTTAACTTTCTTTCTCAAGTTTTAGAAGAAAATAAACTCCAAGACTTTATCACAAGAAACAAAGACAATAAATTAGGAAAGGCTCTTCAAGACGCAGTTTTAAAAGGCCAGGAAAAATTGAAAGGCGCTCCGGCGGCCGCTCCTGTTCACGCGGAAGAAAGTCACGGTTCACACCATGTCATCTCCGTAAAAACCTATTCAGTGATTTTTGCCACTTTGATTTTCTTTACGTTTGTTACGGTATGGGTTGCAGGAATCGACTTCGGTGCGATGAACGTGATTATCGCGATGGCCGTTGCAACTGCAAAGGCTTCTTTGGTGCTCGGATATTTTATGCACCTTAAATACGATTCGATTATGAACCGAGTCATTTTCGGTTCCGGTTTTCTATTCCTTCTCCTCCTCTTCGGATTTTCTGCTGCGGATATCTTTACAAGATTTAAGGTTCTGCTTTCTTTCGCATTCTAATCAATCGTTCTTGAAAATCCTAAAAGCCGATCTAAACAGATCGGCTTTTTTATTTCTTTGAAACCCCTTTCTCAATTCAAACACAACCGAACACAAGGATTCTTCGCCTTATTTCCGTTAAATGAAATAGAGCGACTTGTCTTAAATTTTTTATATCCGACAACTTTCTTCTTACATGCGGGAAAGAAAATCAGATAGGTTTTAGGATAAATTCTAAATTGACTCGCTTTTTTTATCGAAGAGAGTATTCTTTTCATTTCCTAGGAAGTTCAACCGTATGAAACACAATCCGATTCGTATCATCTCCATCCTCTTCGTCTTAACATTCGTAATACTCGATTGTAAAAAAGAACATTCCTTAAAATCGAACGCGAAGGTAGTGCAAATTCCTTCTCTCGGACTCGGGCTCGACTACGAAGGTTGGAATTTTAACGATAATCCGAATCTCATGAACCAAGCGGAAGAAATCGCATCGAACTCGGATAATTCAGGCACGATTAAAAAGGCTCTTGAATTTGCAGGAATCAACTTTTTTCTTTTTGAATATCCTCAAGGAAGTACGGAAGCCGGTATTTTCAATACGAACATCAATTATACGATAGAAGACCTTTCCAAACAGCCGAGAGAAATTTCCTTGGACGATTACATTTCCACAATGACGGGTCTTTATCCGATCGTATTTCAAAAATACGAAATGATCAATCCTCCGAAAAAATCCAAAATCCACGGAATCGAAAGCGTAATTTTAGAAAGCAGATTTGAACAATCAATCGGCGGTAAAAATCTGAAAATTCACAACTATCAGAGAATTTTTATCGTGAATCAAAAAGCTCATGTTTTTACGGGCGCGTTTTTAGAAAAAGACGCAAGTTCCAAAGGGCCGAAGGTTCTGGAAGTTTTGGGTAAGTTCGTGAAGTTGTAAGTTAAACGACATGGGCGAAAACCGATTAACAATGCACGAAAATCGTGCTTAAAATGAACTATGAAGAATATTACTTTTAGAGCAGACGACCTTGCTTGAAAAAGCGAGACCTACGCGCGGCAAGTGAACGAAAGTCTTTAACTGATGTTTTTAATGAATTTCTTAAAAATTACTCAAACTCTGTTAAAGACGTTTCTGATTATGAAAATCTTTTACAAAAACTAAATTACGTTAAAGTCGGTCGAAAATTTACCAGGGAAGAGATGAATGAAAGATAAAGTATTCTTAGATACTAATCTGTTCATTTATAATTTCGATGCAGAAAACAAAACGAAATATGAGAAATCAAAGGAAATCGTTTCAACCGCGTTAGCAGAAAATAATTACGTAATTAGCTATCCAAGAGTTTTCAAATGTTGCATTGAAAAAGTTTCAGATACCCTTAAAACCAAAAGACTTAGAAATATATTTGAAAAGAGTTATGTTTCCATTGTGCAGTGTTTATTATACTAATGAGAATATTCTGAATGCAATTGAAATCAGGGACCGATATGAACTTTCTTTCTACAATTCTGTTCTTATCGGTTCTGCTATTGAAGCAAATTGTAAAACATTATTAAGCGAAGATTTGCAAGACGGACTTCAAATCAAAGGCCTGCAAATTGCCAACCCATTTCATAATACAATAAAAAAGAAAAAGTAGTTTGATGCCTACTTCATTAAGCGACATTCCCAAAAAGATAAGGACGGTATTTGAGGATGAAACTTTTTCAATCAAAACGAATTCAATTATTCTTATGGATATTTCTTCTATCTCCATTTTCAACGGACAAAATATGGAGTCATGATATTACACTTCCGGATTATTTCAAAGAAGAAGAAACTTCCAGTTATCCATTTTATTTAAACTTCAAACTGAATAACGATCTTTCTGCGACGGTTCGATTACCCGCTAAAATACCGGGCAATTATCGGATCGTACTCGGTGCAAACACTCAGTTTCCCTCCGAGTTTATCTCTTTGTTCAAAATTTCGTTAAACGGAGAAGGTCACAAAGAACTTCCGTTTCAAATCAGAAAGCCAACCAAACAAGGTAGAATATTTTCTAGCATTGATTTTTCAATTCAGGAAGGAGACGCTTATCGAAACGAATATATCGACTGTCACATTACCGTTATAGAAAAAAAAGTGAAACTTCTCAGTCCGAAAAACGCAGCCTTATTTCGCCAAAACTTTTTGGAATTCGGGTTCAGGAAAAAAGACTAATCCAAAATCTAAAGGCCGTCCCAAAACCTTAAAAGAGTCATTTTAAATCAACGGACAAATTCCGCAAAAACGTAACGTTACGCGAACTCGAAATTTTAGCGTAAAATGCAGGAACTTCCTTTGACGGACTTTAGTAACGAAAAAGTCATTCAAAATCCGTAAACTATCGAAAGAGACGGATTATAGGTTTTTGTGGATTGGAAACAAACTCTTTATTCTTTGAAAGGAATTCCCATTCCTCTCAAGATCGTTTTCGCTCGATTCTGAAATTCGACTTCCTCTTCCGTTGTAAACGGACCGAAAATCCCCTTCTTAAATCGATCGGAAAGAGCGATGTATTCCAAACAACCGGCGACACTCAAAACGGGTTTGGCTTTCCCTTCGAAAATTTTCAGCTCCCCGTTCTTCTGTATGACCATCGCTCCCGGAGGAATTTTTTTTCCGCCTCGAACCGTACAACCGGCAGTCACCATCGCCCCGTCTCCGATTTCGGCCTCGTCTAAAACAATACTTCCGATTCCGATGAGACAACCTCTTCCGATCTTACAACCGTGCAACATCGTATTATGGCCGACTAACGTGTAATCTCCGATAAAAATTCCTCGGCTCGAATCGGTATGAAGAGTGGAGTTATCCTGAATGTTGACTCCCTCTCCTAAAACGATCCGATTCATATCCGCTCGAACGACGGTTCCGGGCCAAAGGGAAGAATAGGGGGCCATCTCCACGAGACCGATCGCCGTAGCCTGAGGATGAATGAATGCAGTTTCATGAATATTCATTTTATTTTATATTTTCCCGAATTCATCGCGGTGCATGATGAGTCGCGACTTGAATCATCGTCTCCTAAGAAAGATCATCCTAATCAATAGTTCCTAACTCCTTGAAACGTGAAAACTCAAACGTTTTACCGTAAAACGAATCCGTTCTTTCCGGCAAGCGCGACTAACTGATCGGAAATCTCTTTGATTCTTTCTTGAGTGAAAGTTTTTTCGTAGTTGACCAATCGAAAACGATAACTCACCGATCTTTTTCCTTCCGGAACGTTACCGCCCGCAAATTGAGAATAGACCCAACCTTCCTCCAATTCGGAAATACTTTCCTTTTTTACGAGATCAGTAAACACGTTCGTATTTTCCTTTTCTCCGATCAAAATCGAAAGATCGATTTCAGCTTCTGGGAATTGGGAAGGAACGATAAAACGGGAAACTTTTCGATTTTGATTCCAGAGTTCGACAATCTTCTCGAATTCAATAGAACCGTAAATTACCCTTTTTTTAAGTTCAAAAGAATCCAAAACAGCCGGATGAACGTATCCTAAATTTCCGATAATATTTAATCTATCGTTCTCTGACGATCTTCCGACCAAACGCAAACTCGCTCCCGGATGAAAGATCGGCTCCGGTTTGATCTCCCAGGTAGTTTCAAAAATTTGAATAGAGTTCAAAAGGGATTCGATTTCTTTTCTCACCTTCAGGAAATCCTCTTCCAAAAGTTTCAGATCCGATTCGGAACTTTTTCTGTCATACGAAACCGCAAACGACAGAAATTTCTTTTCGTTTTCCGGCTCCGGAAGATTAAAATACGCCCTGCCAAATTCAAAAATCTTAATCTCCCCAAAACGATCCTGATTGGTTCGAATATTTTTTAACAGAGAAGGCAATAGAGAATTTCGAAGAAACGACTGTTCTTCCGGCATTTCATTCTTAATCTTTACGGAAAGTTTTGGATCTCCATCCAACTCGTTTTCTTTTAAAGATTGAAAGGAATAGTTAAAAACTTCGTGATAACCCAGACTTCCGGAAAAGAACGTCTTACACTTCTTTTCCAATTCTCTGCTTAAATTTCGAATCGGAGTTTTGACTTCCGCCAAAAGAGGAGCCACCTGAATCGTATCGTAACCTCTGGTTCTTCCGATTTCTTCCACGAGATCTTCCGGAATCGTAATGTCGTAGTTATGACGAAATTTCGGAACCAACACTTCGAGTTGATCTCCTTTCCAAGAAACTACAAAATGCAATCTTTCTAATATATCCGTGATATCGCCTTGAGATAACGTAACACCCAATTTCGCGTTGATAAAGTGGATGTTCGTATGAATATGAACTTCTTTATGAGGTGTGTGTAAAAATCCGACCGGCTCCCCGGCCTTCAGAGAAGGACATCCGTTCTCTTTCAATAGATTGAGAGCGCGACGAATCACCGGAAGAGTTGTAGTCGCTTCGAGACCCTTTTCGTAACGTACGGAAGAATCGGATCGAATTCCCGTGGAACGAATGGACTTACGAACTTTTTCTCTCGCAAACACCGCAGATTCCATCACGATTTCGGTAGAAGTATTCTGCACGGCGGATTCTTTTCCACCCATCACTCCGGCGATCGCGACCGGTTTTCCTTGATTGCGTATGAGAAGAATTTCCTCTTCCAAAGAAGGAGACGTTTCGTCCAATAGCCCAAAACGTTCCGCTTTCTTTGCATAGGAAACTTCGAGAGAAATCCCGCCTTGACTTTCCAAAAATTTCTTATCAAAAAAATGAGTGGGTTGGCCCATTTCCAACATCACATAATTGGAAACGTCCACCACGTTGTTGATGACTCGAATTCCGCATTTCTGCAAACGGGATCGGAATTTTCTCTTGGAAGGAAGAATGGAAATATCACGAATCGAAGAAGCGTAATAGGAATGTGCATTCTGATTTTCTAATACTTTCGGAAGTTCGATCGAAAGGTCGAAATTCCAAAGCGATTCGAACGGATTGAAAGTTATCGGTAGACGAAGTTGAGAGGCGAGTTCTCTCGCAAAACCGAAATGATTCCAAAGATCCGGTCTGTGTGTGATGGATTTATTATCAACATCGAATATAATATCATCGTAATGTAACAAAGAACGGACCGTTTTCCCCACTTCCGCGCCTTCGAGTCCGTTTAAAACCCAAACCCCGTCGCTTTCTTCCGACAAAAAAAGTTCCTTTTCGGAGCATAACATTCCCGAACTTTTGACCCCTCTGAGTTCCGACTCTACAATTTCCTTTTCTCCGAGTTTGGCGCCCGGAACCGCGAGAGGAACCAAATCTCCGACTTTTACGTTGGCGGCTCCGGTGACGATTTGTGATTTGGAAGATCCGTCGAAAACCTTCGCGACCTGAAGTTTATCCGCAGAAGGATGTTTTTCCAGAGATTCTATTTTAACAATCTTTACAAAGTCCAACTCGGGACGATACGGATCGGCTCCGTCGATCTCACAAACGGAGATTGCTATCTTCTTTAAAATCGCGTCAAGGCCAACCTCTTTCAAAGGCGTAAAATCGTTCATCCAATCTAAGGAAAGTTTCACGTCGTCAAACTCCGTTCCAATTACTGAAGTCCAGAAACCTCGATCAAAATCGGATGTCGAGCAGGAAAATCCGCTTGGCTTTTAGTTCGGGAGATATACCTGAAAGAGTTGAAATCGATGTTGAATCGTTTTACCGTTTCTTACCTTACGAAGCTCTCGATCAAAGTCTTCCTTAACTTTTTGAATTTCGTTTCGGGTTCGGTTCATCGCCGATTTTTTTTCGGGCTTTCCTTCCCATTTGAAGGCGGCTTCTTGACGCATCAATTTTTCTTCGAGTTGTCTAAGCGTATTCTGATTGCTCGTTCTGATTTTGAATTCCTCCTTTTGAAAGAGATCCAAAGTCTGCTCTCCGAGTTCCTTTTTTCTGGTCTCCAAAATTTCATCCAAGGCAAGGAAAGTTCGGATTAAATTTTCCTCCAAACGGGAAGGAAGTTCGAAATGATCAGGTGTTGAAGTTACAGTTGAAGATTTTGGGACGGAATGAGCTTCCCTAATTTCTTCGGGAAGTTCTTCGATTCTTTTTACGGAACCCGTTCTCGGATTTGTCTCGAAGTAAAATAACTCGGTTCGCTTGAGTGTGAACTGAAACTCCACCAAGAAAACGTAATATTCCTTATTGGAAATCGAATGAAAAGAAGCGCTCCATCCCTTTTGATTTTGAATCAGATAAGAAACGGTCTTATCGATGAGGGGATGTCCGAAGGCCAAAAATTCCAAACTGTCGTTTTGGAGCGCGAGTTCGGAATCGAACGTTCCTAATTTTCCCTTATACTGAGGCGAGTCGATTTCGTAAATCTGAGGTTTTTTCCGAATCAGTTTAAAACCCGCTTCTTCCGAAAAGAATCGAGTAAACCTGGAAATAAATTCTTCCAAATGCGTATTGTTAAACGAACGTTCTTCGAGCGTGTGACTGTAATAATCCAAAAGATTAAAGTCAATCAACTTCGGAGTGACAAGCGCGCCCAATTTTTCAAAACCTTTTTGTGCGATCTTAATCCGGTTATCGATCTCATCTTCCATTTCGATTTTGGACTTATTGCCCGTTACAAACTTCATAAAGGAGGAATTAAAATCCAACTCGTCTTCGATCGCTCCGAGCAGTTCGTCCGATGAGCCGATAGACTCCTCGAAAAGACGGATCTTGTTCGTAAGCACTTCCAAAATCCTTTCCGCAACCGTATCTTTACTCGCAAAGTTAAAGATGAATACGTTGTCCTTTTGTCCGAACCTATGAATCCTTCCGATTCTTTGTTCGATCTTGAGGGGACTCCAAGGAAGATCGTAATTGAAAAGTACGTTCGCAAACTGAAGGTTTCTACCTTCTCCACCCGCTTCCGTACAGATCAGAATTTCAGTTTTCGTTTTAAATTCAACGATCGCCCTTTCCTTCGCGTCCGCACTTAAAGAACCGTGAAACAAAGTGACCTGAAAATCGGAAAGAACGCCGGCCAAAAAATCCTGAGTCGATCTGAACTGAGTGAATATGATGAATTTTGAATGCCCTTCCTTTTGAAGTTTGAGAATCGTTTCCTTTAATTTTATGGATTTTTTATCTTCTTTGATTTTTTTTCCGAGAAGAATCAATCGATTGAGCGAAAGAAGCTCTCTTTTTAAACTTTGAAGATCGAGTTGAACGGATTCGTCCAAACCGGAAACGAATTCCTCCACGTCTTCGGTTTCGTCCAAGTCCCATTCGTCCAAGCTAGATTCCATTTGTTTAATATGATGGAATCGGTTTTCCAAAAGGAACTTTCTTTTTGTAAGCGCGGAAATAAGAGCGAACACCGAAGAATCCAACAATTTCTGAAATACGATCATCACGAATCCGATCGCGCGGTTCTGCGTTCTCATCGCGAGATTGTATTCTCTTCGTACGTAGTTGGTCGTTTCCTCGTAAAATTCTCGTTCCACCGGAGAAAGTTCGATTCTTACCGTTTTGGCGAATCGTTTCGTAAACCCGCCGACCTCGACCTTTCTTCTCCGCAAAAGAACCTTGGAAATTTTGTCCTTGAGGTCGGTTTTATTTCCCAGAATATAATCGTTTACGAATGTATGATACGGACCCAAAATATTCGGATCGACTAGGTGCATTAGATAATAAAGTTCTTCTAATTTTCCTCGAAACGGAGTCGCGGTTAAAAGAAGAAGACATTCGCACTTCTTGGAAATCTTTTCGGCAAACAGATAGGCGCGCGTAATTTTATGGTAATCCCTTCTGAGCCTGTGAGCTTCGTCGAAAATGACGATGTCCCATTTCGTTTTGAGAATTTCTTCCGCGTATTTCGGATTTTTAATAAAGTCGACGGAAGTGATGACGTGTTGAAAATTTTTCCAGTTCTTATCGCCCTCCGTGTGAAAATTTCTTCGCTTAACGATTTCAAAATCTTCGTTGAACTTATTCTTCAACTCCTGTTGCCACTGAACCAAAAGGGGAGAAGGCGCTACGATCAAAACCTTCTTGTAACCCCTTCGAAAGATCAGTTCCTTCATCACAAGAGCGGCTTCGATGGTTTTTCCCAAACCGACCTCGTCCGCCAAAATAAAACGAGGTCGCAAACTGTTGACCACGATGTAAGTCGATTCGATCTGATGCGGAAGAAGTCTCGTTCTGGAATTGGAAAGAGCGGAAAGTTTATCGAATGCGTGTGTGAGTTTTAACTCATAAGCGGTCAGAGCGAGATCCATCAATCCCGCTTGTTCGCCTACGTTTCGGAGAGGGGAAGGATAACCCGGAAGAATTTTCAAATACGGAGAATTTTCCGAAACCGTCTTTTTGGAGGAAGTCGACGTAAACTCGATCGTAAATTTTCCTTCGTTCGATGAAACGATCTTTCCGATGCCCGATTCGGGAGAATTGGTGAGATAACAAAAATCTCCGCGATACCCCGAGCGGGGACTGGATTCAAAATCAAGACTGAGTTGTAAAGTATCTTCCAACTAAACTCCTCTCTTATCGCCCCAGATGTATTTATGAGTTTGCAGGGAAAGGCGAAGTCCGGAACCCAAAGAGGATTTCATCCATTCCGCGAGTACTTCGGGCGACAATTCTCCCTGCACCGGAGAAGCCAAGAGGTTCCCGGACAATCTATGATTTTCGATCACTTCGAGACATCTTTCAAAATCGTTTCTATCGCGGATCACGAACTTAATCTCGTCCAAATCGTTCTTTCTTTTATTATAAATTTCTAAATTTCTCAAACTCATACGGTCTTCCATTCCGGAACCGGGAAGTTTGTAATCCAGAGTAAAAACGAATTGATCCAACCCTTCTATCGATTCCGCACCGTTGGTTTCCACCCTCGGTCTCGGATATAAACCGGAAGATTTTCTAGTTCTGAAAATCTCTTTTCCCAATGCGACGCTGAAGTCTCGGTTTCTTCCTTCAAGAGGTTCTCCGCCGGTAAGAAGAACTTGAGTATTAACCGGACTTAAGTTTTGAATTTTATCCAAGACCCGATTCAAGTTCCATTCTTCACCCGCGTTCGGAGACAACGCGTATGGAGTATCACACCATAACTTTCTTCCGGTCACCATTCCGCATCGAAGCGAACATCCCGCCATACGTACGAATACGGTCGGGACGCCCGTTGAAATTCCTTCTCCGGAAAGAGAAAGATAAATTTCATGTACGGAGGTTTTCAGATTGTCCATGGGTTCTTTCGAGTACAAGATTTTTCTTTGAGCAAGCAACGAGATCGTAAAAAAATAGAAAGGGTGAATTCCAGAATTTCCGACCTACCCTTTGCGGTCAACTCTCGGAGCTTCCATTTTTAAAACGCGGATTTTTTTCATCTTCAAAACTTCGTGTTGACAAAAAGAATATTTTAAAATCGAGAAAGATGCAAGATTCTAAAATATTCCTTCTTAGAAAAAAGAAAGAATCCCGCTTAGTTTGATCCTTCAATAAAGTCCGTCGAAAAGGGTAGTTCTTTTGCTTGTCAATCCGGATGGAAATCGTTCCCTTTGTAATAAGAACCTGCCGAGTTAGGCATCAGTTCACACGGCTTGTGACCTTGACGATAAAGTAAAATTAAGTTTAGCACAAGCTGTAAAAAAACAATTTCGGGGCCCCCTTGATTCGTTATATACCGTCTTTTATCTTTGTTTATCTATTCTATCTTCCGTTTCGAATTTTACCGTATCGTTTGTGTCTTTTATACGGAAGATTTCTCGTGATTCTTCTCTATCCCCTTGCAAGAAAACACAGAAGAATCGCGTATGAAAATATTTCTCACGCGTTCCCCGAATATTCCGAAGCGCAAAAGAAAGAACTCGTTTGGAAAAGTATTCTTCATATCGGAAATCTGGCCGCGGGAACTTTGTATGCTCCGCGTTTGAATCAAAAATGGATGGATCGTTATCTCGTTTATGATCCCGAATCCTTAGCTCTTGAAAAGAAAACAAACGAAGAAGGCGTCGGAGTCGTTTTGATTTCCGGTCATTTCGGAACCTGGGAAATCTTAGTTCAGTTTATGGGCATGCGCATGAAAGGCGGAGGAATTTATAAAAAGGTAAGAAATCCGTTTGTGGATAAATTGATCTATCAACTCAGAACTAAAAACGGAATCAAACTCGTTTCTACGGAAGAATCCAGTCAAGTGACCAAAATGTTAAAACAAGGTTATTGGGTCGGGTTCGGTTCGGATCAAAACGCGGGCAAGGTCGGAATTTTCGTAAATTTTTTCAATCGCCCCGCATCCACTTATCAAGGTCCCGCATTGATGGCTTATCTTACCGGCGCAAAGATGCTTTTGTATTCGGTTCTTTGCGGAGAGAACGGTAAGGTGATCGTTCGAGTCAAAGACCTGGGATTTGTGGATAAAAAGGCGTTTGAAGATCGGGAAACCGCAATTCGCCATTACACGGAAGTCTGGACAAAGGCCTTAGAAGAAGAAGTGAAGTTGTTTCCGGAACAATACTTCTGGGTTCATAGACGCTGGAGAACGAAACCGGGAGATTTTCCCGGTCAAGTTTGAAAACGGGATTCTCTTTTTTTGAAAAGTCGTAAGGCTGAAAAAAAGTATATTCCAGAACTAAATTCTAATTTTGGAATATACTTTTTTTGCGGACGAAGTTTCCGATCGGATTCAAATCGAAATTCTTAAAACTTCGATCGTTCGCCGAAAACGAAAATTTACCGATTACTTTTTAGGAAACGTTTTCTTATACAATTCCAAAGAATCTAAAACGATCTTTCTCGCCAACTCTGCGTTTTGAAAGTCTTCGATAACTACGGTTTTGTTTTCCAACTTCTTATAATCTTCGAAGAAGTGTTTGAGTTCCAACGTAAAGTGCGGGGGAAGTTCCGAAATATCGTTGATATGATTGACCGACATATCGTTAGCCGCGACTGCGATGATCTTATCGTCCTCCTCGCCGGAATCCAACATTCTCATCACACCAATCACTTTTGATTTTACCAAACAAAGCGGTTCCAACTCAACCTGAGAAAGAACCAAAATATCAAGAGGATCGTGATCTCCACAATAAGACTGAGGAATAAATCCGTAATTTGCCGGATAATAAAAAGAGGAATATAAAACCCGATCCAGTTTCAAAATTCCGTATTCTTTATCGACTTCGTATTTCGCGCGGCTTCCGCGTTTTATTTCAATAATGCCGTTTACGAATTCCGGAACTTGATCTCCGGGTGAAATATCGTGCCAAGGGTGTACCATATTAGAAAACTATTTTAACGGTCAAAGGAAAGGCAAGTTTAAAATACGATTCCTTCCGAACGGAACGACGCTCCCTTCTTCCATACGATCGAGTTAAGCCTTGGGCTTCCAACTCCAAGTAACGGCAAGTAATGCGAGAGAGATCAATGTCGCACCTATGATGAGATACAAGGATTGTTCCCAATGAAATCCGGGTTGTTTGCTCAGCCATCCCACCGCTTTTGAAAGAACCGTTCTTCCCAAATAACCGAATAATCCGATAAAACCCGCCGCGGCCCCCACCGCTTTTTTCGAAGTGAAATCAAGGCCCGCAACGCCTAACAGCATGACTGGCGGATAAATAAAAAAACCGATTATACCGAACAAAGTAAGATCCAACCAAAGAAAACCCGGAGGAGTGAACAACAATGCGATCAAAGCGGATAAAATCGGAAGCATACATAAGAAACTCACCATCCCTCTTTTCCCGCCCAGTTTATCCGAACCCCAACCCACAAGAAGCGTGGAACCGATTCCCGCAAATTCGTAGATGAGAGTACTCATCCCTCCCTTTTCCAAAGAGGCGCCCTTTGCAAATTTTAAGTAAGTCGGACCGATATCCGTTAAACTATAACGAACCACATAAACGAAAAAGTTCGCGAAAGCGAACGTCCAAACATAATAATTCTTTAATACGGATCCGATGATGATTTCCTGAAACGAAAGTTCTTTTTCCTGTTCTTGGGAGGATATTCTCAATTCTTTTTCGGGATCTTCCTGATATTCTTCGATCGGAGGAAGACCTACCGACTGAGGAGTGTCCACCAATCGGAACAGAAGATAAACTGCGGTTACCACCGCTATCGAAGCGGGAATATAAAATGCGTTTCTCCATCCCCACCAGGCGGCGCTATAAGCGGCGACAACTCCCACCAAACCCCCGCCCACGTTATGCGCTATATTCCAAATTGCGAATTTAGATCCTCTTTCGGCGACTCCGAACCAGTGGCCGAGAGAACGCCCGCAAGGAGGCCATCCCATTCCTTGAACCAATCCGTTCAACGCCCAGAGATAAAAATGAACTTCATATTGACTCGAAGCCCCGAAAAATAAATTGCAAACCGCGCTTAAGATCAAACCCAAAGGCATGAAGTATTTCGGATTACTACGATCGGATAAAATTCCCATCAGGAATTTTCCGATCCCGTACGTGATCGCGGTCACCGCTAAAATGTTCGTGATCTGTTCCTGGTTGTAACGAAGGGCTTCTCCCATCTCCTTGGAAACGACCGGAAAGTTATTTCTTACGAGATAAAATACTGCATAACCGATAAAGGTCGCTTCTAAAATTCTCCATCTAAAACGAGGATAAGATCGGTCGATCACTTCTTTCGGTAATAGGGGTTTTGGTTTGGCGGGCAAAAACCAACGCAATGGTGAAATCATTAGGCCCAATCTTAAGAATCTAGAATCGCTTACAAGGTCATTTTCATGGTTCGGTTTGCATTTCGTTACGGAAAGAGTTAATAAAACCCTTAAATATGAGTTCTCTTTAAAAAATTCTTTCGATAATTTTAAAGAAACTCAAAACGCTCTCAATCAAGCAGTCTTTCTTTACAACAATGTCCGGCTTTCATCTGCATTTAGGCCTTTTAACTACTGATTCTGTTCATCAAGCTGCTGATTTCTGCCAACATGATTTTAGGACTTTACACAGTATGTTTTTCTGTAAAAGTAGAATCTCCTTCGGTTTACAGAAATATCTGATCCCTAACCACTAAGGCCTGATTCCTAAAACGTAGGAGTTCCAGCAATTTGCGGAACTTATAAAAAAACGGATTTGCATTTTTTAAAAACCTTCGTTTCCTTACGCCTTATGATAGATTTGAATCCTGACTTAATTAAAAAGATGAGACTCAAGGAAGGAAATCGGCTGATCGTGATCGGGAAAGAGAACGAATACAAGTCGACTCCTCCTATCTCGGGCGTTATTGTTACGAATGAAATTTCCGAAGCGGATGGAATTCTTCTTTTTGCCGATTCCACCTCTTCGCTCAAATCTTCTTTTTCAAAAATTCTAAAAACGATCGGTAAGGAAACTCTGCTTTGGATCGCTTATCCGAAAAAATCCTCGGGCATCAAAACGGACTTAGATAGAGATCGCGGTTGGGAACCTCTTTCCCAAAACGGATACGACGGGATCGCACTTATTTCCTTAAACGATATTTGGTCCGCGGTCCGATTTAAAAAAGCCGAAACCGTAAAAAAAGGCGGCTCCAAAGCGGAGAAACAAAAACGTCCGGAACTTTCCAAATATATCGATTACGAAACAAAGATCGTAAAACTTCCGGAAGACGTAAACAAGGCTCTTTCCAAAGATAAGGATATAAAAAAATCTTTCGAATCCCTATCTTGGTCGCACAAAAGAGAATATATCGAAGCAATCTTAGACGCGAAATCTTCGGAAACCAGAACAAAACGAATTCAAAAATTAATACAAGCGGTAAATTCAAAGAAGCCGATTGCGAAAAAGAAAACCGGCTCATAGGAAGACCGCGTAGCGTCCTAACCCCTACAACTAAACCCTCGCCACTTGAAACGTGGGAACTCCCGCTTCGAGTAGTTAGTAGCGAGTTGTTAGGGGTTAGGACAATCGCATCGAAGAGACGTAATCTGTGGGAACTCACGCATTCAGAAGGGACGATCCCCCACCTAACCCCTAGTCACTAAACCCTCGCCCTTGAAACGTGGGAACTCCCTGCGTTTTTGTGGAACTTAGTGTCTCGCTTCTATTGGCGCTCGACAGGTTTGGAGCAAATTCTTAGCCATCCGACATAATCGGTAAAAAAATTTCCGCATTCCATTCGTCTATTCCCTTTAACGTTCCATATTCAATTTTTGAATACATTTATATTTTATAATATAATAAATTCAAATTATAACCATCAGGGGCCGTGCTGCGTTCCGTAAATTTAAGTCCGGCCGTTCCCGCGTATTTTTTGCGACACTGCAAACGAGAAATAAAAATCGAGAGGACCCGACTTGAAAATTTGCAAATTGAAAATGATCCAACTTTCGCTCATACTAATTGTTTTTTCATTCTCGGAAATCAACGCTAAAAGAACGAAAAGAGTCAAACGTCCGAAAGTTCGGAATAACTCGACACAAATGGTTCAGCGAGAACCGATCGAAGTTCAAAAACAGGAAGTAGTTCCAGGGCCCGCCGCAACCGAAGTCGAAATTAAAGAACCGAAAAAAGAAACTCCCTGGCACGAGTCGGTTAAACTCGGCGGTTTGGTTCGAATTCGTCCCGAAGCCAGGTACAATTACGATTTTGATAAATTCAAAAATGATAATGTTTCTTTCGTAGGCGCCAAAGCTCAAATTTGGATCGAAAAAGAATTCACCGAAAAAACGAAATCAAAGATCACATTACAAGATTCCGCTCTTTGGGGAGGTGAAAAAGGTTCTTCCATCGGACTCGATACCGCAAACGACAACACAAGGCAATCGGTCGGAATTCGAGAAGCTTGGATAGAATCCAAAGAATTAATCGGCCCCGTTACGTTACAAGCGGGAAGACAAATTCTAAAATACGGAGACGAAAGACTCGTGGGCGCTTTGGAGTGGAACAACGTCGGAAGAAGTTTTAACGGTTTCCGTTTAAAGATCGATAAAGAACTTTTTTCCTCTCACGCCTGGGCGATGATCGTGGGCGAACAAGATTCGGACGTCGCGGGCAATTCCACTAATTTAGGAAAAAGGAATTCGTTTCCGATACAATACACTTGCCCTCCCAATTCCCTCTCGCCTTCCGCTTGTACGTTCACCGCGGAACTTTCCAAACAACAACAAGGAGACGCGACCTTCACCGGCTTTTACAATACGTTCAAACCGTCCGATTTACTCCACATAGACGCGTATTATATCGGATTGTATAAGAAGTGGCTGCCTCATAATAACTCTACGATTCTGCTCCTTCCTAATCCCGAAACGATTCCGAGGGATTCCAGATACGATCAACTGCATACGTTCGGACTCAGACTTTCCAACAGAACGAGTCCCGATAAAAAGGCGAAAATTCCGTTTGATTTTTCGATCGAATACGCGAGACAAACCGGAAGGAACGGTCTGAACATCGCACCGAGTTGGGATAGTTTAAACACAAACTTTTCCACCGTGGATCCTCTTACCGGCAAAACAATGACGAATAACGTTTACAAAGAAAGACAAGCTTACGATGCTTATGCGTTCGCACTCGACTTCGGTTATACGATCGGATCCTTCCGACTCGGCGGCGTATACGACATTGGTAGCGGAGATCCGAATCGAAAGGACGGAAAAATTGCGACGTTCTCAAACCTGTTTCATTCCAATCACGGTTTTTTCGGAGAAGCGGATCAAGTGAGTTGGGTCAACATGATCGGTAAGTCCGCAAATCTTACTTGGGACGGGGGCGAATTCGGTAAGTTAAAAATCGCCTATTGGATCGTTGACAAACAAAAAAGACAAGATGGTTGGTACGACGTTACGGGAACCCTCAAGGACGGAGCCAGTACGGAATCCTACGCAAACAACCGCTTTAAGGATCCCTATATTCAAAACGAAAAAGGCGCCTTGGATCAAAGGGGAGTAACGACTCTTGGAAAGAATTTGTTTAGAGAAATCGATATGCTTTATTCATTCAAATATAAGGATATTCTTTGGGCGTTAGGAGGGAGTTGGATTTTTGCGGGCGACGCGGTTCGACGCAAACTCAACGACGACTCGATTTCTCCCGAATTTAGAAAAACCAACTTTCTTCCTCAAGCGCAGTTCGGTTACTTAATGATGACGGTTCAATTTTAAACCGAAGAAAAATAACTTTCAAAATTTTGAATGTATTTTCGATAAAACGTTTTCGATTCGAAAGGCGGATTTCACGCGCAATCGTTGTTTTTAAACGGAATTCATCCCGAAATCGACGCGTTTCGTTTTGAAATTCCGTTATACGACATCCGGATTTATTTTTGAAATCGAATCTTCAAACTCCCGAAATTCGTAAACAAGGAGCGCCTCATTCTTTTATCCTTGTATAAATAACCGATTCTAAAATCGTAGTAAAAACAAACGTCTCATTAACGAAGACGTAAAATATCTCCTGGTTCCAACCTTCCTCTCTTCGATCGGTTTTTTGATCTTCCGGATAAGTTCATCTTGAAAATTCAAAGTATTAGAGGTTCCCGGAATGCGGGCGATTTATCGTTTGAAAGGAACATCTATGAAAAAACTCAAGTTTAGCGAACTAAACTTATCCGCCGAAATCCAAAACGCGATTTCGGAAATGGGCTTTGAAGAAGCCTCTCCCATTCAGTCGGAAGCGATTCCGGTCATATTAAAAGGAAAAGACATCATCGGACACGCGCAGACCGGAACCGGAAAAACGGCCGCGTTTGCAATTCCGACGATAGAACTCCTGGAAGTGGCAAGTAAACATCTACAAGCCTTGATTCTTTGTCCTACTCGGGAGCTCGTCATCCAAGTCAGCGAACAATTCCGCAAATTGATGAAATACAAAGGGAACTTTGAAGTCGTACCGGTTTACGGCGGTCAGGAAATAGACAGACAACTCCGAGCGCTTCGCAAAAATCCTCAGATCGTAATCGCAACTCCGGGAAGAATGATGGACCACATGAGAAGGGGTTCCATCCGCCTTGAAGATATCAAAATCGTCGTTCTGGACGAAGCCGACGAAATGTTGGACATGGGTTTTCGCGAAGACATGGAGTTCATTCTAAAAGACACACCTGTGGATCGTCAGACGATCATGTTTTCAGCAACGATGTCGAACGATATCCTTACGTTGATGAAACGATTTCAAAGGCATCCTCAAATCATCGACGTGACTCATCAAAAACTGAGCGCGCCTAAAATCGAACAGATCTATTATGAAATTCAGGAAAACGCAAAAGGGGAGGCCCTTGCGAGGTTGATCGAATACAGAAACGTAAAGCTCGCATTAGTATTCTGTAATACAAAAGCGCAGGTGGACAACGTCGTCGAACTGCTGAAATCGAGAGGTTACTTTGCGGAGGCGCTTCACGGAGACTTGAATCAGAAACAAAGAGACAAGGTAATGAACGGGTTTCGGAACGGAAGTATCGAAATTTTAGTCGCGACGGACGTGGCGGGAAGGGGAATCGACGTCAACAACGTCGAAGCCGTATTCAATTACGACCTTCCGAGAGACGGAGAGGACTATGTACACAGAATCGGTAGAACCGGCAGGGCCGGTAAAAAAGGAATCGCGTTTTCCTTTATCGTCGGGAAACAAATTTACAACATCAAGAAGATCGAACGGATCAACGGAATCAAGATCGAAGCGGGAAAAATTCCAACGTTAGACGATCTCGAAGAAACAAAAATCCATTCCTATACTTCCAAAGTCAGATCCATCGTGGACGCGGGTCATATCGGCAAATACGTAAACCAAGTGGAAAAACTGATGGGAGACGATTACACCGCGCTCGACATCGCCGCCGCCTTGTTTAAGATGACGATTCTTAAAGACAGTGTGACCTTCGACGATTCCGTAAAATTCGAATCCGATTTTAAATACGATGAAAAAAATCCTCCTAAAAAGAAATCCGGCGGCGGAAGATATAGGGATCGGAATTTTGGAAGGTCGGAGCCGAGGTCCAAATCGAGTTCGAGTTCACATTCCGGCAATAGTAGTTCCGGCAACGGATCTCGCTCTAAATTCTCCCAGGGAGATAAAAAACCGAGCGGAGCCCCTTCCTTCAAAAAAAAGAAAAAGTAAGAACGAACTTTAATAAAGTCCGTTTAAAGTCTGGACGAAAAGTTTTTGAAACGGACCCCGCTTAAAATTCTTTTCCAAATCGGAAATTTATGCCGAAACTAATAACAGAAAACCGTCCTTTCAAAAAAAGGTCGGTCGGGCATTATGATTTTCGATTCCATTTTTAAACTCAAACGATTCATCGTAATTCTTTTCCTTTTTGCCGTAGGATTTACGACTTCTTTATTCACTCAAGACCAAGAAAAGGAAGAATCCTCTCTCAACATGAGAATGGTTCCGCTTTGGAAAGGAGAAGTGGAAGCGGTTTATAGCGGAAAAGGGAAAGTAAAAATTCGAATTCGAAGAGGTTCGATCTTTTACGGAAAGGAAGAAGAGGAAATCAAAGCCGTCCTGGAAAAAAAAACTCAATACGCGGTCTTACAAAAAAATCCCGAAAAAGAAATCGGCTCCTTTTTTATCCGCCAAATCTCGGTCGCTTATCAAACAAATTCGTCAGGAAAGAAGGCCTCCGAAATCGAACTCTACGGTTCATTTACGGCAAATTCGGGCGTGCCGGAAAAACTCCTCACGGCGGGAACTTTCATTCAGGACTATAAACAAGAAATAGCTTATATAGAACCGGGCGCTTTCTTCACCGAGGATAAAAGAAGAACCAAGCCCGCAAAACAACTCAGACATCCGAAAGACGGAAAGGAAATGGTTCTCGTATTCGGAGGTTACGAACAAAACGGAGAATCGTTTTACGAGTCCATGGGATTTTTTCTCCACGGTCAAGGCGACGAACCTTCGGAAGACAGTTACAATCCGTTTTACTTCAAACCCGAACGAGGAAACCTTCAGGACATTTCCTCTTTTTACATTGATAAATACGAAGTTACAAATCAAGAATATTCAAAATTCTTAAAAGAAACGAATACTCCTCCTCCGCCTCATTGGAAAGGCGGAATATACGCGGCGGGAAAAGAACATCATCCCGTAAACGGAATCACTTACAGAGAAGCGGAAACTTACGCGCGCTGGTCCGGCAAACGACTTCCTACCGAAATGGAATGGGAAAAGGCCGCCCGCGGAACCGGTATAACTTGGATGATCAATCGGGACGAATCCTATTCCTTTTTTCCAAATGCCTTGGAATATCCTTTCGGAAACGATTTCGATTCTTCCTTATGCAATACTCTCGAAAGCAAAAAAATGGATACGATCTCCGTCTACGAACTTGCGAAAAAATCGGCGAGTCCCTACGGAGCGATCGGAATGTGCGGGAACGTAGCGGAGTGGACGAGTTCGGATTATCTTCCGTATCCGGGACATTCGCTCAAAAGAAACGCATTCGGAAAAATGCATAAAGTTATTCGAGGCGGATCTTTTTCCTCGGCAAAGGAAGAATCCACAACGTATTTCCGATCCTTCGGAGGAATTCCGAATTTAAAAACGGATCGTAGGGCGGGAATTCGGCTCGTCTGGGATCTACCCGGAAAATAAACGGAAAAAATCCTTTAGCGAATTCAATCTCTTTAAAAGATGATCCTAGAAGAATCGGAAAATGTTTTAAACGTTTCTTCGGAATAAGAGGTTTGAATGAATACGTTGCAGGAGCTTAAGGAAAGGATTCGTTTTCGGAATACGGACTTCCAAAGAAATTATGAAAGTAGGTACTATTGGTTTCCGGAAGAGTCCCCTCCGTTTTGTATCATCGAAGTAAACCAATACGATCCCTATCACGATATGACTTTGTATCTCGAAGTCGATCTTACCACGTTGAAAATCGTAAAATCGGGCGTAGACGAAAAAAGGGTGCCTTACGAGACCTGTCCCGCCGCGGTTAAAGCATACGATTATTTAGTCGGAGAGGAAATGTCCTACGTAAAACTGATGAATCGTTTTCCGGCGGATAAAACGTTAGGCTGTCTTCATATCAACGAACTGATTCAAAACGCCGCGATGAATTTTCACTCCGCATACGCTTTTTATCTCAAAGAAAGAAATTTTCCCGCTCAATTCGACGAGTATAAAATGTACGAAGGAAACCTTCCCGCTCGAGAAAGAAGGGAAATCGGAAGGCATTGGTGGATGAAAGACAGAGGTGTCAAAAATTCCTGTTATTCTTTTTCCTCGCGTCACGAAAAACCGGAACTTAAGGACCAGGTGAAACATCTTGACAGCATTACTGCAATGATGGTAAAAGAATTTAAGAAGTCGAAGAAAAACGAATCCTGAATTTTTTCCGTTGTCCGATCTACAATCTACTTTTACTTAGGTAGCACATTTACGGACAAGGCGGATGATGTGGTCTTCGTAAAAAAAGAACGTTCGAGTTTGTTTTTCGGAAACCGTATTCAAGATTTTTCATTCTTCGAATCGACAAACGCCCGCTTAGCTCAGGGGTAGAGCATTTCCCTCGTAATGAAAAGGTCGCCGGTTCAATTCCGGCAGCGGGCTAATTCTAAATCTCTTGCCCTATTGCAGACACGATAGACTTTGTACATCGTGTCTCATCTAATACTCATTCCGGTTTGTCTTATAGGAGGTTGGGTACTCAAACGAGGAAAAATTTTTCCCGAAAACTCGGGGCTCGTTCTTGGAAATTTCGTAGTCTATATTTCCCTTCCTTCTCTAATTTTAGCTAACGTTCCGACGATGAAACTCGAAACGTCTCTTGGTTTTTTGGCCTTGATGCCTTGGTTGATCTTCGGGCTTTCGGTCGCATTTTTTTATACGATCGGAAAATTCTTCGATTGGGATTCGGAAACGAAAATCGTAACGACACTTTGTTGCGGATTGGGGAACACGTCTTTTTTAGGACTTCCCGTCTTACGAGTGTTCTACGGAGAGGAAGTCACCAACTCGGTATTAATCATAGATCAGTTCGGAACGTTTCTTTGCCTTGCGATTCCCGGATTTATTCTCGCGTTACGTTTTCTATCCGAGAAAGACCGAAAAAAAAGCGGAAATCCGATTAGATCCATTTTACAAAAGCTTTTTACTTTCCCTCCTTTTCTTGCTTTACTTTTTTCGTTTTTCCTCAGACTTTTCACCATTCCGGAATCGATCCTTTCCGTACTTGAAATTTTGGGGGAAACATTAGTGCCGATCGCATTATTTACCGTTGGATTTCAAATGGAATTCCCGGCTTTGGGTTCTAAATCCGAGAACTTCATCCAACCCCTATTGGTCGGCCTCATTTATAAATTGCTCTTCGCTCCGATTCTGATATTTCTAATATATCATTTTTTAAACGTGAATCAGAGTCGCTTGCGGATAACGGTGTTAGAAGCCGGAATGGCGCCGATGATCACAGCGTCCATCGTTTGTATTCAGATGGGTTTCAGGCCCTCGCTTGCAGCCGCTTTTCCGGGACTTGGAATCCTGCTCTCGATTCCGACTTTGTTCTTATTCTATATGATATTGGAGAATTTTGTCTGACTGATTTTTCAGAATCACTGACCGACCTATTTTCCGCGGTTAAAACCGGAAAAACGGAAGAAATTCAAAAACTCCTTACCGCCATGGAAGGAGAACAGATCCTCATCGATTGGCTAAAAGACTATAGAGACAATTACGGATCGGGAGTTTTATCTTGGGCTGTAAAAAACGGGGATCAGGAAGCGATCGAACTTCTACTCGGAGCCGGAGCTGAACCGGATGAAACGAACGCAAGGGGGGAAACTCCCCTTTTGACATCTTTAGATCAAGGCAATCAAGATTTAACCCGAATCTTTTTGGAAGCGGGAGCGGACACGGATAAAAAGGATTTTGCGGGAAATACTCCTCTTACAAAAGCGGTGAGTACCGGAGACGTGGAAATCGTGGAAATGGTTTTTGAAAACGATTACTCGCCGACACCGGACTTGGAAGAAAGAAACGGAGAAGGATATACTCCTCTTCTTTTAGCGGTGGATTTGGGACACTTTGAAATCGCGGAATATCTTCTGGATAAGGGCGCCGATTGTTTAAAAAAAAATTCGGAAGGAAGGACCATTCTCCATCTTACCGCACTTCATAACGATTTCGAAATATTGGATCTATTCCTATCAAAAGAAGAAACAAAAACAATTTTGGAAGACAGAGACGCGGACGGAAATACGGCGCTTCTTCTCGCGGCTTCGCACGATAGCGTGGAATGTTTGGAAAAACTTCTGAAAGTCGGAGCGGATCTTTTACAAATAAACGCGAACGGAAAAACCGGATTGGAAGAAGCGGAAAGACAGAAATACCATCACGTTTCTAAAATTTTTAAAAAAGCCCTTACCGAAAAATTATTTTTTGCCGCCGAACACGGAGAAGACGAGTTATGTCGAAACATTCTTCAAATCGGAATTTCTCCGAACCCGATCGATCCGGAAGGAAACACGCCGCTCCACATCGCGATCATTCATGATCGGATTTCCACGGCGGAAGTATTGTTGAGCTTGAACGCGTCTCCGTTCTTAAAAAATCTGGAAGGAAAATCTCCTTTAGACATCGCAAAAGAAGAAGAGAAAATAGAATTGATTCGGTTGTTGGAACCGGAGCCGGAAAAAGAGTAAAAACGTTTCAAGCGGATAGATTTTAGGAGTTAGGACCTTACATTCTTTTTGCAAGTAAAAAGTCCCACTCTTGTCGGAACACTCCCATTTTAGATGTTAGGGACGAGTGGATAGGAATTAGGAACAGTCGTATGTTATGTACACTAACCCCTAGTTCCTAAACCCTCGTCACTTGAAACGCTTGCGTTTCATCGTACATAAAGTCCTAATCACTCGCCACTCGAAACGTGCCTTCCAATTCCAAAATCCTTCTCGACTTGCGGGTAACGTTATGCCAGAGAACAAACGGCATCGAGCTTTTTCAAAACCGTTCTATATTACGATTTTCTTTTAAATAAAACGTCGGCTCAGTCGATCGAGTAATTCTTCGGGATCGTTCGAAACGATCAGACCGTTTTTAGTTTCCGGATCTAAAAAACCGTCCTCCACCATTCTCCCCAATTGTTTGAGCAAATAATCGAAATAACCGTTTACATTGAGCAAACCCAATGGTTTTGAAATCAGCTTCAATTGATTCCAAGTTGTAATTTCCACGAGTTCGTCCAGAGTTCCGATTCCTCCCGGTAACGCGATAAAACCGGAGGACTTTTCATACATTCTAAACTTTCTTTCGTGCATGGAAGAAACGATCATAAGATCTTTGACTCGATCGTGTTTTACCTCTTTGATGGAAAGAAAATCGGGAATGATTCCCGATACCCCTCCCCCTTTTTCCATCACCGCGTCGGCGATCGTCCCCATAATACCGCAGGACGCTCCTCCAAAAACCAAATCGAAGTTTTTTTCAACGAGCAATCGGCCCAAATCCCGAGCCGCCTCGGTATAAATCGGATTGGTCCCCGAACGGGAACCGCAAAAAACACAAACCGCCAATTTGGTTAAACTCATAATCACTCTTGTTATTTCTATTTGGATAGGATCGTTTCGAAACTTGTTTCAGAACGTAAACATTCGATAAGATCGTTCTATCTCGTTATTTTTAGCGAAGAGAATTTTGTAACGTTTTTCTTTTTCCATACTCGGGAAAAAAATGTTTGAATTCTTTCGTCTTACCTATCTCTCACTGCTTAGAACCTATGAAAAAGCAAATTCAAAGATCAATCCCCTTCTTCCTTTTTACGGTCTTTTTCCTCTTGTTTCAAACGAGCGTAATCGGACAAAACGATTTATCTCAATCCAATCCGGATGTTTTGGAAAAAGAAGCCGACGAACTCGAAATCAAAGCGGGCAAGGCCCAAGATCCGATCACTAGAAAAAGGTTGATTCTCGAAGTTCAGAGAAAGAGAAATGAAGCCAGCGAACTTAGAAATAAACTTCACGAACAAGAACTTGCCAAAACTCCGAAAGGAGCTACGTTTGAAATCACGTTTCTATTCCACCAAACAAATTGGGTTCCGGAATCGTTAGCGAGAAGGCAAAACGTTTCCGTCAACGAGACTAACACCCTTCTTTATACAAACGGACTTTATCGGAATATCGATACGATCGCGAGAAACGGAAATTTCGACGCGCACACGATCAACAACACCGGAAGTTTTTATTCCAATCCCCAAGGAAACACGAAAACCGCGTATCCGATTCGATTCTTATTCTTAACCGAGTCCAAAAAGTTCGGAGTGGAAGCGACGTTCCTGGATCTTAGAATCAATCCTTCCTATTCCTCGGTGAATGTAAATCCGACTTCGGGAAACTTGAACCAAACCTATAGTTTGTACGGTCCGGAGCTTCGAAGAACGGATATTCAATTGAACTTTCTTTACTTTTTTGAAACTGGATCCGGAACCAGAATCGGACCTTCCTTAGGAATCCGTAACTTGGATACGTATTCCAAAGAATACGGAAACTTACCCGGAGGACTGGGTTTCGGAAATATGGAAGAAAAAGCCGGCGGTTTAGGTCCTCAAATCGGATTTAGAATCGTTAAGAAACTGAACAATTTCTTTCAGTTTCACGCAAACGCCGATTACTTTAGAACATTAGGAAAATATCATCTAAAGACGAACGGAAGTACGACCTATAACGGCGCTCAAAACTTTTTAGTTACTGAAACTGCGGGCTCTGCGGGAGAAAACCTCGTCAAAAGAGGCGGTTATCAAATCGATACGGGGCTTTCTTTTTTAAGAACGAGTTGGCTCAAATTTACGTTCGGTTTTCAATATACGGAGATGAGATCCTCCGTCACCGGATACAACTACGACGCGAATTTGTTATTTCCGGATATCATCAGTTCGACCGCGCTGAATACGGTCACAAAAACGGTGGACTTGACTACGACAAGACCCGCGCTTCAAAAGGAAGTGATCGATACCTATTACGGATTTTATTTGGGAGTTTCTCTGACTCTTTAAAATTAGAGTTGTTGAAAAATTAATTTTCTTCTCTTTCTTTTTTTAACAAAAAGAACGAATAACGCCATTTTGTTAAAAGCAGATATGGAATTTTTCAAAAACTCTAATATAAAAATTCTCAAGAGAATTCTTTTTATGAATGCTAGCCTAGTTTTGCGGAAAGGAAAAAAAGATAAAAGAGAAGACAACCTTCGAAAACTCTTCCGAGTCAACGAAGGCAAGTTGTTCAAAGAAAAAATTTATTTAACGGGAACGGGCGCGAGTTTCATCCAACCCAATTTTTCGATCAGTGCAAATCCGCCGAAAAGAACGGTCGTATAAAACGCGTCTCCCAAAAGAGAATTTTGAAAGAAAGGAAGCGCCATGATAAAACACTGAACGAGTCCGTTCAAATCATAGGAATAATATCCGATCAGCCATACGTAAAAGTTGGTGAAGACAAAGAAAAAGACCGACCCGCTCAAAGATAAAAATACGAGTTTTCCGACGGAAAAAGAAGTTCTCAACTGCCATCCCGCCATAACCAACAGTAATGATATACCGTAAACCGGAATCATTTGATCGTGAAATCCGATCAGCAAGTCGCTGATAAAAAGGCCGCATATCGGAAGAAACAGGGACAGTCGTTTAGAAACAAAATGGGCTCCCGCAAAAAGGGAAATCGCGAGAATCGGCGTAAAATTAGCGGGATGTGGAAAATAACGACTCGCAACCGCAACCAGAATGAGTGAAAGAACGATAAGACTTTTTGAACGTATCATAAAGCGCCTATAAAGTATTTTTTTTGTACTATACTTCAGTTTTACGGCTCCCGTCAATCCAATCCCGATTAAACGAAATGAAAAAGAGTGCAGACTTTACTCGGCGATAAAAAATTGGAACAAAACTCCGTTGTTCTTGGAGGAAACGTATGCACTCAAAATCACTTACGGATGAAATCGGTAAACTCCAAGAAGTTACTGCTATTCTTCGAGGAGAAAACGGATGTCCTTGGGATAAGGAACAAGATCATCAGACTCTGGTTCCGTATCTGATCGAAGAATCTCAAGAAGTCATCGAAGCAATCCTAAAGAACGACGACGAGCTTCTCAAAGAAGAATTGGGCGATCTACTATTTCAAGTCGTGTTTCACGCAAGACTTGCGGAAGAAAGAAACGCTTTCAACTTAGGAGACATAGCCAAAGGTATTTCGGATAAACTCATTTTTAGGCATCCTCATGTATTTAAGCCGGAGGAACCGACACTTTCTTCTTCTCAAGAAGTTTTGGAAAATTGGGAAAAGATCAAGGATAAGGAAAAAAAGAAATCAAACGACTCGTCTATTTTTTCGAATGTTCCCGAGAATTTCTCTTCCCTTTTAAAAGCGGAGAAATATCAAAAGAAGGCCGCTAAAGTCGGATTTGACTGGAAGAACATTTCGGATGTGCATGGAAAAGTTAGGGAAGAAATGGAAGAATTCTTAGCCGAGTTCGGTTGTGTCAAAACAAACGGCGGCAATCAAGTTCGTATCGAAGAAGAATTCGGGGATCTATTATTCAGCTTGGTAAATTTAGGAAGACATCTCGGAATTTCCTCCGAATCCGCACTCACAAGAACTAACGCAAAGTTTAAGAAAAGATTTCAATACATAGAAAAGACCTTACAAGCCAGCGGTAAAACTCCGAACGATTCCGACTTGGAAGAAATGGATCGTCTTTGGGACGAGGCGAAAGAAAATGAATGAACCGGATTCATTCGAAAAGAGAATCGAACAAACGGAAACTTTGATTTCTTTTCTTTCCGAACATTTTTTTTTGGAACTTAAATCGAATTCGGAAGAATGGCCGCGAACCTATGAATTTACTCATCTGGAAAAAAGTTATAAGACGATGTTTTCTCTTTTCGGTTCCTTTACTTTGATTCCGAACGATACAAAACGGGTTGAGGGAACTTCTCCGATTTATTATCTCAGCCTAAGTACGAACTCCGATCAACAACTCGTTTGGACCAAACCGGACGGAGAAATCACGAACGATCGGCAACAAATCCTCGACGAGCTGAAAAAATACATTCAAATTTTTGAAACTTCCATTTCAGAGATCGACCGAAAGGAAAAGAAAATTTGAAGGTGCTCGTTTTAGATTCCGGTACAACCGTCAGAAAAATAATATCGTCTTTTTTTCCGGCGGAAGACTTTCAAATCGTCGAAGCGGGCTCGGCAAAGGAAGGATTGGATCTTACTTTTCGGGAAAATTTCGATCTAATCACGATCGGAATGATTCTTCCCGACTCCGACGGATTTACGGTCTGCAAAACCATTCGAAACGGCCTGCGGGAAAACAAAGACAGTATATGCAAAAATTCTAAAATATATCTGATCACTTCCGGAGATATCGAAGCCAACCGTACAAAATCCATAGAATTCGGTTTTGACGGGATTTTTCCGAAACCTTCCGGAATCGACGAATTCAAAATAGTAATTAAGGAAATCATAAAACTCTCTTATCAATCGAATTCTATCGAATCGCAAAAAGCGGGAAAAATTCTCATCATAGACGACTCGGAACTGAATTTGCTTCTTTTAGGAAAAATTCTGGAAAAAAACGGCTACTCTTTCCAGGCGTTTACGGAAGGAAAAAAGGCGTACGAATATCTTCAATCGTTCGGCGAAGAAATCTCCTATATTCTCACGGACTGGATTATGCCCGACTTTTCGGGAGAGGAACTTGTGGAAGCGATCCGCAAGGAGGAAAAATTCAATGATATTCCGATCGCGGTAATTACGGGACTCGAAGAAAACGAGGATTTCAGGATCTCAGTCTCTCAAAGAAACGTCTACGTCCTTCATAAACCGTATTTTGAAAGAAAAATTTTAGAGTACATTCGAAAAATTTAATTTACGGCGGGGAATTGAATTTCCCGAATCACGTCCGGATGACAGTCGGTTCTGAATTCTCCCGAAAAAGATTTTAAACCGGAAAACCACTGTCCGTTTTCATACTGTAAATCGTTCCAATACAAGAACAAAGTCGTATCTCCGAATTGATTGTTCAAGGAAATCTGTTGAATCTCGCCGGCCGGAGAAGGTTCCTTGAAAAATGTCTCTCCCGAAAAGGAAATCATCTGGATTTGATACGGCTCGGCTCGATAGGGAGTTCCTTCCTTTCGTTTATTGGAAGGTTTGAGTTTCCATCCGGTGATTTTGATCTTGGAAACCTCTTCAAGCTTTAAAGATTTTGAATATACGATATTGCTTTTTTTATGTTGAAATTTGAATTCAATCGGAGGATTTTTCCAAAAACCTTCCACGTCCCGACCGTCGCAAAAAATCACTTTGATCTTTTTTTCCCCCTTTTCATCCACCCCGGTACCGTTTTGTTTTTCGGCTTCCCCCCTTTGATTTCTGGAATCTCCCACCGTCGGTTCCACGGGTAATGTCGGTTCTTTGGGAGCTTTTTGAGAATCCAAAGAAACCGCGAAAAGTAAAAAGAAGAATACGAACAGCCGTTTCAAACAAAGAATCCGATTCAGAATCAAAGCCTTATTTTTCATGGTCGTCGTTGAAATTCCCGACCCGGCGGACCCGCGTAAAAAGACGACTGCGAGCGATCCCGGCCGGAAATTTTTATTTTAAACGATTAAAGTTTTTTCTGGATCGCTTCCATGAACTGAAAAGTATCCAGAGCCTTTGCATTCTGATCCGTGCAGAGAAGAGTCAAATCCTTAGTCATCTCTCCGCCTTCGATCGTATCGATCACTGCCTTTTCAAGTTTATGACCGAAAGCGGTTACGTCCGGAGTTCCGTCCAATTCTCCCCTTTTGATCAGGGCTCCCGTCCAAGCAAAGATGGAAGCTACGGAATTTGTGGAAGTCGTTTCCCCTTGTTGGTATTTACGGTAATGTCTGGTTACGGTTCCGTGAGCGGCTTCGTATTCGAATTTTCCGTCCGGAGAAACGAGCACGGATGTCATGAGTCCCAAAGATCCGAACCCGGATGCGACCATATCGCTCATCACATCCCCGTCGTAGTTCATCAGAGCCCAGAGCATTCCGCCCTCGTTTTTCATAATCTGAGCGACCGCGTCGTCTATGAGATAATACGAATATTCGATTCCCGCTTTTTTAAGATCTCCGGCTTTGGCTTTTGCAAGCTCGTCGAAAATCGCGCGAAATCTAGCGTGATACTTTTTAGAAATGGTGTCTTTTGTCGCGAACCAAAGATCGATCTTTTCGGAAATCGCATAATTAAAACAAGCCTGAGCAAAACTAAGAATGGATTTATCCAAGTTATGCTGACCCATAATTACACCCGCTCCGTCGAAGTCGTGAATCAAGGCTCTTTGTTTTTCCTTTCCGTCTTTTCCGGTATAAACGAGTTCCACTTTTCCGGGTTCGGGAATATAAAGTTCGGTGTCCTTATAAAGATCCCCGTAAGCGTGACGTCCTACCGTGATCGGCTTTTTCCAAGAACGAACCGCCGGGGGAATGTTTTTTACGATGATCGGTTTACGGAAAACGGTACCGTCGAGAATGGAACGAATAGTTCCGTTAGGCGATTTCCATTCTTGTTTGAGATTGTATTCTTTAACTCTGTCTTGGTTCGGAGTGATGGTAGCGCATTTAACGCCGACTCCGTATTTTTGAATCGCGTGCGCGGAATCCACGGTAACTTTATCGTCCGTTTTGTCCCTATACTCCACGCCTAAATCATAATAGTCCAGTTCGATATCGAGATACGGATGAATGAATCTATCCTTGATCTCCTTCCAGATGATCCTAGTCATCTCGTCCCCATCCAGCTCTACGAGCGGGGTTTTTACCTTGATCTTTGCCATTGAATTCTCCTTTAAAATTTTACGATGATGTAATAATAGAATATTATTCTGTTCTAAAGTTTTGATACGTTATTGGGAAGGAAAATTCGGATTCTCCGTGATTTTCATGATCCCGTTTCTAAGCCAAGTAAGGTTCTGCATTTCGAAATAATTGATCGCAACCGGAAGTGAAACGATTCCGATCACGGAGAAGTAACGGTATTTCAACGAATCTTTTTTATTCAGACCTTGGATCGTTTTTTCAAGTTTGGCGAGAATCCTTTTCCAACGAAGAAAAAGCGGTTTTAGTTCCGGATTACAATCTTCGAAAAAAAGTTCTTCCGCACTTTGAGTTATGATTTCCTTGAGGCCGATCGGCAACGCAGGCGAGCCGAATTGATCCCGAAAACGAACCAAATCCTTTTCGATGTCTTCTTCGGATTGCCTTGCGATCGGGAGAATGGAACTGATTCCTACGGAAATCGGAAGCGAAACCCGAAGAAAAAAATCACCCGCAACCATACCTTGCAGAAAGGAACGAACCGATTCCCCCCGCGACTCGACCGAAAAATCAAGCTGCTTGGAACTCAAATTCTTGGTGGTTTGAATGATATATTGGGTCAGCTTGATTTTTTCTGTCCAAAATATAGCCAATAGATCGGATTCCATAGTTCTGAATGATACTATTTTGATTTTCGCTTTTTTAGCAAGATTTATTAAAAGGAAGTCTTTTAAGCGGAAAACCGAAATTCCTTAAAGAATATCCGAATAGTTTAACCTAAAACTACGATTTCCGTTTTGAAAAATCCGAAACATTTAAAAAAAGGAATCCTCAAAATCTGCAACTTTTGTTTTGAAAGCCGATTCCCTCGCGCATCAAACCGCAATTTTTTCTTTTTCATTTCAAAAAAATCGGGTTCTACGCCGCCCCGAATTCTCCTTTCCGGAACCGTTTTCAGAGAGGTAAAAAATATGGAGAACTCAATCGATCCGAAACGGGAAGAATGGAGGAAGCTGATTTCAAGAAAGGACGACTTTCGAAAGATCGTATCGACGTTAAACAACTTTTACATCCCGAAAATTCCGTTCTCAAAACTGGACGAAGGACAAAAAATAAGAGTTCAACTGGCAAAGGGAAAGATTAAAAACTTCGACGTATTTCTAAAAAAGACGGGCGATCACGAGTTCGTAATCTTTTTGAAAGTCGCGGATGGGTTCGAATCCTGGATTCATCAGGACGGAGTCGGACTTGCAAAAGAGCATTTCTTGAAAGAGGGAAAAACCGATCACCTTGTTTTTCGATTTCCTTGTATCGGCGAGCTTTACGAAAAACACAGCGATTTTGTTCGAGAAGACGAAATGAAAACTCCGAACGCAAAAGATTCTGCTTGATCATTTTTCTTCCGGACTTAAGGATCTTCGGAATGTTCAAACAAATCGGTTCGGAAAAAAGTTCGAATCCAGCTCTTCTTAAATTCAGGAAGTTCTTATTCTGGATTTTTTGTTTTTTTCTCGCGTTCAACGGAACACTCAAAGCGGACGATTCTCCGGTTCTAAAAAAAGCCGGACTCAAAGACTTTTCTTTTCAACCTTATACGCAAGAAGGTTATTTTCAGGCTTGGAACTATTCTTATAGAGACGATAAAACCTTTATCTACGCGACCTTTCTTGTGAGCAACTTAGGTCCGGGAACGAAAAACTGCGGGATCAGTTTGGTGATTCACACGTTAGGCGAAGGAACCGAATTTATCACGAAAGAATTTTCCGCAAAAGAATTAACCGCGGAAAAAGGAAAATTTGATCTCAAAATAGAAAACAACCGAATGAACCTCAATGGGGAAGGAATCGAAATCCAACAAGACACGGAGAATATTAAATTATTCTTATCTTTTAAATCGGATCTGAAACAAGGCGTTTCTCTTTCCGGAGGTAAACATACGGTCAAGGATCCGAACGGATTTGTACAAGCGGACATTGCGTATTCGTTTCAATCCGCTTGGGGTTATTTGATCCAAGACGGAAAAAAGAAGGAACTTCTCGGAACCGGCGGCTTGGAACATCTTCTTACGAACTACGAAGTTTACAAATACAGTCGGAGATGGGAGCTTTTTCGCTCGATCAACGGAAAAGAATTTCGTTTTTATACGGGAGGTTTTTTAGGAAACGATTCTTTTCCCGGAGGTTACTTTAGAACCGCCGCGCTTCTGAACCCCGAAGGAAAAACGGTCGTTTCGGGTAAAATCACCAAGTTTGAAGTGCTGGAAACGGAAAAGGAACCTTTTTCGGGATACGATCTTCCGCTTCGGGAAAAAATTTATTTTGAAGACGGTTGTTTTGCGGAGCTCGTTAGAAAACAATCGGTCGGCAGTATCAACGTTCTTTCCAATATTTCTTCCGTACTTCGATTTTTTATCCGTTTGTTTTTTGCAAAGCCGTATCAGATCTATTCATTAGCGGATTTGAATGTATCTTGTCCGGGTAAAATTTTACCGGCGGGTTCGCTCGACACCTTTAGCGGGATTCTTTCGTATTATTTGATCAATCCTTAAAATTGGTTTTAAGAACCAAGAGTTTATTTCTTTTTTATTTGATGAGAATCGTCAAAACTTGGATTTGTATGTAGAAATTTAGACAAAATGGCGCCCCTTCTGGGCTTGAAAACCGTGGGTTAGATGCGAAGCATTTACCACAAAACAAGAAAACCAACAGAAGGAACGTAATGAAAAGAAAAGTATATGTAGGAATGGATGTCCACAAAGAAACGATCAGTATCGCGTATTTAACGAGCAATTCAAAGAAACTGGTGAAAGAACAACAGATAAAGCATAATGAGGTTCAGATTAAAAAATTTGTAACCAAACTGAAATCGGAATGGAACGAAATACATTGTTGTTACGAAGCAGGAGTAACCGGGTATCCACTTTACAGATATTTAAATTCCTTAGGAGTGAATTGCACATTGATAGCACCGGGCAAGATCCCAAGACAAAGTTCGGACAAAATCAAAACGGATAAAAGA
>NZ_ANIK01000009.1 GCF_000347175.1 Leptospira alstonii serovar Sichuan str. 79601
CATATACGAGTCATCGTAGCCCGTATCGCCGATTGTGGTTTCTTTGACGGAACTAAGTTTTCCGTTGTTCAATACGGATCTACATTCGATTTTATTTTTCGAAGTAACATAACAAAGACCGGACATATAATCCGATAAACTAACAAAAGTTCCTTTACTGGATGCGACTTGAGAGATGGGAGTTTTAAAAAGCGGGAGAGTCGGTATCCTGCTATTCTTAGCGCTTAGATCGTAAATTTTCTGCGCCGTTTCCGACATCCCCTTCTTCAAATAACATCTTCCGGCGTTTCGTAAAGAGGTATTGCATCCTACAACGTTTGAAAAAAACAAATTCCCCCATCTTGAATCGCCTTCGGGAAACCCCGCCAGTTCCGGAAATCCGGGCGAAGAGACGGTATTTCCGTATCTCCCTCTATCAAACAAAGGATTGTGTTCGAATGCGCCTTGAATACCGAAGCTGACAGGATACCAACCGTAAACCTGCCCCCAAGTGATTCGGTACAATGCCACAACATCCCCTCTCGCATCGGGAGGAGTGTAAGGACCCAGAGAACCTTGTACGTCGAAAATATTACGTCCTCCGGCAATTAGATAAATGTAATAATCATGAGGGATGTTCGAATTCCCGAAAATGTGAGCGTCTCTCAAAGTTCTAGTGGCGCTAATATAAGCCGAACGTCCGGAGTGCGCTCCGGCAGAAACGTGATTGAACAGGGAACGATCGGAATTACCCGGACTTGCCGACATTCCAGCCGACCAAAATCCATCCGAACCTCTAAGCTGTTCCGGGTCCATTGTCTCGGCTCGATAGAATAACTCGGCCGGAGGGTTGACAACCTGACTTTCGGAAGATCCATCGACCATATCGACAGGATTTTCGATGACTCTTTCACGACGTGCGTGAAGATCGATTAAAGTCCCCGACAAAAAAAGAAAGATCGGAATGATTGAGAAACTTTTCATAATTTTCACCTTTTGTAATTCTTTCGCTTCTCCATAAAAAGGAGATTATGAAATACTAATGGAAGAAATCAAAATCCGCTTATATTCGGCGTATAAATGGCTTCTTTTTTAAAAAAGAACGCTGTAAGCCCGATTTTCCTTTCGGGAAGATAAATTTTTTAGTCTTAAATCGGTTTCCAAAAACGAATCGAAAAAAAAGCATGGGAGCAAATGATTCAATTTCAGCCCAATCTGAAATCCCTCAAAAGTTACGAAGCCGGAAAACCGATCGAACTCGTGGTTCGAGAGTTCGGAATCGATCCGGATCGGGTGATCAAACTCGGCTCGAACGAAAATCCGTTCGGTTGCGCGCAAACGGTTATAGAAGCGGTACGGAAAGAGGCCACAAAAATGTCCTATTATCCGGACGATTCTTATTCGGAATTAAAAACCGCGCTCGCATCCAAGTTCGACTTAACCCCCGATCGAATCGTTCCGGGCAACGGAAGCGATCAGGTTTTGGACTTTGCCTGCAGATGTGTGTTGAGTCCGGGAGATTCGATACTCATCAATCGAATCACGTTTGCGATGTATAAGATCTACGCGCTACAGTGCGGCGCGAAAATTCATTCCACCGAAACCGTACCACACGATCTGAACGCGTTCTTGGATCTCGCAAAATCAATCCGACCTAAAATCGTCTTCTTATGCACCCCTTCCAATCCGGCCGGGGACGCGCTTTCCAAATCGGAGGTTTACGAATTTTTAAGACAACTTTCTCCCGATACGTTAGTCGTTATTGATGCGGCTTACATGGAATTCGCGAACAAAAAGGATCCGAGTAAATTCATACCCGCAAAGGAAGTCACAGATCTTTTCCCGAACGTATTTTATACGGGAACTTTTTCGAAAGTTTACGGACTCGGAGGGATGCGGATCGGATACGGAATCGGAAACGGAGAGTTGATCTCCAATATTTATAAGATGCGCCCACCGTTCAGCGTCGCCAATCTTTCGGCTCTCGCCGCAACGGAAGCGCTCAAAAACGAATCTCATGTGGAATCGTATCTGGAAAACAATCGGAAAGAAATGAAACGATACGAAAAGTTCGCAGTCGAACAAAACGTCGAGTTTATCGAATCCTACGCGAACTTCATTACGTTATTTGCAAGGAAACGCGGAAAGTCCTCCGGGGAAATTTGCGGATCTCTATTAAAGCAGGGAATCATACTGAGGGACTTGAAGAGTTACGACTTGAACGCGATACGAATCACGATCGGAAGGCCCGAACAAAACGATCGGGTATTGACCGCATTGGAACGGGAATTCAATTGAAACCGTTTTTGGCCGCGCCCCTCGACTTGTACGTTCGACAAAACGTTTCCGAAACTCACGGGTCGGGCTCTCGTCTCCGGTCAATAAATTGAAAAACATAAGGAAATACGAATGTTTCATCGAGGAGCAATTTATTGACCCCGCCTCGATCCCTCGCGGATCGTAAAAAAAGGATTTCAGTTTTTCCCAAAAAAGCACGAAACGTTTACTAAACCTTGTCGGTCCTACGATCCAATATGTTCCATTCCGAATACAAAAAAAACGAAACACCGATGCCGCCCCAAATCGCGCATCGCCGGAATTCGGACGCAAATCGAAATCAAATCGAAAACGAAACTACAACCGACTTGAAACCATTCCAATCCAAAACCAAACAAGTGAAAGTCCGCCCGGAGCTCTACGACAAATAATCAGCCCGTACTAAAGGAAACGAAAGAGCCGCGCCTCTCTAGGAATCGCCTCGACGAAGAGATTTTTCCCAAACCTTATCCAAGTATTCCTTAAGTTTCAGCTCCGCTCCGTTTCCGGTCGGAAAATAAAAACGGGGCGGGTTCTCCGCAAATTCGTCGGGAAAATAATTTTGCTCCTTAAATCCTCCGAAATCGTGAGGATAAAGGTAACCCTGGGAAGCTCCTTCCTTTTTATGAAGAAACGTAGGAGCGTTTCGAAGCCGATTCGGAATTTTAATTCCCGTCCCTTTTTCCCTAACGAAAGAGAGAGCGGCTCCGAGTCCCTTATAACTCGCGTTCGATTTCGGACAAGAGGCAAGAAACGTAGTCACGTGCGCGAGAACGAGTCTTCCCTCCGGCATACCGATCGCCTCTAACGCGTGTAAGCCGGAAACCGCAAGAGGCAAACCGTTCACGGATGCGTTTCCTACGTCTTCGCTCGCGAGAACGATCAGTCTTCGCATAACAAAAAGCGGATCTTCCCCGCCTTCGAGTAAAACCGCAAGGTAATAAAGAGCCGCGTCCGGATCGCTTCCCCGTACCGATTTGATAAAGGCGGAAATCACGTCGTAATGACCTTCCCCGCTTTTATCGTACTCGATCACGCGGCTTTCCAAATATTCCTCCACGTCGGATTTGGAAATCGTATGGCCCTCGGGAAAACTGAAACTCAAGCCCTCCAAGTTCGAAAGCAGTTTTCTTCCGTCCCCGCCGGAAAATCGGATCAAGGTTTCCTTTGCGTCTTGGTCAATACGAATTGAATATTCTAAATTTTGAATGCCTCTTTCGAGAAGGGACGTCTGCTCTTCCAGACTCAAAGGTTCTATCCTTAGGATCTGACATCTGGATAAAAGCGGCCTTGTGATTCTAAACGCGGGATTTTCCGTCGTGGCTCCGATCAAAACCAAATGTCCGGTTTCCACACCTTTCAGAAGGCTGTCCTGTTGGGAGGCGCTGAAACGGTGGATCTCGTCCAAAAAAAGGAGAATCGTTCCTTCCCTTTCCGCCCTTTCCAATAATTTTTTGATTTCCGCGACTCCGGTGGAAACCGCGTTGTATTCCACAAAAGGAAGATTCCATTTTCTGCAAAGGATTCCGGCTAACGTGGATTTTCCGGTTCCCGGCGGTCCGTAGAGAATGATCGAAACCGGAGAACGATAATTGACGAGTTGTTTTGTCGCCTTCGTCTGACCGATCACTTCTTCGAAACTGGAAGGACGGATTTTATGCGCGAGAGGAGGAATCGGCTTTTTTGTAAAAAGGTCGCTCAAGATACTTCCAACTCGTTCTTGATTTTTCTGAGACAGGTGCGGATGGTCGAGTTACAGACGTCGCAAGCGCTATGACAACAAACCAAGGATTGTTCTCGGATATTTCCCTGAAGAATATTTTCAATCAAAGCCTGGATTCGAATCGGAAGATCGAATAAATCCAAGTTTTCCCGAATGACTTCCTCTCTTGTCTTAGGAAATAAATTAGGTTGATTGGTTTCCAAAAGTCTACCTTTGATTCAAAAGATTCTTCATACAATCCGGCTTCGTAAAAAGTTTCACATTCCGCCTCCGACCCAACCGAATTGAATCAAATAATAGAATATTATAAAACGCGGAATTCTAAAAAGGCAACCTTGAAAAAAAAGAAGATATCTCATTTTCATGGCACCCGCAGCCAGAGAAACCCAAGAATAAGGAAGAGGAGTCAAAGCCGCTAAAACGACCGCCCAAAATCCGTAACGATGCAGATAGTGTTCGAGCTTCTGTTCGTGTTTTTTAACAAAACTCGCAACCCCTTCTATCTTAGGTAAAATAATTCTTCCCGTTAAATAAGAAACGGTTCCACCGATCAAACTTCCGATCGAAGCGGAAACGATGACAAGAATCGAATTCAATTTACCGGCGACCGCGATCATCAAAAAAACATCGGGTGGTATGAATACGTGCAAGGAATCCGCAAGCATGATTCCGATCCCCACTCCGAATACTCCCGTAATCTCTATGAACTTCTGGGAGAAAGCGAGAACGGGTTCGGGAAACACACGCGCGAGGAACACAACTCCCAAAACGAGAATCACGATTCCGACTAACGTCTGGCGGAAAAGTTTTCTTACAACTCGATCCGGTTCTTTGCCGGAAACTTCTTCATTTTCTATGGAACATTCTTTCGAGGTCATCTCTGCTCAACTTTACTAAGGTAGGTCTTCCGTGCGGACAGCGGGAAGGATTTTCACAATAACTCAGTCTGTTTAAAATTTCGGCCAAAATCGGATCAGAAAGATGATCTCCTTTTTTGATCGCGGATCGACAGGCCACACATTTCGCCATAAGGTCGTATAACTCGGGTTCGCTGGATTCCTTTCCTTCGGTTCGGTTTAAAAAATCCAGGATAATTTCTTTTTCCTCTCCCGGCTCCATATACGCCGGAATTTCGCGGAGGACCACGCTATCTTCTCCGAGTGGATCCAAGAATATTCCAACTTCCTCATATTCTTTTCTTCGGTTTAAAATTTCTTCTTGTTCCTGTTTGGAAACGTCGATCCGAATCGGAGTCAAAAGCGGTTGAATCCCGTAATTTTTCTTTTCCAGTTTACGAAGGACTTCTTCGTATCGGATTCTTTCGTGAGCCGTGTGTTGATCGATGATATAAAAACCGTCTTCGGCTTCCGCGAGAATGAAGGTCTCAAACAAAACCCCGAAGTGTTTTTTGGGAACAAAAGAAGAATGTTTTACTCTTTCGTCCGTCAAAGCCGAAAGCGAAGCTCCCGGTCCCATCCGATCTAAATCGAATCCTTCCTGTCTTGGGACGTCCGCAAACATGTCTCGGCTAAGAAGAGGACTTTCACCCGCGCGTGAAGAAGAATGAGCCTGATAAAGAGAACTGGTTTTAAACGTATACGGGGTGGGTCTCAAAAGACGTTTTTTCAATTCTAAAAAACTGACCGGAGTACTGGATCTCAATTCCTTTTGAATGAGAGTAAGAAAAAATCCGTTGAAACCTTCTTCATCCAAGAAGCGGATTTCCTTTTTTGCGGGGTGAACGTTTACGTCCACTCTCGAAGGATCGATCTCAAAAAATAAAAAACAATACGGATGACCGTTCGGAGGAAGAAGTTCATCATAAGCTTTTTTTAATAGAACGGAACTGTATTTGATTTCAATCGGCCTTCCGTTGATAAAGATAAACTGTCCGGTACGATTGGATTTATAAAAATCGGGATCGCTGATAAAACCTTGCGCTTTGATTCCTCCTCGTTCCAGACTTACTTCCAAAAGATGATCCCGAAAATTCTCACCGAAAAGATCGATGATTCGATCTTTTTTATTTTCTCTGGAAGGAAGAACAAAGACCTCTTTTCCGTCCTGAAAAAGTCGAAACCGAACGTATTCCCTGGCGAGGGCTTGAGTTGTGATACGATCTCGAATTTTCTTATCTTCGGAACGAATCGATTTTAAAAACTTTCTACGCACGGGAGTATTGAAGAACAATTCTTCCACAAGAATTTTGGTTCCGGTAAATCCGGGAATCTCTTCCTTATCGGAAATGTTTCCTCCGATGGAAAGAATTTTCCACGCGGTTTTTTGATCCTTGACTCCGCTTTCCAACGTTAGGCGGGACACCGATGCGATGGAAGCGAGCGCTTCCCCTCTAAATCCGTAACTGAGTACGGTTTCCAAATCGGAGTAATCTCGAATTTTACTCGTGGCGTGTCTTTTCAGCGCGGGTTCTATGTCTTCGGGTTCTATTCCGGAGCCGTTGTCCGTAATTCTTAAAAGCGAAAGACCTCCGTCTTTGGACTCCACATCCACTTGAGTGGCGCCCGCATCCATGGAATTTTCCATCAGTTCTTTCAGTACGGAATGCGCGGATTCGATGACTTCTCCCGCCGCGATTTGATTGATGAGTTCCGGACTGAGTTCCTGAATTTTTCCCATGAATGATTCCAATGTCGGAACTCTTACCAAGTCTGTCGATCTGGAAATTTCTTTAAAATATCGGAGTTGATTCCCTTTTAAAAGATCGATCTTTTGACTCGTTCTTATTGATTCCTATAAAATGGAGTAATATCCATTTGAACACAAATCCCCGTTTAGACTCGGAATTTTGGGCACTCTATTATATAATTCTTAGTAAGAAGATAAACGGGGTGATTTATAAATTTTGAAAGTAATCTTACCGATTAAGGTCGGTGTATCTTTTGGACCTTATTACATTAGAGTTGTTGAAAAAATAATTTTAGATCTCATTTTGTTTCATTAGAACAGACGGTCCCGCGCGGTTTGATAATATGAATTGTGGAATTTTTCAATAACTCTATTGTTTATATTCCAATCGATTTTTTTTTGATAGTGTTAGGATATTGTATCAACGACGTTCTCTAAAAAGAATCCGAAATTGATCGATCTTCGAAAAGAATCGAAAATCGATTCAACACTTTCCCATTCTTGAGCAAACAGCGCCCTTAAACGTCAAAAGAAATTCTATTTTATTAAATTACTCCGCATCCCATAATACGATCGATTCAAAATATAATATGAACTCAGACCGAATCATTAGCGAGCAAAATCATGAAATAATTTTTTACAAATGATCATTAATTTATTTCGAAAAAATGAGAAATGTTAAACGAAGTCCGGTTTTTAGTTTTGAATTCGTTTGTTGCGATTTTTATCTTTTAGATTCAGTGAAATCCGAAGACAAATCCTTCCAAGACGAATCAATTTAAACGAGGAAACCAAATGTTTAAAAAATTACTTCTTACGTTGTGTGCAGGATCCGTCGCATTGACTCTGATATGGCGCACCCAACCGAGCCGTAAATATTTTTTCGCATTTTTATCATCAAATAGTTTAACTCGTTAGAGAAAAGCATTCGCGACGATTGATCAGACTGATATTCGCGGGTTGGATACCGCAGGATAATCTATACATCGGGAGCTGTTCTTAGTCTAAAAACGAAGGTCAAATTTGAAATTCAAATTTGCTTCAACACTGAGTCAACAAGTATTCCTCCTTTATCGTACATCTTCTCTAACGAATAAAACCATTTGATGAAACATTATTCTAACTCTAAGCTACTAGATTCATCGCTGCCCAAAGAAAACCGGATAGCTCTCGTGAGACTGCCGTTATCATTACTTGAGGTGTTTTTCC
>NZ_ANIK01000010.1 GCF_000347175.1 Leptospira alstonii serovar Sichuan str. 79601
ACCCGCATTTTTTGAAAATCTATATTAGAGTTGTTGAAAAATTAATTCTCCATCTGCTTTTGTTTCATTGAAATGGACAATTGAAGCAGTTTTGTTAATCTGAACTATGGAATTTTTCAGCAACTCTATTATAGAATGCTTTATAACAGCGTTTCGTGCCTATCCAAATATCGAAACGGAAGTTTTTAGAGGTTCCTACAGCCAACGAAATCAATAACTCAAATATCAAAAGATTTAGAAGCTATGATTCGTACGTTGCAGGTCCGCACGTTTTTTCGAGGAAGTCGGCTTAAATCACTCCACCGACAATACACCGTATTTTTTTACCGCAGTCGCTCCGTTGCATCTTCGTAACCGTTTAAACCGGCTCCACCATATATCAAAATAGAACCGTCAGGTAATACGTTCGAGAGATGTCCATCGCGGGATTTCTGAAGAGTCGCGATAGAACACCAACGATCCGTATCCGGAAAATAACGATAGTTATTGTTTACATAAGTCTGGTTTCTTCCACCGATGAAAAGAATGGAACCGTCCGAAATGCGTTCCAAAGTAAATTCCGATCTGGAAACCGGCATTTTCAGCAACTTCCAAACATTTGCAACCGGATCATAAATTTCCATAGAGTCCAAATAGCTGTTAGAATTGTCACTTCCCATGTATTTGCCTCCGGCCACTAATACCCGCCCATCGGACAATAGAATGGAGGAATGAGCAAAACGAGGTTGATTCAAAGGTGTACGCAAGATCCATTGATTCGTATTTGGATCAAAAATTTCCACCGAGCTAAGATTCTCACCGACTCCTATACCGCTGACCCCAAAACCACCTACGACAAGCGCACGCCCGTCGTTTAAAAGGGTCAAAGTAAGACCTGAACTTCGAAAGGAATTCATACCGCCCGTTTGCGTCCAGGTATTCTGATTCGGATTATAAAATTCTGCGCCATTCGCCGCAATTTGATTTGAATTTGCTCCAACTACGAGTACCCGCCCATCGGACAGTAGGACGGCTTTATGTAGAGCGCGTTGCTGATTCATGGGGGCGACATAACCCCAAGTGTTTGTAAGCAGGTTAAAACGTTCAGCGGTTGCAATCAGATCTATATTATCGTACCCTCCTGTTACGAGAATGTTACCATTGGTCAAGAGTGTAGAGGTATGATAGGCTCTTCCGTAATTTAAAGACGAACCTTGGTTCCAAACCATTTGATTTGGATTAAAAAGCTCCATCCGATTCGATATAGGGTCGACCAACGCTTCCCCTCCGATAAAAGCAATTCTTCCGTCCTTTAAAACCGTTCCAGTCGCCCCGTAACGACCGGTAGACCCGGAAATCAAGTCGGATGTGCGAAACTCGGAAGAACATCTTGCAATATCTTCGTTCACTACAGATCCCAAGAGGAAGAGTAGTTCCGTTCCATTGAATCCGTTATTATCAGCTTCTTTACAGGAGTAACAGAGGAGTAAAACCGATATACAAACGAAAAAACAACGAGTTTGAGAGACAACTTGAGAATACACTTATAGAACCCCTTTTACCGAATGAAGATAAAAATAGAATAGTCCTTTGGAGCTTTAAAGTCATTGCAAAATATAAACTGATACCGGAATCAATTCACGTTTTGAGGCGGCTTTGGAATTCAATTTCGAAGTTCCTCAAAAAATCACGGATAAACCTAAGTAAAACTCTCTGAAGAATGTCATGATTTTCGGATCGATACGGATGTGAGTGGAATCCCATTTTCATTTGCAAACGGATTGGACTTCCCCCGAAAAAACGGACAAGGCTATGCAGTAATACTTTCTCTAAACTCGACTGGGCTCAGATAGCCTAAAGCCGAGTGTCTTCTCCTTCTGTTGTAATATCTTTCGATATAGTCAAACAGAAAATATTGTGCTTCCTTAATTGTGTTGAATTTCCTTCTGTAAACCTCCTCTACTTTCAAAGTTTTAAAAAACGATTCCAGAAAACTCAACGGAACGACTCTCTATGGATCGCGTTCCGGGAGCGTTGTCATAGCAGTTACCTTTCCGACTCATACTCTGGACGAATTTATTCGTATTTAATACTTTTCTAAAGTCATCGCTTGCATATTGAACTCCCCTATCGGAATGGAATATGACTCCTTTGGGATATCCTGTGCGAGAAAGAGCTTTCTCAAAAGCCTTCAAGAGATGTTCCGTCTCCAATGTAGAACCTAATTCCCAACCAATGATCTCTCTTGAAAAGATCTTTGATCGCAAATAGGTAAGCCCATTTCCCAGCAATTGGAATATACGTGATATCCGATAACCAGATCTTATTCAAATTCGATGATTGAAAGTTCTGATTCAAAAGATTAGGAGCCACAGGAAGTTTGTGCTTCGAGTTCGTGGTCACAGGACGAAAAGAACGTTTCCGATCGGCTTTTAAACCCAGTTTACGCATTCTTCTGTAAACTCGATTCTTAGATATAACAAGACCTTCCGAACGTAAGTCTTGATGAATTCGCAGGTACCCGGATCGATTCTCATGTTCCTCAAATAGAATCCGAATTCTTTCGTCCAACTTTTGATTGGACTTTACCCTCTCGCTATCTTCTCGTTTCAAACATTCATAGTAACCGCTCTTTGATACATTCAGAATCTTGCATGTCTTCTTTACAGGGGAATGATTCTTTTTTATATATGTATATTTCATTTCCTTGGTTTCAAGAAGATGGCCACGGACTTTTTTAAGATCTCCCTCTCCTCCCTCTCCTCCCTCTCCTCCCTCTCCTCCCTCTCCTCCCTCTCCTCCCTCTCCTCCCTCTCCTCCCTCTCCTCCCTCTCCTCCCTCTCCTCCTTTACTTCCATCAGTTCTTTCCTTAAACGTTCATTCTCTGCTCGAAGTTCATCTTGGAACGGACCGTCATCCGTCAGATACTTTTTCTTCCAATTAATCAG
>NZ_ANIK01000011.1 GCF_000347175.1 Leptospira alstonii serovar Sichuan str. 79601
AATTCTATGCCCGAAAATATATTAAATCGAAAATTAGCCCAATATGGTCTTATGTAAAAAAAAATAGCGGGAGGGCTTGACACAAGAAACATAGGAGAGAGCGTTTCAGCCAACGAGCAGCAGAGCGTCGCGAGTGGCTCACAACGCAGTTGGGAAATCAACGCGATCCATAGAGAGCGTTTCAGCCAACGAGCAGCGGAGCATTACCGAGCGATCCGTTGAAATAGGTGCCTCATTCTCGGAAACTCAAAACCTTGGTCCTAACATCGAAAACGTAGGAATTTTCACATGTACGGTTTCGGAACAAGCGCTAAGACAAAATCTTAGTGCCGGGAATTTCCAATACGAATTTAGAACCGAATACTTTGGAAGGAGTCGTAAAACCGGCTTGGAATTTTCCTTTTTCCACCTTTGCAACGGCGGCTAACGCAGATTCGATCGTAAACTCGTAAACTTCCGAGCAACCCATCCGAATGGAAACTCGTTTCGAATTCGCTTCGGTCCAAACCTCTCCCCAAAGAAGAATCGTTCCCTGTTTCCTTTTTTTTTCGTCGGGACCGCTCGCGATCAGCTCCACAAATTTCTGCATTCCCTTTAAGATCAGGGAATTTTTTAAGAAAAAGGCGGTAGGTTGTAATAATTTCAAAATCCGAGTTTGAAACTCGGGAAAAGAAGAATATACGGTAATATTCGGAATTCCGGTGGAAATAAACGATGTAAAAACGTCTCCCCAAGGAATCGAAAAAAACTCCGCATAACGCCCGTTAATCTCCACGATCTTTTTCAAACTCAATTGAGGAATCGTTTCTATCTTTCCGTTTCTTCTTACCTTACTTCCGTACGGAAGCTGAACGAGCGCGCTCTTCAGAGTTCCTTTGGATATATCCGTAAAACCCGAAAATCCCAGTTCCAAAAAATGAGACTTCGGCAGTTTTTCTTTGAGCATCGCCGCAAGGCAATCCGTCGGAACGATATCAAATCCCACTCCCGGAAGAAGCATTACCTTTTTTGCAAGCGCCTTGGAGGATAAGGAATAAAGCATTTCATAGACCGAAATTTCTCCGGTGATATCCAAATAATGAACTCCGGCTTCGATACATGCGTTCGCCATCGGAAACGCAGTTTCTATAAAAGGCCCGGCGCAATGTAAGACTAAGAAGTTATCGGATATTTGATTTTGAACTTCTTTCGGATTCTCCAAAGAAAATATTCTGAACGGAAGACCCAGTTTTTCGGCAAGAGGTCGAATCTTGGATTCGGATCTTCCCGCAAGGATCGGCTTTTGCCCCCTTTCCACAGCCCTTCTTGCAATCAATTCCCCCGTGTAACCGTTTGCTCCGTATAAAAGCCAATTCTTTTTCCGAGTTGCCATAAGGACCAAATTTTTCTTGGACGGAAGAATTAGTCAAGTTTTGACGGAGGTTCCAATGGGATACGATTTTAGAACCGATTCTTAAAAACGAATTCGGAACCGCGCTCTTTAAACGGTAATGTAGAATTTTAAAATCCACTCCAAAACTCGAATTTTCCATTACGCTTGTCTATCCTTTGAAATCAGTTTCGGCACGAAGACAAATTCAAAACATTTCGGAATTTTGATTTGAATACGGTTTCGAAAAGAAATCATACTTCCATCCGCCAGAGACATTCAATAAGTAATATGAATAGTATTTTAGATAAGTATTAAATTCTAATGAATATTTTCAAAGTATGTTCGGTACGAAGATCAACCGCCCCAACACTTCGTTAAATTTTTCAAATTTTGGAAGTAAGAGCTTGTCCTAAAAGCCATCGAACGATCCAGTGAGATGCCCGAGTTTCTTCGAGCGCCAATAAAAGCGGATACACTTTAGTTTTGCCAAAACGCGGGAGTTCCCACGTTTCAAGTGGCGAGGGTTTACCACTAGGACTTTACATACATAACATACAACCGTTCTTAATTCCTATCCACTCGTCCCTAACATCGAATATGTAAAGTTCTCACATTGAACGGTTTTGGGAAAAACTCTCAAGGTTCAAAAGGGAGATTCCGGATAATTCATTGCCATATCATCATTCGGCTTCGTTGTCTTGTTATGGAATCAATCCCATTGGGGATATTACCTTTCACGTCCGTCAATACCGAATTCGATCCAAGAAGTTCGTCAATTGCAATCCGCATTGCATTTTGAATCGTCTTATCTCCGACCTTGTAATCTTGAACCGCGAAATCGTGATCGAAGCCAACATACCTCGACTCGAAATTATTACGATGACCCACAGACAAGAATCGACTACTATTTGGACGATATTCGATTCTATCCGAATGAAACGCCTTGGCGAGAAGCGCTAAAAAAAACTTCGTTCCGTCTGAATGCCTCCAAGGGCATGGCAATCCATGATTTCATCGAAAAAAATTATACATTTGAACGCTCCGAAAAGGGATATGCTCCCTGTCCTTTCTATAAGTCGGATATATTTGAATTCACAAATGATCGCGGAGACCGAATCTATTATGTGAGTTATTCCACGCAACAATTGTCAAACGATCACTATGCATATTATGAATTCATAATTCATGAGAATGTGGCGGGATACAAGATCAATCCAGTCGTTTTTTTTACGACATAGCAGGGATAGAAGGGCTGGAGTTTCCTTTCATTATGCTACTCTTTAACGTCCTTTATATATTTGCCTCGGGAGCTATGGCTAGTATAAACCGAATTAAAATCTGATATTCCTTTGAATGTTTCGGAACGAACGGGGGAGACTACGGCAGATCCGAATGGAAGGACTATCAAATGTCGACGAACGTCGCCGGTGTCAGTAAAACGTGTACGATCTAAACGAGGTTTTGTTTCCGGATCGGAGCGGGCTTTGAGACAATAGATCGGTTTGAGATTAAATCAATCGAAAGAAGTCGACGTCGACTTTTAGGATTTCGAATTTTAATTTGAAAAATCCGTCGATATATTCATCCGATCGATTTCCGTCTTTCCCACTTCAAACTTCACCGGATTTTCTGAGTCCGCAATCTCAACCACCACACAAAAGTGGCCCTTCAGGAAAAATCATGGGTAAACGTCCAAACCGCCTAAATGAAAGAGAATAGCGACGCGGAAGAAATCGAAATTTCTGAAGCCTCTTGCATTCGATTTAATTTTCTGAATACTTGAATTAATACTTTCCGAACCAGCGTTTGTGATTCGATGAGCGAAGTAGGTAAGGATATATTTAATGTTTTTATAAAGCATCTTAGCGACTTTAATAATAGGTTTAAGTTTAGAATGAGTAGCCCAAAAATACCAACGTTTGAAAAACTTTTCCGCATTACCTTTATAGCTGTAAGACCAAAAATAACGAAAGGCTTCTTTTATCTGCCATCCTTTCCCGACTTTATACAGATTTAGTTTAAGAGAATTGAAAGCTTCCTTTTGCTTATCA